>NKIR01000011.1 GCA_002255985.1 Sphingomonadaceae bacterium PASS1
CGACGCTTTCACAGGCCAGGTGCTGAGTAGGGCACTCGGGTTGTATCAATGCAGATCGTGCAAGGTCTATTATCACTCTGAAAGCTACCAAGTTCTTCGGCAGGAGAATAGCTCCCAATGCGTAGCATGTGGGTCCAGTTCTATTGTTTCGATTACGGCTGGGCAGCAGGGTGTAGCCGGCGGGCGCGACTACAATCCTGAAGTCATAACTTTAGCGAATTTCAGATCACATTTCAACAGAGTGGTAACATTCGAAGGCGCTGTTAACAGTGTGAAAGTGAGCCGCCGTGGTAAAGATTATGCCGTTATGTTTGAGAATGCTATTTGGGCTAAAGGCCTGAAATTGGTATTCTTCAAGGGCAGCGTAGGAGCGGTTGGCGGGCCTTCGTTTATCAAAGGCCTTTCGGGTTCAACCGTAAGGGTTCGTGGTCTGCTCGTGAACCATCCAAGTTTTGGTCCTCAAATTATCATAACCCAGCGCAGTATGATTTTGGAGATACGCCGGTGAGATGGAAAAATCTGGATAGTGGGTTCCAAAGTCGTTTGGAGATATTTGCCGCACTCTCTCCCCATGAGGTTTTGGGTGTAGAAGTCGGTGCTAATAATGCTGACATAAGGCGTTCTTATCTCGGGCTAATCAAGGCTTACCATCCTGATAGAGCAGATGCATTTATGGCCAAACACAACGAGGAAATGCTGAAAATAATCAACTCAGCATATGACAAACTCAGAGAGCCAAAATGACCGGACGTTATCTTCGCCACGATATGATCGATTGGTTTGACCAAGCCATGGTCAGTCAATCGAAGGCAATTGTGATTGGTGCTGGCGCGGTCGGAAACGAGGTTATTAAAAGCTTGGTTCTGCTTGGGGTAGGGCAAATCCACGTATGTGATTTCGATCTTATTGAGATACACAATCTCACCAGAAGCGTCTTATTCCGTGAGGAGGACGTCGGACAGCCTAAGGCTCAGGTGGCATGCGAGCGAGCAAGGCAGCTCGATCCTAACGTCCATATCACTTTCACGTATGGCGATTTCTGGGATGATTTGTCTCTTTCTCAAATCAAGCATTTTGATGCTGTCTATTGTTGTGTCGATAACTTCGAAGCTCGCATCAGGAGCAATCTGCTATGTAGGCTTGCTGGTGTGGACCTTATCAATGTCGGGATCGACAGCAGAGCGTGTGTGGTAGAGGTGTTCCCGCTTGGCGCAGGGTCGAATGTCGCATGCTACGAATGTCACCTTCCTCATAGCGTTTACCAAAGGCTTTCTCAGAGATATTCCTGCGGACACCTTAAGAAGGTTTCATTCATCGAAAAGAAGATACCGACAACGATAGTTACATCATCCATTGCCGCAAGTTTTGCGTGTTCCGAGGGTCTGCGTCTTGCAATCGAAGGTGGAGCCAAAGAGGCATCTAGGATCTTCGTAGATACTATAAACGGCACATCCAGCAAGATAACAATGGACAAGAATGCCGAATGCGCTTGCTGCTCGCGGATCGAAAACAAGGTGAACACATTCGCTGCTCAACCCATAATTTCAGATGAGACGCAAGGCTTAGATCGTGCAATACAGATTATTGCAAGTGATCCGATTTTAGTCGGCTATAGGATAGGCGAAACTTACACATCAGTGTTTCGTAAAGCCTCTGAATTTGACAGCGATTTCCCTGCGCAGGTCTCTGATGATCCCGGGGCAGTCGATCTTGACATCCGAGATAGTTTCACTGCAGAGGAACTTATCGGGGCCGCTGGAGGCATACCCATGCCATGCAAGTTCGTTATGGCAAACGTCGATAATTGCACATTAGTTCTTGAATTCATAAAGGAAGAGATATGAGTGAAGTGACTGTGATCATCAGAACCGCCGATCAAACTCGCAAAGCAGAGATCACAATGGCCAGAACAAGTGTTGGCGGTGACATAATCCAAGCAGCCGTAGATAATTGGGCCCTCCCGTCCGACACAGACTATACCCTTGTCAACACATCGTCCGGCAAAGCAATTTCGCCCTCACAATCTCTCAGCGACGACCTTGTGCAGAATGGGCAAGTGCTTGAAGTCCAACCGGTGTTGGTTGCAGGATGCTGATCAATGAATGCGCATGACCAAAGGCGAATGCAGGATATACAAAAACTAGAAAAAATGGAGCAAGACTCAAAAGGGCGGGTGAAAGTTGCTCGCGTCAATGGAACGCCGCCTTCCGAAGTCGAGTTGCACTTCAACCTAAAAGTTGCGTCTTCAGAGCGATACCCGCAAGAGGTGGGGACGGTCACCAAGTGCGTAATCTCATTACCCGCACGTTATCCGTTCGTTGAGCCAAGCGTAACAGTCACTACGCCAATCATTCACCCCAATATATACACTTCGGGCAAGATATGCCTTGGCCAGAAATGGATGCCTTCATTCGGCTTAGATCTTCTCGCCAAGAGGGTAATCCAAATTATAACCTATGATCCAAATGTCATAGATTTGAACCCTCCAGCAAACTCAAGTGCGGCATCTTGGTATAAAAAAGCATTAGCGCAGAATCGCAGTGCCTTTCCCACAGATAGGATGGATTTTAATTCCACAGAGAAACCGGGAGGCATCAGCTGGAAGCCCATTGCCTCAGAGCCTGCTAAGTCTATAATCAAGTGTCCTCAGTGTGCATCGGCCTTGTCTGTCCCATCTGGCAAAACGTTAGATGTTAAGTGCCCAAAATGCTCAACTGGGTTCAGGATACAATCCTAATGCGCTGGACGGAGAAAAAGCCCGATTTTACGCCTGAAAGTGTAGATGCTGGTTTCCACTCATTGGGCTTTCTTGAGTGCCTTAATGTTCTCACGAAGTTCCGTTCAAGGCCGGTGATCGTTTTGCAAAAAACTATCATGAAAGATATCATTGAGCATCTTAAGAAGCGTAATGTGGAAATGGGTGGTTTGCTCTTGGGTAGAGTTTTTCAAGACGTAGATTGCCCGTCTGATTTTTTCGTCACTGTTGAGAAAGTCATCCAATCCAGTACCTTCTCATCGACCAACGTATCTTTGGAAATGGCCGCTGATGTCTGGAATGCAGCGCGGGAGCAAGGCGCTGCGGGGCAATACGTTATAGGCTGGTATCACAGCCATCCGAACCTCGGCGCTTTTTTCAGCGGAACAGATCGTCACACCCAACGATCATTTTTCAATCAAAGACACTCAGTCGGATTAGTGGTCGACCCTATCCGGAACGAGCGAAAGTTTTTTATGGGTCCCGAGAGTGATGAGTTGCCTGTCGAGCATACTATTCAGCTCTGACACTATCGGCGTTCGAAGAATGCGCCCGCTGCACGGTCACCGCGTGCAAAAAATGGCATGACGCAGGAACTATCGGGTCGTGCCATCAAGGCGTTCAGAAATCTAGGGGCTATTCACACCTAGCACCGCAGGAGCCGCACAATATGCTTAGCACGTTCCTTTTTCTTGCCACGGTCTCAATTGTTCCATCAGGCCAGACCTTTGCGTGCACCCCGACCAGGGTCTGGGACGGAGATGGCCCTATCTGGTGCGGTGAGGGGCCTCATATAAGGCTTTCTGGCATCGCTGCGCGTGAGATGGATGGATCTTGTAGTAAGAACCATCCTTGCCCAGAGGCTAGCGCTGTTGATGCGCGAGATGCACTGGTAAGACTGATTGGAAAACCAATTGGCAAGTCCAGCCAGGGGCACATTTTGGTAAGAGGTCCTAAAATGACCTGTAGATCGGAAGGTGGAGCTGGTGGCAACCGGACGGCAGCATGGTGTATTTCCCCGGTGGGTGGCGACATATCCTGCGGTATGGTCAAAGGTGGATGGGCACTGAGGTGGGGACGGTACTGGAAGGCGCATCGGTGCAAATAAAACGCCGCTAAACGAGTGCGCAAAACAGCATGGAAAAAGGAACTGTGGGTTTCATCAGCCAGAATAGGCGATAGGACCTTGGCTTGGCAAAAGCGTATCCAAAGTGTACACCAGACATTATTCAATAAAGAATATGCCTATTTATCAACGCGTTGATTGGCATAAATGGCTCCCCGGGAGGGATTCGAACCCCCGACCAATTGATTAACAGTCAACTGCTCTACCACTGAGCTACCAGGGAACAGCCCGATATGCCCGGGCAGAGGCGCGCCTATAGCAGCGCTTTTTCGCATTTGGCAAGCGCCCATTGCCAGTTCAGACAATAAATTGTTCCATTGCAATGCGATCATCCAGTGCATGTTCGGGATCGAACAAAAGCGTGAGTGATCTATTGCGGTCTAACGCCACTTCTACTTGAGCAATGTCGCGGATTTCACGTTGGTCGGCAACCGCGCTGACGGGGCGTTTGCTTGCCTCCAAAATGTTGATTTTGATGACATAGCGGTCAGGAAGAATGGCGCCCTTCCAACGGCGGGGCCGGAATGGACTGATGGGCGTCAGCGCCAGCAACGACGAATCGAGCGGCAAGATGGGGCCGTTGGCTGACAGATTATAGGCTGTCGAACCAGCGGGCGTTGATACCAATATGCCGTCACTGATAAGTTCGGGAATCACCGCCCGGCCATTGACAGATATCTCCAGCTTGGCCGCCTGCCTCGTTTCACGCAGCAACGACACTTCGTTGATCGCGGGCAATGTAAACCTCTGACCGCTGATTGTTGTAATATTTGCCGTCAGGGGCCGAACGGAGAAGGATTTTGCACGCTGCAGCCGGCTGTGCAGGTCATGCAGGTTCCAGTTATTCATCAGGAAGCCAATTGTGCCCAAGTTCATTCCGTAGGCTGGAATATCACGGCGGCTTTCCAACAATTGATGCAGGACCTGCAGCATGTGGCCATCGCCGCCAAGGACGATTACGGCGTCGGCGTTATCCAGCGAAACAAAATCATGGACCGCGCGAAGTTGCGCTTCGGCCTCGCGTGCCTGCGGCGTCGCTGACGATATTATCGCAAGTTGCGTATATTTGGTCATCCACCTGTTGCATTCATATGTCGCTTCAACCTCAAGTCAGGCTGTGCGAATTGGTTTTCGAATTCATGGCGTTGGGGTTTAAGCCGCAAAGCCGTCTGTAGCAAATGGTCGACGTCGGAAGGCACGCCTTCGCGCAATGCTTTGCGCAAATCGACGTGCAGTTCCGACCCAAGGCACATATAGATTTTGCCATCGGTGGTAAGGCGTATGCGGTTGCAATGGTCGCAGAAATTCTGGCTCATTGGCGTGATAAGGCCCAGGCGTAGCCCCAATGGTTCCACCCGCCAATATCGGGCAGGGCCCGCGCTTTTATGCGCCAGCGGATGCAGGTCATAATGTTGGCGGATGGGCACAGTGAAGGCGTCGAGCGAGATATATTGCGCCTCGCGTTCCGATACGCCCGCTCCAAGCGGCATGGTCTCAATAAGGGTGAGATCAAAACCATGCTCCGCGCAAAACGCCACCATGGGCATCAGCGCGTTTTCATTTTCGCCCTTTAGGGCAACCATATTGATTTTGATGGCGAGGCCATTGGCTTTCGCAGCGTGAATGCCCTTCAATACCGTTTCGAGGTCTCCCCCGCGGCTGATCGTCTTAAACTGATCCGGATCGAGCGTATCCAAGCTTACATTGATACGCTTCATACCAGCGCTCGCAAGGATGGGCGCGAATTGTTCCAACCGGCTACCGTTGGTCGTCATCGTCAACTCTTCAAGGGTGCCGCTTTTCACATGCTGCCCAAGGACGTTGATAAGAACGGCAATGTCACGGCGCACCAGCGGCTCGCCACCTGTCAGGCGAATTTTGCGAATGCCATGGTCAACAAACCGCGCGGTCAGCGTTGTGATTTCGTCATAGCTGAGCAACTCGGGATGCGGCAAAAAGCTCTGCATTTCGGGCATGCAATATGTGCAACGGAAATTGCAACGGTCGGTCACCGATATCCGTAAATAGTCGATACTGCGTCCAAATCCGTCGATCATTTTTGCGATGTAAGCCGAAAAGCTTGCGCTACCAAGCTGAATTAATTTGCCGAAAGGTTTCAGCAAGTTTTAAGCTGCTATGGTCGCTACGTGAGCAGCCTATCTATAACCGCTGATAAATCGAAATCGCGCAATCGGTTGCCGATGCACCGTGCCCGCGAAGTCCGGGAATGGTTGGCTGGACAGTCTAGCTATCCAACGACGATGCTGATGCTGGGCATCAAAGACCTCAAACAGATAAATGACCGGTTGGGGCGCGGCGCAGGTGACAAGGTTATCCGCCGGGTGGGTGAACGCCTCCGTGCATTTGCGGCGCAACAGCTCTCGCCAGTGTGCTTAATGGCAAAGCTCTCAGGCCGCGAATTCATGCTGGTGGTGAAGGGTAACCATGCCGGCGGGCAAGCAGAGCATGCCGCGCAAACGCTTTTGGACATGGTGTCGGCGGACTTGGGCGATGCTTCCATGTCGTTGCACGTGAACGCCCGTGTGGCGATTGCTCTATCCCAACCAAGGGAAAGCCGCCAGCAACTGGCAGATCGCGCTTCTCAGACGCTTGCAAAGGCTTATGAACGCAAGGGCACACGCTTTGCGGTTGCTGATAGCACGGCGGTGCCGGGGGCGCCTGACAGGTCCCAACTTGATGCGGCGACACGGTCAGCATTGGCACAAGGGCAAATCGCTATCGTGCTGCAGCCGCAATTTGACGTGGCGTCGGGAGATCTTGTCGGTGCAGAAGCGCTGGGGCGTATGTTCCATCCAGAGCTTGGCGAAGTCAGCGCAGCGGACTTGTTTGCGTCGGCTGATCGCTGCGATCTTCGTGAGGAGCTGTCCTATCATATCCAGCAGGAAGCGATCGCTATTGCCGCACAATGGCCGAAAGCATTTGGACATCTGCGCCTGGCGGTGAATCTGGGTGCTGAGGAAATGACCGATAATTATGGCACACGCTTACTTCAGTTACTTGGCAGTGCAGGCTTTGACTCCAATCGGCTGACATTAGAGCTGACGGAAGAAAGCCTTGTCCGTGACTTGCAACTCGCGGCGGGACAGCTTGCATTGCTGCGCAGCAACGGGGTGCGCATTGCGGTTGACGACTTTGGCACGGGTTATTCCAGCCTCGCCTATCTTAAGGCGCTGCCGCTCGACTATCTCAAAATCGACAAAGGCATGACCCCGGATATCGCTGGCGGGAGCAAAGACCGGATCATCTTGCGTGCGATTATCGCCATGGCAAAGGCGTTGGGCCTTTTGATTATCGCGGAAGGTGTTGAAAGGGCAGAAGAACTCGAAATGTTGAAGGCCGAAGGCTGCGATTTTTTTCAGGGCTATTTGCGCGCACCGCCATTGAACCCCGAAGCGTTCAAAGCAATGGCGTTAGAGCTGATTTAGCCTGCCTTACGAGCAAGATTTGCTAGGCCGCGCGACAGCTGCAAGCAACCATTGAGCCGCGCTGCGGGATCTCCCCATATGCGGTTGATAACCAACTTGCTGTCCGGACGCAGCTTTGCGGTCTCGCCCAATTTGTCGACATAGGCCAACAACCCTGTGACGTTGGGCGGTGTGTCCTGATGGAAACTGACCAACGTACCACGGGCGCCCACCTCTATTTTTGCAACCTGCGCAACGAGCGCATTTTGTTTGATCTGGATAAGCTTCAGCAGGTTCTGCGTTGGCTCTGGTATCGGGCCGAAGCGATCCGTCATTTCCGCGGCGAATCCTTCGATGTCCTGACCTTCTTCGAGATCGTTCAAACGGCGATAGAGCGCCATGCGGACCGACAGATCGGGGACATAATCTTCGGGAATAAGGATTGGCGCATCGATGGTGATTTGCGGCGAGAAGCTGCCGCGTGGTTTCGCGAGGCCATGCGCGCCCGCACGCGCTTCCAAGATCGCCTCTTCGAGCATCGATTGGTACAATTCAAAGCCGACCTCTTTGATATGGCCGGACTGTTCATCGCCCACCAAGTTGCCCGCACCGCGAATGTCGAGATCGTGGCTCGCAAGTTGGAACCCGGCGCCGAGGCTATCGAGATCACCAAGGACCTTGAGGCGCTTTTCAGCCGTTTCGGTCAGTACGCGGTTCGGTTCGTGCGTCAGATAGGCATATGCACGGGTTTTCGAACGCCCGACGCGACCGCGCAGCTGATACAATTGGGCAAGGCCAAAGCGGTCGGCGCGGTGGATGATCAAGGTGTTGGCGCTCGGTATGTCCAATCCGCTTTCGACAATCGTCGTCGACAAAAGGACATCGTAGCGCTTTTCATAGAAAGCGCCCATGCGTTCTTCGACCTGCGTCGGTGACATCTGCCCGTGCGCGGTGACATATTTCACTTCAGGTACTTCGGTCCGCAGATATTCCTCAATCTCGGTAAGATCGGTTATGCGCGGCACGACAAAGAAGCTTTGTCCCCCACGATAATGTTCGCGCAGCAATGCTTCCCGCAGCACCACGGGGTCCCATGGCATAACGTAGGTACGCACTGCCAGACGGTCGACAGGGGGCGTCTGGATGACGGACAGTTCGCGCAGGCCAGACATGGCCATCTGCAACGTCCGCGGGATCGGTGTGGCCGTCAGCGTCAGCATATGCACGTCGGTCTTCAGCGCTTTCAACTGCTCCTTATGGTTGACGCCGAACCGTTGTTCTTCGTCCACAATGACCAAGCCAAGCCGTTTGAACGCAAGCGACTTTGCAAGAACGGCGTGCGTCCCAATCACGATGTCCAAAGTTCCATCAGCCAAGCCTTTACGCGTTTGTGTGGCTTCGGCGGTTGGCACGAGCCGTGAAAGCCGCCCGAGTTTTAAGGGGAGGTCACGGAAACGTTCGGCGAAATTCGAATAATGCTGCCGCGCCAGCAATGTCGTCGGCGCAATGACTGCGACCTGAAGACCCGCCATTGCCGCTGCAAATACCGCGCGCATGGCGACTTCGGTTTTTCCAAACCCGACATCGCCGCACACGAGCCGGTCCATGGGTTTGCCCGCGGACAAATCCTGAAGCACTTCTTCAATCACGCGCAGCTGATCTTCGGTTTCCTCATAAGGGAAACGGTCGACAAAGCCGGCATAAGCAGGACCGTCAACTTCAATAATGGCGCCCGGACGAAGGGCACGTTCGGCCGCGGTTTTAAGCAATTCGCCCGCGATTGCGCGGATGCGTTCTTTCAGCTTCGACTTGCGCCGCTGCCAAGCCTCACCGCCCAGCTTGTCGAGTGACACATGCTCGCTGTCGGACCCATAACGTGACAGAACGTCGATATTCTCAACGGGGACATAAAGCTTGTCTCCGCCCGAATAGGTAAGGGCAACGCAATCATGGGGACTGTTGCCCACGGGTATCGAAATCAGCCCTTCATAACGGCCAATACCATGGTCCTGATGCACCACCAGATCGCCCGGCGTCAGCGCAGCAAGTTCCGCCATAAAGGCATCGGCCGATTTACGGCGCTTTTGCCTGCGCACGAGCCGGTCGCCCAGCATGTCCTGTTCGCTTAAGACCGCTATGTCCGGCGTTGAAAAGCCATGATCCAGTGGCAACACAACCATTGCCGTCCGCCCGGCGGCTACGCCCAATGCTTGCTGCCAGCCGTCCGCATCGACGATGGACGGCGCACCATGATCGGTCAGCAACCCCTTCAACCGCTCGCGTGCGCCAATGGAATAGCTCGCGATGATGGTTTTGGTCTTTTTGCTGTGCAGCGATTTCAGATGCGCGGCGACGGCCTCGTAGACATTGGATTTCTGCGTGCGCTCCGGCGCAAAATCGCGCGCTGCCGCGATGCCGAAATCAATTACGCTGGCGGAGTCGGGTTGTGCGAATGCTGTAATCAGGTGCGCGGCATTGTCGTCGAAAAGTTGGTCGAGCTCGCCGTCACTTAAATAGAGCATCTCGGGCGGCAAAGGGCGATAGCTGCCGGGTTCGGCCGCCTGCGCCTTCACGCGATTTTCGTGATAGTCGGTGATGGAGTCTAACCGCGATTGGCCCGCTGCAATCGCACCGCTGTCGCGAATGACAAGCGCGTCGGCCCCGACATGGTCAAAGATCGTTGCCATGCGCTCTTCGAACAACGGTAACCAATGATCCATACCCGAAAGCCTGCGGCCTTCCGAGACAGCCTGATAGAGCGGGTCACCTGTCGCGGTCACGCCAAAGCGTTCGCGGTAGCCAACACGGAAACGCTTAATCGCGTCTTCGTCCATAAGGGCTTCAACCGCGGGCAAAATATCAAAATGTTCGACTTGGTCGATGCTGCGCTGATCAGACGGATTGAAACGGCGGATGCTTTCGATTTCGTCGCCGAAGAAATCGAGACGAAGACCGACTTCGCTTCCGGCGGGAAACAGGTCGACGATGCTTCCACGGATCGCGAATTCGCCTGCGTCGGCCACGGTATCTACGCGGAAATAGCCGTTCGACTGCAGCAATGACGCGAGCCGTTCGCGGCTGATTTCGCGGCCAGCGGCCACGCGCTCACCCGTTTGGCGAATGCGGAAGGGTGTGACATATTTTTGGATGACTGCACCGATGGTGGTGACCACCAACTGTTTCTTTTTTGCGGGCTGCTGAAGCGCTTGCAACGTCGACATGCGCTGTGACGTGACCGCAACCGAGGGCGATGCGCGATCATAGGGCAGGCAATCCCATCCCGGCAGAATCAATATTTCAAGTTCAGGCGCAAAAAACGGCACAGCGTCGGCGATTGCGCGCATCGCGGCTTCATCAGGCGCTATGTATAGCGTACGTGCTTTGGCTGCGCGTGTAAGGTCGGCAAGCAAAAGCGGCGCAAAACCGTGCGGCACCGACGCGAGCGTCAGCGCGTTGCGACTGGTTGTGATCCGCTGCAAATCAATCATGGGTTTTGGGTGCTAAGCCCTTCAGGCAGCGTGATGAAATTCAGCTGCATCAGTTGATCCATCAATGGCCCTGCAAAGGCAGGATCGGGCGGCGCTGTTCCAAGCGCCCACGCCATGATGTCGACATCTTCCTCGTCAATCAGGCGTTCGAACCATTCATATTCGACTTCGCCCCATGCGGCCGAACATTGGTCGAAAAAGCCGCCGACCATTGCGTCCGCTTCGCGTGTGCCGCGGTGATGTGCACGATAATGCAATTTGCGACGATATGGGTCAGCGTCCATGTAACGCATCCTTTATGCTGGTGGCGTGAAATGATTTGCGGGTTATAAGCGGCCCTAGTCATGCGTCCCGATATACTCAATCCGTTATTTGCAGAAGTTCGCGCCATGAAGGGCGTTGGCCCTGGTCTGGCAAAGCCTCTCGAGCGCCTTGGGCTCGAGCGGGTGAAGGATGTGCTGTATCATTTTCCCGCCAACTGGACCTATCGCAAGGCGGTTTCCTTGCTGGATGTCGCCGATGTTGGCAGCAACATCATTGTTACCGTTACGGTCATGGACCACCGCAACAGCATCAACGCCCGCGCACCGTTGCGGATATTCGTTGCGGATGTCGCCGGAAACTATCTGACGCTCACTTTTTTCGGCCTAAACGGTGGATGGGCGCGCAAGCAACTGCCCGTTGGTGAGAAACGGATCATTTCGGGCAAGCTCGAACGTTATGGCGACGAATTGCAAATGGTGCACCCTGATCATGTCGTTCCCGTCGACAGCGATGCGTCACCTGGACTTGCCGAGCCTATTTATCCGCTCTCCGATGGACTGACCAACAAACGCATGGGGCAACTTGCGGGGGCCGCATTGCAGGATGTGCCCGACCTTGCCGAATGGATTGAGCCAACTCTGGTCGCTGGCCGGAACTGGTCCAAGTGGGCGGCTGCGATGGGAACTGTGCACCGCAGGGATGACCAGTCCGTGCGCGACAGGTTGGCCTATGATGAACTGTTCAGCAATCAGCTCGCCATGCGGCTTATCCGCGCGGCGATGGACAAACGTACGGCCGTACCCGTTGCGGGTGATGGCTCGTTAATCTCGCTGTTGAAGCTGCCATTTGCGCTTACCGGTGCGCAGCAGCGCGCTATTGCCGAAATTGAGGGGGACTTGGCGCAATCACGGCCCATGTTGCGTTTGCTGCAAGGCGATGTCGGCGCGGGCAAGACGATGGTTGCGCTCATGGCATTGCTGCGTGCGGTGGAGTCGGGGATGCAGGCGGCAATGTTGGCGCCAACCGAAATCCTGGCGCGCCAGCATTATGCCGGCCTCCAAAAGCTGTTGGCGGGGATGCCCGTGAATATTGCAATCCTAACGGGCCGCGAAAAAGGCAGCCTGCGCGAAGCAACGTTGATGGGGCTGGCTGACGGTTCGATTCACATACTCGTCGGCACGCATGCGATTTTCCAAGAGGCTGTGACCTACAAGTCGCTCGCCGTTGCCGTTATCGACGAGCAGCATCGTTTCGGTGTTTCCCAGCGTCTCATGCTGTCGCGCAAGGGCAGGGGCGTTCCGCATCTGCTGGTCATGACGGCAACACCGATTCCGCGTAGCCTCGCGCTTGCGGCCTATGGTGAAATGGACAGTTCGATCCTTGATGAGCTTCCGCCCGGTCGGACGCCTGTTGAAACACGCGTCATGTCGCAGGATAGGCTTGCTGAATTGATTGATGGCGTTGCCCGCCATCTCGCTGCCGGCAAGCAGGCCTTCTGGGTATGCCCGTTGGTTGAAGAGAGCGACAAGAGCGACCTTGCCGCCGCCGAACAGCGCGCAGAAATGCTCGGCTTACGCTTTGGACCTCAGGTTGCGTTGGTGCACGGGCGTATGCGGGGCGCAGAAAAAGACGCTGTTATGGAGCGCTTCGTTGCGGGCGAGACACGGTTGCTTGTGGCGACGACCGTTATCGAGGTCGGCGTCGATGTCCCCAATGCCAGCCTGATGGTGATAGAGGCCGCGGATCGTTTTGGCCTTGCGCAATTGCATCAGCTTCGCGGCCGCGTCGGTCGCGGATCAGAAAAATCGGTCTGTGTTCTGGTGCGCACGACGCAAATTGGTGAGACAGCGCGCGCGCGTCTTGCGCTTCTGCGCGAAACCAACGACGGATTTCGTATCGCCGAGGAAGATCTTAAGTTGCGGGGCGCCGGCGAATTGCTGGGAACGCGTCAATCGGGTGACAGCCCATTTCGCGTCGCCACGCCGGAGCAAGTGCGAGAACTTATCGGCGTTGCCGCTGACGATGCGCGGCTTCTGCTTGAACGCGACGGCGGGCTTGATGGCCCGCGGGGGCAGGCTGCCCGTGTTGCGTTATATCTGTTTGAACGAGATGCCGGTGTGGCTACGCTACGCGGCGGTTAGCGCAGCTTCGGCGAGATGATTTCAAGCAGCCCAAGAAAATTGGGCAAGCGTAACACACGCTCAAACTGAAAACCGGCGCGCTTTTCAGCGGTCCAGATAACCAATGCTTCGATTCTGCCAATGACGGGCAACCGAAGTTCGACGCGTTCGCCACGTTCGAAGCCAGGATTATCGTCAATCATAAAGCCTTGTGCGGAGATATTGACGATGTGGATTGACTGGTCGCCGCGCAACCTGCTCTCGGCTATGACCGTGTGGTTCGCGCGGTGACGGGCCGCGATGCGGAAATCCAGATCAGAGTTCGGAACTGCTTGCGCCATATTTTGCGGCCTCGTGCGGTAATTGATGTTAGAAGATCATCGTACCGCCAAGTTCCAAAGATTTGGTAAAATCACGCTGCACAAATTTACCAATGCGTTTATCCGAAGCGAATGAGGCCGTGCTTTTTCTTGCCAGCAGAAATTTTGACCGGCTCAGCCTGTGCCGAAATCACCGCATTTTCGTCAGAAATAGCTGCATCGGCAACCCGTGCGCCACCGCCTTGAATCATTCTGCGCGCTTCTTTTTTTGATGCCACGAAATTTAGCGCCACCAACGCGTCGATCACCGAAATCTCTGTGCTGACGTCAATCGTCGGCAAATCCCCGCCGGACGTCCCCTCTTCAAAGGTCTTTCGTGCGGTTTCAGCTGCAAGCGCAGATGCCTCGCCACCACGGCACAATTCCGTCGCCGCGTTCGCCAGTGCAATCTTGGCGATGTTGATTTCCGACCCCTCAAGCGATTCCAGGCGTTCGATTTCGTCTAGCGGCAAGTCCGTAAAAAGACGCAGGAACTTCCCGACGTCGCGGTCGTCGCTATTGCGCCAGAACTGCCAATAATCATAATCAAGCAGTTGTTCGCGATTGAGCCAGACCGCGCCAGATACGGACTTGCCCATTTTCGATCCATCGGCTTTGGTGATAAGCGGCGTTGTCAGGCCGAACACCTCTGCACCATCCATCCGGCGCGCCAATTCCATGCCATTGATGATGTTACCCCACTGGTCCGATCCGCCCATTTGCAAACGGACACCCATCGTCTTGCTGAGATGACGGAAGTCATATCCTTGCAGGATCATATAGTTGAATTCGAGGAAGGTCATGGGCTGCTCGCGCTCAAGCCGCAGCTTGACCGAATCAAATGTCAGCATCCGGTTGACGGTAAAATGGGTGCCAACTTCTTGCAGAAGTTCGATATACCCAAGCTTACCCAGCCAGTCATGGTTGTTGACCATCACGGCGTCGGTCGGGCCATCACCAAATGTTAAAAACTGCTCAAACGCTGTGCGTATCGACGATATGTTGGCTTCGATGGTTTCATCTGTCAGCATCTTGCGAACTTCGTCTTTGCCAGTCGGATCACCAATACGCGTCGTACCGCCGCCCATAACCACGACGGGCTTATGGCCAGCCTGTTGCAACCGGCGCAGCAACATGATGGACACCAGATTTCCGACATGAAGCGATGGCGCAGTCGCATCGAAGCCGATATATCCCGGAACAATCTCTTTGGACGCAAGCGCATCAAGCGCCGCCGCGTCGGTTGTTTGGTGGATGTAGCCGCGTGCATCAAGCTGGCGAAGAAGATCAGATTTATAAGCAGTCATAGCGCGTTAGCGCCTAGCATGGAGTTTCGACATTGGCCAATATTTCGATGACGGAAACGGTGCTGCAATGTCATCCACTGAGCGAACAGGGCTTTGTGGAGGCTATCACCGTGCACGTTGATCGCGCCGAAGGCGGTCGTTTGCAGATAAAATACACGCTGCACGGGCTGATCGACGAGATACCCTTCCCTGAAGTTACGCAACCGAAACGCACGGACGAGCTTTGGAAAAACACATGTTTTGAATTGTTTTGCGGCGGCGCCGATGAAGGCAACTATGTCGAATTCAACTTCGCGCCGTCGGGACAATGGGCGGCATATGCCTTTACCGGATACCGTGAAGGCATGACGGATCTTGCCTGCGCGCCACCGCACATAAATTGCACGGTGGGGGAGGGCATATTCGAAATGACGGTCACAGTGGACCTGCCCGAATCTTTGCGGACGGTGGATGTAATGGCCGGGTTAAACGCCGTTATCGCGGACAAGCACGGACGTACCGCTTATTGGGCACTCGCGCACCCGCCGGGGAAAGCGGATTTTCATCATAAGGATTGCTTTGCCCTGCAACTGGAGGCACGAAGCGCGGCATGAAATTTGGAATTGATCGCCTCCTGACGGAGCCAGAACTTCGCAAGCCATTGGCGGGTAAACGTGTCGCGTTACTGGCCCATCCAGCATCGGTGACAGCAGACCTGACGCACACATTGGATGCGCTGGCTGCGCTCGACGATGTTCAGGTGACCTCCGCCTTTGGCCCCCAACATGGCCTTCGGGGTGACAAGCAAGACAATATGATGGAGTCACCCGACTTCACCGACCCTTTGCTCGGTATCCCGATATTCAGCCTCTATGGCGAAGTGCGCCGCCCTACCACCCAGTCGATGGAGACTTTTGACGTTATCCTGATCGACCTTCAGGACCTGGGTTGCCGGATTTATACGTTTATTACGACGCTACTTTATGTGCTTGAGGCATCTGCCGCGCATGGCAAAGCCGTTTGGGTGTTGGATCGCCCGAACCCTGGGGGCCGCCCCGTAGAAGGGCTGACGCTGCAAAAGGGTTGGGAGAGTTTTGTTGGCGCGGGCCCGATGCCCATGCGGCACGGGATGACTTTGGGTGAGATCGGTCATTGGTTTATCGATCATTATAAGATCGACGTCGATTACCGCGTCATTGAAATGGCCGGTTATGAACCAGACGCGGCACCCGGATATGGCTGGCCTGCCGATCGGATATGGATCAACCCAAGCCCCAATGCAGCAAACATCAACATGGCGCGCGCTTATGCGGGTACCGTGCTGCTGGAAGGGGCAACTTTGTCAGAGGGCAGGGGAACGACCCGTCCGCTGGAGATATTCGGCGCGCCGGACATTAACGCGCGCGACGTAATTGCCGAAATGCAGGCGTTTGCGCCGCAATGGCTTAACGGCTGCACCCTTCGGGAAATTTGGTTCGAACCGACTTTCCATAAGCATGTGCATCAACTGTGTCATGGTGTGCACATCCATGCAGAAGGACCGGTATATGACCATGACGCGTTTCAACCGTGGCGGATCCAGGCGTTGGCATTCAAGGCCATCCGGCGGCTCTATCCCGAATATGATCTGTGGCGCGACTTTCCGTATGAATATGAATTCGGCAAGCTCGCCATTGATGTCATCAACGGCGGCCCTGCTTTGCGTGAATGGGTTGATGAGCCCAACAGCACGTCCGGGGAACTGGACGCAATGACATCAGCCGATGAACAGGATTGGCTACAGAAACGCGCGCAATATCTGCTATACTAGTGGCCGTGCTTCCGGCTTAACTCGCGCATTGCGTCATCAAGGCCTTCCAGCGTCAGCGGGTACATCCGGTCATTCATCAATTCCTTGATGATTTTGGTGGATTGCGAATAGCCCCACTGTTTTTCGGGCACTGGGTTAAGCCAGATTGTCGCTGGATAGGTGTTCGTAATCCGGTTCATCCAGACAGCGCCTGACTCTTCGTTGAAATGCTCAACAGACCCGCCGGGATGCGTGATTTCATAAGGGCTCATCGACGCATCGCCGACCATGACCACTTTATAGTCATGCGGGAATTTGTGCAGAAGGTCCCACATCGACGTACGTTCGCTGAACCGACGCTTATTGTCTTTCCAAACGCCTTCATATGGGCAGTTGTGGAAATAGAAAAATTCTAGGTTTTTGAACTCACTGGTGGCCGCACTGAAGAGCTCTTCGCAAAGCTTGATAAACGGATCCATGGACCCGCCGACGTCAAGCATCAGCAGCACCTTGATCGCGTTACGACGTTCGGGGCGCATTTGAATGTCCAACCAGCCTTTACGTGCTGTGCCATTAATTGTGCCGTCAATATCGAGTTCTTCAACCGCGCCATCGCGGGCAAAGCGGCGCAACCGGCGCATCGCGATCTTGATGTTGCGGGTGCCAAGCTCCCGCGTGTTGTCCAGATTCTGGAATTCGCGCTTGTCCCAAACCTTTACGGCACGCTTGTGCTTGGATTCGCCGCCAACACGCACGCCTTCCGGATTATAGCCCGAATTGCCATAAGGTGAGGTGCCACCAGTTCCGACCCATTTGTTGCCACCCTCGTGGCGCTTTTCTTGCTCCTCAAGCCGCTTTTTCAGCGTCTCCATCAGCTCGTCCCAGCTGCCCATTTTCTCGATCTTCGCCATTTCCTCAGGCGACAGATATTTCTCGGCAATCGCTTTCAACCAATCGGCGGGTACATCGACGTCGTTCTGGCCATATTCGGTGAATATACCTTTGAAAACCTTGCCAAATACTTGGTCGAAACGGTCCAAAAGCGCTTCGTCTTTCACCAGCGTGGTACGCGCCAAATAATAAAATTCTTCTGGGCTTTGGTCGATGACATCCGCATCCAATGCGGCGAGCAGAGCAAGATGCTCCTTCAATGAAGCGGATATACCGGCGGACCGCAACTCTTCCATGAATGAGAAAAACACCGGCAGGCTCCTGTTTAATTGACCAGTTAAAGCTTTTGGCTGTTTCGAAAGGTCCCGTCAACAACCGGCGCTTAACTCTGTGATAACCATATTGCGATAGGCCGTGTTGCAAACGACAGAATAAGGTGCGGATCCCGTGAAAATGGAAAAAATTGCATTGAGTGAAAACCACTGGATCCACGAAACGGCGCAGATATGTGGTGAGGTTACCGTTGGCTGTGCCGAAGCTGCAGGTGTGCTCGAACAGGCGCTACAATCCGCAGATTGGCTCAAGGTACGGCATGGTGAGATGACCGAGCTGACGGAAGCACTTGACGCAGATATCGCTGAGGTTGCGAAGGCTACCCGAGATGCAAGGATTTTGGCTGAAGCTGCTGTCGCAAAGCTGATGACCGGGCATGAAACCGTTCAGCTATCGCTGGCGAGCTTTTCGGAACTCATCAGCCTTATCATGAGCCTTGGTTCGCATATCACCGGTTTTGCAGCAGCGATGGAGCAAGTTAAGCGGGTATCGCAATCGATTGATTCGATTGCACGCACGACCAACATGCTGGCGCTCAACGCCGCGATAGAAGCGGAAAAGGCGGGTGCCGCCGGGCAGACGTTCGCGGTCGTGGCAGCTGAAGTCAAAAAGCTGGCGCATGATACGCGGCGCGCTTCGGTGGAAATAACCGGAACCGTGAATTCGCTTTCGCATGAAGCCGCAAAATTTGTCGAGCAAATCGAGGACGGTGTATCGACAAGCGGCGCCGCGCAAGAGCAGTTCTCGAGCCTTCAGGAGCTCATTTATGGCGTGAGCGATGTCGTTGCCAAGGTGGGCGATCACAACCGTGAGATTGCGGACAGCACCGCACAAATTCACCGTGGACTGGTCGATTCGCAAAACGTTCGTGATGCGGTCGAAGGTGCCAATGGCGAAATGTTTGCTGCTGTTGTGCGTGCGCAAAGCCAGATTGGTGGTCTGGAAATGCAGGCAAACAAGATGTTTGACCATATTGTGCACAGCGGTTTGTCAAAGCGCGATAGCGAATTTGTCGAGCTTGCCCGCTAAAAGGCCGAAGAAGTACAAGCAATGACCGAGGCCGCAATCGCGGATGGCACACTGACGTTAGAGGCGTTGTTTGATAACGATCTGCGTCCCATCGAAGGCAGCAATCCGCCGCGCTATACATCGAAGCTAACGCCATGGGCCGAACAAAATTGGCAGCCATTTTTTGAAGCCATCAAAGATAGCAATCCTGACGAAATAACGTCGGTTGTGTGCAGCAGCCTAAAAGGCTTCTTACCCGTACAGTTGAAAGAACTCTCGCGAGCGCCAACAGGCGATATTGCGCATGACACGAAATATTGCCGCAACGGTCGCATCATTCAGGATCCGGTGGATCTTCCCGCGAAAGCAAGCGAGCAAGATTATATGATGGCCGTATTTCGCCACGAGGGAGACGGCCACTCATATAAGGTCATGCGTAACGTATATGTCCCACTGCGCATAAATGGACGCCGTTGGGGTGATTTTGAACTCGCTTACAGCGTCTAAATAAGGCGCAGCTTAGGTGTTTGGACGCCGTGCCATAAAGGCCAGTCGTTCAAACAGCATCACGTCCTGCTCATTCTTAAGCAGCGCGCCGTGAAGTGGCGGAATGGCCTTCGTTGGGTCGCGGGACTGCAGGACATCAAGTGGCATGTCTTCGTGCAGCAACAGCTTCAACCAATCGAGCAATTCGCTCGTGCTTGGCTTTTTCTTAAGGCCGGGGACGTCCCGAACTTCGTAAAAAATGTCCATGGCCTTCGATACGAGTATCTTTTGGATACCGGGGAAGTGGACATCAATGATGGACTGCATCGTCGTGCGGTCAGGGAATTTGATATAGTGGAAGAAACAGCGGCGCAGAAACGCGTCAGGCAGTTCCTTTTCATTGTTCGAGGTAATGATAACGATCGGGCGCTCGACCGCTTTTACGGTTTCCTGTGTTTCATACACAAAGAATTCCATGCGATCGAGTTCCTGAAGCAAGTCGTTTGGAAACTCGATATCGGCCTTGTCAATTTCGTCGATCAAAAGAACGGGCAACTGAGGCGCGGTGAACGCTTCCCAAAGCTTGCCCTTCTTGATGTAATTTTTGATGTCGTGGACGCGTTCATCACCTAATTGGCTATCGCGCAAACGGGCAACGGCGTCATATTCATACAGGCCCTGATGGGCCTTGGTCGTGGATTTGATGTTCCATTCAATCAACGGCGCGTTGAGGGCGGTTGCTATTTCCTGCGCAAGGACGGTTTTGCCGGTGCCGGGTTCGCCTTTAACGAGAAGCGGGCGGCGTAACCGCGTGGCTGCGTTGACGGCAACTTTCAAATCATCAGTTGCTACGTAATTATCAGTGCCTTCAAAGCGCATGGACGAACCCCGTTTGTTAATCGAACGATTAATTCGTTAAGTGGCCCGACCGCGTTATGCAATATAATAGTTTGCGCCGTGTGCTTGGGTTAGATCGCAAGCATTTCTGTATGTCGTGCTGCGATTAGTCGCCACAGACCGCGCATTTGTTCTAATGTTTGGTATGCGCCGAACGCCATTGCCCGGCGATAGCTGCCGCCATCATCCAGCTTTCCGGCAAGTGCCGCGCATGCGCTGACCGATGGCAACGTTGCAGTTGTGGGTGCAAGACCCATTTCATGTGCAACCATGTCGAGCAATGGGCGCGTCTGATGCCAATCCACCAAGAAAGCGATTGCAGCACCGGCAGGGCAGCCTTTGCGATCCGAAGTTGCCAACATCTGGAAGTTTTTGGCCTGACTTTCTATTACGGCATTTACCTTGTCTTGTCCGTGTAACCGGCGGATTGGTCCTGCCGTTACCGTTAATTTGTTGAGAAAGGATTGTTCCGCAGCAAAGCCGTCAATGGCCGCGATTAGCCAGCTTCCTGCAGCGTCGTCTGATATCTTTTGCGCAGCGTGATCGATGATACCAGGGTGCCGCCCGTGTGATATGTGCATGAAGTGCGCAATATCCGCCAATAACGCGGCTCTGGCGGTTTTGGCATGCGGGCGAAGTTCCGGCCTGGCCCCGCGATTTTCTAAAAACGCATTGAGTGGTGCTGTGATTGCGAGGCTGCCGTCGGACAAAATGGTGCGAACAAAGGTGCCGCCAAGATCGCTCCCCAACGTTGGGTGTGCCAGATTGTGCATACACTACTCCCACCATGGTTCCCCAGAACGCGGAGAAGCCTAAACACACTGGAATAGCGGCAAGTATTAAATAACTGGTTTACGGATGGGCCAACGCAAGATGCGCGCTCTACCTTAAAGTCGATTGCAGAACACCCGCACGTAATCGCGGTGATCCGGTCAGCAATCTCGACTGTTTAGTAAAATATACGCAGCTGACACTCGATTATTGGTCGAGGAAGCTGCGCATTTTGCGGCTGCGGCTTGGGTGCTTCAGCTTGCGGAGTGCTTTTGCTTCGATCTGACGAATACGCTCGCGCGTAACGCTGAACTGCTGACCAACTTCTTCCAATGTATGGTCTGTGTTCATGCCAATACCAAAACGCATGCGCAACACGCGCTCTTCGCGTGGTGTCAACGACGCCAGAACGCGAGTCACCGTTTCCTTCAAGTTTGCCTGAATGGCGGCATCCACAGGAATGATCGCATTTTTGTCTTCGATGAAGTCGCCAAGATGGCTGTCTTCCTCGTCGCCAATCGGCGTTTCGAGTGATATCGGCTCCTTAGCAATCTTCATGACCTTGCGCACTTTTTCGAGCGGCATAGAGAGGCGCTCCGCCATTTCCTCAGGCGTTGGCTCGCGGCCTTGTTCGTGCAAAAACTGACGGCTTGTCCGCACCAGCTTATTGATCGTTTCGATCATATGCACTGGAATACGGATGGTGCGGGCTTGGTCCGCAATCGAACGCGTAATCGCCTGACGAATCCACCATGTCGCGTAGGTGCTGAACTTGTAACCACGGCGATATTCAAATTTGTCGACCGCCTTCATAAGGCCGATATTGCCCTCTTGAATGAGATCAAGAAACTGAAGGCCGCGGTTGGTATATTTTTTCGCGATGGAAATAACGAGGCGCAGATTCGCTTCGACCATTTCCTTCTTTGCAATACGTGCTTCGCGTTCGCCCTTTTGCACCATGTTGACGATGCGACGGAATTCACCAAGCGACATGCCGGTGTTCGCGGCAATGTCAGCGATTTCGCTGCGGATGCGCTCAACGCCTTCGGCTTCGTTCGTCGCGAACGCAGTCCATTTTTTGTCGAGGTTTGAAACATCGGTCAGCCAATTTTCATCAAGCTCATGGCCCATGTAGCTGTCGAGGAATGCCTTACGCGGAACTTTGTGACGCTCGGCCAAGCGCAGCATTTGGCCGCCAAGTGCGGTCAAGCGACGGTTGAACGAGTATAATTGGTCGACCAGATATTCGATCTTGTTCGCGTGGAACTGGACGCTTTCGACTTCCGCAGTCAATTCTTCACGTAATTTGTGATACTTATTTTCGGAAGCTGAGGAAAACTCTTCACCTGCGTTCAAAGCGCGCATCCGCTCTAGCTGAATGTTCGAGAATTTTTTGAACAAAGAGGCGATCTTGGCAAAACGCTCCAAGGCTGCTGGCTTCAACGCTTCTTCCATCTGCGCGAGACTAAGCGTGTTGTCTTCTTCCTCTTCTTCAACCGGGCGTGAACGCCGTTCGGTCATATCATCGTCATCGTCACTCGCCGCTTCTGGCTCGTCGTCGACTTCCTCTTCTTCCTTGTAAGTAACCCCAGCGGTCTTTTCGCTAATTTCTCCGTCGCCTTCTTCTTCCTCTTCGTCCGTCAGCGTTTCAGGCGCTTTTGACAACATGGCGTCAAGATCAAGAATCTCACGCAGCTGCATTTCGCCGTCGTTAAGTGCGTTCGACCAGTCAATAATGGCGTGGAAGGTGATTGGGCTCTCGCATAGGCCCAGGATCATCGTGTCGCGTCCGGACTCAATCCGCTTTGCAATGGCGATTTCGCCTTCGCGGGAGAGCAATTCAACCGCGCCCATCTCGCGCAAATACATGCGCACAGGGTCATCGGTGCGTTCGCCCGTTCCGGTTTTCTTGACAGTGCTGGTCAGCGAACGCGGGTCGTTTTCAGAGATATTGTCGACGGTTTCGACTTCTTCCTCTTCCTGCTCTTCCTCGCCATCTTCGCCGGATTCGTCATTCTCGACGATTTGCACGCCCATGTCGTTGATGGCGGACATGACGTCTTCGATCTGTTCCGAAGACATCTGATCCTGCGGCAAGGCAGCATTTAATTCGTCATAGGTAAGAAAACCGCGGCGCTTTGCCTTGGCTAGCAGTTTTTTGACGGTCGCATCATTTAGGTCAATCAGCGGTGCATCGCCGTTTTCGACCATATCTTCTTCATTCTCGTTTACGCGACTTGCCAAAATAATTCCCCGATACTGTCATAAACCGTCCGCATCTCGTCTAAAAAATGCGATGATACGATCGTCAAATGCCTTCTTTTCGTGACGTAACCTTTGCTGTTCGGCAAAAGTTTCTTCCGTCATCTCTAAACTCGCCAACCGTGTAGCGCGTTCCAGTGCTTCTTCGAGCGCGGGACGCTGCTTCATCAGCCTGATTGCTTCACCCAAATCTTTTGAAACGCTGGATAATCCGTCGCCCCCCGAACCGAACTCCCCACGATTGAAGGCAAAGACCTTGCCGTTGCTGTGGAGGAGCGTCGATGCGACATTATACAACTTCTCGTCCAATATGGTAATTAGGCCGTCGGTATCAAGCGTTTCTTTGGCAAAAGACTCATTCAGCATGATGTTGAGCAAAGCGGCGTGATTCGGGTCGGACGGAACGAAGTCGCTTAATGCTTCATGATGCTGCCGTATCATTGATGGGTTGCGCAGCAATGCGCCAAGCACACCCTGCACCAAGAAATCCGATCCCTTGGCATTGAAACTCTTGGTCTCTGCGCCCGGCGGCAATATCTGCGGCTTTCGCCAATCGCGTTTTGGCGTGTTGGTGAAGCGTGCTGGCGGCGCGTTTCTGCGTATTGCGAAAAGATTGTCGAACCGTTCGCGAAACGCATCCGCATAATGCCGTTTGATTTCTCCGTCCGCGATGGTCGCCATGTGGACACCAAGGCGCTGTTTAAGCCCCGCACGGTCCTCTGGCGTGTCCAAGGGGTTCGCAGACACCTCCGCCTTCCACAATCGCTCCACAAGCGGCTCAGACGCCTCCAGAAGCGCTGTGAGGGCTTTTGCACCCGATGCCTTCACAAGATCGTCCGGGTCCTGCCCATCGGGCAACGTCACGAACTGAAGGCTGTGGCCAGGTTTTAACAAGGGCAGCGCGCGTAACGCTGCACGCATGGCGGCTTTTTGGCCAGCCGAGTCCCCATCGAAGCACAGCAACGGTTTTTCGGTCATGCGCCAAAGCATCTGGATTTGCTGCTCGGTCAGCGCGGTCCCCAATGGCGCAACCGCGTCACCAAAGCCGGCCTGCGCAATCGCAATGACGTCCATATAACCTTCGACCACAATGACGCGGCCAGTCTGGCGCGATGCGGGCGAACATTTGTCCAGATTGTAGAGCGTGCGCCCCTTGTCGAACAAAGGCGTATCCGGCGAATTGAGATATTTGGGCTCACCATCGCCCAATATCCGGCCGCCAAAAGCAACGACGCGGCCGCGCGGGTCGCGAATGGGTATCATCAGCCGGCCGCGAAACCGGTCGTAAGTATCCTTGCCCTCAACCGCGATTAGCAACCCCGCCTCAACCAGCATCGCGTCGCCATATTGTTTCAGTGCTGATTTCAATGCCGTTCGATTATCGGGCGCCAGTCCGAAGCCGAAATCGCGGATGGTTTTTTCGGTGAACCCGCGCTTTTTCAGATAGGCCCGCGCACCTGCACCATCGGGGCTTTGCAACTGCGCAACGAACCAGTCCTGCGCTGACGTCATCACGTCATACAGGCTGTTCGCTTTTTCGGCGCGCTGGGCGGCTTTGGGATCAGGGGCAGGGACGTCCATCCCCGCTTCAGCGGCCAATTCCTTGATCGCATCCATGAATGACAGGCCGCGTTGGTCGGTCATCCACCGAATGGCATCGCCATGCGCGGAGCAACCAAAGCAATGGTAGAAGCCTTTTTCATCGTTGATCGTGAAGCTTGGTGACTTCTCATTGTGGAACGGACAACATGCCTTAAACTCGCGCCCCGCTTTGGTCACCTTTACGGTGCGACCAATCAACGCGGAAAGCGTCGTCCGCGACCGCAGTTCATCAAGCCATTGCGGGGTGAGGGTCATGCGCTGACATTCCCCTCACGTAGACGGGAAGGCAGCATATTTACGACAACGCCGCCTTCACAAGGCCGCTTGCCTTGCTCATGTCGAGTTGCGGGCCGTGGCGTTCTTTTAAGGTCGCCATGACACGGCCCATGTCTTTCAGGGTCTCGGCGCCAAGTTCGGCTTTGATACCTTCGATGGCTGCGCTGGTTTCGGCGTCGCTCATTTGTGCGGGCAAGAAATCTTGGATGATCGCAAGCTCAGCGGCTTCAATCGCGGCCAACTCGCCGCGTCCGCCCTGTTCATACAACGCGATGGATTCGCGGCGTTGCTTGATCATCTTCTGCATGACCTCAACCACCATCGCGTCATCATCGGGCTGCTGCGATGCGGTGCGCAGTTCGATATCGCGGTCTTTGATTTTGGCAAGGATCAGACGAACGGCTGCGAGCCGGTCTTTGTCTCCAGCCTTCATCGCGGTAATTTGGGCGGCCTTGATGGTATCACGAATCATTATAATCTCATTTCAATCAACGTTATGCGGATGGCCTTAAGCCGACACGCCTGCGCAAACAATCTCTGCGTCCTCTGCGCCTCTGCGTAAATCCGTTTTTTGCGCGCAGAGGCGCAGAGGACGCAAAGTTAAAATTACGTATTCCACAGCTTTGTCGATTTCCAGATTGACGCACCTGCCCGCCGTCTCTAGGCGCAATATCTTAGCGACATTGCTGTAAACCGTCTCACAGGAGCGACCCCATTATGGCCGACCCCATTTCTTCGCGCGCGCCTTCTGGAGCGACGGGGGTATTGGTTTTGGCATCCGGGGAAGTTATCTGGGGCAAGGGCTTTGGCGGAGAAGGTCAAGCGGTTGGCGAAGTCTGCTTCAACACCGCAATGACCGGTTATCAAGAAGTTATGACCGACCCGTCTTATGCTGGACAGATCATCAACTTCACCTTCCCGCATATTGGCAATGTCGGCACGAACCCTGAAGATGTTGAGGCGCTGAACCCGCATGCCCTTGGCGCAATTGTGCGTCAGGATGTGACGGAGCCATCGAATTTCCGCAGCACGCAGCATTTTGATGCATGGATGAAAGCTAATGGCCGTATCGGCATCTCGGGTGTTGATACCCGCGCGCTGACGCGGCTCATCCGTGTTGCCGGCGCGCCCAACGCCGTGATCGCACATTCGGCGACCGGCGATTTTGACGTGCCCGCATTGTTGGCACGTGCAAAGGCATGGGCTGGCTTGGAAGGCATGGACCTTGCCAAGGATGTAACGACGTTGCAGACTTATGGTTGGGATCAGGGGCTTTGGAAGCTGGGTTCGGGCTATGCCGAACCTGCCAAGGGCAGCAAAAAAGTCGTCGCCATTGATTATGGGGTAAAGCACAATATCCTGCGCAATCTGGTTGATGTCGGTTGCGACGTCACCATCGTGAGCGCGACCGCAACGTTCGAAGAAATCATGGCGCATGCGCCCGATGGTCTGTTCCTGTCGAACGGCCCCGGCGACCCCGCCGCGACCGGTGTATATGCCGTTCCGGTGATCAAGCAGTGGCTGGACACCAAAAAGCCCTTGTTCGGCATTTGCCTTGGGCATCAGATGCTTGGCCTCGCGGTCGGCGCGAAGACCGAGAAGATGCATCAGGGCCACCGTGGCGCGAACCATCCCGTCAAGCGCCTCAGCGACGGCGCGGTCGAAATTACCAGCATGAACCATGGCTTTGCCGTGGATGCAGATACCTTGCCCGCCAACGCGAAGGCGACGCATGTCAGCCTGTTCGACGGCAGCAATTGCGGTTTCGAGCTCGCCGATCAGCCAGCGTTTTCCGTGCAATATCACCCAGAAGCCTCACCCGGCCCGCAGGACAGCCATTATCTGTTCGAAAAATTTGCGGGGATGATGGGGTGAGTAGCCTATTGCCGGCCCTCTATCCCATGTGCTGCGCACTGACCTCCTCTAAACTCTGTCGTATTCGTGAAAGTGCGGCTAGGGCCTCTGGAAATATGAATTAAATGCCCAAACGTACTGACATAAAATCCATCCTCATCATCGGCGCTGGCCCCATCATCATCGGGCAGGCGTGCGAGTTTGATTATTCGGGGACGCAGGCGTGCAAGGCGTTGCGCGAAGAGGGCTATCGCATCATCCTCGTCAATTCGAACCCTGCGACGATCATGACCGATCCGGATATGGCCGATGCGACCTATGTCGAGCCGATTACACCCGAAATCGTCGCCAAGATCATCGAAAAAGAACGCCCCGACGCGGTGTTGCCGACGATGGGTGGGCAGACCGCGTTGAATGTTGCCTTGGCTTTGTTCAATGACGGTACGCTCGCGAAATATGGCGTTGAGATGATTGGCGCCGATGCCGAAGCGATCGACAAGGCTGAGGACCGGATTAAGTTCCGCGACGCGATGACCAAAATTGGTCTGGAATCGGCGCGGTCGGGCATCGCGCATTCAATGGAAGAAGCGCTTGAGGTGCTTGAGCGCACGGGCCTGCCATCAATCATTCGCCCCAGCTTCACCATGGGCGGCACCGGCGGCGGTATCGCTTACAACCGCGACGAGTTCATCAAGATCGTCACCGGCGGCCTTGATGCGTCGCCAACCACCGAAGTGCTGATTGAAGAATCGCTGCTCGGTTGGAAAGAATATGAGATGGAAGTGGTGCGTGACCGCGCGGACAATGCCATCATCATCTGCTCGATTGAGAATATCGACCCGATGGGTGTGCACACCGGCGATTCCATCACGGTTGCGCCAGCGCTGACGCTGACCGACAAAGAATATCAGATCATGCGTAACGCGAGTATCGCGTGCTTGCGTGAAATCGGCGTAGAAACAGGTGGTTCGAACGTACAGTTCGCAGTCAATCCGAAGGATGGCCGCCTGATTGTGATCGAAATGAACCCGCGCGTTTCGCGTTCGTCGGCGCTTGCATCGAAAGCCACTGGCTTCCCGATTGCCAAGGTTGCGGCGAAGCTGGCGGTTGGCTTCACGCTCGATGAAATTACAAACGATATTACCGGCGCAACGCCAGCGTCGTTCGAACCGACGATCGATTATGTCGTCACCAAAATCCCGCGCTTTGCCTTTGAAAAGTTCAAAGGTGCCGAGCCATTGTTGCACACGGCGATGAAATCCGTGGGCGAAGTGATGGCGATTGGCCGCAACATCCACGAGAGCCTGCAAAAGGCGCTTCGTGGACTAGAAACCGGACTGTCGGGCTTCAATTATATCGACGCGCTTAAGGGGGCATCAAAAGATCAGCTTTCTGCCGAATTGAGCCGTGCGACGCCAGACCGGCTGTTGGTCGCGGCACAAGCGCTGCGTGAGGGCATGAGCGTTGCCGAAATTCACGCAATTGCAAAGTTCGATCCGTGGTTCCTTGAACGGCTAGAAGAGATCATTGCGGCGGAAAATGACGTCAAGACGAACGGCTTGCCCAATAGTGCCGAGGCGCTTCGTCGCCTGAAAGCCATGGGCTTTTCGGACAAGCGGCTTGCGTATCTGGCGCTGGAATCGGTCAATATCCGTCCGGGTATGGAAACCGCAGTCCGCCGTGGTTCCGGAATTGCCATGCAGGCTGCGCGCGCGATGGCTGGCGCGGTGACGGAAGATGAAGTGCGTGCGCTGCGCCACAAATTGGGCGTGCGTCCCGTGTTCAAACGCATCGATACTTGCGCCGCCGAGTTCGAAGCCAAAACGCCTTATATGTATTCGACCTATGAAGCCCCAAGCTTTGGCGCGCCGGAATGCGAGAGCCAGCCCACGGATCGCGAAAAGATCGTCATTCTGGGCGGCGGACCGAACCGCATCGGGCAGGGGATTGAGTTCGATTATTGCTGCGTTCATGCCTGTTTTGCTCTCGCGGATGCCGGCTATGAAACGATCATGGTCAACTGCAATCCGGAAACCGTGTCGACCGATTATGACACCAGCGACCGTTTGTATTTCGAGCCGCTGACGGCGGAAGATGTGCTGGAAATCCTGCATGTCGAACAGCAGAATGGCACGCTGAAGGGCGTCATCGTCCAGTTCGGCGGACAGACCCCGCTGAACCTCGCAAAGGCGCTTGAGGCAGCTGGCATCCCGATTTTGGGCACATCACCCGACGCCATCGATCTGGCCGAAGACCGCGAACGCTTTGCCGCGCTTATCAACAAGCTGAAGCTCAAGCAGCCCGAAAATGGCATTGCGCGCAGCCGTGACGAAGCCATCAAGGTCGCCGAAACCATTGGTTATCCGGTGCTGATGCGGCCGTCCTACGTGCTTGGCGGGCGTGCGATGGAGATTGTCGATACACAGGCGCAACTGGAAAACTACATCCAGACGGCCGTTATCGTCTCGGGCGACTCGCCTGTATTGATCGACAGCTATTTGCGGGACGCCATTGAGGTGGATGTTGATGCCTTGTGCGATGGCGACGAGGTAGTCGTTGCCGGCATATTGCAGCATATTGAGGAAGCTGGCGTCCACAGCGGAGATTCCGCCTGCACCATCCCACCGTACAGCCTGCCCGATAACATCATCGCGGAAATCCGCCGCCAGACCGAATTGCTTGCGGTCAACCTGCATGTCCGCGGCCTGATGAACATTCAGTTCGCGATCAAGGATGGCGAGGTGTACCTGATTGAGGTCAATCCACGGGCAAGTCGGACCGTGCCTTTCGTCGCGAAGGCCATCGGCGCACCTATCGCCAAGATCGCCGCGCGCGTTATGGCGGGAGAAAAGCTCAAGGACTTGCCGCCTATCAACCTCGACATCGATTATATCGCGGTCAAGGAAGCGGTATTCCCGTTTGATCGCTTCCCCGGCGTTGACCCCGTCCTTTCGCCTGAAATGAAATCAACAGGCGAAGTCATGGGCATCGACAGGGACTTTGCAACGGCCTTTGCCAAATCGCAGATCGGCGCGCGGATGCCACCACCGATGGGCGGGAAGCTGTTCGTTTCGGTTAAAGACACGGACAAGCCGGTTATCGTCCCCGCTGTCAAACAAGCGATTGCGTGCGGGTTTACCGTATGCGCAACGGACGGCACGGCAAATTATCTGCGGGAGCAAGGGATAGAGGTCGAGCGCGTGAACAAGGTCGCGCAGGGCCGCCCGCATATCGTCGACAAGATAAAAGACGGCGAAATCCAGCTGATTTTCAACACCACCGAAGGTTGGCAGAGCCTGAAAGACAGCGAAGAAATCCGCCGTTCCGCGTTGGTTGGCAAGGTTTCGCAATATACAACAGCCGCAGGAAGCATCGCTGTTGCACAGGCGATTGCGGCGCTGCAGCAACGGCAACTTGAAGTTCGGCCACTTCAAGACTATTATTAAGACGAGCAGTATCTTTCCCCGACAATTGAACTGCATATCGGATTGATGTTTATCATTTCTCCGGTCGGGATGTTTTTGTGACGAAGGGTTTTGCCTGATGGCGAGTTTTGAGAAATATCCGATGTTGGCTGAAGGCTATGAAAAGCTTACAACCGACTTGAAACGCCTTCGTGATGAGCGACCATTGATTGTGGAAGCAATTGAGGAAGCGCGTGCGCATGGCGATCTGTCGGAAAATGCCGAATATCATGCTGCCAAGGAACGCCAGGGTCAGGTTGAAGCCGCGATTTCAGAAATCGAAGACAAGATCGGTCGCGCACAAATTATCGATCCGACGACTTTGTCGGGCGACAAGATTGTTTTCGGCGCAACGGTGACGTTGATGGACGAAGACGATAAGCCCGTGCGTTATCAGCTTGTGGGTGAAACCGAAGCCGATGCGAAGGCTGGCCGTATTTCATACAACTCGCCATTGGGTCGCGCGCTTATTGGGCGGATTGCCGACGATGAAGTCGAAGTTACTGTGCCATCGGGTGACAAATTTTATCTCGTCTCCAAAATCGAGTTCATCTGAACATGCGTTTCGTCATGAAGCGCCGTAATATTTGACATGCAGTTTCCCAGCGGACCTGTCACCAACGCACTCATCATCATCAATCTGGCAGTTGCTGCCATTTTGCTGGTGCCTTCATGGTGGCAATATGCTGTCGTTTCGGGCGGGCTATTCCCGATACGGTTAAGCGGCGATAGCTCCGCGTTTGGTGACATAACATTTCTCGTGCCGGCGTTGCTCACGCCGCTCACGGCCGCATTTTTGCATGGTGGGATCGCACACGTCATCATGAACATGCTGATGCTTTTGCTGATCGGCAAAATGGTTGAACGCGTTTTGGGCGGCGGTCTCTTTTTGGCGCTGTACTTTGTGTCGGCTTATGTCGCTGCGGGTACTGAGTGGCTCGCTGCATATCTGCAATTGCCGATGTCTTTGGACATGATGGCGCCTGCAATTGGCGCAAGCGGCGCGATATCGGGGGTTATTGGGGCTTATGTATTGCTGTTCCCGAACAAACAGCCAAAGCCTTGGGGGCCGGTTCCTGCAGGGATCGCGCGTCCGCTCCATCTGACCCTGGCCTGGATTGGCCTGAACCTCGCGATGGGCTTTGTCGGACCGGGCTTAGGCATCGGCATTGCCATCTGGTCGCATATCGGTGGTTTTGTGATTGGGCTGGCTCTGGCACGGCCATTGCTGCTGTGGCGATATCGTAAGGCCTGAGGCGTTGACGTCACCCTGATGGGTTCACGGTGACGTGCAATGCGGGATTTACGCGTCCGGTTGCAGCAACTTGTGCAAATGAACGACGACATATTTCATTTCGGCATCATCAACTGTGCGCTGTGCGGCGGCCCGCCACGCTTCTTCAGCGCTGGCATAGTCCGGAAACATGCCAACAATGTCCAATTTTTCTAAATCCGTAAACTTCAACGTCTGTGGGTTTTCAACCCGTCCACCAAAGACGAGATGCAATTTTGTGTCGGTCACGCTGTTATCCAATTATTTTTCTTTGGCAGCATCCGTTGCCGCCTGACTCGCGGCTTTTACAGCGACAGCGGCTTTGCTGACAAGGTCCCTAAATTGCAAACGCAACGCGTCGCCGTTCAGGCCAAGGCTTTCGACCTTATCCTTACCGGCGGCTTTCGCGGCTTCAACCATTTTGCGGGCCTTTTTGTTCAGCTTTTTACCGGCTTTGCCCAAAACTTTCGTTTCGCGCTCTGTACGCGGCAAAAGCGCGCCGAAGATTGCGCCGATCGCGATGCCGCCCAGAATGATGGCCAACGGATTTTTGTCGATGCCGTCGCTGGTCTTATCTTTGGCCTTGCGTGCCAGTTCGCGCGATTGTTGCACACCGATTGCGGCCGCGCCCTTGCCCTTTTCATATGCTTCAGATGCCTTGGCACGTGCTGCAGCGGTGGATTGCGTCGTTTTCGCCTTCGCGGTTGCAAGGCTGTCTTTCGCGCTGTCAGCTGCGGTTTTGATGCTGTCGCCAATCTTGCTCATGTTTCGTTCCTATATCATCCTATATCAATCGCCAACGGGCGCGTTTGTTTTACTCTTTCGCAAGCTTGAAATCCAACGCGAAATCGGACGGCGGGCGGCCACCAATAATGTTGCTGCGCCGAGTATGCCGATCAACGGTGCTTTCTTCTTCACGACTTGGATGGTCTCATCCGCAGCCTTTTTTGCCTGCGATTTTTTCAAAGCGACCAGCTTGCGAACCTGGTTGCGGGGGTTGAGAATATCCTGAGCAACGGCGATGCTGCCCTTAAGCTTACGCCGAAGATTACGCCGTTCTGCATGCGACAATATAACGCTTTCGCGGTCTGTGACAACCGGGTCTTCAGGTAAGATCGTCGACATTCTCTTGCATTTCCGGAAAGTAAACTTTCCTCATCCATTTTCGTGCCAGCGTTCCAAAAATGACCGCAACGACGATAAACGTGAAAGTGACAACCAACGTGGCCGCCAGCGGACCGATTAACGGGGCCAAAGTCAGCACCAGCCCCAACACAAACGCGATTGATGCGCCGATGAGTGCGAACGCCGCAATCGCGCCATAGAGGAACGCAGATCGGAACACGTGCCGCATGTAATCAAGACGCGAACGGTAATATTGCATTTCTGCCTTCACCAGCGCGCGCAGGTCTTCCATCACCAACGAAACCTGTTCGCTTGCGGTCGCTTCTGCCGGTTTCGGGCTATCCTCCACCAATTCGTCCTGACGCTGATCCATAAACATTGGTTTCACTTATCGGTCAAAAGCGGCCTTTTGCAAAGCCGCTAATGCTGTCTAATTAGGCGTCCTTGCCGCCTGAGCGAATGAGGCGTGCGAGTACAAAACCAATGGCTGCTGCCGCGCCAACCGCAACTGCCGGGCTTTTGCGGACAAACTGGCGGGCATCATCGGCCAAGGCATCGACATCTTTTGCGTTCATCTTGCCAGCGAAGCCTTCAACCATGTCTGCTGCGCTACGGGCGTAATCGCCATATTGCTTGCCGACATTGTCATCGATGGTCGCAGCGCTGTCGCGGATAAGCTTACCAATGCTGCCGACGGCTTCAGTGGCGCGGTCCTTGCCTTTTTCAGCCGCGGCGCGCGCGCTGTCGGTTGCCTTCGATTTGAAATCATTCATTTCTGATTTGACCTTTGATTTAACGTCGCCCGTTTTGCCATTAGCAGGCTGCGCCTTTGCCACGGCCTTTGGCGCGGAAGTCGTCGCCGCGGGTTTTGCGGCCTTGGTAGCGGCTGGCTTAACTGCTGCTGTCTTCGCAGCCGCTGGCTTGGCGGTTGCTTTTTTCACGGGCGCTGGTTTCGCCGCCGCTTTTGGCTTTTCAGTTTCGGCCATGGGAATATGCTCCTATCGGTTAAGTGCGGGCACTCAAATGGGCGCCGCGATATCTCATATTTGTACGGGCGGTGCCTTAGTCAACTATAGCACCATAAAATTACATTTAAAATCCATATGTCTTAGCGTCGTTGCCAAACCTTCAACACAACGATAGAGGCGCTGGAATTGTTCCCATCACGATTTTACTGGAGCTTTCCATGACTGCGATCCTCGACGTACATGCCCGCCAAATTTTGGATAGCCGGGGTAACCCGACAGTCGAAGTCGATGTGTTGTTGGAAGATGGCAGTTTTGGCCGCGCCGCCGTTCCATCAGGTGCTTCTACAGGCGCATATGAAGCCGTAGAAAAGCGTGACGGCGACATGTCCAAATATATGGGCAAGGGCGTATTGCAGGCAATCGAAGCGGTTAATGGCCCGATTTATGAAGCGTTGTTGGAACTCGACGCAGAAGATCAAGAAAATGTAGATGCCGTGATGATCGATTTGGATGGAACCGACAACAAGTCGAACCTGGGTGCTAATGCGATCTTGGGCGTTAGCTTGGCGGTTGCAAAAGCTGCAGCGGACGCGCGTGGATTGCCATTATATCGTTATGTTGGCGGCGTGAACGCGCATGTCCTGCCAGTCCCTATGATGAATATCATCAACGGCGGTGAGCATGCAGATAACCCGATTGATTTTCAGGAATTCATGGTCATGCCAGTTGGCGCAGGTTCGATTTCAGAAGCTGTTCGTTGGGGATCTGAAATTTTTCATACGCTCAAAAAAGGCTTGCATGAAAAGGGTTTGGCGACGTCGGTTGGCGATGAAGGCGGATTTGCGCCAAATCTTGCCTCAACGCGTGACGCGCTTGATTTCATCATGACGTCAATCGAGAAGGCAGGGTTTAAAGCCGGTGAAGAGGTTGTGCTTGCGCTGGATTGCGCGGCAACCGAATTTTTCCGTAATGGCAAATATGAAATTTCGGGCGAAGGTCTCTCGCTCTCTCCGCATGAAATGGCGGATTACCTCGCTGCGCTTTGCAAGGATTATCCCATTCGCTCTATTGAGGATGGTATGAGCGAAGACGATTTTGAAGGTTGGAAAGCCATTACCGACAAGATCGGCCTCGAGGTCCAGTTGGTCGGCGACGACTTGTTCGTCACCAACCCAGAGCGTCTAGCAATGGGTATTGGCAAAGGTCTTGCCAACTCTTTGTTGGTGAAGGTTAATCAGATTGGTACGCTGACTGAAACGCTGGCTGCTGTGTCGATGGCACACCGTGCGTCTTACACTGCCGTGATGTCACATCGCTCGGGCGAGACGGAAGATGCGACCATCGCCGATTTGGCAGTGGCAACAAATTGCGGCCAGATTAAAACCGGAAGCCTCGCGCGGTCCGACCGGTTGGCGAAGTACAACCAGCTCATCCGCATTGAAGAAGAGCTGGGTGCATCGGCCCAATATGCAGGGCAGGGTATATTCAGCTGACCCCTCCTTTCTTGCCATTTTTGCGAAAATATGATTCTGTCTGAATATGGTGCGTTCAAACCGGAAGCCTGAATATGTGAAGTCGGTGATTGGGCCAGCGTTGGCGCTTGTCGCTTTGCTGGGTATTGCGTCTTATGCGCTTCTTGGGCCAACCGGCATCATTGCGTGGACCGACTATCGGGCGGCGCTGAGCGAGCGTAAAATTGAACTAGCCAAATTACAAAAGGAGCGGGACGCTCTGCGGAATCGGCAGTTGCTTCTGGACCGCGACAATGTCGACCCTGACTTGGCCGGTGAGTTAATGCGCAAGGAATTGAACGTTGTTGCCCCGGATGAGGTTGTTGTTCCTTTAAAGTGATACATTCGTCATAGAATGAATAGCTATGCAGTGCATTCCGGTGCGGAAAAGCGCTTTTCACCTTGGTCGATTTTGACTAGGCGACAATGCATGCGCATATAAAAATTCCACCAAAGGAACTTGTTTTGGCAACCACCCCAGCGAAAAAATCTGTGTCGAAGAAGGCCAGTGTGAGCGAAGACGCCGCGCGCGCCAACCGCGAGCGTCCGAGCGAACCAAAGCCATATAAGGCGTCCAAAGAAGAGCTTTTAAAGTTCTATCGCGACATGCTGTTGATCCGCCGTTTTGAAGAAAAAGCGGGGCAGTTATATGGTCTGGGCCTGATCGGTGGGTTTTGCCATTTGTACATCGGCCAAGAAGCCGTCGCCATTGGCCTCCAATCCGCGCTGACGCCGGGCAAGGATAGCGTCATCACGGGCTATCGTGACCATGGACATATGTTGGCATATGGCATTGATCCCAATCTGATCATGGCGGAACTGACTGGCCGTGCGGCGGGCATTTCGCAGGGCAAGGGCGGGTCGATGCACATGTTTTCGACCGAGCATAAATTCTACGGCGGCCATGGTATCGTCGGCGCGCAAGTATCGTTAGGTGCGGGCCTTGCGTTCGGTCACAAATATTCGAACGATGGCGGGGTGTGCCTCGCATATTTCGGCGACGGTGCGTCTAACCAAGGACAGGTCTACGAAAGCTTTAACATGGCGGAATTGTGGAAGCTTCCGATCATTTTCGTCATTGAGAATAACCAATATGCGATGGGCACCAGCGTAAACCGCGCGTCGTCCGAGGACCAATTGTACCGCCGCGGTGAAAGCTTCCGTATTCCCGGCATTCAGGTTGACGGTATGGACGTTCTCGCCGTGCGAGGCGCAGCCGAGGTCGCATTGGATTGGGTGCGCAGCGGCAAGGGGCCGGTGTTGCTCGAAATGAAGACGTACCGTTATCGCGGGCACTCTATGTCTGATCCGGCGAAGTACAGAAGCCGCGATGAAGTGCAGTCGGTACGTGACAACAGCGACCCTATTGAGGGATGCAAGGCGTATCTGGCCGACCTTGGCGTGGGCGATGACGAGTTGAAGGCCATTGAGAAGGAAATCCGGAAAATCGTGAATGAATCTGCTGATTTTGCGGAAGCATCGCCTGAACCGGATTTGTCCGAACTATATACTGACGTGTTGGTGGAGCAATATTGATGGCAATAGAACTGAAAATGCCCGCGCTTTCGCCAACAATGGAAGAAGGCACGCTTGCCAGATGGTTGGTTAAGGAAGGCGATAGCGTCAAGTCTGGCGATATCCTTGCCGAGATCGAAACCGATAAGGCGACGATGGAGTTTGAAGCGGTTGATGAGGGCGTGATTACCTCCATTTCCGTGCCCGAGGGCACCGACGGCGTGAAGGTGGGCACCGTGATTGCGCTTATCTCCAGCGACGATGAGGCTGCGGCTCCAGTAAAAACCACCCCAGCGCCAGCCGTCGCACCGACGCCTGCTCCTGAGGTCGTGGTTACGGTCGCTCCCGTTGCTCCGAAGACTGCGCCTACCGCAATCGATGGAGCTGCGATGCAGTCGGTTACTTTGCGTGAAGCTTTGCGTGACGCAATGGCGGAAGAAATGCGCCGCGATGACCGCGTATTTGTCATGGGTGAGGAAGTTGCCGAATATCAGGGCGCTTACAAAGTTACGCAGGGCTTGCTTGACGAATTCGGCGCCCGCCGCGTTATCGATACGCCAATTACCGAATATGGCTTTGCAGGTATCGGCACTGGCGCCGCGATGGGCGGGCTTCGCCCCGTCATCGAATTCATGACGTTTAACTTTGCGATGCAGGCCATTGATCACATCATCAACTCAGCGGCAAAGACAAATTACATGTCGGGTGGCCAGATGCGCTGCCCCATCGTGTTCCGTGGTCCAAACGGTGCCGCAGCGCGCGTCGGCGCGCAACACAGCCAGAATTACGCGCCATGGTATGCCGGCGTACCCGGCCTGATTGTAATTGCACCCTATGATGCCGCAGACGCCAAAGGCTTGTTGAAGGCCGCGATCCGATGCGAGGACCCTGTCGTGTTCCTCGAAAACGAATTGCTTTACGGTCGCACGTTTGAAGTTCCCGCAGGGGACGACCATGTGCTGCCGATTGGTAAGGCACGCATCATGCGTGAAGGCACAGACGTTACTATCGTGAGCTATTCCATTGGCGTGGGGTTGTCATTGGAGGCAGCTGACAAATTAGCCGCCGAAGGCATCAGCGCGGAAGTTATCGACCTACGCACCATTCGTCCGCTGGATACGCAAACCGTGCTCGCGAGCCTTGCAAAAACCAATCGTCTTGTTGTGGCCGAAGAAGGTTGGCCGGTTTGTTCGGTTGGCAGCGAAATCCTTGCGGTGTGTATGGAGCAGGGCTTCGATGATCTCGACGCCCCCGTCTTGCGCATCACGAACGAAGATGTTCCGATGCCTTATGCTGCCAATTTGGAGAAGGCGACGCTCATTAACGCCGACAAGATTGTTGCTGGCGTGCGCAAAACGCTAGGTCTTTAGAGGTAGAGTCATTGCCCCGCTCTATGTCCATGGACAGGTCGCGGCGGTTACATTCTCAACGTTGTAGATGCCGTCGCTTCCAACCGGACCAACGGTGTCACGGTTCTCTCGAACGACCATTGATGCAACTTGGCTGATTGTTCTGTCGGTCAGTTTCGAAAAGCCGTTTACGATCAGCGGTTTGAAGTAATATTGCAGTTCAACGAACATCAATACGCCTCCAGGTGGAGGGGATACTTGCCGTCCGACAGGGCCAATTCCTGTGATGCTGGTCGCTGTCGACTTGGTGCCGTAGTTGGAGGAATAAAAAGCGGCGGAGCCAGCACAACGTTGCCACCGGATACGATAGCGCGGCGCCGAAGCGTTGAATGCGGCCACCTGTTCAACACTGGATAAAATGATCCGGGTGTTACCGCGAATAGACAGCACGCCGGTTATTGGATCGATATAAGAGTGGCTTCCGCTAACGGCGATGCGGTCGCCCTCACGCAAGGAACCTTCAAAAACGTCTTTGATTTGCGCTTCGGAAATGGTCTTGTTTGCAGTCGGCGTTGTTGAACCAATTCGCGCTGCACTATCTGCGGTGTGAATTGTAATCTGGTTTAGCTGCATGATAACGGAAGCGTAGTTTGCGGTTTCGACGCCACATACAACCAGGCCGATAAAGAACGGCAACGAGACCGCAAGCTCAACCATGGCCAAACCACTTTCGTTGCGCTTTAGCTGGCGGAAAGTGCTGAGAAGTTTGTTTTCCATGTTCTATACCGATGGGCAGTTGGCTTGGACTGGTGCGTCGTAGGTTGTCTGTTCGCCATAAGGCTGGTTCGCGAGAATGGAGTTTGATTCCAGTTCGACATTCGCTGGCCAGCCGAGCATTGGTGCCAACGGGAAAAGGCGCGGGTAGCTAACCGTGAACTTGATGATCACGATGTCTTTGGCGCCGCCTTGCCCGTCGGATCCGCCATCTGAGTCCCAAACGCCGTTTTCGTTTGCATCCATAAAGCTTTCGCCGGGGTCGCATTTTAAATTAGCGGTGAGCGGTGGTTCAATAACAGTTTCAGCGCGCGCCAGTGCCGCCTCCGAAAAGGTTTTGTAATAGCGTCTGGTTGCCGTGATCGTAGCACCAGGAGCGAGATCGAGTATCGCCGATTTTACCCGCAGATCGACAAGCTCTTGCGCCGTTAAGGTAGATGAACCTTCCAATGATGAGCTTCGTGCCGCGTTCTGCATGGCACCATCGAGAGTGGCGCGGACGAAATAGGAGTGCCCGATATCCATCGTACCCAGCATCATTACCATGACCACAGGTGCAATCAGGCCGAACTCCATTATGGACGCGCCATCCTCATGCCCTCTGAATGTTGTGATCATCGGAAACACGGTCCTTATTGCGTCAGACGAAGCGCTGAAATTTCAGCAGCAATCGCTTTGAAGTTACTGACCAATGACGAAACGCTGGCTGCCTGAAAAAATTTACCCGGCGTTGCGCAAGCTTCCAATCTGTCGTTCGTCGCAGAATCCACGTTTCCGTAAGATACAACCCATAGATTGATATTCTTGTTTTTGATTGCCGTGCAAATTGCGGCTGTGCGGGCGTCCGTCATAGCATTCAGTTGGCTATTGGTTGGCGCGGTGCCAGTTGGCGTCTGTCTGCGATCGTACCAGTGCACACCATAAGCCGAATAGTCGTCGTTTACGACGTTTGTCTCACCATCGGTCATAAACACCATGTGGCGCTCAATCGTCATGTTGGTCGGAGCATTTAAAGCGGCAAAAATGCCAGTCGGCGACATAATACGCGCGCCCCATAGCAGTCCGATGTCGTGATATGTGTTGCCGTCGGTTGTCAGACTGTTCACATAAGTGCGGAAATCGGTAGGCGTCCAAGTTTGATATTTTTTTGCTGCCGTTGGGCAGTAATCATTAGGTATGGGCATTGAGACACCATCATTGCGGCCTACCCATACATTTGAATTTGTACGCGTTGATGAACGGCTCTTGCCTCCATTTCGGTCCGTACCAACTAGATAGCGCTCCCATATTGCACTCGGGAGCATCGGTCCCCACTGTGATGCGACGTTGGATGTCGTCGGCGCCAGATCGATGTTCATATCGAGCGCGGCTGAAGGGATCGGATCCCAGTCGTCAGAAGGATCGCTGTCCGGCCCACGGAAGGTTTGCCGTTCTTCGATGCACCCGTTCCAGCCGACCGTCGTGTTCGCGCCATCTGTTCCGATTGGCAACTGTACCGAGGACCGCCAGGAGTTTGTCCCAGTGTCTTTGAGGCTGCTAACGTTAAATGTGACAGGCTTGTAGGTCCAACCTGAAAAATACGTGTTTCGCGACCAAGTAATGGATGTGGTCGTTCTCGTCGTGATGGTGCGGTTGTTTTGCGAAGTATCGCGATACTGCAAAAGGCATGTGCCCCGCTTTTTGGGATTGCTGTTAGCAGTATAATTATATCGGTAAGATCGCGTAGCTGTGAACGTTATCTGCTGGTACGTTTTTGTAAGGACGGCTTCCGGATCAACCGGTACGGCGGGTGACTGCGAAGAAAAGTCCGTTGGCCCGGTTGTCGTGAGAGTTTCCACAGGCGGCTTGGTTAAACTCGCGCATTCCGACGCCGTCGTACTGGAATTCCAGTTGTATCGTGTCCGCCCGACAACGATATCTTGACCGGTATCGTTCCAAACGGTGTCTGCAACCGTTGTGTTTACTGTACTTACAGTGGTTGGTGTGCTTTCCGTTCCGTACGTCGGGCTTGCATTGGTATCAGTGGAGATTGTCGCTTCTCGCGACTGGTAAGTCCATTGGTCGGCCATGTAATCGAGGGGCAATAAATGGCCTACATTGACATTGACTGCATAAGGCACAAAACCAAAGCGCAGTTGCACGCTGCCCAAGTTGGACCCAACGGGGTCAGCCGTTTCACCACAATCGGAAGGTGTGATATCCGTGATGTTTTGCTTTGCCAGCGCTTCGTAAAAGCATTTCACCGCCTTACGCAGGCCCGAAATCTTGGTTTCTGAGGACCCAGAGGCCGTCTGATCCATGGACCCTGTGGTATCCAGCACGAACATAACGTCGGTGTTTGGAATGCGCAGTTCTGCCTGGCACGTCACTTCAACAGCTTGGGATTCTTGGCCAAGCACCTGCATCAACGCCATTGGAACGGTGACAGATGCGGAACCAGTAACGTTCCCGTTAGCTTCGGCGAAGCTACGGACAAGGCCGGTCGTGCCATAAGCGCCGCTTGGGAAGTTCTGGTCAAACATCTTTAGCGCTTGTGTATTCGCGGTATTGTTATTTGCGGCCCAAGTTCCCACACCCATCGCTTTACGACCCATGAGCGCGCCGGCATCACAAGCACCTTGCAACCGCGATTGAGTAAGATAGAGGCGGCTCATGTCAACACCGCCACCCACAAGACCAATGACTGGAATCACCGCTGCAGCAAGAATAGCAACGATATTGCCTTCTTCATTCTTCAGCAGGCGCGACATAAAGCCAGAAACTTGGTGGGCCTCGACATTCTTGATCACGGTGGTTGTCCCCTGGTTTCCACAATGGATTCTCGACACCCTCTGCGCGCGTCGTAGTAAGTGTTGTTTGAAGGAGCAGGGTTACCCAACTGTTAACCATAGAAAATTTATTGACGTGAAACGAATGTCGACATGAATGGTATCCCGTTACAACTGCCGCCTCCGGCCAACCTCGCTATGGCCTACACACCGGTTGCATTTCGGCCTGCTTTTGACCTGATGCTTCAACTGGATGCGCGATTTGCAGATATCGTGCGAAAAGCGCGTGAGCCAATGATTGCGCAAATCAAATTGGCATGGTGGCGTGATGCATTTGCAGCCGAACCAGCGTTACGACCAAAGGGCGAACCTTTACTGCAAGCCCTTGGCGCGTGTGGGGATATTATTCCACTGTCAGCATTAGAGGACTTAGTCTCGGCATGGGAGTTATTGCTGGGCGAGGGGCAGTGGGCCGCACAGGACGTTGAAAAACATGCCGCGTTGCGTGGGGGCGCGATTTTTGGATCCTATGTAGTTTGGATAGGCGAGGCATGTGATATCAGCGCTTTGTCACACCAATGGGCTCTTGACGCGTTGCGTCTTGAATTCCCGTCAAAATTGAGCGTCCCCAATAACCAGCCGCTTCCGGCTTTGCCAAAAGGCCGAAAACTCCGTCCCTTATCCATTCTCGCAATGTCGGTTCGCAATGTGTCCGGACCGCGGCTTATCGGCCACGCCTTGACGGGCTGGTAGCTTTGTGGCCCTATTGCCATGACGTCATCATGGGTTGAAGGTCATGCAGCGGATATTGGTCGGTGGAGTAGCGGCATTGTTGCTCGTTGGTTCCGGACTTTGGTTCTGGCAGACACAAGCAAATCAGCCGAACCTGATCCAGGCCGCCCCACCGCCTGAAGTGATTTCTGATGCCTTACCCCAAGCGGGGCCCAATGCGCCCGCGTTCGGCCTCGCGCCGCCGACACCGCCCGAAGCGCCAAAGGCCAGTCGTGAGGAAATGCGCTCCAACCGTTATGACCGCAACAGGGACGAGCTTGTTTCCCGCCTCGAAATGATGGGCAGCCGAACGAAGGCGTTCAAGGCATTGGACCGCGATGGCAACAATCTGCTCACCTTTGAAGAATGGGCAGGGACCACCGGAGAACGCTTTGCCGGCGCGGACAAGAACAAGGACCAGTTACTCACCCGCAAGGAATTTGCGCAGACCAGGCCAAAACAGGCCGCAAAGCCGGGATGCCGTTGTTAAGCCGCAACCTTCTGTGCGCTGATCCAATTGTTTAAGTCCGTCCGCGCACGGCCCGTCATCGCGGCCTTGCGCGATTTTTTGTGCACTTTTTCGTCCAGCGGCGCGAAGAGCCCGAAATTGATGTTCATGGGTTGATAGTCATCGGCGAGCGCATCCCCCGTGATGTGCCCAAGAAGCGCACCGAGCGCGGTGGTTGTCGGCGGCGGTGTCACGGTTCGGCCGGAAATCTCCGCCGCGGTCATAATCCCCGCGATCAGCCCAACCGCGCTGCTTTCGACATAGCCTTCGCAGCCCGTGATCTGTCCGGCAAAGCGGATATGCGGCGATGATTTCAGGCGGAGCTGACGGTCCAAGAGGATCGGCGAGCGAATGAATGTATTGCGGTGCAAGCCGCCAAGCCGAGCAAATTCGGCCTTTTCCAGCCCAGGGATGGTGCGCAGCAGTTCAACCTGTGCGCCATGTTTCATCTTGGTTTGAAACCCGACCATGTTCCACAAAGTGCCCTGCTTATTGTCCTGACGCAGCTGCACCACGGCATGGGCCCAGCGCCCGGTGCGCGGATTATCCAAGCCGACGGGCTTCATCGGGCCAAAACGGAGCGTATCCAACCCGCGCGAGGCCATGACCTCAATGGGCATGCATCCTTCGAAATAAGGGGTGTTGGTTTCCCATTCTTTGAATTCCGATTTTTCGGAATCAATCAAACCTTGGTGAAAGGCGCGATATTGCGCTTCATCCATCGGGCAATTGATATAGTCCTTACCTTCGCCCTTGTCCCAGCGTGATGCGTACCATGCGATATCCATGTCGATGCTGTCATGGTACACAATCGGCGCAATTGCGTCGAAAAACGCAAGACGGTCCTCGCCGGTTTTCGCCATGATGCTTTCGGCAAGGTTGGTCGCGGTCAATGGACCCGTGGCGATGATGACAGGGCGGTCTGCCGGAATAACATCCACACGCTCGCGCACGATGTCGATATTCGGATTATTTTCCAGATGCTTGGTAACCGTTTCTGAAAAAATATCACGATCAACCGCCAGAGCCGATCCGGCGGGAACCTTCGCGACTTCAGCCGCCTGCATGATCAGCGATCCCAGATCGCGCATTTCCTGATGCAAAAGGCCCACGGCGTTATTTTCTGCATCATCCGAACGAAAGCTGTTTGAACATACCAGTTCGGCAAGCCCATCGGTCTGGTGCGCTGGCGTCATGTCGCCGGAACCGCGCATTTCCGAGAGCTTTACCCGCATCCCGCGCTGCGCCAATTGCCAAGCTGCCTCGCACCCTGCCAAGCCGCCACCGATAATTTGAACGTCATATGATATGGTCATGTGGGGCGGCTATCAAAAATCTTTGGCGCTGCACAGGTAAAAGCGGCAAGATGGACTATGGGATTTACGCTTAAACTCACCAAAGACCGCACGATCACCCGGCCAACGCTGGTGCCGCCGCCATCCGACGCGCATAAATATAGTCGGGGCCATGCGATGGTATGGAGCGGCCCGCCGTTGCACAGCGGCGCATCGCGCTTGGCGGCGCGGGCGGCTTTGGCCGTGGGCGCAGGGCTGGTGACCATATTCGGCGACAAGGCCGCGCTTTTGGAACAGGCTGCACATGTCACCGCGATCATGTTGCGTGAGGCGGACGATGCGTTGGCGTGTATCGACCGCCGCGTGACAGCGCTCGCGATTGGGCCGGGGGCAGGGGCGGGCATCGCGGATATTGTCTGCGCGCTGCTGAAGCGCGATATACCGATGGTGCTGGATGCCGATGCCATCACCGCGTTCGATGGCGATCCTGCGCGGCTTTTCGAAAATCTGAGTTCAAATGACGTCATGACCCCGCATGCCGGCGAATTTGCGCGGTTGTTTCCCGATATCGATCTCGCAGATCGCGCGGCGGCTGCGTTGTCTGCGGCGGAGCGGTCGGGGGCGGTGGTCCTTTTGAAGGGTCCGCGAACGTTCATCGCCGCGCCCGACGGACGTTTTGCCGTCAACCGCCATGCATCGCCATGGCTGGCAACCGCGGGGTCGGGCGATGTGCTGACCGGCCTGATCTGCGGATTGATGGCACAAGGCATATCCGCCTTTGACGCCGCCTGCATGGGCGCGTGGTTGCATGGCGACATCGGCGTGCGTGCGGGTCCGGGGCTGACCGCGGATAAGATGATGGACCATATTCCACTTGTCTTGCGCGGTTGTTTGAACGATGAATCGGTGGATGACACTGGACCTCGCACATAAACGACCATGGCTTTTGGCCAGCCTGATCGCCGGGATAAGCTTTCCGGCAACATGGCTATTTCTCCCGCTTGAGGGTGGATTGATCGCCCTCGTCTGGAAAATGGCGGCCGTCGGCTTGCTGGTGCCCTTTGCGCTGCACCGGCATCATGTGGGGGAATTTGTGCCCTTGGCGGTCATATTGGCCTTTTATGCGCTGGGCGACGGTTTGATTGAATTAAGCATGGTCGCAGGTGCTTTGGCCTTTGCCGCCGGTCATCTGGTCGCCATCTGGCTGTATTTCCGGCACAGGCGTGTGGGGCCGACGTTTAGCCAGAAACTGCTAGCCATCGCGATTTTCCTGCTGCCGCCGGTGATTGCATATGGCCTGCCGCCGACCACCGACGAAGCGGTTCAAGTTGCGGCCTATAGCGTCATTTTGGCCGCGATGGCGGCGATGGCGTGGAGCAGCAACTTCCCGCGTTACCGTGTCGGGATCGGCGCGGTTTTGTTTGTTATTTCCGACTTGCTGATATTCGCGGAACTTGGCCCTCTCGCAAATTCCAAGGTTTCGGGCATCGCGATCTGGTATCTTTATTATTTCGGTGTGTTGCTGATTGCGGTCGGCGTGGCGCAGACCTTGTTCAAACGCGGGCATTATGCCGCAGGCGAAGAGCGCGATTAAGCTGACGCCTGTTGGCGCGGCGTTCTAAAGCGACAAAGGCGGCCAGCGACGATGTTTTGATTGTCTCGTTTGTCGCTTTAACTATGACATTGCGTTTTGGGACATTCACAAAATATCGACATTGAGAAAGAGCGGCCAAGTCAGTTGGTTGCATGCAGGATCTCAAATCAAATCCTACATTGCAACCGTCGTTAGAAAATGGTTATCAGCGCCCGCGCGCTTTCCATGCCGCCAACTGCACGGGCACCAGATCCACCATATCCTGCATAACCAGCGACACGTCGATCAGGTGGAGTCCCCAATCCTGTGCGACAAATGCACCAAAGCGGACATCACCGCCGACATCGTCAATACGGGGATCAGCAGGGTCTGCGTTGATACGGACTGACAATACATTTGCACCGTTTACCGTCACGCACTGCGCTGCGTATAGACCGGGAACCGCGACGGTCGGCGTCGTGACGGGGGCATTGTCTTTGGTCCAGCGCGGGCTATCCGCCACCAAGTCCCCAATTCCGGCACCCGCAGGGAAAAGTGCGTGTACTGTAGCCATGCCTCCGCCAAGAGCAACGGGGTTGGCGCACATGGTTTCCTGCGCGGGGTCGGGCACACGGCCAAAACGGCCATTTGCAGGTGGCGGCATGGTTTCGCGAAAACTTGTCCAGGCAATGACGCAATTTGTCTGCCCTGCTTTCCGGCACACCGGGGTCTGTTTCAAATCGGCACCCTGGTCCTTGCCCTTGGGCACAGCGACATTGGTGCCTGCGAGCATAGCCGACAACATCTGCGTCGCGGCGGGTTTTCCTTCGATTTCCTCGGCAATCAAGCGCTTGAGCAGTCCCGATCCTTGCGAATGTCCAACAAGAACAAATGGCCGCCCCTTGTTATCGGCCGCCATGTAGCGCCGCCACGCATCGCGCACGTCATTATAACGCAGCTCGGGGTCCATTGGGATGGGGTTGCCGGTCATGTTGGAACGCAACCAGCTTAAGGTCGATTGGCGATAGATCGGTGCGAAAGTTTGGCACACGGTGCCAAAACGCGCAAACTGCGCCTCAACGACACGGCGTTCTTCGTCATTGGCGATCATGTCGCTATTTCCGCCCGGGTCATATGACAAGGTCGGGTATACATAGAAACAATCGGCTTTAGGTGCTTTGGCCCGCATTACCGTTCGGACAGTGCGCGTTCCATCTGGCGCAACCTCGGTTACGTCAAGGCTAGGCGTGCTGCACGCGTCACGGCGGCCTGGGCGGCAAAGCCAATTCTGTTCAAGCGCATAATCATTCGGCGCAGCAGCGGGAGCAGCAGGCGCGCTTTGCGTCGCGGCTGCAAGGACTGCGGCAATCACATGCGCTGTGCTCATACGGGTTCGTTTCCATCAGATGCTTCGGCTACTGCGGATGCAACGTCGTTCGTGTCGTCTATTGCAACGTCTGCCTCATCATCACTTTCGTCAATCTTCGCTGCGCCGACGACATGTTCATTGTCGCCAACGTTGAACAAGCGCACGCCTGCGGTGCCGCGGCCAAGGACGCGTAAGCTGTCCAGTGGCATGCGGATCAGCTTTGCCTGGTCCGTGACGAGCATCAACTGATCACCCTTGGTTGCGGGGAAGCTGGCCACAACGGGGCCGTTGCGTTCGATATTGTCGATATTGGTGATGCCCTGACCACCACGGCCCGTGCGGCGATACCCGTAAGCCGATGACAATTTGCCATAGCCATTGGCGCATACGGTAAGGATGAACTGTTCACGCTCCGCCATCTCCGCGATGCGTTCCGCGGACATTGTGGGTTCGCCTTCCTTCTCGGGCTTCCAAGGGGCGAAGCGCAGATAATCCTCGCGCTCTTCGGGGGTGGTGCCAACGCGCTGAAGGATGGATAGCGACATAACCTCGTCGCCCTTAGCGAGCTTCATGGCGCGAACGCCGGTCGACGCGCGGCTTTGGAATTCGCGGATGTCGTCGGCGGCAAAGCGGATCGCCTTGCCATTGCGGCTGGCCAGCAAGACGTCGTCTTCGGGGCTTAACAATGCCACGCCGATCAGCTTGTCGTCGGCATCTTCGCCTTCGAACTTCATGGCGATTTTGCCGTTGCTTGGGACATTCGCAAATGCGTCCATGCTGTTGCGGCGGGCATAGCCCTTGGCCGTGGCAAATACGACGCTTAGGCCGCCCCATTCGGCTTCGTCCTCGGGCAGCGTCAAAACGTTGGAAATGACTTCGCCTTCACCGAGTGGCAGCAGGTTGACCATGGGCCGACCACGCGTCGATGGGCCGCCTTCGGGCAGCTTCCAAACCTTTAAGCGATAGACCTTACCAATGTTTGAGAAGAACAAAACGGGCGTGTGCGTGCTGGTGACGAACAGTTCGGTGACGGCGTCTTCATCCTTCGTCGCCATACCCGCGCGGCCCTTGCCACCACGGTTTTGGGCACGGAAAGCCGCCAGTGCGGTCCGTTTGATGTAGCCGCCATGGGTGACGGTGACGACCATTTCCTCACGCTCCATAAGGTCTTCGTCATCAAGCCCGTCCCAGCTGGCGGTGATTTCGCACAAGCGTGGCGTCGAAAATTCGGCGTCAATGGCGACCAGCTCTGCGCGCAGAACCGCGTAAAGCTTTACGCGGTCGCCCAAAATTGCGAGGAATTCTGCGATACTCTCTGCAAGACCTTGAAGTTCTTTGCCAATTTCATCACGACCAAGCGCCGTCAGGCGGTGCAGGCGCAGTTCAAGAATGGCGCGAACCTGAAGCTCCGACAATTGATAGCTGTCGCCCGTAATTTCGGTTTCAACCGCTTCCACCAATTTGATGTACGAAGCGATTTCCGCAATTGGCCATTTGCGCGCGATCAGCGCGGCGCGGGCCTCGGCCGGGCTGGCAGATCCGCGAATGATGCGGACAACTTCGTCCAAATTGGTGACGGCAACAACAAGGCCAAGCAACAAATGCGCACGTTCGCGCGCTTTGTTCAGTTCGAACTTGGTTCTGCGGGTGATGACCTCTTCACGGAAGCGGATGAACGCTTCGATGATGTCGCGTAGGTTGAGGACTTCCGGACGTCCGCCGCGAATGGCGAGCATATTGGCGGGGAAGCTCGATTGTGCCTGTGTGTGGCGCCACAACTGGTTGAGCACCACATCTGTGGTCGCATCGCGCTTCAGATCGATGACGATGCGCACGCCCTTGCGGCTGGATTCATCGCGAATGTCGGAAACACCCTCAATGCGCTTGTCCTTCGCGGCTTCCGCGATTTTTTCGACCAGACCGGATTTGCCGACCTGAAACGGAATGCTGGTTAGGACAATAGAGCGACGATCGCCTTTTCCTTCCTCAATCTCGTGGCGGGCGCGCTGCATGATTGAGCCCTTGCCTTCGCGATAGGCTGAACGTGCGCCGCCGGTGCCGAGGATCAATGGACCAGTCGGGAAGTCAGGGGCAGGGACGATCTCGATCAGCTCATCAATAGAGATGGCCGGATTATCGATATAGGCCAAACAGGCCTTGATAACTTCGCCAAGATTGTGTGGCGGGATGTTGGTGGCCATGCCAACGGCGATACCGCCAGCGCCATTCACCAACAGGTTGGGGAAACGTGCGGGCAAAACCTGCGGTTCTTCGCGGCTGCCGTCATAATTGGGTTGGAAATCAACAGTGTCTTTGTCGAGATCATCCAACAGCGCGTTGGCGACCTTGTTCAACCGTGCTTCGGTGTACCGCATCGATGCTGGCGGATCAGGGTCCATCGATCCAAAGTTACCCTGACCATCGATCAGCGGCACGCGCATCGACCAATCTTGCGTCATACGCGCAAGGGCGTCGTAAATCGCGCTGTCGCCATGCGGGTGATAATTGCCCATGACGTCGCCGACAATCTTTGCGGATTTACGATATGGTCGGCCCGCGACAAAGCCGCCTTCCTGGCTTGCGAACAAAATGCGGCGGTGAACGGGCTTAAGGCCGTCACGTACGTCAGGCAGGGCCCGGGATACAATGACCGACATCGCATAATCGAGGTAACTCGACTTCATTTCATCGACGATGTCGACTGGCGAAATGTCCGATGGGTCCATTGTAACTATGTCGTCGCTCACAGCGCGAAAATCCTTATATTTTTTGGGTAGCTAACCCATAGACCCAAGTCCGTCATATGACCACCAGTGACTGCTCAAATAGGGTTGTTTTCTACAGCTTATCCACAGATTCACGCCCAGTGGGCAATCAGGGGATGACGACGCTGCCGTCATAGGCAAAAATCTGGCCGCTCTGCTCGGGTTTCAGGCTTGCAAGCACGCTAAGCATGTCTGCGGCAGCGCGGGCAGGGACGAAGCGTTCGTGCACCGGATTGCCCTTAAATGGCGCGCTCAACTGCGTTTCGACGGTGCCGGGATGCAGTCCAACCACAACCGATTGTGCATTTTTGCGCTGCCATTCGATCGCAATGTTGCGGATGAACATATTGAGTGCGGCTTTCGACGCGCGGTAGCTATGCCATCCGCCAAGGCGATTATCCGAAATGCTGCCCACGCGGGCAGAAAGCGCCGCGAAACAGATCGGGCCTTGCTTTGCCATGATCGGCAGAAAATGTTTCGCCACCAAAGCGGGGCCAACCGCATTGATGCGGTAGTTTTCCATCATCCAATCGGGATCAAGTTGGCGCAGGCTTTTTTCCGGCCCCTTATTGGCTGTATGCAGCAACCCTGTGGCGACGATGACCAATTGCGGCGCTGTGCCCGCCAAATTGTTCGCCGCAGCGGCTATGCTTGCCTCGTCCAAAATGTCGATGGCCGGCGCGCTTGTCCGATGCAGCGGGATGACACGGTCATATTGATCGCCCGTGTCCAAAGCATCGGCGAGCGCCGCACCAATGCCGCCACGTGCGCCAATTATAACTGCGATGCGATCTGGCACTTGAATTTTCCTCTGGTTCGTTCAACGGGAATTCTTGCGACTGCGCTATGTCAATTGCACTGAAGATGACAAGGTTCTATAAACAACGTTAACCAAGGCCCATGGCAATACAACAACAATCCCGGAGAGTTAAATGAAGCTGGTTTCAAAATTTGCCCTTGCACTTTCATTCGCCGCAGTAACCGCTGCACCTGCGTTTGCGCAGTCCGATGAAAAGCCAAAGAAGGAAAAAAAGGGGAAGGAAGCCACGCCTGCTGCTCCCAAGAAAAATTATTCCAAGCCGTTCATCGCGGCTTACGTGCCCGTCGCCAATCTTTTGAATAAGACGAAGGATGCAGTTGCAGCGAAGGCTGAGTTTCCAAAGATCGTTGCGGCTATTGCCAATGACGATGACCGTTATGAAGCGGGTATCTTGGCAATCAACATCGGCGTGTCGGTGAAAGACACGGCTCTGCAGGATCAGGGTATTGACCTGTTGCTCGCATCCGCTTCGACGCCTGTTGAAATGAAGCAGGCATATACGTTCCGCAAGGGCGCGATTGCCTATGATGGCAAGAAATTTGCCGAAGCTGAAAAGAATATGATTGATGCGTACAACCTTGGTTACCGCGCCAACAACATCGAGTTCCTGATCTCCAACGCAATGTCGCAGCAGAATAAGGATGCTGACGCCATTGCCTGGATCGGCAAGGCGATTGCAGCGAGCAAGGCATCCGGACAGGTCAACAAGGCTTATGTCGTTCGTGCGGCCAACCTCTCTGCGAAAGCAAAGGATTATGCCGGTGCTGCCAATTTCTACAAAGATTTGGTGATGGCCGAGAATAACCCCGATTACTGGCATGATGCAATTGCCTTCTTTAACCGTTCGCTCAACACGAACCCTGAAGAATCGCTTGATCTCATGCGCTTGATGCGCACGACCAATGGTTTGCGGTTTCAACAAGAATTTGCCGAATATCTCGACAGCTTGAGCTATATCGGTGTGCGTTATCCGGCAGAGGCTGTGTCTGTATTGGATGAAGGCTTTGCAAAAGGCATCATCTCACGGAATAACGTGACCTTCAGCGAGCGTTACAATGAAGCCAAGGCACGTTTGGCGGAAGACACCCGCACATTGGCGGGAACGATCGCACCGGCAAAAGCCAGCCCTAAAGCCATGCTGGCAACGCTGACAGGTGACTCATTCTTCTCACACAAGGATTACCAGACAGCCAAAGATCTTTACGAGACGGCTTTAAGCAAGGGACCAGTGCTGGATAAGGATGGCGGAAACCAGACCGACCGCACCCGCTTCCGCCTTGCCATGTCGAAAGCCATGCTAGGCGATTATGCTGGCGCGAAAGCCGACTTTGCGCAGATCACCGGTGCCAACCGCAAGGCAATTGCCGAATATTGGGTGATGTATATCAACCATTTGGAAAAGCCCGCACCAGCCGCGGCGCCAGCGGCAACGCCAGCGACCTAAGCTTTGGGATAAGTGATTGGAAAGGGCCTGAGCAATCGGGCCCTTTTTATCCCATAGGTATTGGTACGCCCGGTTCGTCTTTTGCGGTGCGAATTGTCAGCGACGTTTTAACGCTGTTTACATTGGGCGCAGAAGTTAATTGCGATGTCAGAAATTCCTGAAATGACTGAAGATCGCGCGCTACGATTTTGAGGATGAAATCAATTTCGCCATTCAGCATGTGGCATTCGCGTACATCGGGGAGCGCCCGAACATGCTGTTCAAACGCCTTAAGATCTTCTTCGGCCTGACTTTTTAAGCTAACCATGGCAAACACGGTGATTGTATAACCCAAGGCACCTGCGTCGACATCTGCGTGATAGGATTTAATCGTCCCTGACTGTTCCAAGGCGCGCATGCGCCGCAAGCATGGTGGGGCGGTCAGCCCAACCTTGGTTGCAAGCTCCACATTGGTAATGCGACCATCAGCCTGTAATTCCGCCAAAAGCTTCATATCTATCGCATCTAGGTTCATATTAGCCATGATCTTGTTATTTCCATTTCTATTCTGCCGCCATGTTATAATATAATTATATCATATTGCAATTGTCCCAAAGTGTGACGCACCAATTTTGCCGCTTTCGCACGTCCTGATATCGGTTTATTCCACGTCGATAACACCGATAATGTTACATTAGGGCTTACCGAATTTGCGCTTTGACGATCGCCTTGAAACCACTTTGCGTCAGGCGGACGATGAAGGCATTGGCTTGTCTGCAAAATGGCAGCAGCTGGTCGATATATTAGCGCAAAACCCGTCGGATTTTGACCCTGCTGCGGTCGCCTGCGGCTTGCAAAAAGTGCGGCAGTTCATGGACGTTGTGCCGACAACGGTGCGTGAACAATGCGTTCGGGCCTTATCTGGCCGATTATGCTCTGCACCTCTGCTCTTGCTGCTGTCGGGCGATGTTCCGGCGGTTGCCGCAGCAGCGGTGAGCGGAGCGCGGCTGAATGACATGGAATGGGCAGATATAGTGCCCCATATGTCTACCCGCGCGCGCGGGTTTTTGCGCAACCGCAAGGACATTGGGCCAATGACACTGCGCGCACTTCGGGTTTGGGCGTCCGCAGATTTTGTGCTGTCTTTCGATAAAACGGAGGCCGAGGCGGTCGTGCGCGCACCGCAAACTGTGCAAATCCGTGACATTGTCGAACGCATTGAAAAACTGCGGCTTAAGCGTGAACAGCACGAACCGGACGAAATGCTGGCTGAGGTTGCAGTCGAACACGTCGTTTCGTTGGCCGAACCGATTGACGAAATTCGTTTCGAAACCGACGAATATGGCACCATAAGCTGGATTGAAGGCGCACCGGCGGGGGCGGTTGTCGGCGTGGATATCGCAGAACCCGCATTTGACGAGGGGCCAGGACCAGATGCTTATGGCGCGGCTGCCTTTCGGCAAAAAATGCCACTTGAAAATGCCCGAATGCGCCTGTGCGGAGCGCCTACCATTGCGGGGGACTGGAGGATCAACGCTGCGCCGTTTTTTGAACCTGCCAGCGGACGGTTCAACGGCTATCGCGGGATATTGCGTCGCCCCAATCTCGCGGAAGTCGCGCACATTCCGGAAAGCGGAACGAATGACGCGGAAAATATCCAGCAATTGTTGCACGAACTGCGTACACCATTGGGCGCCATTATTGGCTTTTCCGAAATCATTGAACAGCAACTCTTTGGACCAGTGACCGAAGAGTATCGCGTAATTGCCGGTAACATCCTGCACGATGCCGAGCGGTTGCTGTCGGGTTTTGATGATCTTTCGACAGCCGCAAAAATTGAGACCGGAACCTACGTAACGGAGATCGGTTCAACCGAATGCGACTGGCTGTCGCTTCGGTTGGCAGAACGACTCCACGAACTGAGCGACGTTTTGCATGTCACCCTCAATTTGGTGCATGCACATCCGGTGCGTCCCTTTGCGTTGGATAACCATGTGGCGGAACGTCTTTTTTCGCGGTTGTTGTCTGCGGTCATTATCGGCTGCGAGGCTGGGGAAATCCTTGATGGTCGTTTCCGGACGGAGCCCGGGTTGAACGCGGTTAACCGTTTCGTGCTTACTTTGCCTAAAAAGCTTGTCGATATGGACGAAAGCGAACTTTTCGGTTCCGGCCCCGGCTCGCTCGATGATTCTCAAGAGGCGCCATTACTTGGGCTGGGCTTTTCGTTACGCCTCGTGCGAAGCCTTGCACGAAATGTTGGCGGGGATTTACGTTTTTACAATCAAGCGCTGATAGTGTCCCTTCCAGCCGTCAATGACGGGCGAACCGGATTAAAAGACGAAGAGCGATAATGACATGGCAAGGCAATTGGGAGCGATGCGTACATCCAACCCTTTGGCGATGTCTGAATTCAAACATGTCGACCTAACTGCCCTTGGTAGTCCCCGGTTCGTTCTGACCGTCGATACCGAGGAAGAGTTTGACTGGACCAAGCCATTCGCCCGTGACGGATTTGGTACCACGCATATGCGCGCTGTGCCGCGTTTTCAGGGGTTGTGCGACGATCATGGTATCCGACCATGCTATCTGGTCGATTACCCAATCGTAGAGGACGCATATGGCGTTGAACTGCTCAGCGGCTATGCGCAGGACTGGCGCGCGGAAATCGGCGTGCAGCTTCACCCTTGGGTCAATCCACCTTTCGACGAAGCGCTCAACGGCTATAACAGCTATGCCTGCAATTTGCCGCCCGCACTTGAGCGCGCGAAGTTAACGCAATTGCATACTGCGATTGTCAGCCGAATGGGCGTCAAACCCGATGTGTATAGGGCAGGGCGCTATGGCGCGGGCGACGCTACGCCTGTTATATTGCAAGACCTCGGCATTGCCATCGATACATCGGTGCGCGCACGTTTTGATTATTCCAGCCAGCATGGCCCGGATTTTAGCACTTATCCCGTCCGGCCATATTGGATCCGCGATGGCGGGCTAATGGAATTGCCCGTGACAACGGTATATTCGGGCGCAATGCGCGGAGCAGGATCAACCATGTTCAACGACGTGTTTGGATCCCGGGCGGCACGTTCCATGCTTTCGCGTTCAAAGCTTCTGGAGCGTATCGCGTTAACGCCGGAGGGCATTCCGCTCGACAAGGCTCTGCTGGGCATTGATCTCGCCTTGGCGGAGAAGGTACCCATCATAAACCTGTCGTTGCATTCGCCGTCCTTGGCAGTTGGCCATACGCCATATGTGCGCGATGTAGATCAGCTGGAGCGGCTTTATAATTGGTTGGAGGGCGTGTTTTGCCACTTGCGTAACAGTGGCGTTCGACCGACAACGATGGCGGAAATTTTAAAGGCGAGCCGATTTAAATCTTTTAGGTGAGATAAAGGCTTGCAACCCCGCCCAAAGTTCGGCTATCGGCGCGCAGGCGATTGGCGAGCCGGTCAGGGCCTGTAGCTCAGTTGGTTAGAGCTGGCCGCTCATAACGGCTAGGTCGGGGGTTCGAGTCCCTCCGGGCCCACCAGCTTTCGCTTTTGCGGGAACTGGCAGGCAGCCAGCCGCGCGGACATTGTTATACCAGTGATCCCATGTCGGGGAGTAGCGCAGCCTGGTAGCGCATCTGGTTTGGGACCAGAGGGTCGCAGGTTCGAATCCTGTCTCCCCGACCATTTCTTCGGAAATATTTCAAAAATTATTGGCCATTTTTGGTTACCGGTGCGGCGTCACGATGAAACGCGCTTCAGGCCATTGCCAGCATAGTGGCAACGATACGCAAAACTGCTGGATCAAAGCCAAAGCCGCAATGGGACGTTTGCACTTCGACGTTCTGAGCGCAGCTTTCATCCGGCTCAAGGCAAGCTTGCCATGCGACGACGCCATCGCTCTTTGAATATAGCGCGCATGCCGGTACGGGCAATGGAAGCTTGCTCTGGGCAATCTGCGCCAGTGCAACTGGGTGACGTAGACTGTGACCGCTCATCTTTTCGTAGACCTGCCACAAATTGTTTGAGAACGGATTGCCGGCAAATGGCGCGCCGAGCGATATGACTTGCCTTACTTTTAAGGGGTCAACGCGCGCGATCATCCGCGCCATGATTCCGCCCATGCTCCATCCAATCAACGTGATGGGTTGCCTTTCGCGCGCGAAGAGATCGTCAAGGCGTGCAATCAGATGCTCATTATGCAACCCGATTGTTTTCGCACCCAAGTTTCGACCAAGTTCCCAGCCATGCACCCGATAGCCAAGAAACCCGAAATATCGGCGCAGGATCAACGTCGAATTGTCAGTGGTACCAAATCCCGGAAGAAAGAGCAGTGGCCGCAAATCCCCTTTGGGAGCTCGCGCGAGTGTCCAACAGTGAAGAGGCAGTGTGATCAGCGTCCAAATCGCTCGAGGTGCTTCTGCCCAAGTTAGCAAGCGATCAGGAGCTTTGCAGTGCAACATGCAAGGCAGAACACTCGGTGCGCCTTTGCGTTCCGTGTGCTGCGCTCAAGGACGGGTTCGAACGGTTGTAGGGAGCCGTCTGACGATAAGTTCAGTTGTGCAGGCCGATACAGAGGAATGGGTTGCCCGCCGTTCGATGCTATGATTTACTGCGCAGCGCCGCCGCTTGAATTGATCGCATCAATTTCAGCCTTCGCATCCGCCTCAATGAGCTTCGTCGCTTCTTCCGCGGCTTGTTCAATGGTCAGTTTCTGCTGAGCCAGCTCATTCTTTTGCGGGATGGCGGGTGCGCCCGCGTCATCAGGCTTGCCCGCTTCGGTGGGGGCCGTGTCACCACAGCCCGGAACCATAAGCATGAGCGCCAAGACAAAGGCGTGTTTCAACGCGCCGCCTCTGGCTTCAGTTCGCCGTCATAATTTGCAACAAGCGCCAAGGTCGCAACCCATGCCGCCACGTTTTGGCGCAATTCGGCTTTGTCGATCTTGTCGAGCGTGTCGTCGGGCGTGTGGTGCAGGTCGAAATATTTCGTGCCATCTTGCTGCAGGTCAATGATACCCAATTTCTGCGCCGCGATTATCGCGCCAACATCCGCGCCGCCGCCGGCCAATTCCTTGCGCGGAACCACGCCCAAGGGTGCTAGTGCAGAAACGATCTGACCGCGAAGCGCTGCCGCGCTTTCGGGCAGGCGGAAATCTACGCCCCAGACTTTGCCAGCGCCGAAATCCGATTCCATCGCAAAGGCATGTGGCTCATTAGCGTGTTTCTCGCCATAATCCCGGCCACCCAAAATGCCGACTTCTTCAGCACCGGCCCACAACAGGCGCACAGTGCGTTTGGGTTGACCCATTGATTGCAAATGCTTGGCCGCTGCCCCAATGATACCGCAACCTGCGGCGTCATCAATGGCGCCAGTCCCAAGATCCCAGCTATCCAGATGGCAGGCGATAACAATCATTGGAAGGTCGGGGTTCGAACCCTTGACCTCGGCCAGAACATTGCCCGACGTCTGCATCCCGACATTTTTTGGGGTCAGCTTTAACTTCATCCGCACAGGTTTGCCGCGCGCGATCATCCGCTCCAGATTTTCAGCGTCAGGTATCGACAATGCCGCTGCGGGAATGGGGGTGACGCCGGGGTCAAAGTTGGTGTTCCCCGTGTGCGGGTTACGGTGATAATCGGTTCCGATTGAACGGATGACGATAGCCGCAGCGCCTTTTTTGGCAGCGATATTCGGACCTACAAAGCGGGCAGGGCCAAATGCGCCGTAGCTGCTGCCGTCCTGCGTTGCTTTCATATTGTGACTGACAAAGGCAATCTTGCCTTTCAAGCTGCCATCGGGCGCTGCGCGCAGATCATCAATCGTCGGGAAATATATAATTTCGGCTTCGAGCCCAGCATCGCCTGTGCTGCCGCTATTGCCCAATGCGGCAATGGCGAGTTTCTGCGTATAGGGCGCAACGATGGCTGCGGTCTCTTCTCCGCGCACCCAAGTGGGCATCTGATATTCTTCGATGCGGACATTATCAAATCCGAGTGCTTTCAGCTTGCTGACCGCCCAAGTCCGCGCGCGCGCTTCGGCTTCGGTGCCGCCCTGCCGCGGGCCGATTTCGGTGGTGAGCCCTTCGACGATGTCATAGGCAAAACTGTCACTTTGGTGCGCTTTGTCGCGGATCGACGCGACTGAAGCACTGTCCGGCGACGCAGGCGCGCCCAGTGCGAGTGATGGCGAAAGGAACAGCGTGGAGGCTGCGGCGAGCAATAGGATGTTTTTCTTCATGTTGGGCAGGCTTAATCGCATCGCCGGGATTTGCAATCCCACCTTGCGGCGAAACGCGCAGATAGCTAGGGAAGCGGCCATATCAAAAGTAATGCAACACAGGAATTAAAGCCCATGGCAGCCCAATATAGCTTCGTAATGAAGGGAATGACGAAAACCTTCCCCGGCGCAAGCAAGCCCGTCCTCAACAACATCAATCTGCAATTCTATCCGGACGCAAAGATCGGCATCGTTGGGCCAAACGGCACGGGTAAATCGACGCTGATGAAAATCATGGCCGGAATGGACACAGAGTTTACAGGCGAAGCGTGGCCCGGCGAACATATCCGCGTCGGCTATCTGGCGCAGGAGCCAGAGCTTGATCCGAACAAAACGGTCAAGGAAAATGTCATGGACGGCGTTCGCGCGGTTGCCGACCTTGTGGACCGTTTTAACGAGATTTCGACCATCATGGGCGATCCGCCCGAGGATGCCGACTTTGACGCGCTCATGGAGGAAATGGGCACGCTTCAGGAAAAGATTGATGCCGTTGATGGCTGGTCGCTCGATAGCCAACTGGAGCTCGCTATGGACGCGCTACGTTGCCCTCCGGGCGACAGCCCTGTCACCAGCCTTTCGGGTGGTGAAAAGCGCCGTATCGCGCTGACGCGGCTTTTGTTGGAAAAGCCCGACATATTGCTGCTCGACGAACCGACCAACCACTTGGACGCAGAGTCCGTTGCGTGGCTGGAAAAGCATCTGGTCGATTATAAGGGCAACGTCATTCTCGTTACCCACGATCGCTACTTCTTGGATAATGTCGTCAGCTGGATCCTTGAGCTCGATCGCGGACGTTATTTTGTCTATGAAGGCAATTATTCGACCTATCTCGAAAAGAAGGCGAAGCGTCTGGAGCAGGAATCGCGTGAAGACGCAGGCCGTCAAAAGGCGATTAAGGACGAGCTGGAGTGGATCCGGCAGAGTCCAAAGGCCCGGCAAACCAAATCGAAAGCGCGTATCAAATCCTTCGACCAGCTGGTCGAGGCGCAAGAAAACCGCACCCCGGGTAAAGCGCAGATCGTCATTCAGATACCTGAACGTTTGGGCAGCAAGGTTATTGAGGTCAAAAATGTCACCAAGGCCTATGGTGATAAACTGCTCTTCGAAAATCTGTCCTTCACCATTCCGCAGGGTGGCATTGTGGGCGTAATTGGCCCGAACGGTGCGGGTAAATCGACTTTGTTCCGCCTTATCACTGGTCAGGAAGTTCCGGATTCAGGTGAAGTTGAAATTGGCGAAACCGTCCGTTTGGGCTTTGTTGACCAGAGCCGCGATGATCTCGATCCCAACAAGAATGTTTGGGAAGAAATTTCGGGCGGGGCCGACTTTATGAAATTGGGCAAGCATGAGACGCCGACCCGGGCCTATGTCGGTGCGTTCAACTTCAAGGGCACCGATCAGCAGAAGAAGGTCGGTTTATTGTCCGGTGGTGAACGCAACCGCGTGCACATGGCGAAGATGTTGAAAGAAGGCGGCAACGTGCTTCTGCTCGATGAACCTACCAACGATTTGGACGTTGAAACACTGTCGGCACTTGAAGAAGCGTTGGAAAGCTTCGCGGGTTGCGCGGTGGTCATCAGCCATGACCGCTTCTTCCTTGACCGTCTTGCAACGCATATTCTCGCATTTGAAGGCGACAGCCATGTCGAATGGTTTGAAGGTAACTTTGAATCCTATGAAGAAGACAAAATCGCCCGCCTCGGCGACGAAGCCACCCGTCCACATCGCGCAACTTATAAGAAGATGACGCGTTAATGGTGACATGAAGCGAACCCTCCTCTGCAACGCCAACGCAGCAGAGGAGGGCGCTTTGGCCGGCATAGGACCGCTACGCATGCATGCAGCGGCTTAGGGAACCAACCAACGCCCCAGCCATAGATTTTGCGTTTGGTCCCAATGCCATCGTGCGCGCCGGTGCCCTGCATTGGCCAGATATAACCATTCGACGCTGTCCGCATGAAACATCAGAGCCGCAAAATTGCCCCGGTAATCGGCCAATTGTTCTTCTTCCGGTTGTTTGCCTTCAATCCATTCCGGCAATCCTGACGAAGGTTGTGGGATCGGCGTTCCGGGTGCTGCTTCGGCCATGTAACAGCGGCGGGCAAATGGCGTTGAACCGGACCAGGCGGTATCTGCTACATCGCCATTGGAAGAAATATGGGCGCGACCGGACAGCCGGATCTGCGCCTTTGCCGCAGGGTTATAAACCAAAATACTGGCCGCCGCCTCGTGCTGCAGTTGCGCGGTTTTGTCGGACCGTGCGTCGGTATGAAAGCGCAAGCTTCGGATATCACGTGACACCGCGCGCAGTATCATGATGCGCAATTGCGGCGTGCCGTCCGCATCAACGGTACCGACTGTCGGTGTGTGTGCGGGACTGTTCCGGTCCGTTACACCGGCTTCAACGACATTCCATGCTTCTGCAAAACTCGCGTCAAGGTCGTTATAATAGGCTGGCAAGGCGACCTGATTGGTCATTGAACCTCAAACTGATCGGTTTGGTCGTTGAGCACGTGTAAAATGCCGTCGGCGATGCCGAAATAGGCACCATGTAGCTTTAGCTGCCCGGATTGTTCGCGCTCTGCAATGAATGGAAATGTGCGCAGGTTTTTCAAACTCACCCGAATGGCGTCCAGTTCCAAATCATGTTGGGGGTCGTCGGACGCTGACGCTAAAATCTTGTCACGGGCAGGGCGCACAATATCTACCCAGCCATCGATAAAGCTGTGCCCACCGTGGCCCAAATTTGCACCTTCCAATGATGCTTTAATACCGCCGCACTGGGCATGACCAAGCACAACAATGTGCCGCACTTCCAGCCCCAATACGCCAAATTCAATGGCCGCGGACACCCCATGCAACCCGCCCCCGATTTCATACGGGGGAACGAGGCTTGCAACATTGCGCAAAGCGAACACTTGGCCGGGCTTTGTGTCAAACACGGTTGCCGGATCGACCCTGCTATCACAGCAGGAAATGATCATAATGGGCGGCGCCTGACCATCATTCGCGAGCTCATCATAGCGCGCTTTTTGGCGGACATAGGCGTCGGATTTGAAGCGGCGATATCCTTCAACCAGCACAGCAAATTCGGGCATTAAAATCTTTCTCCGCGCACAACCTGAACGTCACCAATTGTTAGCAACATACCATAGCTGTCTAGCAATGGCGCAATCGCTTCAATCAAGCCGGATGTCTTGGTTTCGGATGCGATGACCAGCACAATGGTTTTGGCGCTTGCTCCCGTGAAATCGTCATCTTGCCATGCACCAGCGCGGCCACCGCCAGAGTCGACGTGGATTACGCTCCAGCCAGATATGTCGACCGCTTTCAGTTGCGCGACAACACGCGGCACAAGCGGCGTATCCACCAGAATTTCGATCCGCTTACGGCTGACAGTTTGAATCATAAATCATCCTATTGCTTTGGCGAATGCCGCAAAAATGCTGATGCCAAAGATGATGTTGAAAGGAAAGGTCACGCCAAGTGACATGCTGAGGTAAATTCCGGGGTCGGCTTTGGGCAGGGCAAGCCGCATCGCTGCCGGAACGGCAATGTACGAGGCACTGGCCGCCAAAATGCCAAGCGTAGCGGCCGACGCCACATCCAGCCCGACCAATGTTCCGACAATGGTACCAATTGCGCCGTTTAACAAAGGTATGACAATAGCGAGGCTAACCAGGCGGAGATTCATCTTGCGTGACTGGATAAGCCGCCGTGCTGCGATCAGCCCCATATCGAGCAGGAACAAGCAAAGTACCCCGCGGAATCCGGTATCGAACAGCGGTTTGATCGGTGCGAAGCCATCGCTGCCGGCAACAACACCGATGATAAAGCTGCCGACCAAAATCATGACGGATGCGTTGGTCAGGACTTCGTGCCATGGCGTGGAGGATTTTTCGGTCGTATCTTTGTCGCCACGCCGCGCAAGCATGAGGCCCGAAATAATGGCCGGGGTTTCCATCAATGCAAGAACGGCGACCATATAGCCTGCCGGACCGAGACCTTGGCCGGTGAGAATTTCTTTTGCGGTAACGAACGTAACCACGCTGACCGAGCCATAATGTGCCGCAACTGCGCCGGCATCGATTTTGGAAAGCCCGCCAAATTGCCGAAGCAAAGCAAATGCGATGACCGGCAAAAGAAAGCTGAGGGCAAGGCCTGCCAAGGCGGCAGCGGCCACTTCTGCAGTGACCCCGCTGTTCGATACCTCAACGCCGCCCTTTAAACCAATGGCCGCCATCAGATAGATGGACATGGCTTTTGCGAAGGCTTCGGGAATGCTGAGGTCGGACTTAAGTGCGGCAGCAATAAAGCCGAGGACGAAAAAGAGAATTACCGGCGACGTCAGTGTGTCGATTATCATCATAGCCTCTTTGCGAATTTTGCAACCCATAGCAGGCAAGTTGCAGTTGGCAAGTTGAGGCATGGCGGCTATTCGCACAGCATGAACGTTCCGATATCGATACCCGAGCGCTCCGTGCGCGAACGCAAACCGGACTGGATCCGCGTCAAGGCGCCCACTGGCGCGGGTTTTAACGAGACCCGCAAATTGATGCGGGACTTGAATTTGAACACCGTGTGCGAAGAGGCGGCTTGCCCAAATATCGGCGAATGTTGGACCAAAAAGCACGCAACGGTGATGATCCTTGGTGATGTTTGCACCCGGGCATGTGCCTTTTGTAACGTCAAAACCGGAATGCCGCGCGCTGTCGATCCGTTAGAGCCAGAGCATGTGGCGATTGCTGCCGCGAAAATGGGACTTGAACATATCGTCATTACATCGGTCGATCGTGACGATTTGCCTGATGGTGGCGCCAGCCAGTTTGTGAAGGTGATCGAAGCGCTGCGTCGCAACACGCCTAACACTACGATTGAAATCCTGACGCCGGATTTTCGGAACAAGGCGCAAGCCGCGGTTGAGGCCATCGTTACGGCGCGGCCCGATGTGTACAACCACAATCTGGAGACTGTTCCCCGCCTCTATCCCACGATCCGGCCAGGTGCGCGTTATTACGCATCGCTGCGTTTGCTGGAGACCGTAAAGCGCCACGACCCATCGATTTTTACCAAGTCGGGCGTCATGCTTGGTTTGGGCGAAGAGCGGATGGAAGTGCATCAGGTGATGGATGACATGCGCAGCGCAGACATCGACTTCCTGACGATGGGCCAATATTTGCAGCCAACGCCCAAGCACACAAAGGTGATGGACTTTGTGACGCCAGCGGCATTTGACGCATATGCGGCGATTGCCCGTGCTAAGGGTTTCCTGCTTGTCGCAGCCAGCCCGCTCACGCGGTCGAGCTATCACGCGGGCGATGATTTTGCGAAAATGCGCGATGCGCGTGCGGCACAGTTGGCCAAAAAGCGGTAACAGCCCCAATGCCGCACCATCACGAACGCCGTCATTTGCCGCATAGTGCGGAACAGATGTACAATCTGGTGGCCGATGTGGCGCGCTATCCCGAATTTTTACCGTGGGTCAGTGCCATCCGCATTCGCAAGGATGAAGAAGGCGAAATGCTGGCGGACATGATCGTCGGCTTCAAATCGCTTCGGGAAACCTTCAGCAGCCGGGTTGTCAAAACGCCGCATTCGTCGATTGTCGTCGATTATCTCGACGGCCCCATGAAGCATTTGCATAACGCTTGGACATTTGAAGATGTCGCAGGCGGCGGATCGATTGTGGATTTCACCGTCGATTTTTCATTCCGCAACCGTGTGTTTGAGGCACTGGCCGGACAGTTTTTTGATTCAGCCCTGCGCAAAATGACGACGGCCTTTATCGACCGTGCGGACGAACTTTACGGGGCAGGCGGCAACAAAAGCTCAAGCGCGTAAAGCGTTGCAAAGGCGCGGATATCGGCGCGGCTTTTATCTGCACCAAACGCCTTTTTATCGCCGACCACGTCTTCGGGATTTTGCCCTTTCAGCGCGACTGCAAAGACAACTGTGCCCACGGGCTTGTTCGCTGTTCCGCCGTCAGGGCCAGCCACGCCGCTGATCGCCACGGCAATGTCTGCGCCACTTTTCTTTAACGCGCCCTGCGCCATCGCCCATGCGACCGCGACCGACACAGCACCAAAGGTGTCGATGATATCTTCGTTGACGCCCAGCATCGTCATTTTGGCTTCGTTGCTATATGTCACATAGCCAGAGCCCAATATGGCGCTGCTGCCGGGGACTTCGGTGATTGCTGCACTCACCAGCCCACCCGTGCAGCTTTCAGCAACAGCCACGGTGCGACCAGCGGCCTTGTTTTCGGCAACAACACGCGCGGCCATTTGCGCGATATCGGCGGGTAAAACGGATTCCATAATCAATGTTTCTCAAAAGTAGCGGTGGCTTGCGCAGCGATGCCTTCGCCGCGGCCTGTAAAACCCAGCATCTCGGTGGTTGTTGCCTTTACCGATATACAATCAACATCAACAGCCATTATTTCGGCCAACCGTTGCCGCATCTGTCCCCTGAAGGGACCAACTTTCGGGCGCTCGCAAATAATGGTCACGTCGGCATTGGCGAGTGCATAGCCGTCGTCGCGAGCGAGTTGCATCGCATAGGCCAGAAACCTGTCTGATGATGCACCGCGCCATTGCGGGTCCGTCGGCGGAAAATGGTCGCCAATGTCGCCTTTGGCGATGGCGCCCAATATCGCATCGGTGAGCGCATGCATGGCCACGTCCGCATCGCTGTGCCCCGCAAGACCCTTGTCATGCGGAATACAAACGCCGCACAGCCACAGTTCGGCGTCGGGAACGAGGCGATGCACGTCAAATCCATTGCCACTTCGAAATGACGGCATAGTTGATCCTGCAAAATCGGTTGAAAAGGTGAATTTATTGAGCGCTTCTGATCCCGGAACAATGCGAACCTGCCCACCACTGGCCATCAGCATGCGGGCGTCATCCGTTGGCTCGTCGCCGGTCCAATTTTCGTGCGCGGCGAAAATATCGGCGAAGGCGAAGGCCTGCGGCGTTTGAATGCGCCAGAGATGTTCGCGGTCGACGGTTTCGGACAGATTTTGATCGCCTCTGGAAAGGCTGTCGACAACGGGCAGGGCAGGAACAGCTCCCGGCGCTTCGTCCAATGCGTGGATCAGGTCGTCAATGACCGTGCCCGGCAGAAAGGGCCGCGCAGCGTCATGAATTAATATTCGCTCCGCGCCGCCATCGGTTGCAATTGCCTTCAAGCCCAAATGCACGCTTTCCCGCCGTGTCGCGCCGCCCTGAACAAAGATCGCCTCGGGCAATCCGCGCAGCGCTGCCGAAGCCTCCGCTTCTTGGCCCGCGCCAATGGCAACATAGACCTTGGAAATCGATGGATGCGCGGACAGTGCTTCATAGCTGTGCCGCAGCATCGGTTTGCGGCGTACTGGACGAAATTGTTTAGGGATATCTCCGCCCACGCGACTTCCAGAGCCAGCGGCAACAATGAGCGCAACGGTGACGGATTGAGAAACCATAGCCGCGCTCTAGCGACAGCGCACTTGCCCGCCAAGCCGAAAGCGGGTAACGGCCTGCCTAAATTTTAGGCAAGTTTTGAAAATGCAGCTGAAACCTATCCAAATCGGCAATATTGAAATCAATTGTCCCGTCATTTTGGCGCCGATGACTGGCGTCACTGATATGCCGTTTCGCAAAATCGTCCGGCAATTTGGTTCAGGATTAAACGTGACCGAGATGATTGCGAGCCAAGCAATGATCCGCGAAACGCGCCAGAGCATCCAAAAATGCGAATGGGATGCGATTGAAGAGCCCGTGTCGATGCAGTTGGCAGGCTGCGCGCCATATGAAATGGGTGAGGCGGCGAAGCTTAACGAAGATCGCGGCGCGGCGATTATCGATATCAACATGGGTTGCCCCGTTAAAAAGGTGGTGAACGGCGATGCCGGCTCTGCATTGATGCGCGACCTGCCGCTGGCGGCCAGCCTGATCGAGGCGACGGTGAAGGCCGTGTCCGTGCCGGTTACCGTGAAGATGCGCATGGGCTGGGACCATGGCAGCCTGAACGCGCCTGAACTCGCCCGTATCGCCGAAGACCTTGGCGCAAAGATGATTACCGTCCACGGCCGCACCCGTAACCAGATGTACAAGGGCTCGGCCGACTGGGCATTTGTGCGCAAGGTGAAAGACGCGGTATCGCTTCCAGTCATCGTCAATGGCGACATTTGCACCATAGAAGACGCCCGCAATGCGCTTGAACAAAGCGGTGCTGATGGCGTGATGGTCGGCCGCGGCGCTTATGGGAAACCCTGGCTCTTGGGCCAGATGATGCATTGGTTCCGGACCGGGCAGACCATCGCCGACCCAGACATTAATGCCCAGTTCCACCTGATCATGGACCATTATCGCGCCATGCTCGACCATTATGGCGGCGAAGTTGGCCTTCGCATCGCGCGCAAGCATATTGGTTGGTATACCAAGGGGCTGAATGGTTCCGCCGAGTTCCGCAATTTCGTGAACCGCATCGATGACCCAGATGTTGTCATTGACGAGCTGACACGCTTTTACGAACCGTTCCTGACGCGGTCGGCCGCCTGATAGATGTCGCAGGTCACGCATCGCCCCGAATATAGCCAAATGCTGGCGAGTATTGCGGTGCCGGTGCTTTTGATCTCGCCTGATCACCTGATCACTTATGCCAATGATGCGAGCGAAGCCTTTTTTGGCCGAAGCCGCAGAAGGCTTGAGGGGCACCGTATCGACGAAGCGCTGATCTTCGAAAGTGAACGGATGAATGCGGCTTTGCTGTCGCGCGAGGGTGACATTTCTGCGCAGGATATGGAGCTGAAAACGCCTTATGGGGTGATCATGGTCGATATCAACATATCCGCCGTGGCCAAAGAACCCGATTGGCGCATTGCCGTCATATCCCCGCGCAATGGTGGCCGCGAACATATTGGGGACCAGCGCGACACGGGGCAGCAACAGGCCATGGGCGCACCTGCGATATTGGGGCATGAAATCAAAAACCCGTTGGCGGGCATAAAGGGCGCGGCGCAATTGCTGGCCCGTCAAGTCGATGAAAAAAACCGGGCGTTGACCGAGCTTATTGTCAACGAGGTTGACCGCATCGCCCGCTTGCTGGACCAAATGCAAAAGCTTGGGCGGTCGGAGCGGCCCGAATTGGCGCCTGCGAATATCCATTTGTTGATTGAGCGCGCCATTCGTTCACTGCGTGCGGCCAACCGCGCCATGCCCGAAATTTCTATCAATTATGATCCGTCGCTGCCCGATGTCTATATCGATGCCGACGGGATGGTTCAGGTGCTCATCAACCTCCTGCAAAATGCCATCGACGCGCTGCACGGGCGTCTTGACGGCGTGATTGGCATTTCGACGCGCTATGTCATGAGCGGCGCGCTGCGCGATACGGATATTGACCGGCGCGCCATTAAATTGCCGGTTGAAATCGCGATATCCGACAATGGCGCGGGCGTGCCAGAACATATTGTCGACGAACTTTTTTCGCCATTCGTGACAACAAAGCGTGATGGGCAGGGGCTTGGCCTCGCCATCGTACGCAAGCTTGTGCAGCAAATGAACAGCAGGGTCTTGTTCGAACGTGATTATGCCCTTGGGCAAACGACATTCCGGCTTTTGCTTCCGGTAGCTTCAGGGAAGGCAAGCGCATGAAGCCAGCTAAGGTTCTTATTGTCGAAGATGACGCATCCATAGGTTTGGTCGTCTGCGCCGCGCTTGAGGCGGAGAATATCGAAACACAAATTTGCGATACCGTGGCGGCGCGCGATGCGGCCCTTGCCAATGGCCATTTCGACCTGATGCTGACCGACGTGGTGTTGAAAGACAGCGACGGCCTGTCCACGCTGAAAGAAATATTGGAGCGCACGCCCGATATGCCCGTCATCATCATGTCGGCGCAAAACACGCTGGAGACAGCCGTGCGCGCCAGTGAGATTGACGCATTTGAATATTTCCCAAAGCCGTTTGACCTCAACGACCTTGTCTTGGCGGTAAAGCAAGGCATCGAAAAGCGCCGGTCGACCGCCTCTGACCCGTTTGAGGCGTTAAGCGAAGCCAATCTGCCAATGATTGGACGCAGTGCCGCGATGCAGGATGTGTACCGCATGGTGGCGCGTCTGTTGCGGAATGATTTGTCGGTCCTGATTTCGGGGGAAAGCGGAACGGGGAAGGAACTGGTCGCCGAAGCGATCCACAATTTGGGGCACCGCAAAACCGGGCCCTTTGTCGCAGTCAACATGGCAGCGATCCCGAGCGAATTGATTGAGGCGGAGCTGTTCGGCCACGAAAAGGGTGCGTTTACCGGCGCCGTTGGTCAATCCATTGGCCGTTTTGAACAGGCGCAAGGCGGGACATTATTCCTCGACGAAATTGGCGACATGCCGATGCACGCGCAGACGCGGCTTTTGCGCGCGCTGCAAAGCGGGGTCATCAGCCGTATTGGCGGAAAAGCGAGCATTCGCCTTGATGTCCGCATCGTCGCAGCGACAAACCAGAATTTGGCCGCTTTGATTGAAAAGGGCGGGTTTCGAGAGGATCTGTTTTATCGCTTAAACGTCGTGCCCATTGAGATGCCCCCGCTGCGCGACCGCACGGAAGACATCGGCCTGCTTGCGCAGCATTTCCTGATGATGGCGGCCAAGGACGGCCTTCCAATGCGCAAAATCGACGATGGGGCTGTCGGTCAATTGATGGCCATGCCCTGGCGCGGGAATATCCGCGAGTTGAAGAACCTTATTTATCGCCTGGCATTGTTGTGCCGCGAAGATACGATCACGGAAAGCACGATCCACCAGTTTGTCGAACCGGCGCATGATGCTGATCCGCACATTCTAGGCGCCAGCTTCGAAGCGGCTGTTGCACAATTCCTGCGAGATCAAAAGCAGCGCGGGCATTTGCGCGAGAAGCTATATCCACGCGCCTTGGCCCAGTTCGAGATTCCGTTGCTGCAGCATGTGATGAAGCAAGTGAAAGGCAACCAGCTTAAAGCCGCAGCTTTGCTTGGCATCAACCGTAACACGCTGCGTAAAAAGCTGACGGATTACGGCATTGGTCCCGCCGGGGGACGCTAGAACCGTGTTTTGCCAACATACATAGCGTTTGAAGGCCAATTTTGTGCTTTTCAGGTAACGCAATGAGTGCCACAGTGTCTTTATGGCAACAATCGGATTAGCGGAGGAAAAAGGTTCACCTTCCGCTGTTCGTCGTCTGTTTGAATGGCTTGCCGATCTGCTGGGTAACAGCCAATCGATCAAATTTCTGGAAATTGCCAGTGCGCTGATGCTCGTCGTCGCGGGCGTTGTTACCGCCATATTGATGATTGACCAAGCGCCGCAATCCGAGCCTTTGGGACCGGCTGCCTCTGCAACCATGTTGGTCAGCAACCTGTTGCCAGCAACACTGCTTCTTGTTCTCTTCGGGCGGCGTGTGGCGCTCAAGCGGGCTGAGAATAGCAACATTGGCAGCAAGCAATTGCTCCACGTCCGCCTAGTGGCGATATTTTCGGCGATTACGGCCGTTCCTACAGTGCTTTTGGTTATCTTTGCCTCGTTGCTTTTCCAAAGCGGCGTTCAATTTTGGTTCTCGGGTTCGGCACGCGGCATGCTGGAAAATGCGGGCGAGCTCGCCAAAGGCTATTATGATGAAAAGGTCCGCGATGTCGGGGCCGAAACGGTCACAATGGCGGGAGACATCCGCTATATTTTATCGCAGGTAAAAATAGACAGCTCTGAATTTTTAGAGATTGCCTACCCTCAACAGGTCTTGAACCGCAAGTTGAGCGAGTCCGCAATTGTAACGATTGGACCACGCGGGCAGCAAAACACAGAAGCGGTGCTCGCCGAAAAAGCACGTGGTGACTGGATTAGCGATGAAGCGCTGCGAAAACTGGAGTCCGGCGAAAATTTTGTCGTTACGGTCAGTCCCAATAATATCGATGCTGTTGTGGTCCTGTATGACAAGCCGCGAACCTATTTATACGTAAGACGCGCAGAAACAGTGCCTTCTTTTGCTTTGGGTTCTCGCGCCCAGTCCGTTTTGCAAGACTATGACAAAATGGTTGCGCGATCGCGGGCGTTACAAATCCAGTTCAACCTAGCGCTCTATTTTGTGTCGCTGATGATTATTGGTATTACGCTTTGGATTGCCCTTCGCGTTGCTGACCGATTGGTAAAGCCGGTCAACAATCTGGTGGATGCCGCGCAAAGGATTGCGGATGGCGATCTATCCGCGCGAGTCACCGAAGATCAATTTCGCGATGACGAGGTCGGTTTCCTGTCGCAATCGTTCAACCGCATGACCCAGCGGATGCAAGAACAAACGGGTGCATTGCTGGCCACCAATCATCAGTTGGGCGAGCGGCGTTTGTTTATCGAGGCGGTGCTGGAGTCGGTGTCAGCAGGTGTCGTGTCGGTCGATGGTAATGGCGTGGTCCAGTTGGCGAATTCCACCGCTGAGAAACTGCTGAAGCATACATCCGATTCAATCGTTGGCCAAAAGTTTGAAGTGGTCGCACCCGCGCTTGCGGCTTTGGCAAGCGAAAGCCCGCGTGGTGTTGTGCAGCTTGGTGATGGGCAGGAGCCGCTCACGGTCGCTGTCACGGTGTCTCCTCGCGAGCAGGGCAGTGTTGTTACCTTTGAAGACATCAGCCAGCAGCTTGCCGATCAACGCCGCGCTGCATGGTCCGATGTTGCCCGACGGATCGCGCACGAAATCAAAAACCCGCTGACGCCTATTCAATTGGCGGCAGAGCGTCTTCAGCGACGTTTCGGCAAGAATATTCCCAAAGATGAAGCGATATTCGCGCAGCTGACAAGCACCATCGTGCGCCAAGTTGGGGACTTGCGAAACATCGTCGATGAATTCTCATCCTTTGCGCGGATGCCAAAGCCTTTGTTCCGGGCGGAAAACGTCCACGACATTGTGGGGCATGCCGTGTTCTTGTTTGAGGTGGCATACCCCGATATCAGCTTCAGTTATAATCAGGATGGTCCGTTCCCGACATTGATCTCCGACCGCCGCCAGTTGGGGCAGGCGATCACGAATATTCTAAAAAATGCGGTTGAATCGATTGAAGAGAAAAAGAAAACAGCTCAAGTCGACGGCGCGATAGTCGTCGATCTGGTTGTCGAAGACGATGGTTTAATCATCCGAATTGCGGACAATGGCATCGGTCTGCCGTCGGATCGTCAGCGCATCATGGAACCCTATATCACCAACCGGGCAACCGGTTCGGGGCTTGGCCTCGCCATCGTTAAGAAAATTATTGAAGAACATTTTGGAGAGATTTCTCTGTCGGACAACCATCCAGAAGGCGCGGTTGTTACGTTGAGGTTTAATCCGGAAATCGTGGCGTTGCGGGTGGGGAAGCTGAACGCGGCCCCGCCACCTTCCAATTCAGATGAGGTTATAGACTAATATGGCACTCGACATACTGATTGTAGACGACGAGCAAGACATTCGGGACTTGGTCTCGGGTGTCCTTGATGATGAAGGATATGGCACGAGGACCGCCGCCTCGGCCGATGAGGCATTGGCCGCATTGGACGAGCGGCTGCCGTCGCTTATCCTTCTGGACGTATGGCTGCGCGGATCTTCCATGGATGGCATCGAGCTGCTGCGCGCCATCAAGATGCGCGATCCGCAGATTCCCGTTATCGTCTTTTCGGGGCATGGTAATATCGACACCGCGGTTGCCGCCATTGGCCATGGTGCGGCGGACTTTATCGAAAAGCCATTTGAGGCAAGTAAGCTTCTGCATTTGGTATCGAAAGCAACCGAGACAGAACGTCTTCGCGCTGAAAACGCGGCGCTGAAGGCGCGGGTAGGGCATTCGGAAGAACTCACTGGATCATCCGCCGCGATCAACGCGGTGCGCGCCACGCTCAAGAAAGTTGCCGGCACGGGCAGCCGGATGCTGATCACTGGGCCCGCTGGCGTTGGGAAAGAGGTTGCTGCCCGTTTGCTTCATAGCTGGAGCCCACGTTCAGACTCGGCTTTCATCTCGGTGAGTGCCGCCCGTCTATCCCCCGAACGCTTTGATGAAGAGCTGTTCGGTATCGAAAAAGATGGCCGGCTTGTGCAGGCTGGCATGTTGGAAAAAGCGCATGGCGGGACTTTGTTTCTGGACGAAGTTGCCGACATGCCGTGGACCACGCAGGGCAAGATTTTGCGTGTTTTAACAGACCAAAGCTTTGTGCGGGTAGGGGGCGACAGGCAAATTAGGGTCGATGTCCGCTTTGTCTCGGCCACTGCGCGTGATTTGGCAGTAGAGATTACGGAGGGGCGCTTTCGCGAGGACCTCTTCTATCGCCTCAATGTTGTGCCCGTTGAAATTCCGTCCCTGTCTGGGCGTCGTGAGGATATTCCGGACCTAGCCAATCATTATGCGGCACGGTTTGCATCGGAACATCGCATTTCACCGCCCTATTTTTCCGATGACGCCATGGCCGCGCTTCAGGCGTGTGAGTGGCCGGGAAATGTCCGCCAGTTACGCAATATCATTGAGCGGACGATCATATTGGCACCAGCCAACCGGATACATATGATTGATGCAGATATGCTCCCCTCAGAAATCATTAACAGCTATGAAGGCGCCGAGCATAATGTCACGTCGCTGATGGGGGCGCCCTTGCGCGAGGCGCGTGAAACGTTCGAACGCGAATATCTGCGTGTCCAGATTAAGCGCTTTTCAGGGAATATTTCAAAGACTGCGGCCTTTGTCGGGATGGAGCGCTCTGCACTGCATCGTAAGCTCAAACTGCTTGGCATTTCCGTTCGGAAAAACGGACTGGAATTTGGAGAAGATAGCGACGCATGAGTCCAATTGCGCCGTCTCCGGTCATGGTGTATGTGCACATTTGCCTCTGCTAGAACCCTTTTAGGGTCTCCCGTTAAGCTGAGCACAACAAAAATATAATCGGATAATAATAATGACTGAAAAGAATAACGGACTGCAAGATCTGTTTCTGAACTCGCTGAGAAAATCAAAAACACCGGTGACCATGTTTTTGGTCAAAGGTGTAAAGCTTCAAGGTGTAGTCACCTGGTTTGACAATTTTTCGGTGCTATTGCGCCGTGATGGCATGTCCCAGCTGGTCTATAAGCATAGTATTTCTACGATTATGCCATCTGTCTCGCCCGATCGATCGGTGTTTGATGACATGATGAGCCGTACCAGCCACCGTGTGGGCATGCTGCAGGATGTGTTCTTGCATGCAATGTGCGACAAGAATGAACCTGTCACCACCTTCCTCGTCAACGGGGTGATGCTGCAGGGCGGTATTGCGGCTTATGACCTGTTTTCGGTTCTGCTCGAACGCGATGGCACGACGCAGCTGGTGTATAAGCATGCCATATCGACCATTCAGCCTGCGCATCCTGTAAATCTCGCCGAATATAATCAAGGCGTGGATGAGGATGATATTTGAGCGTTTTTGAACGTAGCGAAACCGACGAATTTGCGCGCGGTGCGCGTGCGTTGGTTATTTACCCCGAATTGCCCGGACGGGCTTCGGTAGGGCCAGAGGCGCGACTTGCCGAGGCTGAGGGCCTTGCATTGGCCATTGGCCTGAATGTCGTCCAGAAAAAGCATTTCCGCGTCCGTTCGCCGCGCGCGGTTACGCTGCTTGGCGGCGGGCAGGTGGAGGAAATTGCCCAGATAGGGCGGGACTCAGAAATCGACCTGTTGATCGTCGATGCGTCTTTAACCGCCATCCAGCAACGCAATCTGGAAGAGCGCACCGGGTTGAAAACCATTGACCGTACGGGGCTCATTCTCGAAATTTTTGGCGAGCGTGCGGCAACAGCCGAAGGACGGTTGCAGGTTGAGTTGGCCCATTTGGATTATCAAGCCGGTCGCTTGGTACGTAGCTGGACTCACTTGGAACGGCAGCGCGGGGGCTTTGGCTTTTTGGGTGGCCCAGGCGAAACGCAGATTGAGGCCGACCGCCGGATGATCCGTGACCGAATGGCCCGTTTGCGCCGCGAACTTGAGGAAGTGAAACGGACGCGTTCGCTGCACCGTGCGCGCCGCAAAAGGGCACCATGGCCTGTGATCGCGTTGGTTGGCTATACCAATGCCGGCAAGTCGACCTTGTTCAACAGCCTGACCCGCGCGACTGTGTTGGCCGAGGACATGCTTTTTGCGACGCTCGACCCCACCATGCGCGAAATTTCCTTGCCGGGGGTGGAAAAGGCGATTTTGTCGGACACGGTGGGATTTGTCTCCGATCTACCGACGCAATTGGTTGCCGCGTTCCGCGCAACGCTCGAAGAAGTGATCTCGGCTGATATCATTGTGCATGTGCGCGATATTTCGCACAGCGAGTCCGATGCACAACGTGACGATGTTCTCCAAATCCTTCGGGATTTAGGCGTTTTGGACGAAGAAGATGCCGCAAACCAACCGCGCATGTTGGAGGTCTGGAACAAGATTGACCTGCTCGATGCTGAAAAACGTGAGGATATGTCTGCGCTTGTTCAGCGTAATGACGATTTGCTGATGATCTCTGCGCAGACGGGCGAGGGTGTTGATGCCTTTAAGATCCATCTTTCAGCGCTCATTGCCAAGGGCAATCTCGTGCGGTCTGTTCGATTGAAGGCCAGCAATGGCGCTGCGCTCGCATGGCTTCATGCGCGGGGAACAATCAACAGCCAGATTGTGGATGAGGACCTCGTAACCGTCGAAGCCTCGCTCAGCCGCCAATTATGGGGCCAATTCGATAAGCAGTTCGCCCAAATAGAGGGCTGATTATTTCGTTTCCTTGGCTTTCGCCTGTTGCCAAAGGTCTTCTTTTTCATCGAGCGACAGCGATGTGAACCGGTCGCCAGCGGAATCTTCCATATCGCGAAAGCGGCGTTCGAACTTTGCACTTGCGGATTTGAGCGCGGTTTCGGCATCGACGTCATGAAAGCGGGCGAAGTTGACTACGGCAAATAACAAGTCACCAATTTCTTCGGCAACATGTTCCGCCGAGGTTGCGGTGGCAACTTCCTCTAATTCCTCAATAATTTTGTCCCGCACGCCGGACTGGTCGGGCCAATCAAAGCCGGTTCTGACGGCGCGTTTTTGAATTTTTTGCGCGCGTAACAATGCGGGAAGGGCGCGGGCGACGCCTGCTAAGGCGCTGTTGTCCGATCCCGCTTCGCGTTCGGTGGCTTTGATGCTTTCCCAATTGTCGGGAATGCTTTTGGTTGGTGCATCTTGTGCGCCGAACACATGCGGATGACGGCGGACCATTTTATCGCAAATGCTGCGGACGACGTCGTTAAAGTCGAACTGACCGATTTCAGACGCCATCTGGCTGTGGAATACGACTTGGAGGAGCAGATCGCCCAATTCGTCTTTTAACGCATCCAGATCGTTGTTCTCAATGGCGTCAGCCACTTCATAGGCTTCTTCGATCGTATATGGCGCAATGGTGGAGAAATCCTGCTCCAGATCCCAAGGGCATCCGGTTTGCGGATCGCGCAAACGCGCCATGATGTCTGTGAGAGGGGTAATATCAGCCTGCATCGGTCCAGCCATAAATAAGTTCGATAATATATATTATGTTAAGTAAAATTGAATAACGTCGGTTTAAGCACGTCGTATCGACCCATCATCATTGCTTCAACGTCATGACATTTGCCTCGACCTTCCAGCTTTGCATGCTGTCGAGAAAGTTCATGCCAAGGACGTTCGTGTCGCCGAAACTCTCCGAAACCACAACATTATGCTCTCCGACTTCGTGCGTTCCGATCTTCAATGATTGAATGACACCGCGTTCCGCCGTTACGCGGCCATTGGCCGTATTTAGGAATACCGGATATCCATTTGAATCCACTTGTATACCTGTTTCGCGTGCTGTGTCGGCGTTTACCGCTGTGGTCGTTGCGCCGCTATCGATCATGAACCGCACCGGCTTGCCATTGACGTCAAGCTGAAGCCAATAATGGCCATCATCCTGCCGCCTGATGGTGATTTCGTTTCCGCTCACGCTCTGGCCAGCGGTGCCGGAAATGTCGGCTTTTACGCGCTCCCAGACGGCCTTAAATTCAAACCGGAAACTGAATATTGCGAACAAAGCCGCGAATATCGCTATCCATGCAAATGCCGCCTTGGCGACATATCCCAACGGCAAACGCCGCGCCGCAAGTGAGCTCATCAACAGGACAATGCAAACGACACCCCAGATAAAAGATGGGCCGTCTTCCATGATATTCATCTTACGGCCTTGGAAAACAGACTGTAGAAATTGTCTGAAGTCTCTTTAGCCAGAATGTCCGCGTCAACACCGCGCAACTGCGCCACGTGACGCGCAGTATCCGCGACAAATGCGGGCTCGCCGGTCTTGCCGCGATGCGGGATGGGCGCCAGAAACGGGGCATCGGTTTCCACTAGCAGCCGGTCCGAAGGCAGCCATTTGGCGACCGACTGAAGATCTTGGGCATTTTTGAACGTCACGATACCAGACAGCGAAATATATAGGCCAAGGTCCAACGCCGTCCGCGCGAAATCGGCGCTTGCGGTGAAGCAATGAATGACGCCGGTGAATGCGCCCTTCGACATTTCGTCGCGCAATATCTCGGCCGTTTCCGCCTCTGCATCGCGTGTGTGAATGATGATGGGCAGCCCGGTGTCCCGTGACGCCGTTATATGTTCGCGAAAGGACAGGCCTTGCTGCGCGCGGTCACTGTGATCGTAATAAAAATCGAGCCCCGTTTCGCCAATGGCGACGACACGCGGGTGCGCCGCGCGCTCGATAAGCTTCGCAGCATCAATGCCTATATGCTGGTCCGCCTCATGCGGGTGAATGCCCACAGACGCCCACACGTCGGGTTCTTGTTCCGCAAGGCCGATAACCTCATCCCACTCGCGCTCACGGGTCGAAATGTTGAGCATGGCAGACACACCGCTGCCGCGCGCACGCGCAAGAATCTCGCCTTGCTGCTCGACAAGGCCTTTATAATTCAGATGACAGTGGGAATCGACAAACATCAGGCCGCGGTCCCCTCCTCCGCTGGCATTTCCAATCGGGGGAACAGCCCGACAGGCTGGGCGATTTGGAAATTGCTCTCGGCCAAAGGTGAATACCAATGCGATCCTGCCGCATCGAAGTTCCGCACATTAAGGGGAACGCCCATTTGGTTGAGAAGCTTGGTCGCCGACCCGGGGATGATCGGCAAAGCCGCGATGGCCAGTTGCGCGATACAGATGAACAGCGTGGCAAGCACGGTTTCCATACGTTCCGGATCGGTTTTCTTAAGCGCCCAGGGCGCCTGCACATCGACATAGGCGTTGCAGGCAAAGACCGCCTGCATCCAGCTTTCTAGGCCCTGAGACATCGCCAAATCTTCGTAATGCGCCGGAATATGCTGGGAAACTGTCGCCCCCACCAAATCCAACAGCGCTTTGTCATCGTTATTATGGCCGCGAATTGCGGGCAGATAGCCTTCGCAATTTTTGAAGATGAGCGACAATGTCCGCTGCGCCAAATTGCCGAAGCTGTTGGCCAGATCAGCATTCACGCGGGTTACAATCGCTTCTGGGCTATAGCTGCCATCCTGACCGAAGCTAACTTCGCGCAGCAGGAAATAGCGCAGCGCATCGACGCCAAACAATTCCGCAAGCTGCATCGGGTCAACGACATTGCCTAAGGACTTCGACATTTTCTCGCCGCGAGAAAGCAGGAAACCATGTCCGAACACCTGTTTAGGCAATGGCAAGCCGGCCGACATCAAAAATGCGGGCCAATATACGGTGTGAAACCGGACAATGTCCTTGCCGATGATATGGACATTGGCCGGCCAGAATTTGCGCCATTCCTCGGTATCGTCGGGAAAGCCAATCGCGGAGATATATGTGGTTAGCGCGTCCAACCAGACATACATGACATGATTTTCGCTGCCGGGAACTTTGACGCCCCAATCGAAACTGGTGCGCGAAACAGACAGGTCTTTCAGGCCGCCTTCAACGAACTTTACCGTTTCATTTTTCCGGCTATCGGGTCGGATAAAGTCAGGATGCGCGGCATAATATTCGAGCAGCGGCTGTTCATATTTCGAAAGCCGGAAAAACCAGCTTTCTTCAACCGTCCATTCAACTTGTGTGCCCTGAGGAGAAAGCTTCTGGCCCCCCTCGCCCTCAGTCAGTTCGGTTTCGTCATAATAAGCTTCGTCGCGGACCGAATACCATCCTTCATACCGGTCAAGATACAGGTCGCCAGCGGCTTCAAGCCGTTTCCAAATCGCTTGGCTGGCCTGGTGGTGATGGTCCGACGTTGTGCGGCAAAAATGATCAAAGGAAATATCAAGAGTGCTGCACATTTCCTTGAAATAAGCAGACATTTCATCTGCAAGGTCGCGCGTTGCCTTGCCGGCTGCCCGTGCCGTCTGGTCCATTTTCAGGCCATGCTCATCGGTGCCCGTGACGAAGCGCACATCACGGCCCATCAAACGTTGAAACCGCGCAATCGCGTCGGTTGCGATCGCTTCATAGGCATGACCGATATGCGGCTTGCCATTTGGATAGGCTATGGCGGTGGTAATATAAAAAGGTTCAGGCATGTGGACTCTTGTATTTTTGGCTATTTAGCTCGCCTTATGCGCTTGAACCGATGCCAGCAAGCTTCCCATTTGAAAGACGACGCTCTGCTTGTCCAAACTTAACGCGATGGCGCGTGCGGCCAGACCGCTTGCGGCCTCCCAGGCATCGACGCCAGAGCGAACCTGACCGACGCCGAGCGTTCTCGTATGCTCTGCGATCAGTGCGGGCGCGCGGCGCAGAAAGGCTTCATATCGGGGCTGCGCGGCCTTGAGCGACAGTTTTTCGGCCAAAGCGATGCGAATGACATTATCTCGGTCGCCTGAGCGCAAAATGGACGCCATGGCATCTTCCAACTCGTCAAGCCTTAGCCCAAGGAAATCCAGCGCTTGGCCGGGTGCCCCGTCGCCTAAACGCACGAGCGCATCAAGATCCGACTGGCTCGCCTCGGGTGCGGCGCGTTGCAAGGCCTCAGCCATATCTGCGTCACACAAGGGTTCAAAGCGCAATATCTGGCAGCGTGAGCGGATCGTTGGAAGCAACCGGTCGCTGGCATGGCTGACCAAAAAGAAATAGGTCCCAACGGGCGGTTCTTCCAAAGATTTCAGCAGTGCGTTGGCACCGCCGCGTTCAAGGTCATCCGTAGAATCAATAATGATGGCGCGCTTATCGCTGAGCCCGGGACGCGATGTCAGTACCTGCTGAACGCTGCGGATCTGATCAACCGTTATGCTGCGTTTAAACTCGGTTGCATCAGTGACGTCTTCATCGTCCTTTGGTGCATCCTTCGGAAGGCGCTTAACCCACAAAATATCGGGATGGGAACCGCGGGCGATGAGATTTGCGTGCACATTCGTTGGGTCAACAAGTGCGGACGCCGCTTTCAGGGCAAATGCGGATTTGCCAAGCCCCCTCGCCCCGGCCAATATCCAGCCATGGTGCGTTTTCCCGCTGTCGCAGGCTTTGGAAAACTGGCGCCATGCCTTGTCGTGGCCGACATAGTCCATCAGGCTGGTTCCGCTAGCAAATCGGATATTTGCGCCACAAGCCGCGCGGTCACGTCCTCAGCCGTTCCTGACGCGTCAACCAGGCGCACTCTGGGTTCGCACTCGGCATATCCGACAAATGCCATATCGACGTCCGAATGGAAATCCTCTGCCCGGCCCTGAATTCGGTCGGGACGGTTCTGGTCTCTGGCTGCTGCGCGCTGTGCCGCTTCTTTCGGATTGAGACGCAGCACCAATGTCCGATCGGGCAATAGGCCGCGACTGCCGATGCCATGCAGCGTCATGATGTCATGATCTGACAAGCCTGATCCTGCACCTTGATAGGCACGGCTGCTGTCTATGAAGCGATCCGCAATGACCCATTTGCCGCTCGCCAATGCGGGTTCGATTAAACGTTCGACATGGTCGCTGCGCGCTGCGGCAAATAACAACGCTTCTGCGCGCGGTGCCCAACGTTCTGCGCTTCCGCCCAGCAACAGTTGCCGGATGACCTCCGCACCCTCTGTTCCGCCGGGTTCGCGCGTCAAAATCACTTCATGCCCATGGCTTCGGATCATGTCCGCAAGTGCGTTGATCTGCGTAGACTTGCCCACGCCCTCCCCGCCTTCAATCGACAAAAAACGGCCGCGCGCGGTCATGCGGCCACCATTGACGGTAAGCCATTAAGGGCGCGCGTTAAAAAGCCTGCTTGGGCTACCGATTCGTCAGCCAATAAGGGCATGGTTTGCTCTGTTCCGTCCTCATATTTCGCGACAAGCCGGGCTACTTGCACGCCCCGCATAATAGGTGCCTTTAACGGCCCCGTATAGCGCACGAATAATGTATAATTGTCTTTTTCATACCCGCGCAAGGTTGCAGCAACGGGTGTCTTGATTACCGGCCCGACCTAAAGAGGGTTTTCATGTGCAGAAATAAACGGAACGCTTGCGCTGCTATCGAACGATAGCTCGCTTAATTCCGAACCGCATCAGCCAATAATCCGACCGACAGCGCGTAAAAATTCGAACAATTATAGTCCAATATCACGCGGTAGTTTCCGCCCAATAAATATGCGGTTCGGTCGACGCCATCGGGCTCAATCAAGGTCGCCATCATGCTGTCTTTCGGCCAAAATCCGCGTTCTGGCGTAACCCCCAGTTCACGCCATTCCGCTATGGTTTTCCACTGGCTGTGTCGCCCAAAAACGCGGGGGCAACGCGGTGACATCATGCGCGAATTCAACGTGGCGCGATTGAACGACGCGGGCACATTGACGGCAAAGCCCCATTCCTCGCCGCGCCGCCAGCCTGTGTTGACGAAATAGTTGGCGATCGACGTCATGGCGTCAACCTCGCTACGCCAGATGTCGGCATATCCGTCGCCGTCGCCGTCGCGCGCCAGCCGCAAATATACCGACGGTAGAAACTGCGGCTTTCCAAGTGCGCCTGCCCAGCTGCCGGTGATGGCATATTGCGGAACGCCCTTGTCGATCATCTTGAGCACCGCGATCAATTCGGCCTCAAACAACGGCCGCCGGCGGCCTTCATAAGCCAGAGACGCCAAGGCTTCGGGCGCGTTGAAGTTGCCCATGACCGATCCATAATTGGTTTCATGGCCATAAATGGCGATCATGATTTCTTCCGGCACGCCGGTTTCATTTTCGATCCGCTGCAGCAACGGGCGAAGCTCGGTAAATTTCGCGCGGCCCCGGCTAATGCGCGATGCATCGACATGGCGGGCTTTATAGGGCGCAAAATTGGGAACCGGCGCATTCGAAGCGCCCTCTGGCTGTTGCCGGTCAAGCCGAACAACGCGCGCGTTAAAGCTTATCGATGGCAACACACGGTCCAGCGTGGCCGCCGAGACGCCTTCGGTCAGCGCCTTTTGCCGCACTTGGCCAAGGTAGGCCCGAAATCCAGCCTCATGCGCATCATTGGCGCTTTCGGTGGTTGGCGCGGTAATATCCTGGGCGGCGCTTGTGGGCCCAAACAAGCACGCACTGGTGCAGATTAGCGTTGATAGCCAAAACTTCCGGTTAATGCGCACGCGGCCCCCATTTCTGTTGAAGGCGGCATATTGGCACATTGTACCCATCGTGTGAAATGCTTTGGTCCCGGCCAACCCTCAGCCGGTCGCGGGCAGAACCCACAGTTAGTCCGCATCTGCCCTTGCCATCGCTTTGCTGGATGGCTAGGGGCACTTCGTAAGCGGACAGGTGGCCGAGTGGTTTAAGGCAACGGTCTTGAAAACCGTCGTGGGTGGAAGCTCACCGTGGGTTCGAATCCCACCCTGTCCGCCAACATCTCAATGCGAATCAATGAGATGGGCCTCAAGGGGCCGAAAAATCCCTAGCTTCCGCGGGGTTTTGCAGATGGCGTGTAAACCTCAGAGACTGCCAGAAACCCCCAAATCGGTCTCTGACCGGCTTTTGTCTCTTTTCACCTAAACCTCGCTCGCAACGGTATAGTCTCCATAAGTGACGGATTTCCGACGTTTATTGCGAGCCCGGGACCTATACCGTTTTCACTCTGCCTCGGCAGGCAATGTGATGAGAGAAGCCAAGGTATAGAGGCTTCACCCCATCTTCGCTGAAGGGATATCCCCCCAGCGTGTCGTGAAACTGGGCGACAGGTTCTCCCGCCGCATGTGCCACTCCCCGTCCTTCTGGGCCAAGCCAAGCCTGGCTGTGCCCCGGCCGTAGCGGGTATTGATCTGGTCCATCGCCCGCATCAGCCCATCGTCAGGCGCGTCAATGATATCGAACAGTGAGACCGGGGCCTGACCGGACGCGCCGAGATCCAGCAGCAGCACACCGGCCTTTCGCCAGCCAAATCCATCTCGCCAGATGCGCTCGAATATCCTCATCACCGCGGCGCCGATGTCCCGAGTGTCAGACGTCGGCCGGTGAAATGTAGCGGAGCCTGAGACCGACTTTTGCGGCGCCTCTTGGGCGAACGGGTCGGTCCGAATGAAGAGTTGCACCGCGCCCGCGACCTGTCCGGCGTTGCGCACCTTCTCGGCCGCTCGTTCGGCAAAGCTCATGACTGCGTCGTGGACCTGGCCTCTGTCGAAAATCGCGGTGCCAAACGTGCGCGAGCAGCAGGTCGTCTGCTTGGGCGGCGGCTGGTCTTCCAGTGCATGGCAGACGAGGCCACGCAGCTCGTGGACTGTGCGCAGGCCCACAACCCCCATTCGCTGGCGTACCCAGCCGTCAGGCGCGTTTGCAAAATCATGCGCGGTGTGGATGCCGCGCTCCTCGAGCATCACTGTCCAGCGACGGCCCACGCCCCATACGTCGCCCACAGGCGTCTTGCGCAGGGCGGCGTCGATCCACTGCGGGTGATGGACCAGGTCGAGGACACCGCCGGCCTTCGCCGACTTCTTGGCCAGGCGGTTGGCCAGCTTGGACAGGGTCTTGGTGGGGCCGACGCCAACGGATACTGGGATGCCGGTCCATTGCAGTGTCTGCTCCCGAAGATCTCGGCACCAGTCGGTGAGATCTGGAACGCCGAGCCGATCGAGGTCGAGGAAGCATTCGTCGATGCTGTAAACTTCATGGGCCGGTGCACTTGAGCCCAGCACGCTCATCACCCGCTCTGAGATATCGCCATACAGCGCATAGTTCGAGGAACAGACGGTAATGTCATGCTCCTCGACCAACTTACGTATCTTGAACATCGGCGCGCCCATGCCGACGCCCAATGCCTTGGCCTCGTTCGACCGGGCAATGACGCAGCCGTCGTTGTTGGATAGGACCACCACAGGCCGTCCCCGCAGGCGGGGCCGGAATAGCCGCTCACAGGACGCATAGAAGTTATTGCAGTCGACCAGCGCGAAGGTGGCCATCAGCGGCCACAGTGGCGCCGGATACTATGGGTTACGACGCCCCAGATCTCGCAGTCGCCTTCGCCCATGGGCAGTGTTGGATAATCGCTGTTCTCGGCGGCCAGATGCCATTGCCCTTCGACCTTCTTGAGCCGCTTGACGGTGAGGTCGCCCTGCAAAATGGCAATGACGATGTCGTCGGGCTTCGGAGTTACGCCGCGATCAATGATCAGCAGATCACCATCGAAGATTCCGACGCCGCGCATGGATTCGCCCGATGCACGCACGAAGAACGTAGCCGCTGGTCTTCGCACCAGATGCTCATTGAGGTCGAGCTTGCCTTCGATGTGGTCGTCCGCCGGACTTGGAAACCCAGCCGGCACCTGGGCGCTGAACAGTGGGAGTTCGAGTTTGAGCGGGGGATCGGCAAAGCGCAGCACTGGGTCATGTTCCAAAATTACAACAAGAACACACCATGAACATTGCAGCGATGATTCGTCAATCAAGAACAAGGTTGAGCCTTGGCTTCCGACGTCAATGCCGGGTCGGCTCCTGAAGATGCCTATCGGTTTCCAACCTCATGGCGGCGGCCCACAAGGGCGTCTTGGTGTAAATTTCACTCTTCATGAACCTCTTGCCAGTCCGGTGCGCCTGCAGCAGCCCGGCCCAGCATAGTGGGCGCAGTATGTGAATGTAGAAGGTACCCGATAGTTCAAATTCGTGACGCCGATATTCCTCATCCCCGCCATATAGGACCGAACAGAGCCGTTCCTCTGAAACGCCAGCCTGCGCCTCGACGTTGATGACGTTGAGGAAGATGTCCCAGTTCCCCATTAGCTGATGTCTGACCCTGGTGTATTGATTGTGATCGATGACACTGAGGAGGTGATGGGTCAGCAGCGTCCACAGCTCACCGGGGTTGGCCCTGAGTTCCTTGCCGAGGCGAGTGCTGTGCAGCGCGCCCTTGTAGTGGCGCACCAACTTTGCGCTGATCATCACCTCGTGCAGAACCATGAGCGGCAGAAAGTCTTGCTCGTTGAGCACCTTGTTGAGGTAGTAGAGGTCCTCTGCCGTGTAGTCTGGCCACGCAAACGCCTCGGCAGCCCACTGCACAAAATACCGTTTCAGCGCCATTAACGGCGTCAGGCCAATCGGACCGTTGGTATCGATGTATTCGAGCGTAAGCAGCGCGCCCCGCAATAGCGGCGACAGTTTCAGAGCTGGATCATCATCGTGAAGAGGCGTGAATGCAATCATACCTTGCGATCTGCCGCAGCTGAAACGGAAAGCCAATAAAGAGTTTGATGCTGTCAGTTCTGCGCAGCCTCGGGGTCCGCCACTGCGCCAAACACCACTCCCGCCTGCTCTGCCCAGGGCAACTCTGCGGTCTCCGCCAACTCCTTGACCGATACCGTCGGCGACACGCGCGCAATCAGCAGTTTCTCCAGCACGGGCGGCGCCAAATAGGCCAGTTTCAGCATGCGGCCGACATAGGCAGGCGTGACGTTTTCAGCTTCGGCGATGTCGGACATGGTGCTGAAGGCGCCGCTCTCGAGCTGACGCCGCCAGCTCCATGCTTTGGCGATGGCCTTCAGGATGTGCGGGTCGACGCCGCCGGTCTCGGGCGCCATGTCTGCAGGCGGCATGATCTTTGGTCGTCCGTTGCGCTTGCGGATGGTGAGCGGAATGAACACCGTCATAGATGCAGGGGCTTGGCTCATGCGGCCTGCTCCAGTTGGCGGGGCGCAAGCATGTCGCAGATGATGGATCCGAGCCCCTCGGTGCGCAGGTCGACCGTCAGACCCTGCGGGCTTACCGTGACGCGGTTGATAAGGATGCGCGCAATCCTTGCCTGTTCTGCGGGAAACAAGGATTCCCAAAGGCTGTCGAAGTTTGCCAGCGCGGTAACGACGTCGCTCTCGTCGGCCTGAGGGTCCTTGGCTTTTGCTGATGCGACCGCACGGGTCACGACCTCTGGGGTGCGCAGTAGCCCTCGGATTTGCTGGATGACGGTATTCTCCACCATCCCTGCATTAAGCCGGACAAAGCCGTCGGTGCCTTCGCCGGCGCGGTTCCGGATCGCATCCATCGACGTGTAATAGCGATAATGGCGGCTGCCTTTCTTGGTGGCGGTCGGTGTCATGGCCACGCCGCTGGAGGTAAACATCAACCCCTTGAGCAGCGCTGGGGTCTGGGCTCGAGTGTTCGCCGCGCGCTGCCTTGGGCTTTCTTGCAGAATAGCATGCACCTGATCCCAGAGCGGCTGGTCAATAATGGCTTGGTGCTCACCGGGATAGCTGGTGCCCTTGTGGACCGCTTCGCCGAGATAGAGCCGGTTGCGGAAGAGCTTGTACAAGAACCCCTTGTCGACCGGCTTGCCGCGCTTGTTGAGAACGTGGTTTGCCACCAGTTCGCGCGTCAGCGTCGTGGCCGAGCCCAGCTCGACAAACCGTTGGAACATGTGACGGACTGTGGCAGCTTCTGGCTCGTTGACGATGAGCTTGCGGTCAACCACGTCGTACCCCATCGGCACGAACCCGCCCATCCACATGCCTTTGGCGCGGCTGGCAGCAAACTTGTCGCGGATGCGCTCGCCGGTGACCTCGCGTTCGAACTGGGCGAACGATAGCAGGATATTGAGCGTCAGGCGGCCCATCGAGGTCGTGGTGTTGAACGACTGGGTGATGGAGATGAACGTCACGCCATGCTTGTCGAACACCTCCACCAGCCGCGAAAAGTCCATCAGCGAGCGCGACAGGCGGTCGATCTTGTAGACCACCACCACGTCGACCAGCCCGTCCTCGATATCCTCAATCAGCGTCTTCAGGCCAGGCCGATCAAGAGTGCCGCCGGAGAACCCGCCGTCATCGTAGTGTTCGCGCATGCACGCCCATCCTTCGGCGCGCTGGCTGGCGATATAGGCCTCGCAGGACTCACGCTGGGCATCGAGGCTGTTGAACTCCATGTCGAGCCCCTCTTCGGAGCTCTTGCGGGTGTAGATGGCGCAGCGCAGGCGGCGCTTTGGTGCAGCTTCTGTCATGCCGCATCCTTCCGTTCCCGCAAGCCGAAGAAGCGGTAGCCGTTCCACTGGGTGCCGGTGATGTCGCGGGCGACCGCCGACAGCGACTTGTATCGCCGCCCCTGCCAATCGAACCCGTCCTTCAGCACGGTGATGACGTGCTCCGCTCCATCCCATTCGCGAACCAGCCGCGTTCCGATCACCGGATTGCGTGGGTCGCTGATGACCGATTTCCGGACCTTCTTGCCCTCGACCTCATCGGCCAGTGCATCAAGCAGCCGCGCCACCGGCTTGGATGGTCCGCCCCAGGTTAGTTCCTGGATGCGGTAAGCGATCCGCTGTTCCAGGAACGGCCGGCTGTTGTTGGGCGCCTCGCTACCTATCAGCGTCTGCCATTCGGCCTTCAGCTCGTTGACTGTCATGGTCTTCAGCGCGGCCAGCCTGGCCAGCACCTGCATATTGTCATTATCTCGCATTATCGTCCTCCGATCCGGGCTTGTGCCCGGGGACGACTGACGCTCTTGGTGGCCGGGATAGCGAGCGAACTATCTGCATCATCGGCAGATATAGAACTGGACTGTTGGCGCATGCGCAGCACGCCTGCCGCCACGATACGGCCCAACTCGGAGAGCCGGGCTTCGGTCGAAAGATCTTCGGGCGGCGAGGCGTTCGGGCCACTGAGGGAGGATTGCATAGAAGGGTCCGCATTAATGGCTGGGCGTCACGGGACGCCGCCCATGCGGATCCATCCCCTGATCAGTTGAGGGGAGAATAAGTTGGGATATATCCCACGTCAACGCGTGATGGGTATCCAGCTTCCCGCAAAATGCAGGTCGGTCAGCGCCTGCGCTTAAAGAGGTTCTGGTGCGAGCGCAGCACGATCCCGATGATGTTCACGCCCTCATCGTCATGATTATCTTCGTCTGGATTGCCGATGACAATCGGCTCCTGGAACTCGGCGCGGGTTGATTCCGCACGAAGAATGAAATTGGTCCCGTCATGGTCGAGCCGCTTGCAAGTAAGCTCATGCAGGTCGTGCCGATCGCGCTGGACGATCACAATGTCGCCAGGCTGGGGTTCGACAAAACCGTAGGACACCCGAAGGCATTCTAAGTCTGAGCCAGGTGCGATGATCTTGTCCATCGAATGACCTTCCATCCGCAGAGCGAACCGCTCGCCGCCAAGGACAGGATTTGGCCCAACTTCAATAAAATAGCGGTCTTCTGCAGCCCAGTCGGTCTGTTCGCGCCAGACACCAGCTGCCACTGCACCCACGACCTCGAGCGGCTCAAGGCCACCTATCATGCCGACACGCGGCATCAAGGTGGCCGTTGAAGGCACCAACTGCGAGATATCCATCTCAAGCGCTTTGGCGAGGCCCAGCACAGTTTCCAATTGAGGGTTTGCGCTCTTACCGCGGACAATGTCACGCACCAGATGCGGGCTCTTTCCCGCAGACGCCGCCAGCGAGAGCGAGCGCGCATTCCACTTCGCCCCGGAGGCCGTGGCCTTTTCCAGGACACTGCGGAGATGTGCGATGTCGAAAAGTGGTTTCTCTGTCATGGCGCAGCATTTAGCACTGCGGGACAGTTCCCGCAATATGCATTCATAAAGTAGTATGAGGATTGATATGTAGGATTCATCCCGTAATAATCTGGATATGACAACGCACCCACTCCTCTCCGATATCGACGCATTCTTGCGGATTCATAAGCTCAGCGAGAGCGCTTTTGGGCGCCATGCAGTCAACGACTGGAAGCTGATTCGCCAGCTCAAGGCCGGCCGCCGGCTCTGGCCTGACACCGAAGCGCGGGTCCGCACCTTCATGATCACCTATCAGCCAATCCCGCGTCGGAAGAAGGCTGCCAAGTGAGCGGCGCCTTCGAACGCCATGGGCTCGACCATCTGTCGGCGTCCTCAATCAACCTGTTCGTGGCGCAGCCCTCGATGTGGGCGATGCAAAAGCTGATGGGACGCAAATCGACTGTCGGCCCTGCTGCGCACCGCGGCACTTCCATTGAGGCGGGTGTCGAGATGGGATTGTTTGAGCCTACCGCTTCGGTCGAGGCCTGTCAGGAACTGGCGATTGCCCGGTTCAACCAGCTGACCGCGCTGTCTGGCAACCCGAATGTCGACAAGGAACGCGCAGCCATCGCCCCGGCCGTCGCCACTGGTTTGGCCGAACTGCGCCAATACGGTGTTCCGGAAGCTGCGGACGGCAATCGCCAGCACCGGATTGAAGTGGCGCTTCCGGGCGTGCCTGTGCCGTTTATCGGCTGGCTCGACTTCTGGTTTCCCGAACACGGCATCATTGTCGACCTCAAGACCCAGCTGCGGCTCTCGTCCAAGATCTCCGATCCCCACTCCCGGCAAGGCGCGATCTACCATGCCGCCCATGGCAATGCCGAGATCCGCTTTGCTTACGTCACGCCCCAGAAGGTCGGCGTCTACCGGCTCGATGATCCCCGGTCGCACATCGCCCGGGTGGTGAGCATTGCCCAGTCGATCGAACGATTCTTGTCGCTGTCGGACGACGGCGCGGAACTGACCCGGTCGCTCTCACCGGACTTCGACAGCTTTTACTGGAACGACCCGGCGGCACGCCAAGCGGCCGAGGAAATTTGGGGATCATTCCCCGAAGGCGATGCCGCGTGCCTGAACGCGGCGACTTGAGAAAAGAGGAAACAGGAACATGGGTTTCATGACAGCCCCGTCTGGTGGCGGGGATTTCAAGGTGTTTGTCTCGTACAATGCGAAGGCAGGACGCTGGTACACAAAGCGCGACGGCAAGGACGAGCCGCAGTTCGAGGTCGCCGACATGACAGCGGTGTTTGACATGCCGGGCCTCAAAACCGGCTGGTTCAAGTTCGCTTCCGGGGTCGCCCCGGAAAAAGTCATGGACCCCTCGTTCACGGCAGCGGCTGCCAATCCTGGCCAAGACTTCAAGCGCGGCTTCGTGCTCGACTTGTTCAGCGACAAGAACCTGCTCGGCGTCCGGGAGTTCTCGTCCACGGCCAGCATCGTCATCGACGCGATGAACGACCTCTACGATGCATGGATGGCTGCGCCCGAAGCTGGCACCGGCCAGTTGCCGGTTGTTCGCTGTGTCGGTGTCTTTCCGGTCACCAACAAGCACGGCACCAACTACCAGCCAAAGTTCGAGATCGTCGGCTGGACCGCACGTCCCGAGGCGCTGGGCGATAGTGACCATCCGGCACCGGCTGCCCCGGCTCAGGCCGCGCAGGTGCCAGCAGCACCATCACCGGCTGCAACGCCACCGGCCCCTGCCGCTCCTGCCACGCACATGCCGCCTCCCGCAGCCGTTGCGCCTGGCGCACCGCTGTTCTGAGCGGACCTTTGGAAGCCCGGACGGCAGCGTCGTCGTCCGGGCTTCCCAATATCAAGAATGAGAGGGTGCCGTGACCATGTCGCGCCGGATCGAAATCGGCAGTGTGGATATTGAAGCGATCAAGGATCAGTATCCGCTGGCCGAGACGGTTGGCCGTCATGTTGTCCTCAAGCGCCGCGGCCACCAGCTCATTGGCCTTTGCCCGTTCCACGACGAGCGCACTCCGTCGTTTACTGTCTACCCGCAGGATCAGCGCTACCATTGCTATGGTTGCGCCGCGCATGGCGACATCTTCGACTTCCTTTTGGCCCTTGATGGGCTCGACATTCGGGCAGCTGCTGAGCAGCTGACGGGCGGGACATTCCCCGTTATGTCGGCGGATCGCGTCGCCGAACTCCAATCGCGGCAGGTGCGGTTTGAGGCTGAGCGGGCGGAAAAACGTGATGCGGCTATGCGCCAGGCGCGCGAGCGTTGGATCGCAGCGGATCCGGCCTACACCAGTCATCCCTATCTCGAAGCCAAGGGCATCAGGCCCAACGGCACGCGCCTCGATGGAGCCCATATTCTTGTCCCGCTCCACGGGCAGGATGGCAAGATCCAGTCGCTGCAGTCGATTGATGCGCGCGGACACAAGCTCTTCTGCTCCGATCTGCCGACAGCAGCGGGCATGTATCTCCTGGGCGGCAAGATCGCGGCGGCTGCGGGCCCGGCGCTCGTCTGCGAGGGCTTTGCCACAGGCGCCTCCTTACACGAGGCCACCGGCCGTCCGGTCGTGGTTGCGTTCAACGCCGGCAATTTGATTAAGGTCGCTGAGCGGCTGGTATCGGATCATCCGGGTGCTTCATGGATTGTTGCCGGTGACGATGATCGCGGCAAAGCCAAGAACGTAGGCCGTGAGGCTGCAATCGCCGCTGCTCGCATCCTCGGTTGCCGGGCCGTGTTTCCCAAGTTCCCAGCCGCAACTGTCGGCACGGACTTCAACGACATGGCAGCACTCTTGGGCATAGATGCTGTCAGGGCTCTGCTACATGCCGACTGCGCACCCGATGGCCTTACCGCCAGCGAGGACGTCTTCGAAACCCTCAGCCTCGACGAGCTCGACAACATGCCGCCGCCCAGTTGGCGGATCGAAGGCCTGATCCCGGCGCACGCGCTGGTTCTGCTGTACGGCCGGCCAGGAGAACACAAGACCTTCATCGCGCTCGATATGGTGCTCAGGGTTGCCTACGGCCTAGACTGGCATGGGAAGCCCACCAAGCAGACCGGCGTCCTCTACATTGCTGGCGAAGGCAAATACGGCATCGGACAGCGCATCAAGGGCTGGCGCCGCGAGCACGGGCTGGAAGGCGTCGACGCGCCGTTCAAGCTGCTGCCCATCGCCGTCCACATGCTTGATCCTGCCAGCATCGCGAAACTGAAGCGGACGATCGACCAGGTGCGCGCCGAGGTCGATTTTGAGATTGGCCTGGTCGTGATCGACACCGTGTCGCGTTCGATCCCTGGCGAAGATGAAAACAGCCAGGAAGCTATGTCGATGTTTATCGATGGCTGTGCCGACATTCAGCAGCACTGCAGCGGCAGCGTGATCGGCATCCATCATGCCGGCAAGGATCTTGACCGCGGCATGCGCGGCTCGACCGTGCTGCTGGGCGGCTGTGACACCTCGATCCGGGTCGCCAAAGATGAAGGCACGACCGTCCTGTCGGTCGAGAAGCAGAAGGACGGCGAAGAGCTCGACGACCTGCATTTCACGATGAAGGTCGTCGACCTCACCACGGGGCTCGTGGCCGAGCAGAGCACACTAGTGCCGGTGCTTGGTACCGGAGCAACTCCGGTCGCTCAAAAGCACCTCAGCTGGCACCAGATTCGCGAGAGTTTCCAGGCCATCGATGAGGCCTG
>NKIR01000025.1 GCA_002255985.1 Sphingomonadaceae bacterium PASS1
GACCCTAACCGGTCGGGGCTTTTTTCATATGGGAGCTACCCACATGCACATCATCACAAACGTTGCCGCACTGGACGCGGTGACGGACAAAGCCCTGCGCCCTATCCTCGCGCAATACCGCGAACTCATGGATCTTGCCGCTCTCTTTATCGTCCAGCCGGGCGATACCCTGCACACCCTGCATCAGGCACGCGGCTGGCCGTTTGAGTACTGGGAATTCATTCTGCACCACGCGACCGGTTGGTACGAAGCGGTGTTCGTGATCAGCGACGACGGCGCTGGCCATGTGGTCCTCATCCCTGACCTGCCCGCGATCGACAGCGGCTTGCTGACTCTATGCAAGGCACACGCAGTGCCAGCCGAGGAGGTAGATGCCGAAAGCGGGTAATCCTTTCGGCGGTGCTCTCACTCCAAAAACTTGAAGCGCGTTGTGGTTTCCCGCCACGGGCGCTTTCTTTTTGGCCTCCGGATGATCACTCTGCCCAATGCCGACGTTCTCGGTTCTGCCGCCCAACGGGTCAGCCTGCCGTGTAAGCGCTTGGCTTCTTCCCGTTGAACCACTCACCGGCAGCGACTGTAGGCGGCCCACCCACTATTGGGCTGAGCGAACCAGCACGATCGGGACAGCAAGTGTGCCGAGATCATTAAAATCTCCAAAAAACACGCGCAATGGATAGAAAAACCCCCAAATCACTTCGATTTTCCAAGATCTTTCATATGCTTCGCAAAAAATTCATGCACATAGGGCATCATTTCAGCCCTGTTCCCCTCATTTATGATAAACTCTCGGCTGGTATATAGAAGGTCTATTATTGTTTCAGCTTTAGGTAAAAAGTATTCACAATCACTAGTAAATAAAAGGCTCTGATTGTAGTTCAATACAAGCTTTCTGCCGAGCCATTCGGAGAGCTTGTCGACATATTTATTTATCAGAGTCGGATCAACGCCGAGTTCTTCGCCTGCTTGCTTGTAATTTCTGTGCTTGGCCAATGCGACGAAGGCTTCCAGCCATATCAATCGCACCGTCTTGATTCTCTTTTCCGACATCCTGCCCCCTTCATTCCGACCTCAAAGCACGCGCCCCCAGACACGAAAACTCCTTCAGCGCGAGGATCGTTTCGCAACTTAGCCGAAAACCTGCTGCACTTACTGCAGGTGGTAGAATTGATTTTCAAGGACTTTTGATCGACCCACCTGCAGTAACTGCAGATGCGAATTTAAAAAAACATAATAAAAACAACTACTTGAACAATATTTGGGGGAATTCTACATAAAGCTTGAGCGGGCGAGCAGCACTTTTGTTGCCCCGTCTGGCTCGCAACCCGAAGGGATTCACTATGAAAATGACCCAAGATCTGAACCCATCCACACACATGCTGGCCGAGATGAATGGTGTCGCCAGCAATTTCGTCGAGTGGCATCGCAAACACTCTGAGGCTTACAACTCGGCACCGCTCCTTTACATCGACGCGCTGATCGATGCCCTAGTGGCGGCAAACCAAGGGAACACGGCGCGTGATGCCGTAGCGGAGCTCTTGCAGGTTATGCCGGGCATGACGGAAAATCAGGCCTTCAGTGTGGCGCTGACCAAGTTTCCCGGCATCAACTTGGATTCCACAATACCCTGATCACTGCTTCCCCGGTCGGTCACGGCTTGACCGGGGGGTGTGAACTCAGGCCAGCGCAGCGATCCTGAAGCTCTGCGCGCCAATCCATACATTTTAACGGAGATACGGAAATGGGTAGTCCATCGCCGAACACCCCCGCTTTGCCTATTGAATCGGCACCGGCGGGAATTCTGAATACCTCGTCAACCATCGGGTTTGGGTCCGCTAGAACGCTCAAGGGCGCTCAGCTGGGTGTCGTCCCGGCAAACTTCTTCGACAACCTCACGCCGAACCCCACGATGACCACTGCAGATCCCGCAATCGGCCTGGATGAAGGCGGCGAAGGTGGTGAAGGCGGCGGCGAACTCGCGCCATCGACCGCCACGCACCTTGCCCGGCCACTGGCACCAGCCGGGGCACCGGAAGGTGGTGAAGCAGGTGAAGGGGGAAAGTCTGCCCCCTCTACCGCCTTTGCCCGCCTTCAACCCACCAACGCTGAGTTTTTGGCAGCGATCTTTCCCGATCTGCCGGACGGCGCGCGCATCGTTGTCACCGGCCTAGACGGCAATCCGAAAAGCGGCGGCTGGGTTGCCCATGATTCAAGCCAAATCGAGGATGTCTGCCGGATCAATCGCAACACGTACTTTAATTGCGCCAGCATCTGGCCCGCGACGGATGGCACACTTGCAGCCCGCAAAGACTGTGCTGCGGCCTATCACGTGCTCGTCCTTGATGATGTCGGGACCAAGGTTGACCGCAGCCTGATCGGTAACATCACGCCCACGTGGGAACTCGAAACCAGCCCCGGCAACTTCCAGCTTGGCTTCAAGCTCACCCCGCCGTTGGACAGTGTGGCGGAAATCGATCGATTCCAGCAGAGGATTGCGGCGGCTGGCCTCACTGACAAGGGCGCGATGGGTATGGTCCGCTGGGCGCGCCTGCCCAACGGCATCAACGGCAAACCGATGCATGAAGTGGACGGAAAACCGTTCACATGCCGTCTGCACGGCTGGCACCCGGAACATGCCTATGCAGCAAGCCATCTGCTGGAATCGCTTGTGCCCGTCGTCCAAACCGACAGTCCGCAGCGTCTCGCGCCCAAGGCATCGGCTCGCGATCGCAGCAATTCGGAAATCGACAGTAAGGTCTATATCCCCCGCGCCGATGAAAACCCGGTTGTTGCCGTCTTCAAGGCGCAAGGGCTCTACAAGCGTGAGATTTCGTCGGGCAAACATGATGTAACCTGCCCCTGGGCGAATGAGCATACCGGCGAACTCGATACGGGGGCCGCTTATTTCGAACCGGATGCTGTGTACCCTACCGGCGGCTTTTGTTGCCAGCACTCGCACAAGGACAAGTACCACATCGGGCAGGTGCTGGAGCACTTTGGCCTAACAACAACCGATGCGCGCAACAAGACGCTCATCCGCGCCGTGGCGGGTGAGATGAAGGCGATTGTCATGGCGGCGGAGGAAGTGTTGGCGCAGCGCGGTGACCTGTATCAGTCGGGGGGCCTGATCGTCACAACCGGACGCGATCCCGTCTCAGGGGATGTAGCCCTCATACCGCTAAGCGAACCGGCTCTCACGCTTGCGCTTTCCGAAGCGGGTGATTGGGAGAGGTTCGACAAGCGATCAAAGGCTTGGGAGCGTTGTGATCCGCTGCCCCGTCATGTGTCTTTGATCTACAAGGCGCAGAGCTATGACCGTCTGCCGCCGTTAATGGGGCTGGCGCGTCAGCCGTACTACCGCGAACAGGATGGCCAGCTTGTCCGCACGCCGGGATATGATCCGGTATCGCAGCGGCTCGGCATATTCGATGCAGTAAAATTCCCGCCCGTTGAAGCGACAAGGGAAGCCGCAGAGTCGGCGCTGGCGCAGCTTGAGGAATTGCTGTGCGAATTCCACTTTGCAGGACCTGCGGATAAGGCAGCGGCGCTGTCGGCCATATTCACGGCTGTAACTCGCCCGGCGCTTGTTCGCCACGCTCTCCGACGTCTCGCTGCGTGATGCGTGGGCGCACGAAGCGCACCAGTTCACACCTTGGTTGGCAGCAAACCTTGCTCGGCTATCGGAAGTTATAGGCATTCCCTTGGAGCTGGCTGGCACCGAGATGCGCGTGGGCACGTTCAGTGCCGATATCCTCGCTCGCAATGCAGCCGACGACAGCGTTGTGCTGATTGAGAACCAGCTTGCGGGTTCGGATCACACTCACCTTGGCCAGATCATGACTTATCTTGCCGGGCTTGAAGCGCAGACAATGGTCTGGATTGCGCCATCATTCCGGGAAGAGCATCTATCTGCGATCCGCTGGCTAAACGAGCACACCGTCGATCCCTTTTCCTTCTTTGCCGTGCGTTTGCGCGTCGTCCGCATTGCCGATTCGCCTTTTGCTCCGCTGTTTGAAGTGGTCGAACGGCCGAATAACTGGGATCGGCAGGTCTCGGAGAAGAAGCGTGTGGTTGAAGGCGACCGCTCCGAAATCGGCCAGCACCGCCTTGCCTTCTGGACGCACTTTTGTGCGCGCCACCCGATATACGGCAAGGCAGGCGCTGCGAGCTCTCTATGGGCTGCGCTGCCTCAGACCGATATGATGTTGGTTCAGTATCTGTCCCGGAATGGCGTAGGCGTGTTCGTTCGTCCTCCCCGTGGCGGCTCGCCTGACGATCTTGAGCTGTTGGTTCGTCCTCATCTTGATCAACTGATCGCGGAGCTTGGTGCGGCAGCGGAGACGAGCCTCGGTTCGAAGCTAACTGTCGATCCATACAACCAAGCGAACTGGGACCAGATGGCCGATTGGCTCGATGATCGCACCAAGGCGTATCAGGCGGCCTTCTCTCGAATCAACGCGGAGCTGTAAAAATGCCGAGCAGACCGAGCTTCGTGGCGGATCAGCGGCTGGCGCAAGGAACATGGTTTTCTGCAAACCTGCCTCACTACAATGGTTATCGCGGAGCCGACTATCGCGTGCCACCCGAGCACCGGTTGGCAAACCTTCTACCAGCCGTGCGCGAAGCGGCTGATCGCCTGTTTGGCGCTGACCCGGAAATCCAATGGCACCAACACGCAAACCACGGACTTTCCTCGCAGGTGTGTTGCGTCAACTTTCTGCTTCCGTTCGCGGACAAACCCGAATTGCTCGCGCGCTGGATCACGCACGTCACCGGCGACAGGGTAGGTGAAGTGTTGCCCGTAGAGCGAGGTCGCGCCGGTCAGGACTGGTTCGTGACCTTCGAATGGATTGGTGATGCGGATTATCTGAATGAGGCGAAGCCGGGGGCACAGCGCAAGCGCGGAGCCAATGCCACAGCGGCCGACGCAGCGATCTTGTACCGGACCAATGCCGGTGCCACGAATTTGCTGCTCGTCGAATGGAAGTACACCGAACGCTACGGCCAGCCGCTTGATCCGAAAGGTAACAACACCCGCCGGGCGCGCTATGAAGCAATCTGGCGTGCGCCCAATGGGCCGATCCGTGCTGACATTGACGTTGGTCTCGAAGATTTCTTCTGGGAACCGTTCTACCAGATGCTTCGCCAGCAGATGCTCGCCTGGCACACTCAGCGAACCGATGCCGGGGTGGACCGCGCACGAGTTTTGCACCTTTCGCCAGCAGGCAATAGGCCGTTGCACTTGGTGACCTCACCGACGCTGAAGCGCTTCGGCGAAGACGCCTTTGACGTGTTCCGTTCCCTGCTGACTGACCCGGCCGATTTTCGCTCCATGTCCATCGAAGCAGCATTCAAGCCGCTGGGTGAATGGCCTGAAGCGGACTGGTTCGAATGGCTGCAGCAGCGGTATGTCACGTTGTGTGCTGATGACAAAATTGTCTGGCCGACTTGAATTGGCAGAAGCAGCCTGCAGAGATTGGGCGTTATGTTAAGCGGGGCAACCCAACGCCTATCTCTCTTCAGCGCTCATCGGAGCTTCGCGGTATCCGCTAGGGCCCTGAAATCAGCGATGACCTTGTCGTAATAGCTTAGGCGCGGGGCTTCGAAAGTGATCATATAAAGCCTGCCCTTAATAATGGCAGCTCGCGCCTCACCCTTTCGGGTCAATTGGTCTTCGTCAGTGAAAACATAATTAAAAACTACACCATCGCTGTCGAGAAAACGAGTTGGCTCAACAGATGCGATTTGGAATGAACCGCTTCCTTTGAAGGAGCGTGATGTATTTTCGAGCAGTTCCGGAATCTCTGCCAAGAGAGTTGTAGTTGTAAATTTCGGCAGCGGCTCACGCTTTTTGCTCTTCTCTTTAACGAGGGGCTTGCCTGGCTCGATGCCAGCAAAGAAGGTGATATCATTGAGTTGCTCACCGTCGAGCGTCCAGGTCTCGGTTTTCTTGCCTATCTTTGTGCCCAGTTGGTTCCAATCGCGCGAGGGCGTGACTGTCAGGGACGAATCGGCGACAGCAGCCGCTTCGCCCTGCTTGTGCAGTTTGTGCGCATCGGCCTGAGCGGCTGCTAGCAACATCGACAATGCGAGGAGGCCACAACGGACTTTATGCTGCATAGACATCACTTCGTTGTTACCTCTTTGGGAACCATCATGGCAATTAACCGTGCGTCGGCTGCATTCGGATTGAGTTGGAGATATTTCCGCAGCGCATTTTGACCCTCGGCCGCATGGCCTGTTTTGAGAAGTGACAGGCCTAAGCCACGGTAGGCCTCAGCGAGGTTCGGATCGAGCCCGATGGCCTTAGAATAAAATTCGGAAGCGTTCACAAGATCTCGCGGGTTACCGCGACCTCGGTAGAGCTCTCCGCGCGCGTTCCACAGCCACGCTGTCCATCCTCTTTCGGCAAGCGATTGGATAAGGTACTCACTCGCGCCAAAGTCATTAAGTTTGACCTGGTCGTTGAGGAATATCGGCAGCCATTGTTGGAGGCTTTGTCGATACCGTTCGCTCTCGTCATTTCTTGAGCTCGCGTCTGGCTGCGCCAACTCTTCTAGGTAGGCTGCTCTTTCAGCTTCGGGCGGGTGCGACGCTGTGAAGGCGATCGCGTTAAAGTTAGGTTTGCTGAGGCCTTTGGCTCGCACTGAGGCATCGATCTCTGCCATCACGTTTTTCCAGACCCGTGTCGCACCCTGTGGGGGTAGTGGGCTGTGGTTGAGGTATCCGATACCTAGTATATCGGCTTCGCGTTCTTGATTGCGCTTAAATCGGAAGAAGTTGCCGTACACCGAGAGTTGAAGATTTTGGTACGATCGTCGGGTGTCATAGGTCGGCGCAATGCTAGCAAGTACGGCTCCCCAAGCTAGCATATCCGAGCCGCTTCTAGCTGATTTGAAGCGCTCAACACCGTGGCGTTTTTCAAAGTGCCCAAATTCGTGACCTAACACCGCACCGAGCTCTGCTTCGTCATGTACTCGCAAAAAAAGCCCGCTCAGAACGCGCATCGTGCCGTTGGGTGACATTGACGCATTAAAGGTCGGCTCGCGCAGAATATAGACACGTACCGACTTGCACCTGTCAGTGCCGATAGTGTCGCAAAGTACCTTAGTTACATAGGCTGTTAGATTTTCATCGCGAATCAGAAGATTGGAGGCTACAAGTTCGCGCTCACTTTCGTCGTCCTCACGCCACATTCCAATTTCGTCGAGCCCTTGCGGCTGATAAGCACCTTCGTAGGGCGGAGGAGGGGGGGCTTGTTTCGCACTGGCTGCAGCGCACGAGAGTACCGCACTACAAAGGGCGATCGCGACAACGCCCAATTTCATTGATCTGCAGCTTTCGCAATCGCGCTTCCCGGAAAATCCTCAAGCAATTGCCTGATCCGCTTTTCGGCTCCATCGGCTTGCCGCACGTCGCCGCCCATTGAAGCGTCGGCATTCAGCCAAAGCAGGTCGCCGGTTTTCAAATCCACCAGCCCGGCGTAGCCAGCGTGCTCACCGGACTTAACTGATATACCGGCACCAAGAATCGCAACGGCCTGCAGTAGCTTCCTCCCCGTCGAGCCATAAGCATCCTTGTCGTAGATAAAGAGGCCATAATCTGCATCCTTGGCACCCGGAAGGCTGGAAACATCGCTTCCAAGGGACCAGTCGAAAACATCCTCCTTATTATCGCGTTTTTTTGTTGGCAGTCGATTTCCTACAAAAAATTGATATTGAATTACAGCTCGTGAGACTGCTGCAAATAAAGCCATGTGCTCTTGCAGATTTCGTGCATCCTCTCCGTACGAATCGGGTGCCACCAGAACTTCATTGCCGAGCTGGTTTTGTAATTTGTCTAGTGCAGCTTGAAGATTCGCTTTTGCTTTCTCGGTCCATTCCGCATTCGGCTCAAACATACCGCCGGTGGATTGAGCGCCCACGCTAACCGATGGGCGAAAGACTAGAATCTTTTTCTTACTGCCTTGGGCGAGGCTAAAACCCTGTTTGACAGCCGCGCGTTCTTGCGCAGCCACTGGCGTACCTAAAACGGTGGCCGCGAAAAAACACGCGGCAAACCAGGAAACCGTGATTTTCAATTTAGCCCCCTCATCCCAGACTCTGGGTATCCGACGGTTTCGCCACCAAAGCAAGCCCGAGCAACGGCCCGATTCGAGGCTGTTGTCACGCTCGGGACTCTCAACCTGAGCGGGTCCGGGCCGGGTCACTTTTCAGGAAATTATCCTACCAAAGTGCTTTGGCTAGGAAATCGCTGAATTCGGAATTCCGCTGAGTTTGGGCATCATGTGGGATTGGGCAATCCGATGCACCCAGCAGAGGATTAAGCGGTTATAATATAACAAAATGCTGCAGTGCAGCAAATCCATTCGTAATGATGGGGTCAGGTGTTCGAGTCACCTAAGCGGCACCACTTTCTTCAAGGTGCTTTCCCTACAAAAATCATCGGCGTTCCTGCCAAAGGCTCGTCGCCTTGGCGGTTTCATGTCGCCAGCTGAAAGGCGCAAATCTAGTCCAGATCCG
>NKIR01000012.1 GCA_002255985.1 Sphingomonadaceae bacterium PASS1
GCGCGACAACTGGCTATCCAACCGGGTGTTCACTTCCCACGACAATATCGTCGACCTCTGCTGCGAGGCGTGGAACAAACTCATAGATCAGCCTTGGCGCATTATGACCATCGGGCACCGCAAATGGACCAGTGGGTTATGATCATTGCAGCTTGGTATAAGTCGGACTTATTTTGTCGCAGACTTTTGATTGAACGCATCACCCACCCGGAAGATGCAATACGGATGCAGGCTTGTTGGCTGACGACAGATGTTGGTTCTGCGAATCATTAGGTGAACCCGCCACGGCAGTTGCGAAAGCGGCTATATATTGGTTTGCGCGACAGTAAGACCCACGTAATCGGATCCGCAATAGTCGCTTGTGTTTACACGCGGCGTCGCGAAATGAAAAATGTCAGCACAAACGACAGTATCGATAGGACTATGACAGTACCCGCGACATCGCCGATGAAAATAGTCATCGCGTGGTCGAATGGTTGCAGCAGACGACCTGTCATTGCGAAATACAGGTTCAACAGCACAGCATTTGATGCTGCGCATAACGAGCCCAACGCAAAGAAATGAACCGTTTTTAGATCGGCTAAGCCGGGTTTTGTCGTAAACAGAATCTTGAACAATCCGATGCCGATGAGCGAAGCTAAGCCAGACATTATAGCCAAAGAGACGATGTCGATTACGCCATCATTCACGCGGTCTTGGACAACAAAGTAGCTGCCTATGATGATCCCCAAAACGCCGGCGCTCCGAAACACGAGGGGGTAGATAATGCGTAATGCCGCAGGCAGATATATGAGCGTAGCATTGGGGGTCAGGGATAATTGCTGAAAAACAAAATCATTTGCTGAAGCCAAGCCATACCACGCGAGCGATAAGCCCACTACAAGTAGAACCCACCCCGACGCATCCTTCCACTGTGCCTTCATACAGTTTGCGGTGGCCGCTCAAGGGTCGTGATGCCTTCACGAATGCTCGCCATGTAATCTCGCGCGAGTTGCGTAGGCTCCACGAATTTGACCCGCTTATCTTTGCTGTCGATGCGCAAACAAACGAGCCCCTTGTCGCGCAGAGATATTATCCTGCGATACGCCGTTGGCTGGGAACCGAAGCGTGCGTCACTCATCACTTCGCTGACCATGATGTTATCACGCTCGTGCCATTTCACGATCAGCGCATCCAGCAGTAACCCTTCGTCGGCATTTAATGTGTCAAACGGTGACAGCTGCCTGATCGCATTCAACATATCCAGCAGGCGGACAAAGGAGGGCGGCGGCGGTCTGGTCATGTCATTCGTCCTTTCTGTGTCTGGATCGCGCAAAGATTGTAAACTATTGTTAATTAAGCAAGTTGTTACTTGCAGTGCGGGTGCTTGGCGAACTAGGGTCCGGACCCAATAAGCGGATTCCCATTGCGGGCGATGTGTGATTCAATGCCTCAGCGAGGGAGGTGTTGGCAATGGCGGATTTCTTTTGGTTTTCGGATGAACAGTGGTCGCGGATCGAGCCGCTGTTGCCCACTGGTTTGCGCGGTGCGCGGCGGGTCGATGATCGGCGGGTGCTGAGCGGCATCGTCCATGCGCTGCAAAGCGGCGGTCGCTGGGGCGATTGCCCGCCGGTCTATGGGCCGAAGAAGACGCTCTACAACCGCTTCGTGCGCTGGGCCGAGCGCGGGGTGTGGCAAGACATCTTCAGCGCGCTGGCCGGAGCCGAAGGGATCCCCGACCGGCTGTTCATCGACAGCACCTGCATCAAGGTCCACCGTACCGCAGGAGGCGCAAAAGGGGGGCCTTGGCCAATGGTATCGGCCAGACACGCGGCGGGCGAAACTCCAAGGTCCATGCCATCTGCGACGCGCGCGGCCGCCCCTGCGTGCTGATGATAACCCCCGGAAATATCCACGATATGAAGGTCGCCAAGGCCTGCATCGCAGCCATGCCGCCGTCCGCCGAACTGGTTGGCGACAAGGGCTATGACAGCAACGACCTGCGCGCCTGGCTGGCCGAGCGTGGCACCACAGCGGTCATTCCCTCCAAGCGCAACCGCAAGGTTCAGCTCGATTGGGACCACGCAATCTACAAGCAGCGCAACGTCGTCGAACGGATGTTCTGCCGCTTCAAGGACTGGCGCCGCGTCGCCACCCGCTTCGACCGAAACATCAAAAACTTCATGGCAACCATCGCCATCGCTGCTACCGTCATCTGGTGGCTCAAATGAGTCCGGACCCTAACTGTCAATATTGAAAGTTTATAAAGCATTCTAATTTTGCGTCAAATCAACTTTTCCCTGCTGGAGGAGTGGGCACAGGATCATGGGATTAAATGAGGGGGTTCAGAGCAAAACATGATTCACAAAACCATAAGGCGCATCTTTTTTTGTAGCTTCAACGCGCACGTCCGCAGTCGCAAACATGCGAAGGTGGGTGGGAGTTTTCCAGTCTCGCAATGCAACTATTGCGGACTAGCGATGGTGAAGCGGGCCAATGGTAAATGGGACGTTGATAATAGATGACCACGAGTTTCATGCAGTTTTTACTGCATGAAGGACCCAGAGAGTATGCTGCGATTCATGCTTTCCACTTCACCCAGTTATCTCACGATAACTGGGTTTTTTGTTGCGTTGTTCTGTCGCGGCCTTGGGAAATCTATTGTTTAGAAAACAGCGAGAACCCACACCTGCGGCCGAGCATCAAAAAGGCGAAAATATTGTGAAATTAAAAAACCCCACCGTTCCATTGGGACGGCGGGGTTTTTAAATGGTGGGCGTAGCAAGGTTTGAACTTGCGACCCCTGCAATGTCAATGCAGTGCTCTACCGCTGAGCTATACGCCCACAATGCCGCAGCCTCTAGCTGGGCTTGTGCTATCATTCAAGCCTATTTCAGTTCGCCAAAATTTTCCTTGGCAAATAGGCGTTCGACTTCAAGAACAAGGTCTTTGAGATGGAAGGGTTTGGACAGTACTTTCGCGTTTGGTATGGACTCGCCAGCGCGCAGTGCTACGCCCGAGAATCCGGTGATAAACATGACCTCCGTGCCCGGTGACACGCGGTTACAGTGGCGTGCGAGTTCAATCCCGTCCATTTCGGGCATCACGATATCGGTCAGCAGCAGGTCGAAATGTTCTTGTTCCAGCAAGGGCGCTGCTTGTGTGCCGCGGTCGACCGTGACAACTTCATAGCCCGACCGTTCCAGCGCACGCGCGAGATATTCGCGCATGGCCTGGTCATCTTCGGCGAGCAGAATTCGGGTCATAACAGGTCCTTAAACAACTTTGGGGCGCTGAATTGCTGCGCCAACCATTTCTATAATTGCAGAGATTTAATTTTTTTGCACCATTTTGCGCAAAACCTGCCAACAACATATTTTCTTCCAATGAAGAGGGCGCGTTGGACATATCGGCATCCGGATTTGCAATGTGGGGAACGGAGAATATGTCCGTGCCTGTGCTGCTGTCTGTGCCGCACGCTGGGCGCGATTATCCCGCAGATGTCTTTGACGCGCTTCGCGTACCGCCGGCATCGCTTGTCCGGCTTGAGGATCGCTATGCCGATCTCTTGGTGCGCCGTTCGGTGCAGTTAGGCCATCCGGTCGTCGTCGCCCATCGTGCACGGGCGTGGATCGACCTGAACCGCGACGAACAGGATATCGATGTTGAAATGGTTCAAGGCGCACAGCGTGGGGATTATCCTGCGCCCGGCGTGAAGCAGCGTGGGGGCCTTGGCCTTGTCCCGCGCCGGTTGTCGGGCGAAGGCGATTTGTGGAAGCGGCAATTCACTTTAGACGACATCAATGACCGCATTGCGGTGCTGCACCGCCCCTATCATCAGGCCGTATCTTCGGTGCTTGAAAATATGCGGGAAAAGTTCGGGATCGCGATCCTGCTGGATGTGCACAGCATGCCACCGCTCCACAGCCCGGTAATAGGCGCGGGCCCGCAATTTGTTATTGGCGACCGATTCGGCAAAAGTGCCGCCTCGCAATATGCCGAATTGCTGATGTCACGTTTGCAGGGCCACGGATTTACGGCTGCGCTTAATCACCCATATGCCGGGGATTATATCCTGCGCCGCCATGCCAAGCCGCGTGCCAATATCCATGCGATCCAATTGGAAGTGGACCGGTCGCTCTACCTTGATCCTGATTTGCGGCAACCTGGGGCCGGAATTGAAGCGCTGAAGCGGTTGATATCCGGACTGGTGGAGGCATTGGCGGACGAGGCGATTGGTTCGTCTGCGTTAATTGCTGCGGAATAAAACAACCCGATTCGCATAAAAAACCACCCCGGAATGTTCCGGGGTGGCCGAGGTTCAGGGAGTTGATGCCGGTTAGGGCATCGTTGGACAGAAACGGGAGGGGATGTCTCCGTCCAGAATCGAGAATGGGCTCTTGGCATTGCATTTTCAAGTCAGAACAAAAATATTCTGGCCCCAACGTCGTTAAGGCGAGCCATCCGTTCGGGCAATGACCGACAGTTGCTATGTTGATGGGGCGATAACGCCGCTATCGCGGGTTTATGGCCACATCCGTTGGACAAATGGCATCTTGTCTATGAACTGATGCTTCAAAGCGCCCAAAACATGCAAGCCGATGAGAACAAGAAGCGGCGTGGCCAATATCTCATGTCCTTCATGTGCGATACCCGACAGCGCCGTGTTTTTGCCAACCGCCATATCGAGCGTGAACAGGCCAAAGAAATCAACGGGCGCTGCTTTTCCATTGGCGCCGATCATTAGCCAACCGGTGAGCGGCATTACGATCATGAGGACGTAAAATAGAATATGGACGGTATGGCCAGCTTTGGCCTGCCAACCTGTTACCTTATCAGGCAGCGCAGGCGGACGGTGGGTAAGACGCCATAAAATGCGACCAACGGTGAGTATCAAGATGGAAATGCCAATCGCCTTGTGCGGGCTCATATAGGCAGCGCGTGCGGCGCGGGGCAGATCTTCGCCCAGATTTGCCAACAAGATGTTTGCACCGATCATTATGGCAATCAGCCAGTGAAAAAGGATCGCGATTTTACTGTATTTTGCCATGCCGTCACTTCCCCGATGGACAGTGACGGCATGAAGCATTTGGCCTGATTAGGTCGAAGGCAGTTCCGTCACTTGCGGTACCTTACCCTGTGCAACCTGAACTGCAAATATTTCCCGCATCAACTGCAAAGAGAACAGATGTGCGTGGATGAGTGCAAGGATACCGTTCTGGTTCAGCTTGCGGACGGTGTCGCCACGCAAATCGCGCAGCTTCGCTTCGTCGATCATTTTGAAACCACGGTAAATGAAGGGCTGTTCCTGACCTTCTTGTTGGATCGACACTTCGCCGTCGATCAAAAGGTCAAGCTTTTGCAGCTCTTCAACAAACGCATGCGTCTGCGAACCTGCATTTTCGAATTCTTCACAGAACTTCAAAATAGCCTGTGTGTTTTCGCTTGGCTTGCCATCTTCGAACAAGGGCGTGCCTTCTTCGAATTCACCAACTGCGCCCGATGTGGGGTCAAAGCACAAGGACAGCTCTTCGGTGTCAGGACGCAGCTTGGCCAACAGGAATGGATAGCGGCGGACATATGCAGGGACGTAAACGGGGCGCTCGAAATGGCCTTCCTCGTTCATGAAAGTGTTTACGCCTTCATTCATGCCCATCAGGATTAGCGGAACAGGATTATCTGTTGCTGAAAAGATGATCGGATAAGTGCGCGAAGCAGGGACGAATTCTTCGATCGTCAGCGGGATTGCATGCTGCCCTTCAAGGAACTTTGCATTCTCCAGCAGGCGCGATTTCCACGTGACGTGATCGTTGCTGTTGAGCGGGATGAGGTCTTTGTAAAGAAGCGGCAAATTTGCGGCTTGGGGCGCGGTGGCCATGAGAAACTCCAGTGCTTGTTAATGGGCAGAAATTTAATGCGGCGCTTTAGTCGGACAGCAGCTTTTACGCAAGTGGAACAAGCTTGCCCGGGTTCATAATACCAAGCGGATCGAAAGCATTTTTAATGGCACGCAATGCGGAAAGCCGGGCAGGCTCTGCAAGCCGCGCGAATTCGTCGATTTTAGATTGGCCAATGCCATGTTCAGCCGACAATGAACCGCCATAAGCGCGCACGCGATCATAGACATGCGACGTGATTGCCTTGCCATCTCCCGCGTACCAATCCGCGACATCGACGCCTTCGGGGGCTTTTACATGGAAATGGATGTTGCCATCGCCCAAATGCCCGAATGCAACGGTCTTGGTGCCCGGATAATCGCCCTCAATACGTGGTGATTCTTGTTCAATGAAGCGCGCCATGGCCGCGACCGGAACGCTGATATCATGTTGCAGCGCGGCGCCGGCGGCACGTTCGGCCTCCGCAATCGAATCGCGAATTTTCCAGAAGGCTTCCGCTTGCACGTCGCTGCTCGCGATGGTCGCGTTTTCGAGCAAATTATGGCTGATGGCATCCTCCAGCAAATGCATGGCCAGCTCTCCGGAGCTGGACTGGGCAGGGTCGTCCTGCACAAATTCCATCAGCGCATGCCAGCGGTGCGTGGTGTCGAGTGGTGCTCGCGTGCCCGAAATATGCGTGAGAACGGCATTGAGTGCGCGCTGGGGAAGGATTTCAAAGCCCTCCAAACGATCGCGCCCATGTTTCTGCATGAACAGTAACAGTTCATATGCCTGTTGCGGGCTATCGACGCCTGCCCACACGACGCAGCGGTCAATAAGCGCGGGCACGGTTTGCAGCACGGCCTTGGTCACCACGCCAATCGTGCCTTCGCCGCCTATCAGCAGTTGTTTCAGGTCATAGCCGCGGTTGTCTTTTTTCAACGGTGCCATCGCGTCATAAATCGACCCGTCGGGCAGTACTGCCTCCAGACCTGCGACGAGCAAACGCATGGTGCCATGCCGCAAAACCTGGGTGCCGCCCGCGTTGGTTGAAATCAGGCCGCCGACGGTTGCCGACCCCTTGCCGCCAAGCGTGAGTGGAAAGCGCCGTCCGGCCTGCGCGGCGGCTTCATGCAGGTTCTGCAAGATGACACCTGCTTCACAGCTTATCAGGCCCGCATCCGCATCGATCGCGGTGATATTGTTCATCCGCCGCATTGAGAGGATCAGTTGATCGCCGCTGCTATTGGGGGTGGCCCCGGCGACCATCCCGCTATTGCCGCCCTGTGGAACCAGTGACAGCCGATACTTCGCGGTGACCCGCACAACTGCGGCCACTTCTTGTGTGGTGGCGGGTGAAAGCAATGCTGCTGCGGCGCCCGTAAATCGGCCACGCCAGTCGGTCAGCCATGGGGATATGACGTCCTGATCATCCGAATAGCCCTTCGGTCCCAAAATAGAGCGAAGTTCGGATAAGGCGTTTACATCTGGCACGGCTTTTCCCATTATGTGCAAAGGTTCAGGGCATTTAATTCATGATACGTTCAACCCTATCGGGTAAAGTCGGCAGAACTTCAACTTCATACCGGAATGTTTTTTGCGCATAATTTTGGCCATAATCCTGCTTGCGGCCGGCCTGACAGCCGTGTCGCAAAAGGCTTGGGCCGATTTTAATGTCGACATGGCGCACAAACCGTTCGCGCCGTTCGTCAGGTTGAATACCGAATTTGACCAAGTGCGCATTGACCAACGCATCATCATTCGTTTGCCAAGCCCCGCGTCGGCACCAGCGGCCGTGGGCGCACAGCGGCAATCGGTCGCAAAGCTGCAATATAAAGAAAAGAAAATCGGCAAATGCCTTTGGGTCGACAGGCTGGGCGGATCGCGTCCCGGACCCGACCGCACGCTTGACCTGTTGACGCGCGACGGCATCCTTATCCGCGCTTATTTGGGTGACGGTTGTCTGGCGCGGGAGTTTTATGCGGGCGCTTATATGGAGCGGTCATTTGATGGTAAGTTGTGCGTGGATCGGGATGTGTTGCATGCCCGCACCGGGGCAAAATGCGCGATCGATAAATTCCGATTGTTGATACCGCGATAGCGCCGGGCGCATTCGGCCAATTACCTTGACATTTCTGCCCGCAGAGACCAATGGCGACCCTCGTCGCTATGGCTTTGGCACCGGTGGCACTGCATCTTCTTTTCCGGAACAACATATGCGTTTTGCCGATATCGGCTTGTCTGATGAGCTATTGAGAGCCTTAAGCGAGGCTGGCTATGACGAGCCAACCCCAATTCAGGCCGCTGCTATCCCGCAGGTCCAGATGATGCGTGACATCATCGCAATCGCACAGACGGGCACGGGTAAAACCGCGAGCTTCGTCCTTCCGATGATCGATGTGTTGGCCAATGGCCGCGCGCGTGCACGCATGCCGCGCAGCCTCATTCTCGAACCGACCCGTGAACTTGCGGCGCAGGTTGCCGAGAATTTCGAAAAATATGGCAAATATCACAAGCTATCGATGGCGCTGCTTATTGGCGGTGTTCAGATGGGCGACCAAGTGAAGGCGCTTGAAAAGGGCGTTGATGTTTTGATCGCGACGCCCGGACGGCTGATGGATTTGTTCGAACGCGGGAAGATATTGCTGACGGGCTGCGAAATGCTCGTCATCGACGAAGCGGACCGTATGTTGGACATGGGCTTCATTCCCGACATCGAACATATCTGCACCAAGCTGCCGGCGACGCGCCAGACATTGCTGTTTTCGGCAACGATGCCGCCGCCGATTAAAAAGCTGGCCGACAAGTTTCTGTCGAACCCGAAATATATCGAAGTCGCGCGCCCAGCGACTGCCAACGTCAATATCGAGCAGTTTTTGGTGAACGTATCACCAATGAAAAAGCGCGATGTATTGCGGGATCTATTGCGCACGGAAGAGGTGTCCAACGCGATTATCTTCTGCAACCGCAAGACCACGGTGCGCGAATTGAACGCCAGCCTGCAGCGCCATGGAATGCGTTCGGGAGAAATTCACGGCGACATTGATCAGGCGTCACGCCAGAAGCAATTGGAAGCGTTCAAGAACGGCGACATTAATCTGCTCGTCGCGTCCGACGTGGCCGCACGCGGCCTCGACGTCAAAGGCGTCAGCCATGTGTTCAACTTTGATGCGCCATGGCACCCCGATGATTATATCCACCGCATTGGCCGCACTGGCCGCGCCGGTGCCAAGGGCAAGGCATTTACCTTTGTCACCAAGGCTGATGAAGAAGCTATTGAAAGCATCGAAAAGCTGATTGGCAACAAGATTGAACGTCTTGGCAAGATCGAAGCACCATCGGGTGATACCGAAGAGCGCGCGCCTGCAAAGCGCGGCCGCAAGCCAGCGGAGCCAAAAGCCAAGGAAGCACGCGCAGAAGCAGCGGCACCAGCGGAACCTAAGCCCGCACGCGAAAAAGCCGCGGCGAAGCCTGCCCGTGAAAAGGCAGCGCCAATGGTTGAAGCTAAGCCAACAGACGAGCCAAGCGCAGCGCCAGCGAGCAATGACGGATGGAATGGCCCCATGCCCGGCTTCCTCGGCGTCGGGTTTGGGACGTCTTAACTAGGCTTTCCAGCAGGTCTCTGTTCCGAAATACCCTTAAATCGTCATCCTGAACTTGTTTCAGGATAACGCATGAACGTCGCATGTCATCCTGAAACAAGTTCAGGATGACGAATGGGGTAGCGCTCGTTGTTCCCGGTACTGCCACGAACCGCGCAGACACATAATCCGGTCACACAATCGCACCCAACAAAAAAGGGCCCGCATCGCTGCAGGCCCTTTTTCGTTTAGGTTCGTGACGTTCTTAGAACTTGCCGCGCAATGTGATGCCATATGTCCGAGGCTCAGCAAGGAACTGTGACATCAACTGGCGACCACCGGGATATTGTGGATCCACAAATGGTGCCGAAGTTGCACCCGCCTGGAATGGCGAGTTGAACGCGACCTGCGCATAATCCTGATTGAAGATGTTCTGACCCCAAAGCTCAATGCCCCAGGATTCGTCAGGACCGCGAAGACCGATACGTGCGTTGAATACCGCGAAACCGTCTTGCTCTTTTTGCGGGAACAGGTCGGAACCGGTGTTGTAATCGCTGGTCATACGGCCGTCGATATACACCAGCCCGCTCATGCCATTGCTGCCGATATCCGGCGTCCATGTGACACTTGAAGTGGCAACCAGCTCCGGTGCGTTGGACAGATTGTCGCCCGGCAATTTGCGCAGTGCCGGGTCAAGTGGTGCACCGGTTTTGCTGCCGACCAGATTTTGACGGTAGCTGGTGTTTGCATATGTCAAACCTGCCGCCATGCGGAAGTTGCGTGCTGGCACCAAGGATGCTTCCAACTCGACACCTTCTGCGCGCACACCATAGCCCACGTCGCTTGCCGCACAGGCACCCGTTGTTGCCGCTGCTGCGTTGAAGTTGGAACCTGCTGCTGACAAGCTCTGGTCACGGTCGGCACCTGCCAAATCCGTACCACACCCGTTAATCGACTGCACAAGGAACACAGTGCCATTGAACGTATTCAGCTGGAAATTGCTGAAGTCCGAACGGAACGCAGAAACGCTCAGGCCGAATGGACCATTTGAGAATTTCGCACCGATTTCATAGCTGTCGACCAGTTCGGGGTCGAATTGCAATCTGCCCGTCAACGCCTGCGCGCCGCCGGATGCTGCAAATGTGCCGATTGGTGACTTCAGTGCTGAACGGTCAAGGTTGAAACCACCAGCCTTATAACCACGGGCAAAGCTGCTGTAGACCAAGAGATCGTCAGTTGCTTTCCACGACAGGATTGCGGTGCCGGTGAATTCGTCTTCACTACGCTTGTCGTTGATAGACACGCCGTTCAATTCGGCTGTCGAGTTGCCCTGACAAGACAGACCAATCAACGATCCTGCGAGTGCACGCGCCGTTGCGGTTGTGAGCGGGTTAACCAAGTCGTCGGTCACAAGGCCTTGGACTGCTGTACAGGCGGTGTTGTCGTTACCAAAAGTGGCGTTGAACTTCTTCTTGTCGCTGGTGTAGCGAAGGCCAAGCGTCAGATCGAGCGCATCTGTGATGTGCAGGATGTTGTGCGTGAACGCCGCAAAGTTTGTGCCGTTCTGGAAATAACGGTCGTTGGTGGTGCCCAGATTGTTCAGGTTATCAAGCCGCGTAAACGCTGCCAGAATATCCGGGCCGGACAGACCCGAAGCGCCACCGATGGTTGCGGTGCCGACGCCAGGGATCACGCATGATGGGCTGGTGGGCGAATATAGCCCAGCCAAACCGCCACCCGAAATGATGCGGCATGTTGCAAAGCGGCCATATTGGTTGCCGAAACGCAGATTGTCGCGGACGGTCAGCTTCTCGTTCGAGAAAAATCCGCCGACGAGCCAATCCAGCTTTCCGCCGAATGCTTCACCCTGCAAACGCAGTTCCTGCGTAAAGGTGTGGAATTGACGATAAGCATCATCGCCTGGCGCACGGTACAGAATGTCGACTTCACCATAATCGGTGTCCGAAGCCTGACCAGAACGATACTGGCGATATGCAGTGATCGACGTCAAAGTTGCGCCGCCAAAATCATAATCGACCTGGCCGGAGAAACCATAATCCTTAGTTTCGCCGGTAAAGACGCGGTTTGCGCTGACCGAAATGTTACGGCCATAGCCTTGGTTGAACGCAGCCAATGGCTGGCCAAGGTCACGCAATACGTTGATGATGTTGTTGGATGTCGCTGTTGAAGCCACGCCGGTCGTGCTTGGGTTGTTCAGGTCGCCAATGAATTGATTGACGGACCGGTCGACATATGTTGCTGCACAGCACTCTTCCTTACGCGAGGTATAGTCTGCAATCAGACGTACCGACAGCGCATCGGTCGGTTGGAACAACAACTGGCCACGCAAGAAGTAGCGGTCACGATTGTTGACGTCGCGGCCATTTTGGTCGTCGCGGTAGAAACCGTTACGCTTTACGTAAACGCCATCAACGCGGAACGCGAGCTGATCCGAAATTGGGCCAGTTACGCTGGTTGCAGCGCGCATGAAGTCATAATTGCCGTAGGTCAGCTCGCCGCTGCCACCAAAGGTGAAGCTTGGCTTTTTGGAATAAATGCTGATGAGGCCCGCCGACGAGTTACGTCCGCCCAATGTGCCCTGAGGTCCACGCTGCACTTCAACGCGGTCGATTTCACCGAGTTCGTTCAGACCAATGCCCGAACGCGAACGGTATACGCCGTCGATGAAAACAGGAACCGAGCTTTCAAGGCCGGGGTTGTCACCGACCGTTCCGATACCGCGAATACGGGCAGATCCGTTGGCTTCCGAACCCGTCGAAGACACGAGCAACGAAGGTGCAACCTGGTTTAGCTGACGAATGTCGTTCGCGCCGCTATTTTGGAGTGTTTCGGCATTAACTGCGGAAATGGCGACAGGCACATCTGAAAGCAGTTGGCTGCGGCCTTGCGCGGTTACAACGATTTCTTCTTCCGCTGTGTCGTCGGCCTGAGGGGCTTCCTGTGCAAATGCGAGGCTTGGAGTGGCAAGCGCAAGGCAAGCTGCCGATAGTCGCAATGCATGGCTGAGGGATTTGTTACGAAGTAACATATGCTTCTCTCCTATTTTGAAATCAATGTGTCACAATCTAACGAAAGGACGCACGGCTGTCATCGCTGTTAAGCGCGGATTTCCTGAAATTAATTCTGTGCGTCAATATTGCCACATTGACATTTTTGACGTCACGGAAGCGACTGTGCTCTTTGAACAGAACGCTTCCGTGACAGATCAAAAATGCTGCGTGGCAATTTGCTTATAGTTTTACAAGCATCTTGCCGGTGTTTTCGCCACTGAACAAACCGATAAAGGCTTCCGGAGTTTTCTCAAGCCCGTCTTTCACTGTTTCACGACCCTTGACCGCGCCAGATTGAATCAGCCCCGCCATGTCGGCGTTGAATTCCGGAACCTGTGCGTAGAAGTCGGGGTAGAGGAAGCCCTTAATCATGATGCGCTTGCCAATGATCATCGGAAGATACTGCATCGGTTGGGCTTTGAAGTCGTTATACACGTCAATCATGCCGCAAATCGCAAAGCGGGCCCATTCGTTGGATGTGGCAAGTGCCGCATCAAAATGTTCGCCGCCGACATTGTCGAAATAGACATCAATACCGCTTTCACCCATGTCTTTTAGGGCGGCCATCAACTGCGGCAGCACCTTGCCGGATTTATAGTCGATCACGGCGTCGGCGCCGAGTTCTTTGACCCAGGCACATTTTTCTGCGCCACCGGCTGAGCCAATGACTCTCATGCCCTTTGCCTTGGCAATTTGGGTGACGGTCGAACCAACAGCGCCAGCGGCGGCAGATACGAAAATGACTTCGCCAGCCTTCGCTTCGGCAACCTTGAGCAAGCCGAACCATGCGGTGCCGCCGGGCATACCAATGATGCTGAGCCAATGTTGGTCAGGAACGCCTATGTCAGGCAATTTGACGGGAGGCATGCCAGCAGGTGGCGTCTTGCCTCCGCCGAATACGGCGCTGTCGCGCCAGCCAGCCATATGAAGAACCTTTGCGCCCACCGGAAAATCGGCATTGTTGCTTTCGGTCACAACGCCGACTGCGCCGCCTGTCATGGGTTCGCCAAGCGCGAATGGATCGGAGTAGCTTTTCGCATCGTTCATGCGGCCGCGCATATAGGGATCGACGGACAACCAGCTGTTCGCAACGCGAAACTCGTCTGCGCCCAATGGCGCATCAGGCGTTTCCACCATTGCAAAGTTGCTGTCATTTGGAAGCCCGGCAGGGCGGCTAGCTAAGGTCCATGCACGCATTATCTTGTCTCTCCATTGTTGTTTTTGTCCGCAGCATGTGCTGCAGCATTTTTATATACGGGCCGACCGCCGACCCATGTTTCTTTGACTATCGCATTACGCAGTTCGCGCGGGCTTGCAAGCAATGGGTCGACATCAATCAATATGAAATCGGCATAATGCCCCGGGGTTAACGAACCAAATTTGCCTTCGGCAAAGGCCGCATAAGCAGCGCCGGTGGTAAAACCGGCAAGCGCCTGTTCGCGCGAGACGCGATCTTCGGGGCGCCAGCCGCCAAAGGGTTGACCTTCCGCATCTTCACGCGTCATGGCCGCTGCCAATCCCGCGAAGGGATCGGCAGACTCAACGGGTACGTCCGAACCGAACGCCAGCTTGCCGCCAGCGCGCGCGATGGACTGCCACGCATAAGCGCCTTTCAAACGCTCTTGACCCAGCCGTGCCTCGGCCATCAACCGGTCGGATGTCTGGTGCACCGGCTGCATCGATGAAATGATGCCATGTTTGCCAAGCTTTTGCAGGTCAGCCGGGTCGACGATTTGGACATGTTCAATCCGCCAGCGCATATCGCCTTTATATGTCTCGGACAGTTCCTCGATCGCGCCGATAACTTCCGCATTTGCCGCATCGCCAATCGCGTGCACGGCGGTCTGGAAGCCATCCATCGATGCCCGCACCATCAGGTTGCGGATTTCGGCGCTCGCCAAAAACTGAAGGCCAGTCTGTCCGGGCGCGTCGGCATAGGGTTTCTTCAGCCAAGCACCCCGGCTGCCCAAGGCGCCATCAAGATAAAGCTTCACGCCGCCCAGCCGCAATTTGTCGTTGTACAACCAAGGGCTCGGCGCCGGGCCAGCAATGGCGACCATATTGTCAATGCCACCGGCATAGGCGAAGATCCGGACGGTCAGCCACCCCGCATCGCCTGCTCGGCGATAGCTTTGCCAATCGTCGATCAACGTGCCCATGTCGGCAATCGATGTGATGCCCAGACTGTGGAGCTTCTTTTGCGCTTCGCCCAAGGCAACATCGCGTTCCAAAGGTTTTGGTGCGGGCACAAATTTGCCGACCAGATCTGCGGCGGCGTCGACGAAGATACCACTGGGTTTCCCGCCAGCCAGTTCAATGCGACCACCGGGGGGTGATTTGGATGCCGCGGTGACGCCCGCGATTCCCATTGCCTTGCTATTGGCCCAACCGGCGTGCCCATCGACGCGCTCAAGCCATACAGGCCGATCGCTGACGGCAGCGTCTAAATCTTGCGCAGTCGGGAAGCGACCAAGGCCCCATTTTTCTTGATTCCAACCCCGACCGATAATCCAGCGGCGTTCGGGATATTTCGCCGCATAGGCTTTTATCGCGTCTTGCGCTTCGGCAAGGCTGTTGGTTGCGGACAAATCGAGCGTCAGCAATTGAAAGCCAAGGCCCATCACATGGCCGTGCGCATCAATCAGTCCGGGCAACATGGTTGCGCCGCGCCCATCGAGGCGGAAGTCAAGCTGCTTGGGAAGCCTGTCTTTCTTGGTCAGCAGCTCCGTGACTTTGCCATCTGTGCCCACCAGCATCGCGTTGAAACGGATGACCTTGCCGTCCTGATCAAGCGTTATACCATTCACATTCTCGACCAGTCCGTCGGCAAATGCAGGTGTGGCAAGGGCGAGTAAGGCGAGGGCCAATATCCTCCCCGAGACGGGGAGGGGGACCATCCGAAGGATGGTGGAGGGGGTTATCGGCTTAGCGGTGCGTTTTTGAACACGCCCCCCCTCCGTCACGCGCGTTGCGCGCGCCACCTCCCCGTGCCGGGGAGGATTTATAAAACCATTCTTCATCCCTTGGGCAGCCTTTTCACAATCGCACTGGTGTCAAGACGACCGCCGCCCATATGTTGCACATCGGCATAAAATTGATCGATGATCGCGGTAATTGGCAAGGTCGCGCCAACGGCACGCGCCTCTTCGAACGCGAGGCCCAAGTCCTTGCGCATCCAGTCAACGGCGAAGCCAAAGTCGAACTTGTCCTCGGCCATCGTGGCCCAGCGATTGTCCATTTGCCAGCTTTGCGCTGCGCCACCCGAAATCGCTTCATAGACTTTTTCAACGTCAAGTTCCGCCGATTGCGCGAAACGCATCGCTTCGGACAGCGACTGGATAATACCCGCAAAGGCGATTTGGTTGCACATTTTGGTGATCTGTCCCGTGCCGGGGCCGCCCACATGGACAACGCGCTTCGCATAAGGCGCCATGATCGGCCGCGCGGCCTCAACTGCGGCTTCACTGCCGCCGCACATGATTGACAGGGTTCCGTTTTCGGCGCCGGCCTGTCCGCCGGTAACGGGCGCATCGACGACCAACAGACCGCGTGACTTGGCCTCTACGCCAAGCTGACGGGCTATTCGTGCGGAGACGGTTGTATGGTCAATGTATAGGCTGCCCTTCGCCATCGCGGCAAATGCACCATCACGTCCAAGCGTAACGCCCGCAAGGTCATCGTCCGTGCCGACGCAGCTGATGACGACCTCTGCATCCTTGGCGGCATCCGCGGGCGACAGCGCCAGCGTTCCGCCATAAGTCGCAACCCAGTTTTCGGCCTTGGCCCGCGAACGGTTGTACACCGTCAGCGCATGTCCTGCCTGTTTAAGATGCCGTGCCATTGGGCCGCCCATGACGCCCAGTCCGATGAAAGCTATTCTAGTCATAGGTGGGTCTTAATGTTTGTTTTCACTTAACGCCAGATACGTTAGGGCCGCTATCTATGTCTGACCAACTGACCCTTGAACATATCCGTGCCGCCCATGCCCGGATCCGTGACTCCATCGTGGCTACGCCAACGCTGCACAGCCAGACTTTGTCTAAGCTTACCGGGGCAAATATTTATCTGAAGTTCGAAAACCATCAGTTCACGGCGGCGTACAAGGAACGCGGTGCGCTGAATGCGATCCTGCTGCTTACCGAAAAACAGCGCAGCAAGGGCGTGATCGCGGCATCGGCGGGGAACCATGCGCAAGGTTTGAGCTATCACGGCACGCGTCTGGGCATTCCTGTGACCATTGTCATGCCCGTGCCGACGCCTACAGTGAAGGTCATGCAGACAGAAAGCGTTGGCGGCAAGGTCGTGCTGCATGGTGAGACCTTTGATGATGCCTACAAACATGCCCGCTTGCTTGAGGCGGAACAGGGCCTGACATTCGTCCATCCTTTCGATGACCCTGATGTTGCCGCAGGGCAGGGGACAGTTGCGCTTGAAATGCTGGAGAGCATTCCGTCGCTGGACATGTTGGTCGTGCCCATTGGCGGTGGCGGCTTGCTGTCGGGCATGGGCACTGCGGCGCGCGCACTGAAGCCGGACATCGGCCTTATCGGTGTTCAGGCGGAGCTATATCCGTCCATGTACGCGCTGCTCAATAACCTGCAGATGCCATGCGAAGGCGACACTCTGGCTGAAGGCATTGCGGTTAAAATCCCCGGATCTTTCACCAGCAAAGTCATTCGCGGCCTGGTCGACGAAATCGTCTTGGTCAGCGAGGCGGATCTTGAAACTGCCGTCAGCTTGCTGTTGCAGATTGAAAAAACCGTGGTTGAAGGTGCTGGCGCGGCGGGTCTCGCCGCAGTCATGGCACATCCGGAGATATTCAAGGGCAAGAATGTCGGGATCGTATTGTGTGGCGGTAACATCGACACGCGCCTGCTGGCGAACGTCCTGTTGCGTGACCTTGCGCGGTCCGGACGCCTTGCGCGCTTACGCCTGACGCTTCAGGATCGCCCCGGCGCGTTGTTTAAAGTCATGCGTTTGTTCAATGAGCATAACGTCAACATCATTGAAATTTATCACCAGCGTATTTTTACGACGCTACCCGCCAAGGGCCTGATTACCGACATCGAATGCGAGGCCCGCGATGCGGAGCAATTGCAGGGTCTCGTCGATGGTCTGGACGCCGCCGGTTACAAGGTCGAACGGGTCGAGCTCAACAAATAGTCCGGAACGAACGAATCATGGTAAATCCGCTTTTCAGCACATCGACACATGTGCATAGGCTATCGAAATTCTTTTAGAGTCGAAGTGCAGAGCGAAAAGATAATGAGCGCACCATCCCGTTTTCCGCGGTTTTTTGTGACCACCCCGGGGCCTTGCCCATATTTGCCAGGTAAGACTGAGCGCAAGGTTTTTACAGAGCTGAACGGCAACCACCCAGACGAACTGAACGAAGCGCTTGGCCGCATCGGATTTCGCCGCAGCCAGAATGTCGCCTACCGTCCCAGCTGCGTTGATTGTAAGGCCTGTGTATCGGTTCGGGTGCGTACCGATGAATTCCGGCCCAACGCCACGCAGCGCAAAATATTGCGGCGCAACGCGGATTTGGTGGTCAGCGCGTGCCGTCCATGGTCGACATCCGAACAATATGATCTGCTCCGCCGATATCTGGCGAACCGCCATCCAGAAGGCGGAATGGCGAATATGGACGATATGGATTATGCCGACATGGTCGAACAATCGCCGGTCCAAAGCCATGTTGTGGAATATCGCACACCCACACGTTTCGGCCGGCTCGGCGAATTGGTCGCCGCTTGCCTGACCGATCAGCAAAGCGACGGCGTGTCGATGATCTACAGCTTTTACAATCCCGACATGGAAGAACGTGGCGGCCTTGGTAACTTCATCATCATGGACCACATCCTGCGCGCAAAGGCGGCTGGCCTGCCTTATGTGTATCTGGGCTATTGGGTTAATGGCGCCGCACGGATGCAATATAAAACCCGTTACCAGCCATTGGAACGCCTTGGTCCGGATGGTTGGGAATTGTTTGATCCGGACGCGGAAGGCTGCAAATAGTCAGCGAAGGCTAGATAGTGCCTCACTTGCTGCAGCCACGGTCCTTGCGACGTCGTCGGCACTCGTATTCCAGCCACAGACGCTGATCCGCATAACACGTTCGCCGTCCCAGCTGCCACCGCTCAGGAAAGCTTCGCCACTGGCATTGATCGCGGCGATCACCGCGTCGCTGATATTCGAACCGTCTTTTGCGTCGAACCGGATCAGGCCCTGATTCATTGTCGGACGTGCGATGCCCGTGGCCCCCCGTATGTCTGCAATTCCATCATAGATAGCGGCTGCATGGTCGCAGCATCGTTCGATCATCTCCGATAGGCCGTCACGGCCGAGTTCCATTAACGCTGCCAACGCTGGCAAAGCCCGGGCGCGACGCGACCATTCCGGTGTGAAGTCCATAGGATCGCGTACTTCGCCGCCACTGGTCAGATAGGCCGCCGTGATGCGCATCGCCGCACTGTGCGCGTTTGGATGGCGCGTAATTGCCATGCCGCAGTCATAGGGTGTGTTCAGCCATTTATGACCATCGGTGGCCCAGCTATCCGCCATCTCCACCCCGGCTACGAGCGGCGCCAGACGCGGACTGGCGTTGGCCCAAAGACCGAAGGCGCCGTCGACATGAACCCAAGCCCCTGCGGCTTGCGCAATGGGGCATAAAGTTGCGAAATCATCGCAAGCGCCAATGTTAAGATCACCCGCATTGAGGACCACGATCGTCGGTGCGTCAGGCGCTTCTGCGAGCGCCGCGCGCAGAACCTCTGGCGACACCAGACCTGGCTTGTCTCCGCCCAAGGGCACGATAGAATCGCTGCCCAGCCCGAGCAGACGCAACGCCCGCGTAACCGACGAATGGTGATGGCGGTTGGCCAGCACGCGGATAACAGGCGCGCCCTGAAGCCCCTTCGCCTCAACATCCCAACCCTTTTGCGCAAGCACGGCATGACGCGCGGCAGCCAGCGCCGTCGTATGTGCCATCTGGCATCCCGTGACAAAGGCGTAGCTGGCATCGGCGGGCAGACGGAGAGCGTCTAGCAGAAATCGGCCCGCCACCTCCTCAAGAACAGCACCGGCCGGACTGGTGGATGCAAGCACTGCATTTTGGTCCCATGCAGAACACATGATGTCCGTTGCAAGCGCGGCCGGCAGCGCGCCGCCTTTTACCCATGCGAAGAAGCGTCCGCCGGCATTGCCTGTTAACCCTGGGTCCGCAGCGGCTGCAATTGCGCGGACAACATCATTCGCTGGAATTCCGCGCTCGGGGAACTGTGTCGGCAGAGGTAATCGCATGTCAGCGGGCGTTCCGCGCGACGCCACTGGTCGGACGTCGAGTGACGCCAAATAGCGGCGCGCTTCAGCAAAGGCGATGTCGAGTGTGTCCATGGCGGCCTCGTAAAATATCCTTCAGATCGAGTCTATGTTGTTGTCCATTGAGGTTTGAGGCGCGGACCATTTTGCCGACCATGTTCCCATCGTTGACGTTTGGGAGAGCGGATGACTGGTCGTCCGCAACTACATTCGGGATAACTGAAATAGCATATTTGTAATCGGAAACGAGCGAGAGAGCCCTCAGTGGTAACTACGCAACCACTTGGGTGTTTTCGCCATAGCTTTCCGCACGTGGCGGTAGCTATGTCAGGCTTAACCCGCGATCACCGACATGAACAGCGTGGCTTAGGTTTCCATTTACGCGCGGCCTTTTTGCGCGGCGCGCTTGGGATATTTTCGTAATAGACCTCTTCGGTCACTGTCGTTGTGGTCGTTGTATAGGGCGCTCCCGTCACGACTGTCGTTACCGGCATGGCTTGCGGATAGTAATAATATCCACCTTGCCGGGCAGCGTCAGCAGACTGTTGAGGTTGCGCATAATAATAGACCTGTTGTGGTTGCGGATAGTAATAATAAGGCTGCTGCGGCTGTGTGTAAGAATAGACCGGCGACGGGTTTGCGCTTGGCAGATGTTGGTGGCAATTTTTGCTCGCCTTTTCAACCGAGACACCCAAAAGCCCGCCAATGGCAGCGCCGAGCAACGATCCGCCGGTGCGATTGCCATTGCCCGCAATGCGGTTGCCGGCAAGGCCGCCAATTAGCGCGCCGATTGCCGCACCTTTGACGCCATTGCTTTTCAGGCAGCGTTCGTAATTTTCGTAGCCGCGCGGCACGGCATATACATTGCCGCGGTCGCTGGCGTCGTAACTGTAGGTTATGTGATTATTGGTTCCGGCATCAGGTGCGTCCGCTGGCGGTTGCTGCGGTGCGGTTGCTGGTTGGCGTGGAGCAGGATAGCCCGGTCCCGATACGCCATCTTGACGCGTAACGCGGCCCGTCCATTCACCTTCAAAAACGCGGCCTTGGGGATCGACATATTTGCCCTGCCAATTTCCGTCATAGCTATAGCTTGAACCATCGGGGGCGGCGAAGGCGACATTGCTGTCATCGTTCCAATTATAGGCATTGCCCTCGGGAAGAATGGCGGGGTTAGAATCTGCTTCCTGATAGTCGCTGGTGCGGTCGTTCTGGCCGTTCCAAACATAGCCTTGCATTGGCGCACGCTGGCCATGCGCAAAAATTTCCATCGCACGTGGGGTCTGCGATGATTGCATTGCCGAAACAGCGGTGCTTGCGACGGCAGGCGCTCCAGTCATCATCAGTCCAGCAGCGGTAACGCCCGAAAAAAGGAAAGTATGCATGTTAAAATACTCCCTACGCATCCCAGCACCTGAACGCGCGGGACTCAATAGTTAACGTTGTTTAACATTTTATCGTGCGCCTGACTATTCAGACAGACGTAAATTACTTATCCGATGAATCATTGTTCCAAAATGAGGCAACGCGCTTAAATGCGGTCGGCAATAACGGCGACGAGTGATTGTATCCCCAGCGCATCATCATGGTCGAACCGGCCGCGCGACGGGCTATCCAGGTCAACCACGGCGATCACTTCGCCATTGCGCATCACGGGCACAACAAGTTCGGACGCGCTGTTGGCGTCGCATGCGATATGCCCGGGAAAGTCGTGCACATCTTCAACCAATTGCGTCTCGCCCGTTTGCGCCGCAGCGCCGCATACGCCTCGGCCAAAGGGAATGCGGATACAGGCGGCTTTGCCCTGAAACGGGCCAAGAACGAGTTCCCCATCCACGACACGGTAAAAACCGGTCCAATTCACATCGGGCAGGAGCGCCCACAACAGAGCTGCGATGTTCGACATGTTGGCAACGCCGTCGGTCTCTCCGCTGGTTAATGCATCCGCGGACCGCACCAGTTCGCGGTACATGTCCGATTTCGGGGCGTTCGTATCAATGGCAAATTCGTACATATATGCACCCTATCAGTCGAAGCTGACCTTGCCACGGTTTTTCTTGACCGTTGACCGGCCCTTTTTGGCATCCACGCGCCGTGCCTTTGCGGCCTTGCTGGGTTTTGTCGCGACGCGGCGTGCCTGCCGGATGTGCGCGCGGTCGATGAGTTCGATCACGCGGGCGCGGGCATCTGCACGGTTGGCTTCGCGCGTTCGGTGGCTGCGCGCGGTGACGATCAACTCGCCGTTCATCGTCATCTTGCTACCCGCAATGATCTTCAACTGCCGGAATGCATAAGGCTGCAAACCCAGTGCAAAAACATCGACCCGCAACTGGCATGCGGTTGCGACTTTGTTGACATTCTGCCCGCCCGGTCCGGTTGAGGCCAGGAAGGTTTCTTCAAGCAAGTCTTCGGGAAGGTCAAAGGCCATGGCCCGCTCATAGCGCGTGAGGCTATGCGCTGTCGACCATCACCAGTTCGGCATCTTCGATGGCTTCAATGTGCAACACACCAGCGCCTTTGATCGCGATACCGTCGCGTGCACCATATTCAACGCCGGCAATGCGGACGCGGCCCGTTGCCGGAACCAGATAGGCATGGTTGCCTTCTGCCAGTTCATATTCAGCCGTCGCCCCCGCACTGACGGTCGCGCCAAGCACGCGGGCGTCGGCGTTAATGACCAGCGCGCCGTCTTCGCCATAGCCGCTCGCCAGCACGTTGAATGCGCCCGAACGATCCCCTTTGGGAAATTGCCTCTGGTCCCATGCGGGCGGGACATTGCGGTCGCGGGGCAGGACCCAGATTTGGAACAGACGGCATAGGCCGTCCTCCCGATTATATTCGCTGTGCGTGACGCCCGTTCCGGCGGACATGACTTGCACGTCGCCAGCCTCGGTCCGGCCAACATTGCCCATGCTGTCCTTGTGCGTGATCGCGCCTTCGCGGACATAGGTGATGATTTCCATATTGTCGTGGGCATGCGGCGCAAAACCGGATTGCGCGGCGATCTCATCATCGTTCCAAACGCGAATGGCACCCCAGCTCATCCGTGCGGGGTCATAATAATCCGAAAAGCTGAAGTGAAAATTGGGCTTCAGCCAGCCATGGTCGCGCTTGCCCAGCGAGGCAAAAGGGCGTGCCTCGATATGGAGGCCGCTGGATATGCTTGTGTCCGTCATGCAAAATACCCGCATCGGCGGGGAAATGAACCGCCGGAATATGTCAGAGATAATGTCGATGCGGGAGGGTTCAAGTATACCTTAATCCGCATAAGCCTTCACAAGATCGTACATATAATCACGCCCGACATAGACTGAAGCAACCTCCATGCGTTCGTCCAGTCCATGGACGCCATTGCCATCAGAATCGCCCCACATGCCGGGAATGCCATAAGTCGGGATGCCAACAGCACCCAGAAATGTTGCGTCGGTATAGCCATTGGCCATCGATGGGATGACCGGTATCCCGGGCCAATATTTTGCCGATAGTTTTTCCATCGGCCCAATTATCTTCGGATCGAGCGTGGGCGCGGGTGGCGACGGCCGCGCAGGTGGCAGTGTCGAAACCGTGACGCCAGTGTCGCCGATGACCCGCGAGAGTTCCTGCCGTATCGATTCAATGCTGTGGCCGGGGAAGATGCGGCAATTGATGTTGGCACCTGCGCGCTGAGGCAGGGCGTTGGGCGCGTGCCCGCCATCGAGCAAGGTCGCAACGCAGGTTGTGCGCAAATTGCTGTTTAGAAACCGCTCCTTATTGACGATGGCTTCGGCTTCCTTGTCATTCAGATTTGCCGCTAAGCGCACCATCGCATTGCCCGTCGCATCGCCGCGGCCTTTGCCAGCCAAAGCAAAATAGCGTCGCGTCACGTCGGTCATTTCTGCCGGGAACTGATATTCGTCGATTTTGGTCAGCGCGCGCGAAAGCTGGTAAATGGCGTTATCGCGCACGGGCGCTGAACTATGTCCGCCGGGGTTGCGCGTTTCGAGACGGAAGTTCGCAAAGGTCTTTTCCCCCACCTGAACCGATTGGCCAATGACCTTTCCTTTGCCATCGCTGTCACCGCCGCCACCTTCATTCAGCGCGAATTCGGCATCGATGAGATCGCGCCGGTTGTCCGCCAGCCATTGCGCGCCGTTAAATGCGCCATTGGTCTCCTCACCACAGGTAAGCGCAACTTTGACCGTGCGTTTGGGTTTATAGCCCTGCTGCTTGAACCGGATTAGTGTGTCGACCCAGACCGCCGCCTGCGCTTTGTTATCTGCCGTTCCGCGGCCATAAAAATAGCCGTTTTCTTCGACCATGACAAACGGGTCACGCTCCCAATCGGCGCGTTTGGCTTCGACGACATCAATATGCGCGATGAGCAATACGGGCTTGGCCGTTTTGGATGTGCCGGGATAGACGGCGACCAAGCCACCCTCTTTCGGGTTTTCGGGGGTTGCAAACAGAGTCAGCTGGCTGTCGGCAAAACCGGCAGATTTCATACGCGCCGCCATACGCTCCGCCGCCAATGTGCAGCTGCCCGACGATAGCGTCGTATTTGTCTCAACCAGTTCCTTGTACAATTCGCGAAAGGCCAATTGGTCAGGACGTGGATTTGGAGCCGCGGCGACGCCCTGTGCCAATAGTCCGGATGCCAACAAAATCGATGTAAACGTCTTCATGAACTGCGTTCCCCAATGCTCTTCCGCGTAACTTATGCCGGCCCTTCTAAAGGGCAATGCTTAAAATACGAAGCCGCATCACGTTAAAATTAACGCCCTCTCATGCATGATTTTGCACTTTTGGTCATCCGGGACGCAATTTTAGCGAATTTGCACAAATAATTTTGGCTGGGTGCATGACTCTCAAACCCGCAGAAAACGTCATTATTTGTGAAGTTAAGTCCCGCGACTCGCGGAAAACCTAGCATTAACGCCAAATTAACCTTTTCAGTTCATTTACCTTATGGTTAATAAAGTCCGTCGCATCACTCGGCTTTGCCCGTGCTGCTTCGGGGGTGCAAAGGTTTCAAAAAGGGGTTTGCCCAATGCGTGTGCTTTTGATTGAAGACGAACCAACTACGGCCAAGGCCATCGAGATGATGCTCGCGACCGAAGGGTTCAATGTATACACCACCGATTTGGGCGAAGAGGGCCTCGATCTGGGTAAGCTGTATGATTATGACATCATATTGCTCGACCTTAACCTGCCGGATATGCACGGTTATGACGTTCTGAAAAAGCTGCGTGTTGCCAAGGTGCAGACACCCGTGCTGATCCTTTCCGGCATCAGCGAAATGGATTCAAAGGTACGCTCGTTCGGCTTCGGTGCCGATGATTATGTGACCAAACCATTCCATCGCGACGAACTTGTCGCCCGTATTCACGCCGTTGTCCGCCGTTCAAAGGGCCATTCGCAGTCGGTTATCCGTACGGGCAAGCTTGCGGTTAACCTTGATGGCAAGACGGTTGAAGTCGACGGAAGCCGTGTGCACCTGACCGGTAAAGAATATGCGATGCTTGAGCTGCTTTCGCTGCGCAAGGGCACGACGCTGACCAAGGAAATGTTCCTGAACCACCTTTATGGCGGTATGGACGAGCCCGAACTCAAGATTATCGACGTTTTCATCTGCAAGCTGCGCAAGAAACTGGCGCTCGCATGTGGCGGCGAAAACTATATCGAAACCGTCTGGGGCCGTGGCTATGTGCTGCGCGATCTCGACGAAATGGAAGAGCCGCTCGTCGCCTGAGCCTAGCTAATATTACACCCAGACAATAAAAAGGGCGTGATCGTAAAGGTCGCGCCCTTTTGTTTTGCAGGTGGGCTTACCGGCGGGGTGGTAATCCGGCAAAGGTGATGATGCTTTCGCCGCCGGATGCGCTGACCGAACTGACGCCGACGAAATGATCGTCCACGATCAGTCCCTCAAGCACAGCTTCGGTGCCTTGTACGTCGCGGACGAAGACCCAATCCTGCGCGTCTGCACGGCGTTGGTAAATACGATAGCGCTCTGCGCCCGGCGCTGCGTCCCATTTGACCGTCGTGTCGGACGTGACCGCACCGCCTAAAGTTGCCGAAGCCGGAGCAGGGGGCGCGACCGAAAGCGCATTTGCGGTAAAGACGTTCAACATCGTCACCTTGGCCAGATAGTCGAAGTCCATCTTGTCGACGGTGTCGCCATATTCGATACCGTTTTCGGTGCGCAAATCCTGATGCTGGTGGTGATAATTTTCGACGCCAACGGTGAAGCGAATTGCGGGGAAGCCAAGCTCAAGCGATGGCAGGTGATCGCCGCCGCGCGCAAAGCGGTCGGGGCGACGAACGCCGAATACGTCCAGCGTCACATCGGGATATAGCTTTGCACCAATATTGTCGGTATAGCGCATCAACGAACGGCTTGGCCCGTCATCTTCGCCGCCACTGTTGCGGCGCGCCATTTGGCCGGACAAATCTTCCGATGCCCGGATGCCTTCGCTGAATACGCGGACGACATTTTTGACGACGCGACCGTCGGTCCCAACTGTGCCGCCGACGATGTCATTGTTCAGCATCGCGCTGACTTTCCACCCGCGTTCTTTGGCTGTCTCCGCAAGCAAGCGTCCGCCCATCAAACCCTGCTCTTCGCCTGAAAGAAGGGCAAACACGATGGTCGCATCGCCTTGGGGTTCTTTCGACATCAATCGTGCGGCTTCGATCACGAGCGCGCTACCCGATCCGTCGTCGTTCGCGCCGGGTGCGTCTTTGGTGAAGTCCATCACATCGGACACGCGGCTATCGATATGGCCGGCGATAATGATGACGTGGTTCCAGCCCATTTTACCGGGCTTGATCGCAAGGACGTCAACGATGTTCACGCCATTGGGAACGCGTGGACCGGACATATTCCGCTCAAGCAACTCGGTCGTCAGGCAGCCTTTGCAGGCTTTGGAAATCTTCTCAAACTCGCTTTGTGCCCAGCGCCGTGCCGCGCCAATACCGCGCTTTGGATCGGTAGCAGATGACAATGTGTGCCGCGTGCCGAAGCTCACCAGTTTTTCAACATCCGCCTTCATGCGTTCCGGGCTTGGACCATCATGCGCAGCGGCTGGCGCAGCGATGCTCAGTGCAAGCAAACTGGCCAATAAAGGTAGTTTTTTCATGGATGATATTCCCGTCATGTTTGGAGAAACCAGCGTTCGCCGCCTTCAAGCACCAATGCCGTCAGCTTGCCCGAGTCATAAGCGCCGGTGTCGATACCAATGCGTGAACCGCGTTCTTCGACTTCTTCGTAAATCGTATGTCCGTAAACCACGACCTTTTCCAGATCTCCGCGTTGGTCGATAAATTCTTCCCGGATCCAGCGCATGTCGCTTGCCTTCTGGTCGCTCAGCGGGACGCCCGGACGGATGCCCGCATGTACGAAAACATAGTCGCCAATGATGATTTGGTCTTCAAAGCTTTCGATGAACTCAACATGTTCGCGCGGCACGAGTGTGTCCAACCGCTCGGTCAGTTGCTCCATATCCAGCGTCATATATTCAGCGCGGGTGATGGGATAAGACAAGACCGTTGCCTCGCCACCAATGCGCAGGAAAAAGCGGGTAACTTTGGGGTCGCTTTTGCGGCATGCGCTGACGAATACTTCTTCGTGATTGCCCATGAGGAACCGGACGTTGCGGCCCGAAGTCTTGAGCGCCAATGCAGTTTCGACCACCGCAGCGCTGCCAGGGCCCCGGTCCACAAGATCGCCCAAGAAGATGATCTGCGTATCGGCTGCCCCGCGCGCAAGGTCATCGGCTTCAATTTGCGTCAACAACGCGTTCAGCAGGTCATCACGGCCATGGATATCTCCAATGGCATAAATGCGCATACCGTCCGGGACGCGGGCAGTATCAATGGGCCGCAAGACGGCAGTTTTTTTGAAAAGGCGACTTAACATGGCCTGCGCCATATATAGCCGTGCTGACCGTTTTGGAAGGGGTCAGCCCTCAACGGCAAAGCTTAATCCGGCATATTTCTGTAACCGGTCAACCAGCGTTTCACCAAGCGCAGCGCCCGGCGTGGTGACACCGCCCGCACCCTGATTTTCGCTTAAGGCAATTGCAGTTTCGCTGATCATCTTGCTGGTTGAACCATAGCCCGGGTCACGGTCGCCCTTCACGCTAAGCTTCGCGGTCCGGCCATCGGGATATTCCGCAATGAACAGCACATCGTAAAAGCCGGTGTCGCGCTCTTCTTTTGTGGGTCCTTCGCCGGGCTTGGGATCATTGTCTCCACCCATCATCGGCGTCGACGCAACATGCTTGGCCATCGCCTCGCCCTGTTCGCCGGGACCGGTCAGCATCATTTCGTCATACACAAAATCTGCGCCAAAGGCCTGACCAAGCAAGGCGTTGGTGCGGTGTACATTTTTGGTGTTTATCGGTGCCATGACAAAGCTTGTGGCCCAGCTGCCGATGCTTTCGTCATATTCGGGCTTGTTGCCGGCTGGCTGCGCCGGACCTTCAAATCCGCCGGCAAGGCTGAACGGGTTTGTGAGATATCTGATGACCGCAGGGTCTTTTGAAGCCGCAACCATCGTTGCCTTCAGGCTAGCCGCTGTGCCACCGGAGAATGTACCCTTCATCGCGCGGACGCGGCCCTTTACGCGCGGCGCAGGCGTGCCAAAGCTTTCAACGCAATGCTTTTGCAGCATCAACACGCCAAGATCGAAGGGGATAGAATCGAACCCTGCGGAAAAGACAATGCGCGCACCCGACGCTTTTGCAGCTTCGTTATGCTGGTCGATTTTTTGGCGCATCCATGCGGGCTCTCCACACAAATCGGTATAGTCGGTTCCATTGGCAACGCAGGCTTCGACCAGTTCATTGCCATAGAGCTGATAGGGTCCAACGGTGGTCAACACGACTTTGGTGCGCTTTACCATAGCGTCCAATGAAGCTGGATCAGACGCGTCCGCAACGATTAACGGCGTGTCCGCCACTGCGCCAACGAGGTCGCGTACTTCCGCCAGCTTATTCGCGCTGCGTCCAGCCATTGCCCATTTGAGACCCGTTTTGGTCTTGAGATATTCGGCAACCAACCGTCCGGTATATCCGGTGGCGCCATAGACAATGATATCGAACTCGCGTGCGTCTGACATTCTGCTCTCTCCCGTGATTCTGTTGCCCAACGTGATGGGCTGCGCAGCCGGCAATGTCAAAAGGGAGAGATGGTTTTAGCCCGCACCCGTTGCGGGATGGTTGCCAAATCCTTCGGTTGACCGGGTTTAGCCGAGGGGCAGCCAAAACCCGGTCGCAAGGGTAACGCGCAACGGACCCATAAGAGCCATCACCTTGAATTTAGACAGATTACAGCTTGGGCAGAGTGACACCGCGTTGCCCCATATATTTACCGGCACGGTCGGCATAGCTCGTCTCGCAAGGCTGTTCGCCCTTTAGGAACAGAAACTGGCACGCACCTTCATTGGCGTAAATCTTGGCAGGCAGCGGCGTTGTATTGCTGAACTCGAGCGTGACGTGGCCTTCCCAACCTGGCTCAAGCGGGGTCACATTCACGATGATACCGCAGCGGGCATAGGTCGATTTGCCGAGGCAAATGACCAACACGTCGCGTGGTATGCGGAAATATTCAACAGTGCGCGCCAACGCGAAGCTGTTCGGCGGAATGATGCACACGTCGGTCTTGCGATCGACAAAGCTTTTGGGATCGAATTCCTTGGGATCGACGATGGAGCTGTCGACATTGGTGAAAATCTTGAACTCATCGGCCACGCGGGCGTCATAGCCATAAGAGGACAAGCCATAGCTGATGCAGCCATCGCGACGTTGTGCTTCGACAAACGGTTCAATCATTCCGGTCGCATTGGCTTGCTCGCGGATCCAGATGTCGGACAATATGGACATAATTACTCCCTGTTACGGGACTGCTTTTGCCAATTTACGGTGTGAGCGCAAGTGGCGGCGTGGAAATTATCGTGCGCAAGATGCGGCTTCGGCTTTATTTTAAATTTGCAGGACCAAAGCCATGCGGCAGCAATTCCGACAGCCGGAATGTTTCATATCCCGTTGCGTGCGCGCAATGCACTGGAATATCGATGTCCGTCAGGTCTGCCACTTCCTTGATAATCTGGCGGCATCGGCCGCACGGGGTAATTGGGTCAGCTGCTTTACCCACATGCCCTGCCAAGCCACCGGCCACGGCGATTTCGCGAATGGCGCGCAATTTTCCGTCACTATTGGCTTTGGCGATCGCGACCGTTTCGGCGCACAACGTCATGCCAGAGCTGGCGTTTTCAAAATTGCTGCCCGTGATGATTTCGCCTGTATCAAGCAGCAGCGCCGTGCCGACATGAAAGTTTGAATAGGGCGCATAAGCGGTTTGGGCTGCTTCAATGGCAAGCTGAACAAGCTTTTGCGTGCTGTCGGTCATTTGCGCACCACAACCCAGCGCACCGGGCCGTCAACGCCGTCGATGCGTCGCTGCAAATTGGCGGTCCACATAACCCAAGGCCGCGCGGAATAGTCGGGGAGCAACCAATTGCCCTCCAGCCAAACAGTTCGATCAATCGCCTTGCTCACTTGATACTCCCTCTCAAACTCCCGGGTGAGTAGCAGGATTGCGGGTGTGCCGCTATGCGCTTCTATCTGGTTCAGGAATGTCGCGAGTTCGGACAATATCAGCGCGCGGTTCGGACGCCCTTTGCACGTATCGGAAAAATCAAGCTGGACCGCAGGGGGCAGGGCCCTCTCGTTGCGCGGAACACTGGTAATGAACATTGTCGCTTGGTCGGATGCCAGACGGCAAATGTCAAAATGGTGGAGTGCACCAAAGCGAATGCCGGCGTCTTGCGCACCTGCCAAATTGGCTTGAAATTCTGCGTCGCGCGTGCGCGCACCTTCGACTGCAGTGATATAGGCGAAATCGACACCCGTTGCGCCAAGCTCTGCCCAATTGGGACGGCCATTGCTTTGGGTGACCACAATGCCTTGTACCGGATATTCATCGCGCGATGGTGCCCAAGCGGTCACATAGCGCCAGCCCGCATAGACGGCGAGCGCGATGCCGAGCAAGATAATGCCCCACCGGACGAATTGGCGTTTACCCCCAGTCATGCGACCCTCTGTTCAAGCATGTGATTCCTCCCTCTAGGCGTTACCGCCGCGCGAAGTCGATAGCCGTTGCGCAATGGCCGCCCGAATGCACAAGATTTTACGCTGCGCGGCGCTCAGCTTTTGATGTGCAACACGCAGATGAGTGTGAATAGCCGGCGGGCAGTGGCAAAATCGACCTCAACTTTGCCTTCAAGTCGCTCCATCAACAACTCGGCGGCTTCATTATGTACACCGCGCCGCGCCATATCGATGGTTTCGATTTCGGCAGAGCTCGCCTTGCGAATGGCCTGATAGTAACTGTCGCAAATGGCGAAATAGTCTTTCACCACGCGGCGGAATCGGCCCAAGCTGAGGATGAGCATTTCATGCGGCGAATCATCCGACCGGCGAATGTCGAGGATGAGGCGGCCGTCGGCGACGCTGATGCTCAGATGATATGGCCCGGCATAGCTATCGCCCATATCGCGCAGCGGCTTGAAGAAGTTGTCTTCGATCAGATCGAAGATCGCGACGCGCCGCTCCTGCTCGATATCGGCATTGCGCCGAAGTATCGTTGCTTCGTCCAGATCCACTTTAATGATGCGCGGGTCGCTCATGCTGCTGTGTTAGCTTGAGATATTTTTGGGGCAAGCGCTATCCCGTTTGTGGGACATCTTGTTGTCCGATTGTTGTCCACAGCCATATCCCCGCACTTCTTTTTGTGCACCCTTGCGAAGCCGAACATGCTAAAGGATAGGGAGCCATGGCCGAACTTATCAGACTTGCAGCAGCGAATGAAGCTGAACCCCAACGCCTTCCCCGCAATATTGAGGCGGAGGCCGCGTTTCTCGGCGCAATTCTGATTGATAACCGGGTGACCGAAGATGTGTCGATCAAACTTCAGCCCGACCATTTTTTTGAACCGCTGCACGGCCGCATTTACGAACAGATATTGCGGCTGATGGACCGGAACATGCTGGTGACGCCCGTCACGCTGAAGCCATTTTTTGAGGCCGACGAATCCATGCGTGAGCTTGGGGGCCCGGGCTATTTGATTAAGCTGACGGCAGATGGCGCGGGCTTGATCGGCGCGCGTGACTTTGCGCAGCAGATTTATGACCTTGCGTTGCTGCGTGAGCTGGTGACGGTTGGCCGCACGTTGGTCGACAATGCGCTCGACACGAGCGAGAGCGTTGACCCCAAGGGCCAGATCGAAGCCGCTGAAAGCGCGTTGTACAAAGTCGCCGAAGGCGAAGGCGAAACCGGCTCGATGAAGAGCTTCCTCACCGCATCGACCGAAGCGATCCGCAATGTTGAAAAGGCGTTGCAATCGGGCGGTAGCCTGTCCGGTGTGACCACTGGCCTGGATAGCATTAACGCCAAATGCGGCGGTCTGCACAATTCCGACCTTGTCATCCTCGCGGGTCGCCCGGGTATGGGCAAGACATCGCTTGCCACCAACATTGCCTTTAACGCTGCGCGGCGGTGGATCCGCGAACGTGAAGACGGCATTGAAGAATCCAAGGGCGCTGGTGCCAAGGTCGCTTTTTTCAGCCTCGAAATGTCGGCGGATCAGCTCGCGACGCGTATCTTGGCTGAACAATCGGGCATCAGTTCCGAACTGCTGCGTATGGGAAAAATCAGTCGCGAAGATTTCCGTGAACTGTCCCGTGCAAGCCGCGAGCTGCAGGAATTGCCGCTCTATATTGATGACACGCCCGCGCTGACCATCGCTGCACTGCGTACCCGCGCGCGGCGCTTGCAGCGTCGGCATGGCATTGGGCTGATCGTCGTTGACTATTTGCAGTTGCTTCAGGGCTCAAGCCGTTCCGGCGACAACCGCGTTAATGAAATTTCCGAGATTAGCCGTGGTCTGAAAACCTTGGCCAAGGAACTGGGCCTGCCCGTGATCGCGCTATCGCAGCTCAGCCGTGCGGTTGAACAGCGCGAGGACAAGCGTCCGATGCTGTCCGACCTTCGCGAATCCGGTTCGATCGAGCAGGACGCCGATATGGTCTGGTTCGTGTATCGCGAAGATTATTACGAAGCGGCAAAGCAGCCCGACCCCGTCAACGAAGCCGCGCATGATGCGTGGAAGGAGAAGATGGAGCGAATCTTTGGTGTCGCCGAACTCATCGTCGCCAAGCAGCGCCACGGTTCAACGGGCCGCGTCCGGATGAAGTTCGAAGCGAAGATCACCCGCTTCACCGACTTGGCCGACGACCAATATGCCGATGCGGGTTATGATTGAGGCTTAGGCTAAAATCGCTGTCCTAATCCCAAAATCGTCATGCTAATGCCAAAACCGTCATGCTGAACTTGTTTCAGCATCTTACTTTCTTTCGGGCGGGCGAAGTAAGACCCTGAAACAAGTTCAGGGTGACGATGTGAGCATCGCTCAACCCCGCAACCGCGCGGACAATATGTAATTCAACGCCATGTTGCTGCTTAAATGCAGTCCGGACATGGGCGAAAACGCAATGCCCTGCATGTCGACAATCTCGATTCCCGCATCATCCAGAATTGCGGTTAATTCATCGGGCGTCAGGAACTTGGCCCAATCATGCGTGCGGCGTGGGATTTGTCCAAGCCGCTCGGCGGCCTCCACGAGGAAGATACGCGAGGCGGGCGTGCGATTTGGCGTTGATAGCAACAGCAAACCATCGGGCTTCATGTGGCGTTTCAACTCGCCAATGAACACGGCTGGATCATTCACATGCTCAATGACTTCCATCGACGAGACGATATCAAACTGGCCAAGTCCTTGGGCAGCGATTTCGCCCGCGCGATACGTGATCGGCAGGCCCGACAGCGCCGCATGCGCGGTTGCGGCATCGATATTTTCGGGCGCGGCATCTACGCCCGTCACGTCCGCCCCCATACGCGCCAGTGGCTCACACAGCAGCCCCGCACCGCAGCCAACATCAAGCGCAGACTTGCCTGCGAGCGGATGACGCGCCTTGCCATCACCGCCAAAATGCGCGTCGACGGCGGATCGAATGAAGCCAAGCCGCACAGGATTCAACTTGTGCAGCATGGCGCTTGAACCCTTTGGGTCCCACCATTCGGCAGCTAATCCACCAAAATGGGCGGCTTCCGTAGCGTTTATTGTCGTTGCTGAGCTTGCGTTTGTCATATCCTGTCCCTATCAGGGCCGTCGATTGTTATATAGCGACTTTTCAAGGTTTTCATGGCCCGCATTGTAATGAAATTTGGCGGCACGTCTATGGCCGGAACCGAACGTATCCGCCGTGTCGCGCAACTGGTGAAGCGTCAAGCCGAACGCGGTGACGAAGTTGCCGTCGTTGTCTCCGCCATGGCGGGTGATACCGACCGGCTCGTCAACTTCTGCCGCGAGGCGAACGCGCTTTACGATCCCGCCGAATATGACGTGGTGGTCGCGGCTGGCGAACAGATTACCGCCGGTTTGCTCGCGATAACGTTGCAGGCGCTCGGTTGCGAAGCGCGCAGCTGGTTGGGCTGGCAAATGCCCATCCATACGGATGATGCTCATGCCAAGGCGCGCATTGGTTCGATTGACACCGACGCATTGCTGGCGTCAATGAAGGCCGGAAACATCGCCGTCATTCCCGGATTCCAGGGCCTGACCGACGACAACCGCATCACCACCTTGGGCCGCGGGGGTTCGGATACCTCTGCTGTTGCCGTGGCCGCTGCGGTGAAGGCTGATCGCTGCGATATCTACACCGACGTGGATGGCGTCTACACCACTGACCCGCGCATCGTGGCGCGCGCACGCAAGCTGAAGGCCGTGACCTACGAAGAAATGCTTGAACTGGCATCGGTCGGGTCAAAGGTTTTGCAGACCCGCTCGGTTGGCCTTGCGATGAAGGAAGGCGTGCGCGTTCAAGTGCTATCTTCGTTCGTTGATGAAAATGCGCCTGACGCCGACAGTATCCCCGGCACGATGATTGTGACCGACGCAGAATTGGAGAAGTATCAAGTGGAACGCCAACTGATCACCGGAATTGCCGCCGACAAGAATGAGGCGAAAATCACCCTTACGCGCGTGCCCGACCGTCCCGGCGCAGTGGCCAACATCTTTTCGCCGCTCGCCGATGCAAATATCAACGTCGACATGATCATTCAAAACGTTGGCCGCGACAAAGGCGAAACCGACGTGACCTTTACCTGCCCACAGGCCGACCTTGTGCGCTGCACCGACATATTGGAAAACCGCCGCGATGCGATCGGCTACAACCGTCTGATCCCCGATACAAAGGTGACCAAGATTTCCGTCGTCGGCGTCGGCATGAAAAGCCACGCAGGCGTTGCCTCGACGATGTTCAGCTCCTTGGCCGACCGCAAAATCAACATTCAGGCGATTTCGACCTCCGAAATCAAGGTTTCGGTTTTGATCGACGAGGACGAGACCGAGCTAGCCGTGCGCGTGCTGCACACCGCTTATGGGTTGGATGCTGAGTAAACCGCTTTCATTGCCCACTAGCGCCCGATAAGAGACCGCTATGACTAAACTCAAACACCTCATGCAACGCGGCACGGAATTCCTTGGCTGCGACGTCGCCATTATGTGCGGAGCGATGTCCTGGGTTTCGGAACGGAATCTTGTGTCGGCGATCTCCAACGCCGGCGGGTTTGGCGTGATCGCGTGCGGGGCGATGACGCCCGAATTGCTCGATACCGAAATTGCCGCGACCAAGGCGCTGACGTCCAAGCCATTCGGTGTGAACCTGATCACCATGCATCCGCAAATCATGGAACTGATTGATGTTTGCGCGAAATATGACGTGAGCCACGTCGTACTCGCGGGCGGATTACCGCCCAAGGGCAGCATTGAGGCGATCAAGGCATTTGGCGCAAAGGTTATCTGCTTTGCCCCTGCGCTGACGCTCGCGAAGAAATTTGCGCGGTCCGGCGTTGATGCTCTGGTTATTGAAGGCAGCGAGGCGGGCGGGCATATCGGCCCAGTGGCGACGAGCGTCTTGGCGCAGGAAATCCTGCCTGAGCTGGGCGAGCAAATGCCCATTTTCGTCGCTGGCGGCATTGCCCGTGGCGGCGCGATTGCAAGCTATCTCGAAATGGGCGCGGCGGGTGTGCAATTGGGCACGCGCTTCGTCTGCGCGCATGAAAGCATCGCCCATCCCAATTTCAAGGCTGCGTTCCTGCGCGCCAATGCCCGCGATGCGGTCGCCAGCGTCCAGATTGACCCGCGTTTGCCGGTCATTCCTGTCCGCGCGTTGAAGAACAAGGGCACTGAGGAATTCACCAAGAAACAGGTCGAAGTTGCCGCGATGCTCGACCGCGGCGAAATCGACATGGAAACGGCGCAGCTTGAGATCGAGAAATATTGGGCAGGGGCATTGCGCCGCGCCGTGATTGACGGCGATGTTGAATATGGCTCGGTCATGGCAGGCCAGTCGGTTGGCATGGTCCATGTCGAGCGGCCCGTGGTCGATATCATTGCCAAGCTGGTCGACGAAGCGAACATTGCGCTGGCGCGTTAAGCCTATCACACTCTCCATATAGCGAATATCGTTAACCGTCTTGCCAACGCAACACAGCGTGCGCATATCGGTGCGATGACTGAAAATATCGCGACGGAACTCACCCCGCTCGACCCCGCTTTCGTGACCACAACACGCATTGCGACAGCGATTGGATTGCTGCCCTTTGTCATCGGTGCCGGCGTGCTTGAGGTTGCACACGTCGCCCCTCCGGGCAGCTTCATCGTGCCGATGCTGCTTTTCTATGCCTTTGTCGCGTTCACCGTCCCGGCGCGCAAATATCGGCATTGGGGCTATGACATGGGCACCGACCGGCTGCGCATTGTGCGCGGTTACATGTTTTACCGTGACACGATCGTCCCGTTCGGGCGCATCCAGCATATCGATGTCGACCAAGGGCCAATTGACCGGCGCTACGGCCTCGCCACGCTGACGGTGCACACGGCGGGCAACCACAACAGCAAAGTGGCGTTGCCCGGTCTGGCCAATGCCGACGCGCTGGCGATGCGAGAGGCCATTCGCGCCGCGATCCGGCAGGACAGCTTGTGAACGAAACTGAGGATGCGGTGGACGGGCTGACGCCCGAAATCGATGGCGAACGGTTGCATGTCAGCGGCTTGCTGGTGGGCTTCGTCTCCGGCCTTCCGCAGTTGGTGCTTCCAATGGTCGCCGCGATCTTCGGCGTTCGCAAAGCCGACAATCCGGTTCTCATCCCCATCGTCATCGCGGCTGTTCTTTTATTCAGTCTGTTCTTTCGCTGGTTGGCATGGTTACGGTTTCAATATTTCGTCGGCGAACATGATATCCGGGTCGAGAAAGGGATTTTGAACCGGACGGCGCGCTCCATCCCCTATGAGCGTATTCAGGATGTTAGCATCGAACAAAAGCCGCTCGCCCGCATGATGGGGCTGGGTGAGGTCAAGTTTGAAACTGGCGGCGGCGATGGCGACGACGCGAAACTGAGTTTCGTTACATTGGAGGAAGCAAACCGCCTGCGCGCTTCAATCCGGTCGCGTAAGGCTGGGGTTGCGGTTGCTGCTCCGGCAGACGCGCCAGAGCATGTCGAAGAAGACACGCACCCGATATTTGCGATGGATGGCAAGCGGGTATTCGTGTTCGGCCTCTATTCCTTTTCGCTCGTGATTTTCGCGGTGCTCGGGGGTCTTGCGCAGCAATTTGATTTCTTGCTGCCGTTTGATTTTTGGGACGTCAAACATTGGATCGGGCTTGCCGAAGAGCGCGGTGTGAGCGTTAACCAGATCAACGGCGTTGGTTTATTCGCGCAGCTGATCTTTGCCTTCGGAGCCATTACCAGCCTGATTGCCATTGGCTTTGCGACGGGCGTGGTGCGCACGATTTTACGCGAGCATGGTTTCCGGCTCGACCAGACCGCAAAGGGATTCCGCCGTCGGCGCGGGCTGTTCACGCTCACGGACGTTATCATGCCCACGCACCGCGTGCAGGCGGCACTTGTGCAAACCGGGCCATTCCGGAAACGCCGTGGCTGGCATAGCCTGAAATTTGTCAGTCTCGCGCAGGATAGCAAGCAAGAGGCCAACTATGTCGCCGCACCCTTTGCGACACTGGACGAAGTGTGGCGCATCGCAATAGCCGCCGCAATCGCTGCGCCCGATGGTGACGAACGGTTGCAACGCGGGGCCGCAAAACATTGGCTGACACAGCTTTTGTTCATCGTGCCCGTGCTGTTGACCGCCATGGCTGCGCTGGTGATTTTCGCGGATGCCCCCATTGGCCGCACGACATTGTTGCTGTTGTTATTGGTTCTTCCCGGCGCGCTTTTCTGGCTGGACTGGCGGCAATATCGTTTCGGGCTGGATGACTATCAGTTGTATCTCAAGCGCGGCTGGTGGCGGCAACAAATGACGATTGCACCTCAGGTGAAGGTGCAAAGCGTTGAAATTGCACAAGGCCCGTTGTCGCGGCGGCAGGGCCTCGCGTCGCTTCGGTTCGGCATTGCTGGCGGGACGATGGAGATGATCGCCCTGCCGCTCGCTACTGCTGTCGCTATCCGCGATGCCGTGATGGAAAAGGTTGCTGCTGTCGATTATTCAGCGATCAGGTCCTGACCCTAATCAATCGCATTAGCAACCTGGGTTTCGATCACGCTGCCATCATCCTTGCGCAAAGTCATGACCACCTTTTTTGCGGCCCAATCAATGTCGATTTGACCAAAGTTGGCAATGCCCCAAAAACCACCTGTCCGGCTTGGATCAGGTTCGCGGTCACCGCCGTCGCCTTTGCCAAAGGCAAGGTTAAGCGAGCTGGATGTGAAGTCCCACAGCGGTTTGGAAAGGCCCGGTGCATTGGTCTTGTAAAAGCCACCGGAATGCCGGTCGCCGGTCAGGAATATCGCATTATTGACGCGCTTTTGACCCAATAATGCATAAAGGCGGTCGCGCTCTTTAGGGAAATTGGACCAGCTTTCGAAATTATGCGCGTCGGTTATCACCTGCGTCGATGAAATGATGAAGCGCACCTCTGCGGGCTTATCCAGTTCCTGTGCCAACCATTCCCATTGCGCACTGCCCAGCACTGTCGCTTTGGGATCCATGTTCGGGATGTACCAGCCAAGGGCCGGTGCTGGATCGCGATAGGTCATGGAGGCGAGGTCGGAACGGAAAAAGCGCGCATCGAGGATGATGAACTGAACCCGTTTGCCCTGCGGACCGACAATCCGGCTTTCATACACACCGGGGCGGGCGCGCACTTCGTCGGATGCACCCCAAAAGGTTTCATAGGCTTTTTCGGCCCATTCCTTGAACGCGAACGATCCGCCGGCGTCATTGGCGCCATAATCATGGTCATCCCATGTGGTCATCATGGGGACGCTGCGCCGGAAACGGTCAAATTCGACGCGGCTGTTTAGTTTCTTATAGCTTGCGGCCAGCGTCGGGATGTCGGCTCCATTTGTTGGCCGTGTATCGCCATAGACGTTGTCACCGATCAAAAGAAACGCCTGCGGATTTTGCGCGGCAATCACGTCCCAGAATTTCATGTCGCGGTTTTCGTTGACGCAACTGCCGAATGCAAAACGTTTAATCACCGTATCCGCAGATAGTGCTGGATTTGCCGGTGCCTTGGGCAGTTTGACGTCCAGCGCGGCATAATATGGTCGCAGCGCGTCTTGCGCGCTTTTGGGTGCGGCTTGCGGCGGTGTGACCGTGCTCGCGCATCCCGAAAGAAGCAGGGCGAATATGGGGAGGGCATATTTCATGAGCGCAACTTGCCTTTGATCAACAATTGGGTTGCCCCTTCCTCGTCTTTGGAAAGCAGCGCGTCAATCCCGTATACATTGGCGAGGTTTTGCGCGGTGATAACATGATCAACCGCGCCTTGCGCAAAAACGGAACCTTGATGCAGAAGCACGACATGGTCCGCAAAGCGCACTGCGTGGTGCAAATCATGCAGGACCGCGATGACACCTTTGCCGCCGCGCGCCTGCTGCCGCAACAGATCAAGAATGTCGAGTTGATAGCCGGGGTCGAGGTTGGCCAAGGGTTCGTCGGCCAATATCCATTCCGGTTCACCCGCAAGCACGCGCGCCAGCAGAACGCGCGCACGCTCGCCGCCCGACAACTGGGTAATCGGGCGGTGCGCAAAGCCATCGGTTGCGGTTGCGTGCATCGCTGCGGCAACGGCCCTGCGGTCATCGGCCGACGCCCCTGCGCCGCGCGAGTGCGGTATGCGGCCAAGCGCAACCAACGCCTCGGACGTGATCGCCCAATGCGTTTCTGCGCCTTGCGGCAGCAGTCCCATGCGCTTAGCACGCGTCGGTGCGGGCATTGCCGTAATATCTTCGTCGCCAAGCTTTGCTGCGCCGCTGTTTGGCTTTTGCAGACCCGCAAGGCAGGCCAGCAATGTCGATTTGCCTGCGCCATTGGGGCCGAGGATGACGCTCAGCCTGCCCGCTTCAAACGTGGCATTGATCCCCTCAAGCGTCGCGGTGCTGCCATGGGCGAAGCCAAGATTTTGGACATTCAGGTTCATGCTTGACCCTTGCGATAGCGTAAGAGCAGCAGCAGGAAGAACGGCGCGCCAAGGACTGCCATGGCAATGCCAAGCCGCATTTCTCCGGGGCCGGGGATGAGGCGCACAAGGCTGTCTGCCGTGAGCGTTAAAATCGCGCCACCCAAGGCAGAAGGCATCAAAATGCGCGATGGCTGTTCGCCATAAAAGCTGCGTATGAGGTGCGGCACGATTAGCCCGACAAAGCCGACCACGCCCGACACGGCGACCGACGCGCCAACCGAAAGGCCAACGCCAAGGACGATCAGCCACTGCAACCGAAACAGGTCGACACCAAGGCTTTTGGCGCCATTCTCGCCCAATGTCAGTGCATCCAGCGCGCGGCCTGTGGTCAGCAACAACAAAACGCCAATCGCCATGAACGGCAGCGCGGTCAACACATCCTCCATCAGGCGGTCGGTCAGCGCGCCCATCAGCCAGTTGATGATTTCACTGGCGGCAAATGGGTTCGGCGCGATGCTGATGACAAAGGCGGTTAATGCACCCGCCAGCGTGGACAACACCATGCCGCCCAATATGAACCCGATTGGCCCGCCACCGCGGCCGATTGCCAGCAGCAAAAGGATGCTGGCGCCCGCACCAATCATGGCGCAGCCGAATAGGCCAAAAGGCACAAGGTTGATGCCCAAGAAGATCGCCAGAACGCCGCCCAGAGCTGCGCTGGCTGAAACCCCCAGCACGGTCGGGTCGGCAAGTGGATTGCGCAAATAACCCTGCATCACTGCGCCCGACAGCCCAAGGACTGCCCCAACGCAGAGCCCGAGAAGCGCGCGGGGCAGGCGAAGTTCAAGGAAAATCCAGCCGTCGGCATTATCCGCTGCCCACGACATCGGCCAAATCCAGACCTTGCCCGCCATCAGTGAGAGCAGGAACGCCGCCAGCGTGAGCGACAGCAAAAGGCCAGTCATGAAACGCGGTGTCATCGGCCACCTCCGCTTGCGCGCGCAGCCAAAGATGCCCGTGTCTTGGACAAGATCGCGGATATTTTGACGATAGTCGGACCGCCGCAAAATAACAGCTTGTCGGGAAAATCGACGATGCGCGTTTTGTCGCCCAAATGCCGCAATAGCCTTTGCCGCGCGGTAAGCGCTCGGGCATCTTCGCCCTCCGCATTGGTGGGCATGAAGATAACCGTCGGCGGATTACGCATGAGGGTTTCGAGCGGCAATATGCCCCATGAGGCCAGCCCATAGTCGGCGCTGGCATTGCGAAATCCGTGACGTTGCAACAGTTCGCCTTGCAACGTGCCTTCACCCGCAACGAACCCGCCATTTTGCCAGATCACTGCTGAAACCGGTGGCTGGGCGTTGGCGGGTTTTGGCAACGCATTCTCTATACGCGTAACCAGTTTTTCACCCGCCTCCACCCTGCCGATGGCTTTCGCCAGCGTGCGGACTTGCGTGATGTCTTCTGCAATTGTCGGCGCTACACCGACCGCCACTGTTTTAATCCCGGCGCGCGCCAGCACGGCATTTGCACCCGAAGATGCAAGGTTGCCCGTCAGCACCAATTTCGGGCGCGCCAAGAGCAATTCTTCTGCGCTTGCACCAATGGCGGGATACTGCATGGACCATGACAAAGGCGCCGACACGCTTTCGGGATCGTGCGAATATTCGCTGACCGCAGTCACTTGGCCGGGCAACGCGATTTCGGCCAGCACTGCGTCAATGCAGGGATTATTCGAGACGATACCGCCGGGCACAATTGCAGCGTTGTTGGCACATCCGGCCAGTGCCAATGCGGGCAAAATGCACCAACCGCGACGCATCAGAATTTGGCCCTGACGCCAACCGCGGCATTGCGGTCAAAGCTGTTATATCCTGCCACGACAGTATACTGCACATCGAATATGTTATCGACCCGGCCATAAAGCTCAAGCCTGTCGTTAATCGGCAATGATGCCCGCAAGCCAACCAACGCATAGCCATCAAGTGCTACGCTGTTTGACGCATCGTCAAAGCTATCGCCGATCAACAACACACTGCTGCCCACCGACAGGCCAATCGGCGTTTGCCAGTCGACCGTCAGGCTGCCGCTATGTTGCGGACGTAACGCCAGTCGGTTGCCGAAATTGGCACCCGCTGACCGGTTAACCGCATCGATCAGCGTGTAGCTTGCCCGAACGTCCAATCGGTCAGTGGGGTTCAGGTTGAAGCCAGCTTCCACACCGGTTGATTTCACGCGGTCGATGTTTTCGGACTGAAAAGTCGCAAAGGAAAACGCGATCAAGTCGGTGCTGCGCCGGTTGAAATAGGTCGCGAAAAACCGCGCCTTTCCGTTCAATATCTGCTGTTCGAAGCCAAGGTCGAAATTACGCGCGGTTTCGGGCCTTAGTTCGGGATTGCCATAAGGTGGCTGACCTTCACTCAGCGTCGGCGCGCGGAAACCTTCGCCATAGGTGGCGCGCAACATGGTGCGGCCGTCATTGGGGGTGAAGGCAATATTGCCGCCCAATGTCGTTTGCCCGCCATAATCTCTATATTGGTCATGCCGGACCCCGCCCGTCACTGTCAGCCCGGCCAATGGGTGAACGATAATCTGGCCAAAGCCGCTGGCGACATGGTTGCGTGCGATATCGGCTGCAGCGCCCTCAAAAGATGTGCTGGCAAATGTCCGTTCATATTCCAAACCAGCGGACAGGGTCAGGGCGGTGTTGACTTCAAACGCCGTGTGATATTCCGCGCGGTCGATGCTGCCACGGACAATGAAGTTGTTGAAGCTGAACAGCACTGGGTCCGTGCCAAGCCGCCTGATATCGGTTCGTGTGTACGCAATGCGGTTTTGCATGCGACCATCGAGCGCAACGACATTCGCCCCGACATAGCCAACAAACTGCCGGTTGCGGGTGACGGGCAGGGCATTGGCGCCAATCCCAAAGGCGGAATCATATGCCACCGTCGCGTGGTTATAATAGCCGCGGAAATCGAGATTGAAGGCATCGCTGATGTGCAACTTCAACCGGCCATTGCCCGCGACATTTTCAAAGCCATCGCGTTCAGTGCCGCCCGCCAGTGCCGAAATCCCTTGGGCATCGACATATGACCCGCCAAAGCTGCCTTCGAACAAGCCACTGGTTCCGGCGATGTTTGCGTTCATCCCTTTGGTATCGGCGGCACCATATTCCGCGCCGAAGCGTCCTTCGAAACCATCGGCCGGTGCAAGCGACTGGATATTGACCACACCGCCAATCGCTTGGCTGCCCCAGATGATCGAATTTGGCCCGCGCAGGACTTCGACCTGACCGATATTGCCCGTCATCAGCGTGCCAAAGTCAAACGCACCATTGGGGCTGGTGAGGTCGTTGATCCGCACGCCATCGATGAGCACCAGCGTCTGTGAACTGTTGCCGCCGCGCAAAAATGCGCTGGTCTGACCGCCAAGGCCGCCGCGCGTGGCAACGGTAACGCCGGGCACGTTTTGCAGGGCATCGCCGATGGTGGCGCTTTGCAATTGGTCGAGCCGTTCGCGGTTGACGATATCAATCGCTTGTCCGGTTTCGGATCGCGGCTGTTCAAAACCACTCGCGGTAACAACGATCACGTCGTCCCATTCATCTGCCATTGCAGACGCCGGCAGCAGCGCAAGCGCCGCAGCCGTATATTTTAACAAGGTCATGGATGTATCTCCTTCGCATGACGTCCAACAAATGTCGTCACGCGGAGGAAAACCCCGATTGCGCCAGTGTCCCGCAAGCACAAAGGACAAACCGCAATCAGGCAGGTCTCCTGGCTCCCGGGTCAGTGCTCTTGCCCCGCCTTCCCAGTTTCACGGTTACCCGTTTCCCCAGTGGCATATGGAGCAAAAGCTCGCCGGTTACAGTTGCGGGAACAGCGCCGGATTTCCGCCGGCTTCCCTATTATCCACGCTCTCGCGCAGACCTGGTGCGTGCGCAGGGGGTTACGCCGCTTTTCTAAGGAGGGCAAGGGATTCAGCGGCTATGGGCGCTGGCGCTATTTAATGGCGGGTCTTGCCCGGGCGTTGCATACCCCAAAATTGCGGTCCTTCGGGGACTTGCCAACTATGCTTGATGGCAAAACCAAAGCTTTGATATAACGGAATATTATGTTCGTCTGCGGTCTCCAGATAGGCGGGTAATCCATCCTGATCTGCCCGCTCCAACCCTGCGCGAATGGCTGCACCGCCATAACCTTTGCCCTGATAGGCAGGGTCGCATCCCGCATAATGTAGATACCAGACGGGCTCTTTCGGCAGATGCTTTTCGATGAGGTCTGCGACTTCAAGACCGCGAAACATCGAAAAGCGCAGTTGCTGGACGAACGGCACAATCAGCCGCGCGGTATCCAACATGCTATCGCGCGCATTCCCCGGACCACGCCAAAGCGTGACCGCTTCTATACCGTCAGTTCCATACACCGCGCCTTTGCGATGTTCGTCGCGCAAGAACAGATGGAACACGCCCGTAAGCCGCTGTGCGCGCAGCTTTGCGTCTGGAATGACATAGCTCCATCCGGTCTCGTTCTGGAACGCCCGCGCCAATGTCTCGGCGATTTCCAGATTGTCCGTTGGCTTTAACAAACGTGCGTGCGGCAAATTAGGCCTTCGCTTGGGTTAGGATGGGCAGATTGCGGACGCGCTTACCGGTGGCAGCGAATAACGCATTGGCCAAGGCAGGGGCAGCCGGAGGAACACCAGGTTCGCCAATACCGCCCATGTCCGCACCGCTGTTGAGGAAATGTATATCGATCTCCAATGGCGCGCCTGCCATTTTTAGCAACGGATAATCGGCCAAGTTGCTTTGTTGAACCGCGCCATTTTCAAGCGTAATCGCCTCGCCAATTGCGGACGAAAGCCCCATGATCGTGCCGCCTTCAATCTGCGCCATGGCGGCGTCCGGATTAACAATGCTTCCGGCGTCCACGACCGTTGTCACCTTATGCACTTTGGGCATGCCGTCTTCACCGATCGACGCTTCGATCACATGCGCGACGATGGTTCTGAAACTTTCGACCAGTGCAACACCGCGACCCGTTCCGGCGGGAAGGGGGGAGCCCCAACCGCTGCGTGCGGCCACCTCGTCCAAGACGCGCACATGCCGCGATCCCGCTTTCAAATGGTTGCGGCGAAATACGACCGGGTCTTCGCCCGCTGCATGGGCAAGCTCGTCCATGAAGCTTTCATTGTAAAAGCCCTGCTGCGTCGAGTTGACGGAACGCCAAGCACCGGTTTGCTGGTTCGAAACATGCGCAAAATGCCGGCGCGACACCGCGGGCAGGGCATAGGGAAATACCGTTTCGCTCTCGGCGCTTTCGGGTTGGGCATAGTCGTTGCGATATGCCGCTAAGCGTTTTTCTTTGGTCAACGATGCCTTCAGCGCGGCGGAGCTTTGCGGGCGATATGCGCCTTGGGCGACCTCTTCCTCGCGGCTCCAGATAAGCTTCACCGGATAAGGCAATTGCATCGCAAGCTTTGTGACCTGACCGACGATTTCCATATACATCGGCAAACGGCGGCCAAAGCTGCCACCGATAATCATCGGGTGGAAGTTCACATCATCCGCGTCGAGACCGGAAACGTCCACGGCCATCATCTTGGTCGCAAGTGGGTCCTGCATGCCGCCCCAAATGTTGAGCTTCCCATCCTTAAAATGGGCGGTCAGGGCAAAGGGCTCCATCATCGCGTGGTGCAAAAATGGTACCTGATAATTCGCTTCAATCGGTTGTGCGCCAAGTCCCGCCTGCACATCACCGTCGCTGGCCTCGCCATCGGCATCACCCTTGGCCATCAGGTCGCCCTGCGCTTTGAAAATGGACGCGGTCGAAATGCCGCCATTGCCGCCGTCTGAAAACTGAGGGGTGAGCGCGCGCAAGCCGGAAATGGCGGGCCAATAGCCTTTCGCCACGACAGCAACCGCATCATCGAGCTTAATGACTTTCTCGACGCCTTTGACCGCCAACGCAGGCGCGGTGTCGACAGAAGTCAATTTGCCGCCGCGCACAGGCGCTGCCATGATCGTTGCGACGCGCATATCAGGGACCGAAAAGTCGATGCCATATTGGGCGCTGCCATCGACCTTCGCTGGAATGTCGAGCCGCTGCATCGATTGGCGCATGATGCGATATTGCGATGGATCCTTCAGCTTCGGCGCATTGTCGAGCGACAAGGTCGCCGCTTCCGCCGCCAGTTCGCCATAGCGCAACGACCGTCCGGATTTGGCATGGATGACATGACTGTCCTGTGTTGTCAGTTCAGCGACCGGAACGGCCAGCCGCTTGGCAGCGGTTTCAACCAATGCCAGCCGCGTCGCCGCGCCGACATTTTGAAAGGTCACCCGGCCCGTGAAGCGCAAAGCGGTTGAGCCGCCGGTCATCTGAAGGTTCATTTGCCGCGCGATGAAGGACAGAAATGATTGCGGAATGCCATTAATGATCGCGGGTTGCCTCGTCATATCGGCAAGGAAAGCACGCCCCAGCCCCACATTGGCGAACGCCGGTTCTGCGGGTGCGGAAACAACACGCACCTGATCCCACGCAGCATCCAGTTCTTCGGCCAGCATTTGGGCAAGGCCAGTGTTCGATCCCTGACCAATGTCGGTGTGCGGCGAATAAATGGTGATGCTGTCATCCTCACCAATTTTCAGCCAGGTGGCAAAGATGTGACCGCCGTCGCTTTCAAGAAGCGCCTTGGCAGATTTGGCGGCATTGCGATCAGCAATGGAGATACCGAACAGACCGGCACCGACGACCGCGACACCACCAATGAGGAAGGCACGGCGCTTGACGCCCTTGCGCTTTGCTGGCGCGGCTGGCTGCACTTCAGTTGCGGGGGTGTCAGCCATTATGCGCCTCCTTCTGCAGGTTTCGCCGCTTTCGCCGCTTGCCCGGTTGCGGCATGTATCGCCTTGCGAATGCGCGGATAGGTGCCGCAGCGGCAGATGTTGGTCATCGCCTCGTCAATTTGTGCATCGCTTGGGCTGCCCGTTTTTTCGATAAGCGCCACAGCGGCCATAATCTGCCCGGACTGGCAATAGCCACATTGCGGAACCTGCGCAGAAATCCACGCTTGCTGCACCGCGTGGAGCCTGCCGTCCGCAGATTTCAGGCCTTCGATGGTGGTAATAGATTTGCCCGCGACTTCGCTCACGGGAAGGCTGCACGAGCGGGTGGGTTCGCCATCAACATGGACGGTGCAAGCTCCGCACGCCGCAATGCCACATCCGAATTTCGTACCGGTTAGGCCAAGCTCTTCGCGGATAACCCATAGCAACGGCGTGTCTGGCTCCGCCGCAAGCGCGACTGGCTTGCCATTGATTGACGTCTGAATTGCCATGAAAATAAGCTCCCGCCCAAAACTGCGTTTCATATAGCAACGCTTCACCCTCTTTGCTAGCGCATTGCCATGACTATGGGCAGCGCCAACCACGACCGTATCCTTGCCGCCGCAATCGACTGGGCAGGCGCGCCTATGGCGATTGCGACAGTGGTCGAAACCTGGAAATCCGCGCCATGCCCCGTCGGCACCCATATGCTTGTGCATGCGGACGGGCGCTTTGTGGGTTCGGTTTCGGGCGGTTGTGTCGAGGGCGATGTTCTTGAACGCGCGCATATGGTTTTGGCAGGCGCGCCGCCGGTGCTCCGCCGATATGGCGTTGCCGACGATGCGGCGTGGGACGTTGGCCTGCCCTGTGGCGGGGACATTCAGGTGCTGGTCCAGCCTGTTTCCGCCGATGGTTTTCCGGCGCATCTGTTTGGTGATATCATCAAGGCGCGCTCTGCCGGTGCGGCGCTGTCGGTTGCGACGGATTTGGAATCGGGCCGAAGTGCCTTGCTGGACGATGATACGGGTGCTGGCTTCGTCAATATCTACCATCCGCCGCGCCGTTTGCTGATTGTGGGCGCGGTCGAAATTGCATCGGCCCTTGCCGCCATTGCGGTATCGCAGGGGGTGGATGTTACTTTGTGCGACCCGCGGGGGCGGTTTTTAACTGCGGAACGCTTTCCCGGCATCCGGTTGGATGACCGCTGGCCCGACGACGCGGTTAAGGCCTTTGCCCCCGATAGCCGAAGCGCGATTGTGACGCTTAGCCATGATCCCAAAATCGACGACCCTGCGCTGGCGGCGGCGCTGGCGAGCCCTGCGGCTTATGTCGCCGCGCTCGGTTCTGTCCGGTCGCATCAGGCACGCCTTGCGCGGCTCTCGGCGATGGGTGTTAGCGCAGAACAATGCGCGCGCATTGAAGGGCCAGCGGGCGTTGCGATTAACGCCATCAGCGCGCCCGAAATCGCGCTGTCTATCGCGGGCGGCATGATCCGCGCGTTCAACCAAGGGCTGCGTTGATGCAAGCGAAGGACGTCGCAATTGTCCTGCTGGCGGCTGGCAATGCGCGGCGTTTTGGTGCTGATAAGTTGATGGCGGATTTTGAAGGAGCACCACTGGGTGCGCGTGGAGCGCATGAGCTGGTTAGCGTTGCGGCAGCAGCGCATTTCGCGGTGTGTCAGCCCCAAGTGCGCATCGCAGCACATTACAAGCGTTTGGGATTTGATATTGTCGATAACCCGAACCCCGGCATCGGGCTATCCGGCTCGCTTCATCTCGCGGTTGAGGCCGCCTTGCGCACCGATGCGCAGGCGTTGCTTATCGCGCTGGCTGATATGCCGTTTGTGCAGGCTGCCCACCTCGAGGCGCTGATTGCGGCTTGCACCGAAAATGTCGTCGCATCGTTTGACGGACACCAGCCCATGCCGCCAGCTTTATTTCCACGCGCGCATTGGTCAGAATTGCTAGCAACAGCGGGTGATGCTGGCGCGCGGGATATCCTTGCCCGTGCGGAAAAACTGACCGCACCTGCGGGCACATTACGCGACATTGATACGCCAGATGAATTAGCCGCTTCAAAAGTTTCGCTTCGTCGCATAGACCATCCGCAATGAACCGACCATCTGCACGCCCTGCCATCGAAGCTGCTTTGCGCAATCCCAATCTTATGGCGGCGGCTGCGGCACTTTCCGAAAACAGGTTGGACGATGCAGAGCCGCTGTTGCGGGGTCATTTGCGTGATGCGCCCACCGATGTTGCCGCCATTCGCATGATGGCGCAATTGGCCGCGCGTGTGGGCCGGTTGAAAGATAGCGAGGCATTGCTTCGCCGCGCGCTTGAGTTGGCGCCTGATTTCCGCGCTGCGCGTGCCAATCTTGCAACGGTGCTGTACAAACAAAACCGTTTTCCCGAGGCACTTGAGCATCTGAATGCCGTGCTCGCTGAAGAAGGCGACAATCCGGTCCAGCAAAATTTGAAGGCTGCGGCACTGGGGCGGATTGGGGGATATGCAGAAGCTATCGCGCTGTATCAGAAACTGACTGCGCGTTTCCCCGATCATGCCAAATTGTGGATGAGCTATGGCCATATGCTCAAAACCGTCGGCAATCAGGACGAAAGCGTTGCGGCATATCGTCACGCCATATCGGTTGAACCAACGCTGGGCGAAGTTTGGTGGAGCCTTGCCAATCTAAAAACCTACCAGTTTTCGGACGAAGATGTTGCGGCCATGCAAATTGCGCTGACGTCAGCCGGATTGGTGGCGGAGGATGCGTTTCATCTGCATTTTGCACTGGGTAAGGCAAGCGAAGAGCGCGCGGATCACGCAGCCGCCTTTGCACATTATGCCAAGGGCAATGCGCTGCGCAGTGCGGAGCTAAATTATGATCCGCAAGGCGTAAGTAAGCAGGTCGACCAGATCCTTGCCCAGTTCACCGCGCCATTTTGGGAAGCGCGCGCGGGGCAGGGGCATAAGGCGGCAGACCCTATCTTCATCATTGGCATGCCGCGTGCGGGTTCGACGCTGATCGAGCAAATCCTTGCGAGCCATTCCATGGTTGAAGGGACGATGGAATTACCCGACATTCCAGCCATGGCGCTGCGAGAAGGGCGCGGGTCGGACTGGATTGGTGCGACCGTTGCACTATCCGCCGATGATGCCGAAAGGCTTGGCGCTGAGTTCATTGAGCGCACGCGCATCCAACGCAAAACCGACAAGCCATTTTTCATCGATAAGCTGCCCAACAACTGGAATTATCTGGCGTTCATCCGTTTGATTCTGCCCAACGCCAAAATCATTGATGCGCGGCGGCACCCGCTCGATTGTTGCTTCTCCAATTATCGTCAGCATTTCGCCAAGGGGCAGGCGTTCAGTTATGACCTTGCGCATATGGGCCAATATTATGCGGATTATGTTCGAGCGATGGCGCATTTTGATGCGGTAGCGCCTGGCTATGCCTACCGTGCCATTCACGAACAATTGTTGGAAGACCCGGAGCAAGAAATCCGTAAACTTTTGGAATATCTTGGGCTGCCGTTTGAAGATGCGTGCCTGAACTTCCATGAAAACAAGCGCGCCGTGCGCACTGCGTCGAGCGAACAGGTCCGCCGCCCCATCAACCGCGACGGCGTTGACCAATGGAAACCTTACGAGGCGCATCTTGGGCCGTTAAAGCGTGTACTTGGCGATTTGTGGGAAATTTATCCTGCCGCAGCATAGTTGCCGGGTTGCAACACAATGATCTAAAATTGTATGCAAACGGCTGGTAGCGCGAAAAGACATTGCGTGGGCACGCAATTGGGAGCCTATTTAATTCAGAGTAACAAGGGAGGGTCGCTGCATGCGCCTACAAAGTCAGAAGTCCAACGTCCGTTCAGCTTTAGTCTTGCTGTTGACATCAACAGCCTTCGCAGCGCCGGCTATGGCGCAGCAGGCAGCTGATGAGGACAGCAATGTCATCGTCGTGACTGCGCAAAAGCGTGAACAGAATCTGCAGGATGTGCCGATTGCCATCAACGCCATTGGCAATGAAAAGCTCGACCAACTTCAGGTCAGCGAATTGCAAGATGTCGTAAAGTTTTTGCCTTCGGTCACCATTCAGCAAGGCGGACCAGGTTTTGCGCAGGTGTATTTCCGCGGCGTAGCGTCGGGTGAAAACGCAAACCACTCGGCATCGCTGCCTACCGTCGGCACATATCTCGACGAAATGCCGATCACGACCATTCAGGGCGCGCTTGATTTGCACGCATATGACCTCGCGCGCGTTGAAGCACTGGCGGGTCCACAAGGCACATTGTACGGCGCAAGCTCAATGGCCGGTACGTTGAAGCTGGTGACCAATGCGCCCGATCCTTCCGGACTTTACGGCAGCGCAGGCGTTGAACTCAACAATATTGCGCATGGCGATTTTGGTTCGATTTACGAAGGCTTCGTGAACGTGCCGATCGCCGAAGGCGCAGCAGCGCGTTTGGTCGGCTGGTATCGTGATGATGGCGGCTATATCGACAATATTCAGGGTGCCCGCACCTATGCGAGCTCGCGCATTCGTCAAAGCAATGCCGCGTTGGTTGAAAAGAACTTTAACGACGCTGAAACATATGGCGCACGTTTGGCGCTGGGCATTGAGCTGGACGACAATTGGACGATCAAGCCAACGCTGATGGGTCAGGTCCAGAACACCGAAGGCAGCTATTCACAGGAACGCTCCGGCCAAACAACCCGTGAATTGCAAACGGTGCAGTACAACCCGGAAGGCAGCCGCGATAAATGGATTCAGGCAGCCCTGACCGTTGAAGGCAAGATCGGCAATTGGGATGTGACCGCGACAGGCGGACATTTGCGTCGTAAAACAGAAACGCAATCGGACTATTCCGATTATGCCTATTTCTATGACGCGCTCTCTGGATACGGCAATTATTTCTATGACAATGCCGGGAACCTCGTGAACCCGAACCAGTATATCGAGGGCGTTGACCGGTATAAGAAAAGCTTTGGCGAATTGCGGATTGCCAGCCCTGCGGACGCACCTGTGCGGTTCATTGGTGGTCTGTTTGCACAGCGGCAGTCGCACATTATTGACCAAAACTATATCATCAATAATATTGCCGACTCCATCACCGTTACCGGAACCGACAGCAATATCTGGTTGACCAAGCAGAAACGTGTCGACCGCGATTATGCGGCATTTGGCGAATTGACCTATGACCTCACGGAGAAGCTCTCGCTCACCGGCGGTCTGCGTTATTATAAGTTCGATAACTCGCTTCAGGGCTTCTTTGGATTTTCGGGTGGCTATTCAAGCCGAACCGGTGAAGCGGCTTGCCTCAACACCGACGGCACAACACGCCGTGCCAATCCGCGCGGCACACCCGTGCCGGTCCTCGTCGATGGCAGCCCTTGTACCAATGTTGACAAGTCGACTTCGGACACTGGCTTCATTCACAAGCTGAACGCTACGTACAAGGTCAATGACGATGTGCTGCTATATGCAACATGGTCGCGTGGTTTCCGTCCAGGTGGTATCAACCGTCGCGGTACCCTGCCACCTTATGGCTCGGACAAGTTGGACAATTATGAATTGGGTTGGAAAACTACATTCGGTGCGTTCCGCTGGAACGGTGCAGTGTTCCAGGAAGACTGGAATAACATTCAGCTGTCATTCCTTGGCGCAAACGGCCTGACGGAAATCCGCAATGCCGGCGTTGCCCGTATTCGCGGCGTTGAAATGGATGCAGGCTTCCGCGATGGCGGGTTCAGCCTGAACGCTGGCTTCAGTTACAACGACGCGCAAATTCGCCGTGACTTCTGCGCCATTGCCAACGCGACATTTGATTGTTCGACACCGGGCAATTCATTGCTCGCGTCCGCTGGATCGCGTCTACCTGTGACAGCCAAATTGAAGGGCAACGCCATCGCGCGTTATGAGTTCCCGGTCGCTGACTGGAATGGCCATGTTCAATTTGCCGTCAACCACATTGGAAGTCGCAAGAGCGATTTGCGGCCTGCGCAGAATTCAATCAAGGGCAATTTGGGTGCCTACACGACGGCTGACTTCTCCGTTGGTGTGAAGAACGACCTATGGTCAATCGAGGCATTTGCTACGAACCTGTTCGACACACGCGGTGTCGTAAACACGGGCGTCCAGTGCCTTGAAACTGTCTGCGGCACGGGCGTGACGCCTGCAACCCCAACTGGCGGCGCGTTTTACGACGTGCTTATCAAGCCACGGCTGATCGGCGTGAAGTTCACACGCGATTTTTGACAATTGTTCGCTTTTCTTCTCTGCAAAAATTTGTAGGGAAGAAAGTTGAAATTTGTCGTTAAATTAAGGACATAAAGTTTGTTGCCAAAAGCGACAGGGGGGAGAAGCCGGATCTGTATAGATCCGGCTTTTTCATTATGCCTTAGCCGAAGATCCGTTTCAGGATGCCTCTGTCGGCGAGCACTTCAGCTGCGCAGTTATGGCCAGGAGCGCCGGTAACGCCGCCGCCGGGGTGGCTACCCGCACCGCACATATACAGGCCCTTCAACGGTCCGCGATACGCGCCATGGCCCAAGATAGGACGTGCTGACCACAATTGGTCTAGGCTCATATTTCCGTGCATGATGTCGCCGCCCACAAGCCCGAATTTGCGTTCGAGACCTTTGGGGCTCAGTATTTGCCGACCAAGTACCGATGCGCGGAAACCCGGTGCATAGGCCTCTACGGTGTCGATGATGACATCGGCCGCCTTGCCCTCTTCGGCATCCCAATCGCGCTTGGAACCATCTGCATTATCCGGAAGTTCAGGCGCAAATTGCTGGCAGAACAGGCTGGCGACATGCTGCCCTGCAGGCGCGAGGCTGTCGTCTATAATTGATGGGATGAGCATCTCGACAATCGGTTTTTGCGACCAACCATCGCGCTTTGCGTCGAGAAATGCGCGGTCCATATAATCAAGCGTTGGCGCAATGATGATACCGGATTGATGGTGTTCGCCAGGTTCGGGAAGGCAGGTAAACTTGGGAAGTTCGGAAAGCGCGACGTTCATACGGAACGTGCCGCTGCCCGCTTTGAAGCCTTTTACGCGGCGTTTGAATTCAGGTTTCAAGTCGGCGTCGTCGAACATGCGTTCATACAACAGCTTGGGCCCAACGTTGGAGATCACGCGGTCGGCGACGATTTCCTCGCCACTTTCCAACCGGACGCCAGCAACTTTTTCGCCGTCCACCAATACGCGTGACACCGGCGCTTCAAGGCTGATTTCTACGCCGAGTGCGACGCAGACCTTCGCCATGATTTGCGTGATCGCGCCCATGCCGCCAACGCTATGTCCCCATGCGCCCTTGTTGCCGTTCACTTCACCAAAGACGTGGTGCAGCAAAACATAGGCGCTGCCGGGCGTATCCGGGCTGGCATAATTGCCGACGACCGCGTCGAAACCGAACGCCGCCTTGACGGCTTCGCTTTCGAACCAGCTGTCGAGGAAGCTGCGCGCCGATTTTGTGAACAGTTCAAGCACGTCACGTTGCTGCGACAGGTTTAGCTTCATCAGCCCGCGTCCCTGCACGGCGGCGTCGATGAATGTCTTCAGCCCGTCACCGACATTGGGCGGCGATTTCAGCGCAAGATCGCGCAGGACGTCGGCAACGCCTTCCAACATATCATAATATTCTGGAAGCACTGCGGCGTCATGTTTTGAAAAACGCGCAAATTCCGCCTGTGTACGTTCAAGCCCGCCACCCAGTTTCAAATAGCCGCCATCTTCTTGTGGCAGGAAGTTCGATATCGGGCGTTCAATGACACGGTAGCCATGGTCGGCCAGTTTCATATCCGAAATGACCTTGGGCTGAAGCAGGCTGACGGTGTAGCTTGCGACCGAGTTGCGGAAGCCGGGATGGAATTCTTCTGTAACCGCTGCACCGCCTACAACATCGCGGCGTTCGACGATACGAACCTTCAGACCAGCGCGCGCCAGATAAAAGGCGCAGACAAGGCCGTTGTGGCCAGCGCCAATGATGAGTGCGTCGTATTTTTGTGTCATTTTTTGCTCCAGCCCTGCGCAGGGCGTTGTTCGAGGCGCGCCTCGGGAATGATGTTGCGAATTTGACGACAGAAGCTTTTGAGGCAAACTTCCGTGTCGGACAGGGGCCCCATGGAAAAGCTTTGGCTTGCCATGCCTTGCTGCACGCGGGTGATGAGGACGGTATCCTCGGCATTTACTTGGCGGTTAATCCGCCAATTGAGATATCGTGCAGCGCGCATTTCGCGGCGGTCATCAGGTAAGACATAGCTTATCTCACGGATCACACAGCTGGTCGGGCCGGTTGGCAGCCATTGCATGAAATCGACTTGGTCGGGATAAATGTCGAACGCGACCGATGGCCACAGTTTGAAGTACAGCCAACGTTTCTGGTTGGCGGCGGGTAGGTGCGGCACTGGTGGCAACAGGTTCTGATACCCGCGCTCTGACCAGTTGGCCGATGGCCGATCAACAAGGTCGCCCCACATGCGGTCAACATGTGGCTCCGCCTCAATGCCGTAGCTTTTGCCGAACAGCCGCGTGAGGCCGGGATGCGCCACCGGAATGTGAAGGCCGTCGGAATAATTGTCGCCGACATTTTTCCAGTTCACATCGCGCGGTCGCATCGTCACGCGGCCAAGTGCCCTGAGTTCCTCAAAACGATAGGGCGCGACTTGGTCTTCATAGGGCGCCATCATGTCGGCGACCGACGGGCCGCCGCTTTCAAGCCGGACAAAAACAAAACCGCGCCAGATTTCCATGTCGACCGCGACAAGACCCGCTTTGTCCTTGTCCAAAGTGGGATAGGACGCGCTGTCCGGAACGCCTGTCAATCGGCCATCAAGGTCATAGGTCCAGGCATGATAAGGGCACACAAGTTTCTTGGCGCATCCGCCGGATCCATCGACGAGGCGGCTGCCCCGGTGGCGGCAGACATTGGTAAATGCACGCAACACCTGATCCGCACCGCGCACGACGATGACGCTTTCGCCAATATAATCGAGGCTATGCCAGTCGCCACTGTTTGCGACATCGCTGACATGGCAGACGACTTGCCATGAGGGACGGAAAATCCGATCTACCTCAAGTGCTGCAAATTCAGGATCATCATAGGTCCATGCTGGAAGGCTCCAGCCGTCCAGATTGTCACGCTCTATGTGTAGGTCTGATTCGGACATCTTGCCTCCCCTGTTATACGAGTGTATAACAATTAGATGACTGTGCGACAAGCCTTCACGCGCGAAAGCGCCGATACCCGCCGGGACGCGTTAATCGCCGCCTGTGCGCGCTGTCTTGGGACGCATGGTGCGCAGGGCGCATCGGTGCGTGCGATTTGCTTGGAAGCTGGCGTATCGCCAGGATTGCTGCGGCATTATTTTGACGGAATTGATGCACTGGTGGCGGAAACATATCGGGCGACGGGGGCGCGCGTTTCCGCTGCGATGCACGCGGCCGTTGTCATGGTTCCCGAATCAGATCCGCGTGGCCGATTGCTGGGGTTTATCACCGCCAGTTTTCGTGAACCCATTGCCGACGCTGCTTTGCTCGCCACATGGCTCGCCTTTTGGAGTCTGTCGCGAACGTCGCCCATAATCGGACAAATTCATGACGAGCTTTACGCCGACAACCGCCAAGACATTGAACGGCTGATAGCCGCCTGTCCCAACGCGCCGACGGATCCGCGACTGGCGGCTGTGGCGCTGACAGCGTTGGTCGATGGCTTATGGTTGGAACTCAGTTTGGGCAACGCGCCGTTCAGCGTTGCTGAAGCAGAGGCGCTCGCCGAAAAGTGGCTGGATAGTTTCATTTGAAACGGTAAGGTCGCGTCATGTCCGATACATCCGAAACTGATACTCCGATGACCTATGCTCGGTACCTCGCGCTCGACAAGCTTCTCGATTGTCAGGATCCGCAGTCCGATCTGGATGATGAGATGCTTTTCATCATCATTCATCAAACCAAAGAACTTTGGCTGAAGCAGATCATACGCGAGCTTCAACTTGCGCGCTCGCAAATCCAGAACGATGCACTGGTGCCTGCCTATAAGGCGTTAGCGCGCGTAAGCCGCATTCAGGCGGTGATGACGCTTAGCTGGGACGTGTTGTCGACGATGACGCCGTCCGAATATACAAGATTTCGCCATGTCCTTGGCCCAAGTTCAGGCTTTCAATCGGACCAGTTTCGCACAGTGGAATATTTACTTGGTCTCAAAGCGTCGGCATTTCTGAAATATCAGGAAGACAGGCCAGATGCGCATGCTGCAATGACGGATGCACTTATGAACCCAAGTATTTGGGATGATGCCATTGCCGCGTTGGCACGTGCGGGGTTCGACATACCGCACGCGTTGCTGGAACGCGACTGGAGCCAAGCACATGTGTTTTCGCCGGAGGTCGAAGCCGCGTTTCTCACGGTCTATCGCAACCCTGACACATATTGGGAATTGTACCAGCTGGCGGAAAAGCTCGTCGACCTTGATGATGCAATGGCGACGTGGCGGCATAAGCATGTCCTGACTGTCGAGCGTATCATTGGTGGCAAGACAGGCACTGGCGGGACGGCGGGTGTCAGCTATTTGAACAGCACCGTGTCCAAGCGCGCCTTTCCCGAGTTATGGTCGCTGCGCACGCAACTGTGACCGTTTCATATATCATCAGCACGCATGAATCGGTTGCGTGTCACAAGGTTGCAACAGCAGCTGACTAGCGCGATACACACAACATTGAATCGGATCATCGGGGGAGTACGGGATGTCACTTTTTATCAATCGCCGCAATTTGTTGGCAACTGCTGGCTTTGGCATTGGTGGCTTATTGCTGCCGGGCGGAGCCGCCATGGCGCAGACGCTGCTTGGCCTTACGGGTTTTACGCACAATGTTGCCAGTGGTGAGCCTGGCCCCGATTCCGTGCTGCTGTGGACACGTTATGTAGGCCCGACCGGTGGTCCATCCAAAGTCCGCGTCGAAATTTCCGAAAGCCAGGATTTTTCGAAAATAGCAGGTGGCGGTCAAATGGTAACGGGACCATGGCGCGACCACACCGTAAAGATTACAGTCGATAATCTCGCGCCCGGCAAATGGCATTGGTTCCGCTTCATTGCGCCCGACGGCAGCATATCCCCTGTTGGTCGCACGAAGACATTACCCGTTGGCAAAACGTCCAATTTTAACATCGCGATATTCTCATGCTCCAACTTGGGCTTTGGCGAATTCAACGCATATGGCCATGCCGCGGCGCGCAAGGACATCGACCTTGTGTTGCACATGGGTGACTATATCTATGAATATGGTCGCGGTGGTTATGATGGCGGCGCGAAATTTGCCGCGCGCCTTTTCCCCGCTGACGAAATTCTGACGTTGGCGGATTATCGCTTGCGCTATTCTAGCTATCGCGTTGATCCGCAGTTGCAGGCACTTCACGCCAATTTCCCGATGATCGTAAATACCGACGATCATGAAACGGCAAATGACAGCTGGGAAGGCGGTGCGCAGAACCATAGCGTAGACGAAGGAGACTGGAACGCACGCCGCAACGCAGCGATGCAGGTCTGGCGCGAGTGGCTTCCCGTTGGCGAACAGCCGTGGAAAGAATATGCCATCGGCGATCTTGCGACTTATTATCGTACGGACACACGTGCAATTGCGCGTTCGAAGCCATATGCCCACGGTGATCTGGCGCGCGCTGGAGATCCAGCAAAGGCATTTGCAGAATTTCGCGACGGGGCATGGCGCGATCCGTCCATGACTATGCTCGGGACCGAACAGGAAGCATGGCTTTCGCGGTCAATGTTGGGCGACACGTCGACATGGGCGTTGCTTGGAACCGGAACGAACATGGGGTATAGTTATACCCCGGAAAGCGCCATGGATTGGGTCCCCCAATATGCGCCTGAACGCTCGATAAACTATGTGCGGCAGGGCATCGCTGCGACCAAGGCAGGCTTGCCTTACAATCTCGACAATTGGGGCGGGTACCCCGCCGCGCGTTCACGCATTTTGTCCGCAGCACAGCGCGCCGACGCAAACTTGGTTGTGATTACCGGTGACAGCCACAATGGTTGGGCCTTCGACTTGCCTGAAGGCGGAAAGCCAGCCGGCGTTGAATTTGGCGGCCACAGCGTCTCCTCGCCGGGCTTTGAAAGCGCAGTCCCGTTCACTGCCCCGTCCGACGTCGCGCGCAGCTTGCTTGACGCGAGCAAACAGGAATTGCGTTGGGTGGACACATCTAACCGCGGTTACATGCACTTAGCGCTCACGCCGCAGGCTGCGACCAACGAATGGGTGTTCATGCAAACCATCAAGGACATTTCACTCGCGACCAAGACGGGCCATAAAATGAAAGTCCGCCCAGGCCGCAAAGTTCTCGAACAGGCATAAGGCGCTGTTTAACCGGTCGGTTAAATCGCCTTGATTTTGTCCATCGCCTCGCGCCATAGAGGATGTAACGGCGCGAGGAGAGAATGACATGCAGATGCCTGGCTTAGGATATAGCGAAGAGCAGATTGAGTTGCTGGATGTGGCGACGACCTTTTGCCGAGACAAATCCCCAATCGATCGCGTCCGCAAGTTGATGGAAAGCGATCTTGGCTATGACGCGGACATCTGGGCTGAAATTGCGGCTTTGGGATGGACTGCCATTGCCATTCCGGAAGCACATAATGGCGTCGGGCTGACCATGGCTGAAGTTGTGCCGGTGGTGGAACAAATGGGGCGGCATTTGATGGCTTCGCCTTTGGTCGCATCAACGCTGGCGGCGCAGGCGATCATCGCTGGCGGCACAGAAGCACAGCGCGCTGAATGGCTCCCGAAGCTTGCCGAAGGTGGCATTGGCACACTCGCGCTATCCGAAGCGCATGGCGACTGGGATTTGTTGAACATCACCGCGACGGCCAAGGTTGACGGCGACAGCGTCGTTTTGTCAGGTGAAAAGCAGTTTGTGCTTTGGGCTGAAAGCGCGGATGTCATTATCGCATCGGTCATGCTGGATGGAAAACCAGCGCTTGTCGCTTTGACCGCACATGATGTCGCTGGCCGTCTGCGCCGGGAGTCCATCATTGACGAAACCAAGCGCAGCTTTGCGGTGTCACTCGATGGTCTGTCGTTGCCCCGCGCCGGATTGTTGGACGTCGCACGCGCCACGTCCACATTGGCGCATGTCGAGCAGGCCGCCAACCTGTTGCAGAGCGCCGAAATGTGCGGCGGCGCGCAAAGCGTGATCGATTACACCGTAAGCTATCTGCAAACACGCAAACAATTCGGTAAAATCATTGGTGAGTATCAGGCGCTCAAACATCCCACGGTTGACGCGTATGTCGACTATGAAAAAGCGCGGTCGCATTTGTACAGCGCCGCGAACAGTTTTAGCGATCACGGCATGGGCGAAATCGCCGTGCGGATGGCTAAAGCAGCGGCAGATGGGACCTACAGCTTTGCCGCAGACCGGGCGATCCAGTTCCACGGTGGCTTTGGGTTCACCCATGATTGCGACGCAGGGTTACACCGCCGTGCCGCCATATTCCACGCATCACAATATGGTGATGCTGCATGGCAACGCGCAAAGCTTGCGCCGTTGTTGCTCGGGTAAACTACAACGGCCGCGCGGGATTGTTGCTGCCGCCCTCCAATGCATAGCAGCGGCGTTTGACGAACGTACACGGAGCGCCGGCCGGGCCGATCGTTTATGCGAGCCAGCGCGCCAGCTCGTCTCTTAGCATCTCATGCCGAAATTTGACTCCACACTCGCTTGAGCTTTTCCATGTTATGTCACCGGCAACGACGTTGCAGCCGTTGGCGCTGATTTTAACGCTGCCGAACATGTTCAATGGCCTGTCCAAACTGAAGCGTGCACCGCGCGTTGAAATGTTCAAGAGTTTGGAAGGGAAAACAGAAAATTTCGTTTGAACCGCGATCGGCTTGGCGATGCTAAATCGCGCTTTGCGGCTCTTCTTCGCGCCTTTTATCTCAACTTCGTCCAAGATTATCCGGCGAGGGTCGCAACTCTCGGTGAGTGCCATTTGGTAGTGATTTTTGATGCGCCCAACGACCTGACCATGCAAACGCGTGATGCCGCCCATGTCCAAAACAACGTCAACGCCAGACCGTAAATTCAGCGATGTATCGAATGACACAAAATTTGGTGACAGATGACGGACGACACAAAGCCCCGACATCCGGCCGCCAACTTTTTCAAGTCGGGCCAGCTTTAGCAACTGAATGCGTTCAGTAACTTCACAGATCTGCCCGTTCCGAAGCAGATGTGCGTCTTCAGGAGCGATGATTAGGTGCTGAGAGCTAATAGAAAGAGACATAATAACTTTCGGCACAGAAAGGTTATAAAGGTTCTCTGCACCGCCATACGGGGGGGCGTTGTATGACGGCGCAGAGAACGAAGCCGACGCCGGGTGGGTAGAGCGTAACCACAGACCAGGATGGTTAAACGCCGAGGCCGCCGCTTCGATACAATCGGGATAGATGGAATTCCCAGGCGTTACAGTGTTATACCGTTAAACCAACCGTTACACTACAATTGGTATTCCATGTTTTCGGCACGTCTATATATTGTGTATTTAGCGAAATATTCTTAAGGCATCTTAATGTTTGACGCGCGCGTCATTTTGATAATTCGAAATTTAAAAATCTTCGCCGCGCTCCTGACTGATTTGGGCCTTGAATTATCAATACTTGGTGAGAATGTAAGCGAATATCGTTCAACAGATATGGCATAAGCAGGAAGATAGAATCCGCTTTCTTCCATCGTAAATCCAAACTTCGCGTCTCGCTGCGGGCGCCCCTTGTAGCTGTTTGGATTGTTGTCCCCTGATGATCTGCGCAGATATCAGACTGTACATCATACATTCGTGACATGGGTGGTGCCCATAATCTCACCGGAACATTTTCGTTTACTCCCATTCCGGTGCTGATTACCGGCAGGACGGCTCCAATAATTCGTGCAAATATACTGGGGCTTTCTCTCCATGAACCATGAAGATGTCTGATAGGGATTGTTGGACGCCTAAGGAAATCTTGGTGAATTGTCCGAAACGGGTTGGCCAAGAACTCCGTTACATGCCGCGCTCCGGAAAACCACGAACACCAAATGTACTCGCAAAGCGGTACTATCCTAACTGGCTATCGCTGTTGCCGTTAACTAAAGTTGACAAAGTGGAGCGACATTCTGGCTGAACCGATTGTGTCTACGGCAAGTGAACTTGGTTGTTTGAAATTAGGTGAGATCAATGAGCGACCGTGATGCCAACTCGGAAAATGATGCCGATATTGATGGAAGTTTAGCAGATGAAACCGCTATCGATTTGGACAAAAGTCCAAGCGGCCGTTCGTTCGAAGTTGCTTTGCAGCAGCAACTGGAATTCATTCTGAAAAGCGATATGTTCCGCAGGTCGCCAAAGTTATCCGAACTTCTCTCCTATCTTGTCAAAATGACAATCCGTGGCGACGGGGCGACGCTGAAAAGTTACACTGTTGCTGTTGATGGCCTGGGCCGAAACCCAAGTTTTGATGCAAATGCGGATAGCTATCCGCGTGTTCAGGTTTTACGTCTTAGAAATTTACTAGCAACTTTTTATGCCAGAAATGAGCCGCTGGACGGCGTGTGCCTTTACTTGCTGCAGGGCAGTTACCGCGTTCGACTGGCAAAATTTGAAATCGCCTATTCAAATGTGCAATTTCGAAACCTTCCGCGATATGTTGCAAATTCGGGTAATGGTCCGCCCGAGCGTAGATCAACAACGGTTGGGCCGGAACCCGTCATACCGGAACATGCAGTCACCCATGTTGACCCAGTACCTTTACAACCAGATACGGTACCGTCATCCAAAATGTTCCGCTTCCGTCCTGCAAATGGATGGCAGAGAACATTTTCAAAACAGCTATTGTGGGTCTTTGTTGGTGTTTTCGGTACCATAATTACCAATTATATTGTGGACGGAAATTTAACGCGCACTTTCACGGGCAGTGATGAGAACCCCACTTCGCAGGCCAATTACAGAATGCCGTCAATTGTTGTTGCCCCGGTAAATACGTCATTGAATTCAGCAGCACAGGATGCGCTGGTCGAAATCCATCGGGAGTTTGAATTAAGTCTCTCGCGATCTTGGGTCGTGCATCCACTTGAACGCGCGGGTAATAACAAATTGGCGCAACAACCGACAGAGCCCGATTACAGGCTGGTCATTTCTGCAGGTCGTCAAACCGCAACTGAATTAAAAATATATGTGAACTTGGTCGCAGAGCCCAATGACAAGTTAATCTGGTCCAGTTTGCTTGTGGTAAGCAATGGGCAGAGCCTCTCAGCGCAACTTGAAAATGCTGTGGCTGAGATAGCCAGCCCTGGAGGCATAATTGCGCGGCGGGAACTCCAGCTAGCGCATTCCAAACCGCGCGATGGATATACGTGCCTGTTATCTGCAACGTCGATTAATCCAGCAGCCAACGCTGCCACGCCGGAAAAGATTGACGAATGTATCCATCAGCCTTTGAGCGATGCGCGGCTTGATGCTGTCCGATTGGCCGTAAAGTCATATTTCATTTCGTCGGGAGTATTAAAACAGACGGGTGGTTTCGATCCGTCAGAAGCTGAAGCGCTTGCCCGTCAGTCGTTAAAAGCAGACCCATATGAAGCTTATGGTTACTTCGCGCTGGCATTTTTGAATTACAAAAATCAATCATGTCTGGCCGGCAAAACATTTACTCAAAAAATGGTCGATCTGAAGCCCATCGACACAGCGCTGGTTCCGAGGCTCGAGACGGTGTCCAAAATGTGCGGCTAGAGTTGGTAATCCCGCCGCTCATTATGGTTGATTAGTCTCTAAACGCACGCTGGATTTGGTCGATCAGAGGCTTAAACAAATAGCTCATGAACGTTTTCGCGTCGGTCGCAATATATGCTTCGACGGGCATCCCGTTGGATAATGTTGACGAGCCAATTGCACGAAGCTCACCATGTTCTGCAGCGACGCGTATACGATAATATGGCATGCCGCTTCGTGGATCTTCTATGCGCTCTGGCGATATAAAGGTTACTTTTCCGCTGATTTCTGGCGAATTGGATCCTTGTAACGATGAAAATCGCAGACGCACTTTTTGACCGAGACGAACCTGATCAATGTCGCTTGGGCTAATATGGGCTTCCGCGATTAAATTGTCCCGCGCCGGAATGATTCTCATTATGGCTTGACCGGCGGGAATGGCACTGCCCGGCGTCGCAAAGGCGATTGAGTCAACATACCCATCTTGTGGTGCCTTTATGGTTGCGCGTTGTAGCGTATCGTCGGCATCAACCGACCGCAGCTTTCCTTCTGCAAGGGCAGTCACAACCTGATTTAGTTCTTGTCCGGCTGACGACCGCAGCGTTTGGCGATAGACGCTCATTTCGCGTGCTGTTTCCGCAATTCTGGCTTGGGCTTGAACGATACTTGCTTCTAGCGATGCGATCTCTCCGCGCAGCGCTACGTTTGACCGTTCAATCTCGTTCAGTCGGTTAATCGTCACCAACTCTTGCTTGTACAATTCCCGCAGCCCCTGAAGTTCGGGTGCTAGCAACGCTTGCTGTCGGCGAAGCGAGGCAATGCGTGAACGCAACCCGACAATTTCTGCCCTTAGCTGGCTTTGTCGCGCTGCCAGCATACCGACCTGTGCGCCGGTTTCCGCGCGTCGGGCTTCGAACAATTGTTGTTCTCGCAATGCCGCGGTCCGGGCTGCTGGATCATTTGCTTGAGGTCCATCCAATGTAACAACGGGGCGGGCTTTACCGGACAATTCCGCTTCAAGACGAGCCTGACGAGCGACTAGGGCAGATACGCTTTCAGAAGACACCTCGGCTGACGTTTCCGTTACGCTTGTATCCAACCGCAATAGAACATCGCCACGCCGGACGCGCTGGCCTTCCTTCACGTTCATTTCTGACAGGATTCCCCCTGTCAGGTGTGAGATGGATTTGGTTTGCGAGGTAACCGTAAGGCTACCGCTTGCAATCACAGCGCCAGAAACCTGCACGACTGTTGAAAGCGCAATGATGACCGCGACAGTGACAGCCACGCTAATATATGCCAACTTTTCCCGTCCAACTGCGCGTTGGTGCGGAGCAGTTATCATGTGGTTTTCAATATTCTGTTGGTACATGTCACATTCCCAAAATCCCTGTGGAAGGGCTTTTCAATACTAATTAGGCGGAAGCCGCGGTCTGCGGTTCAATTGGTTCCACATTGTTGCGTTCTTTGATCGACTGTAGAACCTGGTCGCGAGTGCCGAAATCCACGACTTTGCCATCGGCTAGGTATAGAATATGCGTCGCAAATCGCAGAACTGACTGCCGATGCGTGATGACAACGGCGGTCGATCCAATCCGGCGCAGATTGATTAAGGCCAGCGCGAGCGCAGACTCTCCTGCCGCGTCAAGGTTGCTGTTCGGTTCGTCTAGAACTACGAAGCTCGGGTCATTGTATAGCGCCCTTGCAAGTCCGATACGTTGGCGCTGGCCAGCAGACAGGTTACGCCCGTCCTCGCCAACCTGCGTTTCATAGCCTTTGGCCAACCGCAAGACGAGGTCATGAACGCCAGCCAGTTCACCGGCCCGCATGATTGCTTCAGAAGATGCATTGGGGTCAAATCGCGCGATATTTTGTGCAACCGTTCCATCCAATAATTCAACACCTTGGGCAAGGTAGCCCACATGTTGGCCCAACAAATCCGGGTCCCATTGCGTTAAGGCTGCACCATCGAGACGTACATCCCCTTGCAGACTTGGCCAGACGCCAACGAGTGCTCGTGCAAGTGTCGACTTGCCTGCAGCACTTGAGCCGATGACACCAATAATCGATCCACCTTCGCACGCGAAGCTTACATTATTCAGCGTCGGTACCTCTTGGCCCGGGGGCGCAACAGTAAGGTTTTCGACATTAAGGTGACCCTTGGGCCGTGGAAGCAAAGTACGCGCGGGCGGCATTCCAAATCGGGTGATGGTTGTATTTAAACGCGCCCAGCTGACCCGCGCCGATGAAAAGCCTCGCCATTGCGAAATAGCCTGATCGATCGGCGCGAGTGCACGGCCGGCCAGGATCGAGCTGGCAAAAATGATACCTGCTGACACCATGCCGTTGATGACGAGCAGGGCGCCGACAGTGAGCAGCGCGGACTGGATAAACATCCGCATTGTCTTGCTTGTGGTGGACACCACTATGGCGATATCACTCACGGCAGATTGCTTGCCCAAAAGCTGGCCGTTGATGTCCAGAAACATATTTGCAAAACGTGAGCGCATCCCGAGTGATTGGATGGTCTCGGCTGATCGGCGCTTTCGGTCGATCAGCCTACCGCGTGATTGCGACAATTCGGCGATCGCGCCGATTGATTTCTTGTTCATCCGTTCGGATATGACTGTCAAAACGATAAGCACAACGGCGCCGGCAATCGCTGCAACACCGAGCCATATGTGGAGTAGCGACAATATCGATAAAAAGAAGATGATCCATGGTAAGTCCATGAGTGCTGCCGGACCGGGGCCTGCGATGAATGAACGGACCTGCTCCAAATCGCGAAGAGGACTGTTGTCTCGGTCTCCGGTTGAACCGACTATTGCCAATTCATCAGCCGAGTGGATCGCCATCGGGCTTATCTCATGCTCAAGTGTGAGGGCCACGTCTGACAACATCCGGCCGCGCAAGACTTCAAAATACCCTTGTGCGACGTAGATAAATATTGAAAAACCGAAAAGGCCGAACAGCGTTGGCAGGTTTTGTGATGGCAAAGCGCGGTCGTACACCATCATCATATAAATGGACCCGTTCAGCACAAATATATTGATGAGGGCCGACAGCATAAAGATTACGATGATGGAGCTCTTTGACTTCATCAGAACCTGTCTGATCTTATCAAGCTTTACGATTGAGTTATCGCCGGTGTTCATATGTTCGCTCATTTCGATCCCGCATTTGATGCGGGTGTTTTATCTGTCCACTGAACCGTGCCCAACGAGCCAAAGCGCCGGACCATGCAACTTTGGTCTTGAACGCGAAGGTCTTGGCATGCGGTTTCAGCGGCGGTGAATTCGGCAAACGCGCCGATAGCCAGTCGATAAACGGGCGTGGCTGAATTGATGACTGCGGCCACCATTGGCGATGCGCCTGGTACCGCCCGATAGACGGCTTTCTGGATCTTTCCCCAGTGCGCGCGCGCGGCGTTGCTGCTTTCATGGGCGGCGAGCTGCACAACCCAATATGTGCTTGGTATCGCCGACGATGGATTTGCTTTGACTGCAGGCGGACGGGGAGGTGCCATTTCACGTGCAGGTTTGGCAGGTTGGACGCCGACTGGTATTGGCGTTGATGCAACGACCGGTGCGTATTTTGGGGGCACGATCGCGGAGTTTGCAGACGATTGATCGCGGAGCGGTTCCAATTTCTTCTGGGGGAGGGGACGGGTCGAAACCGCAGGTGCGGCATCGATCTGCGGGGTGTGTTCGGGGCGCCGTTCGTAAGTGACATTTTGTTTTTGGACACCTAGATTTTGTGCCTGCGTGCGGCCCATGGTCGCGAGTAACGAGAAGGATGCCAAATATGAGTCACGCTGGGCATTAGCAAGTTGGACCTGCGCATTCCGCAATTCCTGTTCCGCGTTTAAAACGTCCAAAATTGTGCGAGATCCGACATCGCTTTCGGCTTTCACACCATCCAGCGCCTGCCGTGTTCCCTCAACGGCTTGCTCGCTTGCCAAAACGACAGCGCGGGCCGCTTGCCAATTTGCATATTCACTCCGCGCTTTTGCGGTGATGGTTCTCTCCAGACCTTGCAGGTCCTGTTGCGCTTGCGTTTCACGCGCTGACGCCTGGCGGACCCGTGCGGATGTCCGTCCACCTTGAAACAGGGACATGTTCATTGACACGCCTACTGTTGCGCCAAAGCGGGTGTCGGTGAGCGCGGCAGTGGATTGTTGCCTGTCCGAATAACGCCCGTTGACGACGGCGGATACGCGGGGCATCGCCTCGCCGCGTGCTGCCTTTACGTCATAACGTTGCGAAGCAACACGCGAACGGGCCGATATTAACAGCGGGTTTTCGTCCCGAGCAATTGTCACCGCAATCTCTGCATTGGCGGGAAGGTTGCTGAGGGGCGGCAACGGAGATAATGTTGTGGGGTTAAATCCCGTGAGGCGCCGGAATTCCTCAACCGATCCGCTTAGTTGTGCGGCTGCGGTTTCCAGTTCGCCGCGTGCAAGTGCTGCGCGTGATTCTGCTTGCGCTAAATCGGTGCGTGTCAGGTCTCGCGCGCGGTGTCTTGCGCGGGTGGCGGTCAACATTGTCGTCAAACTTTCCAGATTTGTACGACTAAGATCGACGATTTGCTGGTCCCTAATGACGTTGGCGTAAGCCGAAACAACATCCGTGAAGACATCGATTTCGGCTGAAAAGACCGCGATTGACGATGCCTCTGAACGCAATCGCGCCGCTTGTACGCCGTTCCGGACCGTGCCGCCTTGAAATAGGGGAACCGATATCTGGCCCTGGACGTTGATACGGCTGTTATTGTTGCTTGACCCATAAATTGGTTCGGTCAGCTCAACGCTTGTGCCTACAGTCGGCAACCCATCGGCTCGGGAAATAACAATCCCTGCTTGGTCTGCATCATGCGTGGCCTTTGCATTCGCGATCTGCTCGCTCAATAGATATGCTTGTTGCAGCGCCTCCGAAAGGTCTTCGGCTTGCACCGCAGAAGCGGTCAGGGTCGCCCAGAGTACGCATGCGCACCCAACCGAACCGCGTAAGTTGCGCTTATGGGCTGTGCGGATGCGTTGGTGGGGTTTTGACAAAGAATTCATGCCGCCATGTAAGGACAGGCGTATTAACAAGGTCTAAAGTTGGGCGCCTAACTCATTGTATTTAAATGTCAACATGATAGTTAATACTGCCATTTCGGTTATAAATGACAGAAAAGGCACCGATTATTGCCGACTTTATGGTTTGGTTCTCGATACTTGAGGGCACAATAAAAGGCCTGGGACAGTATGTCTGCCCCAGGCCTTTCCCCCTTTTACCGTATTGTACCTGATTAGATCATCGGAACGATCAAATCATGTTCAACCGGCTTGAACAGGTCGAGCGGCATATCGCTGTAATCGTCGACAAACATGCTCGAAGAGTCGTGATGGCCAGAGTCGTCGCTGTGTGGACGGTCGTCCGAACCAATCCGGCCCATATCTTCACGGCTCACGATGGACAGTGCTTCGCTCAACAAGCTCTCTGCTTCATTTTCTTCAGCAAACAGGAAGTCGTCGAGATCGATGGACTTTGAACCGAGGAGGTTCATCGATTCATCGCCTACGTTCAGCGTTATCATCGAACCTTGACGGCTCATGGTGACCATTTCAGCAAAGTTAGAAGCGGTAACACCCAGGCTGCTTAGATCAATCAAGTCTTCACCCGATTTGAAATCCAAGACCATGTCGTCATCGCCAAACTTGAAGGTATCGCTACCCTTTCCGCCTGACAATACATCCGCACCTTCACCACCGTCGAGATAGTCCATGCCCTTGCCACCGAACAACGTATCCTGACCTGCGCCGCCAAAGAGCTTATCGCTACCCTTGCCGCCGTTCAGGACATCGTCGCCAGCCATTCCGGAAAGGATATCACTTCCTCGCCCACCGGACAGTGCGTCATCAAGTGATCCACCATTCATAACATCCGAATGGCGGGTTCCGACACGCTCGATTTCGACTTCGAGCTCAACTTCAACCGGCTTAATCAGATCATCCGAACCGGCGACTGGCAATGTGTCGTCGATCATCGGTGAAGTCTGATCCTCTACGGTCGGGCTTGTTGGAACTTCCAACACTGGTGCTGCAGGTGTTTCCACTACTGGAGCCGCAGGAGCTTCGACTACTGGAGCTGCAGGTGTTTCCACTACTGGAGCCGCAGGAGCTTCGACTACTGGTGCCGCAGGAGCTTCAGCAACCGGAGCAGCAGGTGTTTCCACCACTGGAGCCGCAGGTGCTTCAACCGCTGCAGCATTTCCAGCATTCTGAAGACCGAAGTTTGCCGATGTCAGTGCCGCAGCATTTGCGTTGGCTATCATCATCGACTCTGTGCCGATGGTGACGAGAGCGCCGCCGCGAACTGCTGTGATCGAGACCAATTCCGCAAAGTTTTCTGCCGTCACACCCATGAAGCTGACGTCGATCAGGTCGGTACCCAATACGAAGTCATTCACTGTGTCACCGTTACCAAAGGCGAAGTAGTCATTGCCGGTTCCACCGGTCAATTCATCGTCACCGGCGTTGCCGTCGAGGTAATCGTTGCCCGATCCACCCGACAGAGCGTCGTCACCGTCGCCGCCGTCAAGATAGTCGTTGCCCGATCCACCCGACAGGCGGTCGTCACCCAACATGCCTGCCAGATAATCATCACCCGAACCACCAGCTACGCTGTCGTCGCCTTCGCCACCGGCCAGGTCATCCGAGGCGCTTCCGCCCTGAACTTGCTGATCCAATATCGGTGCCGAAACATTGGCTAAGACTTCTGCAACCGGAGCCACGAATTCTGCGACTGGAGCCGCGGCTGCCATTGCAGGAGCCTGAACTTGTGCGACAGGTGCCGGAGCATTCATGGCGACAGCAGGTGCTGCAGCTGGGGCCGGAGCGTCCATTGCTACCACTACTGGCGTTACTTCGGCCATTGGCAGGGCTGTAGTCAGATGCGAAGGCGTTACTGCATTCGGATCCATGTTCACGATATCCTGCGGACGAAGTGTACCCACGATGGTATCCTGGCCGCCGTTTGAGGTGAAGACGATACGGTGCGCAGATGAGAGCGCCGAAATGTCCACCGTGTCGTTGCCGGTATTACCGTCGATGGTGATGGTGTTGAAGTTAAGGCTCGTCTGGTTAAAGTCACCGACCACCGAGATGCGATCACCCGATACGGTGCCGCCATTGGCGCCGCCCGGCGAAGTCACGCGCAGTGTGCTGACAATGATTTCTTCAATATTGTCGAGTTCTGCCATTACCGTGCCGTTGCGTGTGATAACGATTTCAGTGTTGGCGTTGAGCGTCAGGCCGGTGAGGGCGGTGAGCGCTGCAGCGCGGGTGTAGATGACAAAGTTTTCCGCCGTCGTTGTATCGGTCGTGATGGTGAAGGTATCTTCGCCTACACCGCCATCGACAAAGTCACGGCCACCGGTAGCACTTGCCTGGGTAATCAAGTCAATCCCATCGCCGGCGTAAATCAGGTCGTTGCCGCCTGCGCCATCGATGGTGTCGTTACCGGCAAGCCCGAAGATGGCTTCCGCCGCCGCACCACCCGTCTGGGTGTTGGCCGCAGCCGTACCCGTCACTACAGTGTGGTCCACGCCATTGAAACGAAGCGTTTCAACCAAAGTGACCGCATCGACACCTTCGGCACCCGTATTGTCGGTTACCGTGATGGTCGTACCGTTCGAGCTCAACGTGAAGTTGCTGCTCGCTCCGGCATAGACTGCCGTGTCGTTGTTGGCGCCGCCATTGATGGTGTCGTTGCCGGCACCACCGGTGATGACGTCGTTACCAGCGCGACCGTTCAGGATGTCGTTCCCAGCCAAACCGCTCATCGTATCCGAACCACCGAGAACGTTGGTAGCGTCAGCACCGTTGGCGATGTCGTCACCTGCCGTACCCGTGAAAGTACGGGCAGTGACCGGAACGCCCACGAAGTTGTCACCAACAACGCCGGTCACCGACGAAGTCAGCGTTTCAACCGTACCGATACCATCGGTGAAGCTGGCTGCGACCCGCAGGATTGTACCAACTTGTGCCTGTACCGGGGTAAAGCTGGCCGCAGTTGCACCAGCGATATTGGTCCAGGTCGTGCCATTGTTGGTCGACGACTGCCATTGATACGACAGGGTTCCCAAGCCATTGGCGTCGGCAATGCTGCTGACGTTCAGGGTCAGGGCCTGCGTTTCCGTTGGTGTTAGATCGCTAATTACTGGCGCACCCGTGGCTGCGATCGGACCCTGAGTGATGGCTGCTGTAACAGCCGAAGTCAGTGTTTCCAATGTATTCGTGGTGATGTCGCGGAAGGTTGTAACAACCTTCAGCAACGAACCAATCTGCGCTGTAGTGGGCGTGTAGCTGGTGCCAGTTGCCTGTGCGATGTTGGTCCAGGTCGTGCCATTATTGGTCGAAATCTGCCACTGGTGCGACAATGGTCCAACGCCGTTGGCGTCAGCAATCGTTGCCGTATCAATGGTGAGCGTTTGACCTGCTGCTGGCGTAGTGTCGCTGATGATTGGCGCACCCGTTGCTGCTTCCGGAAGATCTGCGACTGCTGTTGTAGCGGCCGAGAGCAAAAGTTCCGGCGTTCCGGTGAGGTCGAACCAGGCAACTTCAACACGAACCATGGAGCCGACTTGGGCCTGTGTCGCGGTGAAGCTTGCTTCTGTTGCCCCTGCGATATCAACCCAGGTGATGCCATCGGTAGAGGACTGCCACTGGATTGTCGGGTTGATGACGCCGTTTGGATCAATGATCGTCGTCAAATCAACGGTCAGAACCTGACCTTCGATTGGCGTCGTGTCGCTGATGGTTGGCGCACCCGTTGCAGGAACAGGAACCACGGCGTTGATGTCATAAGTCACGGTGCCACCGTTGCCATCGGAGAAGCGCATCTTCTCCATGTTGAACAGACGGTCTTCACCGTCGGTTTCGTTCCCAAGCAGCACGGCATTATGCGTCACTGTGGTCGAACCATCGGCGTTGCGTACAAAGCTGTAGTTGGTCATGACATCGCGATAGACCGCAACGTCCTGGTCACCAGCCTTGCTGCCGTCAAGGATCTCGCGAACAATCGAGAGCTGACCGGGGTTCAATGCACGATCGATCATCAACTGGCTAATTATCCGGCCACCGAACATCACTTTGCCCTGAAGGTCGACGACCTGGCTGTTCATATCCTCGGCCGAGCCCATCGGGTCGCCATTTTCATCGGCAACTGCGATGCGCACGTTCAACCAACGGTCACCATCTAGGATGTCGTTGCCGCCATCGCCTTCGATGACGTCGTTACCGCCACCGCCAAGGATGATGTCATGTGCACCATCGGTGATGTTGGTAGCTACATTGCCGTTGAATACAACATCAGCTGCATCGCGCACCAAGACGGTAATGGTCTCACCGGCCGATGTGCTCAAAGTCTGACGAGCCAGATGACTGACCAGCGGGCTGAAACCGTCGATCCGGGTTACCGAATCCTCGGTCAGGGCACTTGACAGCGACAGGAACGGAGCGTTCGGGTCAACAATTGCGCCTGCACCAGGCGCACCAACGGCACCCGCCAACTTGTTACGTCCAGTCAGCGTATCGTCCATTTTCCAGCCCGACAGACCTTCGACCAGGTCGAAACGGTCGCGCAGCGTGAAAGCTGCCTGATTGGCAAAGATGGGAATGCCCATGTGCGAATCCGCGGCGACTGGGTTGTTCTTATTGATCGCCCAGTCGAACCCGGCCATGCCGGCGTTGCGCTGAATACCGACGCCCTGGAACATGATATCGTCACCCGATTCACCGTCATAGTCGGTGTCGTTGGCACGACCATTCAGCACGTCATGACCAATGATCCGGCTGTTAAAGAACAGTTCCGAGTTATCGCCGGCCATGCCGTCAAAGCCGTTGCCGCCTTCGAGCCAGTCATCACCTTCGTTGCCCATGATCACGCTGGCACCAGCACCGCCTTGGGCAAAGTCATTGCCTTCACCGGCGGTAACCGACTTGCCGTCACGACCACCAAAGATGAAGTCGGTGCCACGACCACCGAACAGGAGGTCGAGGCCGTCGCCGCTGCTGATCACGTCGTTGCCGTCATCGCCATGGATCACGTCAGCAGCACCCATTGGTGTGCCGCCGTCGGTGATGACGTCGTCGCCGGCACCACCAAATGCGTGGTCGATGCCCTGGCCACCGTCGATACGGTCATCGCCAGCATCACCCCAAAGCGTGTCGTCGCCTTCGCCACCGAGCAGCGTGTCGTTGACTTCGGTTCCACCGAGGACAACATGGTCGACACCGGTGTAACGGATATAATCGTCCGCGCCGTCACCATCGATATCCTTGCGGACAACCATCGGGTTCATCGCCTGCATGATCATATTGTCATGCACTGGGTCGGCCATGCCCTGCAGGCTCTGGTTCAGCTCTAGTATATAGGATGGTGTCAAGAAAATCGAGCTAGGCAAGTGGGTTGCATCAGCGGCATGCAGATCGGTATTCCGCATGGCCAGTTCGGCCCACGAGTCACCTTCCAACTGGTTCAGCAGGTTGGTGCCCTGCGAACGGCTAATGTAGTAGAAACGGTCACCCGCCTGCAGGTTTTCCATCTGCACTTCAAAGACAAAGCTGAAGGTTGAACCCAACAGGCCACCAAACGCCATCTTCTTTTCAGCCAGACCGCCGATCCAGAAATCGACCAGGTTCAGGCCGCTTTCTGCGCCAGCCCAAGCACCTGTGCTGTTGAGGAAGTCCATTCGGTCTGCTGGAGCGCCAGGGCCACCCATGACGAGATTGATCGCGGCATCGCGCTTGTCTTCAACCGTTACCGCGTTCAGGATCGACTGATGCTGGCCATAAGCTGCGATGAAGTTGATGACCGATGCAGGTGTTTTGATGGCCAACGCAAAGTCAAACCAGCTGCTGTAAGGTTCTAACATTGTATCACCGGTCTTGGCAAAGAAGTCTGCACGGACCTGGTTTAGCGATCCCACGCCAGCATCACGGCCACGGGCGATGTTGATCGCCGCGAGATCGAGCGGCAGACCAACAAGGTTGTTACGCAACGCGCCGGTTACGAATTCGTCGATTTCGTTGCCAACTTGACGGGTCATGCCGCGGATAATGGCACCGGCCGCTTCTTCCACTGTCGCACCGCTTGCTTCAAATGCGACGGGGTTGAGGAAGGCTTCTATCAGGCCAATGTCGTTCGATGTCTGGCCATCCGCCGACAGGCGATCAACTGTTTCGTTCAGCTGCGAGTGACCAAAGCGGTAAACCGCGTGGGCAAATTCAGCCGTGATTGCAGGGTCAATGTCGACAGTGTTGGAGAACACGAACGCATCAATGTTCGGTTGGATGGTACGAACAAATTCTTCGAACACAAGGTGCTGATATACCTGCTCAGTGGTGTAACGCGAAGCTTGGAACAGACGCTCGCCGTTCCATTCAAGCGTGGTCGTGTCAGTTGGCATCGCGTCGATTTGCACAGAAAGCCATTCGTTCAGCAGAGTGACATCGCCATTGGCAATGAGTTCGGCCTTAATCTGGTCGACGCGATTATTGTGTTCGGAATGGAAAACATGGTGGACCGCGGTCAAGCCAATGTTTTCGTTCGCGCGGCCATCACCGGCAATATAATGCTTGTTGAGCATTTCATTGTCATAGGTCGCAGAATTGCCGCGTGCGTCGACCGGCTGGGCATTGCCCACATCGGTATCGGCATCTGCGGTCTGGCCGGCCTTGGGATCTGCGGCGTGCGCGATGTCAGCAAGGAACACAGCGCCGGTAGAGATTGCGCTGCTGGCGGCAACAGGTGCCGCTGGATTGCCTTCAACCAATGTGGTTGGTCCGGTTACGAGCTGGGCAAAGCCATTCGCGCCGGGGATGAAGTTGCCGTAAAGGTCGGTTGCAAGCAGTGGAACGCTATGCACGTCCATATCGCTGAGTTCGATGCCGAGCATTTCCTTGGCCTGCAGCTTAACGTCAGCCCATGTTGGTGGACCGCCATTGACGCCGGCAAGCAACATGCCCGTAGCGGCAGGCTTGCCGTCAACCAGCTTATATTCTCGCAAAAATACCTGATGTGATTCATGCGAAGCGTAGTTCTGGCTTAGGTCAATCCACGCGGTGGTGCCGTTGGTCGCTTCGCGGACGTCATCGGCAGTGCCGAGGATGCCGTCGGCGCCGGGCAGGTTGGTCGCGCGGGTCAGGACCATGAAGTTTGTTGGGCTGCCTGGAACGTAGAGTGGATCATCGGGCTGAAGCGGGATAAACACGGTACCGGCGCCTCCCTTGCCGATCCCATCGAGGCCATGGTCAAAGAACTGACCAAACAAGGTCATGAAGCCGTTGAGTGGCGCGGTGCTGCCCAGATCGGTCATCACGTTTGGCATGAGGATGCTGTCGCCGTCCATTTCGATACCAGCAAGCGCCAGTTGCGCTGTCGCTGCAGATACGGCGGTGTCACGCGTCACATGCGCGGTATCGCGTACTAAGCGTGCGGCTTCTGCATCGTCAAATGCGGCGCCACTCGTCGGCATGCCAGCAGCGGCCAAAGCCGTATCTGCCGTAAACAGAGCCTTGTCAGCAGCCAAGGCATCGTTGATGCCCATGCGTGCGGCTTCAGCCAACGTCATGATGCTGCTGTACAATGGGCCAGATGTTATGCCCACTGCGGCCAAGGCAGCAATAACGGCAACAGGATTGGTTAACGACTGATCGGCGATCAAGTTGGAAATGATGCGTGGTTGACTGTCGTAAACTGATCCCGACAGCTGCTGGTAGCTTGTGGACGCGCCGGTGCGCGGGTTGGCTTCAGCTGCGTTCCATGTTGGGTTCGACAGGCGCGGCATGAGCTGATCAGATGCACCAGCGTTTAGGTTAACGAGGTTATTGTATTCACCAGTCACAGTCCGCAGACCGGCAGGCACAAGATTGTTCAAAGGGTTGCCCATATGGTCAACAAGTTGGCCGGTTGCGGTGTGGTTTTCGGCGATCTTGATTTGCTTCATGATGTGAACCAAATCGTTAATGTTCAGCTTAAGCATGGTGTTGATTTCCTTCATTCTCGGGTGCGCAGACGCGGCGCGAAAAAGGGGGCGTCAGAAAAAATGTATTCCAAGCGAACCAGCGCAGGGGGTGAGCTGTTCGTGGAGCGCCCTTAAGAAGTGAAAGAATTTATAGTCAAATTAGTGTGGTTAATATTTTCGTGAAAAACGGAACAATAAATCCCATTTTGATTTAGTAAATAAACGCGTTGATTTTGTTAACTATAATGGTCCGCAATGATGCTGAATTAAAGTTATTGCCACAATGGTACCGATTGAAGTTGCCTTGTGACGACTTAAAATGCCACTAATATAGTTAACAAAAAACGTTGAAGCGTTAAAAATTACGAATCGCCGAATCGGCCTGAAACGTTTTTGTTGGTAACAATGGTGCTCTGCACGACGTTACAAAAGCCTACGGAGCCATGCTGTTAAAGCCGGCTCAATCACGCTCCGTTAGAATTCAGATGGTACACCCGTCAAACTTTGCTTGTTTTAAATTGAATAGTCTGTCGCCGCTGCTCTATAGGTTTTCGTCTGCGGCGGGGCTTTTGCGGTGCCGAGTTATCGAGTAAGGCCGCAAACGCTTACAAAATGGGGATTGCTAATGCAAAAGTCGCCTATCGACCATAAAGCGCGGTTTCATGACATCGCCCAACCGCTTAACGTTATCCGTCTGTGCTGTAGCAATATCCAGGCGCGCCCATTCAATGACGTTGAAAATGACAAGGCTTATCTTGATAAAAAGGTCCTTAGAATTGAAGAACAGGTAGATCGGTTAACGGCATTATTGGACGATTTGCGAAGCAGTTTGAACGGTTGATGTGATGCGGTTCGCAGATTTGGGAAAAATCAATGTATGGTATGATTCACCGCGGCATTCGCAGCATGGTGCAGGACAAGTTGGGCGAAGACGCCTGGCTCGCATTGGAAAAGAAGATTGGGATCGGCCCCACCGAATTGCTCACCGGAATGGTGTACGACGATACCCTGACGCTCGAGATTGTCTCGGAAGCTGCTGCCCGCCTAAATTTGACCACCGATGAGTGTTTGTTTGAATTTGGCCGTTACTGGATTGACTACGCGTCCCGTGGCTCGCTGTCTTCAGCCATGGAATTAACCGGGCATGATCTGGTAAGCTTTATCTCGAACCTTGATCGGCTTCATTTATCGGTTGGCATGGCTATGCCGGGATCACGATTACCTAATTTCAATGTGGTGCTAACCGAGCCGGGCTTTTTAAAAGTCGAATACCATTCCCAGAGGACAGGACTGGAAGATTTTGTGTCCGGGCTTTTTTATGGTCTGATCGAACGATTTGGCTTGGTTGGCGATGTCAGCATTGCCGACAGCACTGCCGGCAATGTGGTGTTTGAAATCCGTTATGAAGACGGTCAAGCGTAAAATGTTCGTTCAGTTGACAGATGCCCAGCTTGGTAAGCTGTTTCCGGCATATCTTCTATTAGACAAAAACTTCTGTTTGGTAGGATCCGGGCCATCAATCCGTAAACTTTTGCCTAGGTTGCAAATCGGCCATGCATTTGATGATTATTTTGATGTCATCAGTAATGACGTTGCAACGGTGTTCGATATTCAGGAACGACCTGACCACCCGATCGAGGTTGCGTCAAAGTGCGGTAATATAAGGTTACATGGCTTGGTCGCCCAACAACCTGATGGATATTTTTTGGCGCTGCGCCACGTTACCACTAGTCAATATCTTGCGAGCCAACAACTTGAGCTGACCGATTTCGGCTATGCCGACCCTGAAATACAGGCGATTATGTTGATTGCTGTCCAGCGCGCCATGTTGGAGGAAGCGCAAGATACCGCATTAGAACTCGCATTTGAGCGGCAGAAATATTCCGCCCTGCTGGAACGAACCAGCCGCGTTTCCGGTTACTTGGCGCATGATTTTAACAATCTGTTGTCGATCATTAGTTTAAATACGGAGCGGCTAGCACGGACCCCCAGTATCAATAGAAAGACCGCAAATCTTGCACAGATAATCGGTGATACGGCCGCAAGGGGATCTGAAATATCGCAGTCCCTGATGGCCCTATCGCACCAGAGTTCAGAGACCTTATCGGCGCGTTCAATTGATGATATCATTAACGAAAATAGCGCTTTTTTGAAAACGGTTGTCGGTTCGAAAGTCGGTGTAAGCATTACGCTGCACTCTGGTTCACACAAAGCAGTTGTTAGTTATAATGGTTTGCTGAATTGTATTATTAACTTACTTATAAACGCACGCGAAGCTATGCCACATGGTGGGCATATTAGCGTTGCCACGACTGTTCGAGATGGCTTGGCTACTAAAACCGACGAGGGCACAGAATCATCACCGTGCAAATATATCGCCATAGAAATCGGCGATACCGGTAGCGGTATGAATGAGGCACTTTTGTCTCGCGCTTTTGAACCGCTTTTTTCAACAAAACCTAATGGCACGGGACTGGGGCTGGCTTCGGTGCGTGAGTATGCGGTCGAAATGGGCGGCGATGTATGGTTGGAATCAACTCCCGGAGAGGGCACGAGGGTATTTCTGCATTTCCCTATCGCCGATGATGCGATGACATGCACTGATGATCAGTCTGCTGAAGATCAGTCTTTTGACGCCGTTCAGAACGAACGGAGCATTTTGTTGGTAGAAGATGAGCCTTATGCGCTCGAGGCCCTAGTCGAAATGCTCGAGATGGAGGGATATTTTGTTACGCCCTGTCTTTCCGCCGCACAGGCGCTCGAAGCGCTCGAAAAGCGATCTTACCGATTACTTTTGACGGACATCGTAATGCCCCAGCAGGATGGAGCAGAACTCGCAAGCAAAGCGTGTATTGCCCAGCCGGGTATTAGGGTCATATTAATGAGCGGCTTCGTGCCGAAAACTGCAGCGTTACAGTCTGGCTGGATGTTCATTCGAAAAATGAGTGGCTTCGTGCCGGAAAAAGCAGCGCTACAGTCTGGCTGGACGTTAATTCGAAAGCCGCTCGTGTCCTCCGAACTTCTCGGTCTCGTCGACAAGCTTCTGTAATTTTCAATATTGTTGTAGAATATTTTAAATAAAAGCTGATGCGGCCTGAATTGTCGCTGTTCCCTGAGGCAGCATTATTGGAAATCCCAAATTAGCTCGCGTTTGGTTGCCTTTGAACCAGCCGGTGCGGGGGCTTTGCGGCGTATCGCATCGCTAGCGTCTTCACTATTGCCTTGGGCCTGCTTTTTCACAGGTTTATGGGGTGGATAATCTACCTTCGTCATCGCGATTATTGTTACTGTTGCCGCACCCGTTTTTGTGCGTTGAGCATTTTGGGTAACCCCTGGCGTCCCGCCTGTGTTGACCTGCGCAAGGGCAAGAGAGGGAATTCCGCATAAGATTACCAGCATTGCCGCGTGCAAAAATTGAATAACGGTCGTCATCGCGCAACAAAATGGATGCATCCGACGCTTGTGCAGTATTGACGTGACCCCCAACTATCATCCAGTTTTGATTAGAGCCTCGGCGTTGTTGTTGCCCATGTGGGTTGGTGAAGCAAGGGGCTGCGTAGCGTAGCCTCCGGCTATGCGGAGCG
>NKIR01000013.1 GCA_002255985.1 Sphingomonadaceae bacterium PASS1
CTCTGCCTCCCGAAGCACGCCTATAATCTGTTCTTCTGTAAACCGTGATCGCTTCATCGTTCCGTCCTTCTCTCAAGGGCCGGACTCTAATTATAAATGGAGGGAATTTAAGGGGTCACGTCACCCCTTTTGCAGCTTTTGTCGGTCAGCTTTACATGCTGATTTGTGCCAGTCACGCGACTGTTAAATGGGTATCTTCTAACAGTCGAAAACATGGCTATAAGTTGTTCATTGAAATGCCGTGAAGTTTTGCAACGGCGGCCATCAAATTCTTAAGTTCATGGCTCGCAGGTTCTTTGAAGTTGTTGATGCCTAATCCCCGGATCAATTCAGCCTGCCGGTGCGGAGCAACGCTACCATAGCTACTGAATGTCGTCAGCACCTGCTCATGGCCAAGATTTTGGGACCATGCTTTAAAAGTTTCAGCCGTGGTGCAGGTCCTTTCGCCGAGTTGGACCAACGTATTACGGAAACTGTGTGGGTTAAAATAGGGCAGCCCAGCCGCCTCGAATGCCGCCTTGAATACCTCACGGATCGGCCCGGCGCTTTTCCAATTTTCGCGGCGCAAACCGCATGGCGCGAAGCCGCCGCTTTCATCAATTGCGATCAGCGTTGCGGGAAACAGCGGATCATCATTACCCCAAAGCAACTTGTCGCGCAGATGCTGGCAATAGTCTGTAAATATCTCCAACGCATCGCCGCCGACCGGAAAGAACCATGTGCGGAACGATTTAGACGCCTTTGTGCGCACATCGCGTGCATCTTGGTGCACAACGCGCTCGACAAGATCGATGTGCTTCATCTTCAATGAAGCTATTGCGCCATCACGTGCACCAGTCAGGATCGTAAAGGCTATCAGCGAACGGTTTCGCAGCTCTATGTCGCTCACAGCTGGCATCGTAGCCAGCACATGTTTGATTTGGTCAAGCGAAGGCACTGGGCGCTGTCGGGTGGCATTTGCGATGCGGACATCCTTATCGCTCAGGTTAAAATAATTGGCGTCGTCATATGCGATTTTGGATTTGTAACCGGGCTGTCCAGCAAGCCAGAAGAAAAACGCCTTCACCGCGGAAAGCGTCGAGTGAACTGTTGCCCTGCTCAATGGTTTGCCAGTTCGAACCGATGCTTGCTCATCCAGCTTGTGCTTAAAAGCGACCGCCTGCTCTCGGTGGAAGCGGCCAAAATCCTTGTGCCTATTAGATTCTTCAAAGCGCGATAGCGCCTTTGCTACGGCATCAATCGAGGCCTCATCGCGGCGCATCGCTTCCTTCAAATACTGAAAGTATTCGCGCTTGATTCGGGCGTTTGCAGAATTATGTTTTGCCATGTGTCAGGTGTCCTTCATCTTGCTACAATTTAGGGGGGGAGGTGTCCGCTCTATTATGCTTAGCTTTGCTTCCGTAATTTGGATGGCCAAATTAGGCATAATTGCTTCGATTGCTTCCTTTCGCGCACGACGGTGCATCATAGTTCCGCAGTCTGTACAAAGTGCAATCAGGTTGCCTGTTGTGTTGTTAATGGGCTTGTATTCGACCATGCCAAGCGCGGGCGCTTTCGGTGTCCGGCATCTAAAACAATAGAATGTGCCGGGCGAACATGGGCGCTTTGCGGCTTTACGCTTTTTATCCAGCCAAGCCTTCAGTTCACCGCCGAGAATGATTGTCGGGCGAGAGTTATCGAGTATCGGCAGCCCGGCCTTGATCCAGCCACGGATCGAATTTTTGTGGACGCCCAACTTCAGCGCAGCTTCCTCAACCGAATAGCTACGGTGCATTTTAATTAAGCGGGGATTAGCGCGCCTACCAGTCACGGGGGCGATTACGCTTTGTCGTCAATTAAACGAAGGATCGATTTCACCTTAACCAGCCGTCGCCTGCCAAGCTTTATGCTTTCCAGCCGCTTGTCCGCAATCATCGCGTTAACGGTGGTGCGCCCCAAGCCCAGTGCACGCATCGTCTCATTCACCGATATAGTAAGTTGTTCCATTTGGCGTCCTTGTACTGCGCCGGCGGGTGCCAGCGGTCAGCTTCGGACTCTCGCGGTTTTTAAAATTAGCGGATATTTTGGCGAATATTTGGCGGAGATTTAGCCGCCAAATCCTTTGGGACCACGCTTTCTGCCTCGCGACAACTCGCGAATTCGATCACGTGCGACGCAGTTTTCCGGGTATTTTGCGCGGACAAGCGTGATTAACTGTTCTTGGCTTAATTGCTCCCGTGAAGACGCCATGCTCTCCCACCACTTATTCAAGTCGGCGCCCGAAAGGTCGGGCTTTTTGGCCACGGCTTCAGCGTGCGTATCACTTTCAACAGGAGCGGCATCAATGGTCGCTTTCAGAAAATGCACCCCTGTCAATTCGATACAATTGGTGTCGTCCAGCCTATAAGCGCGTCCGCTGAATTTGCCGAGTTCCCAATACTGCACCGACCGTTCAGGCGCGCAATACTCCGTCCAAAACCGAACGGGAATATCCCACTCCCTCTCGAAAGTCCCATACTTGCTGCCAAGCTCTTTTCCAGAAAACATTTGGACCGCACGGCCGGTTACAAAGCCCAATTTCGCCAATTCGATAATGCGGTTTCCTGCTGTGAAACTATTCAAATTCTCGTTGTTTGCGACCATGTCGCGTGCCTGCCTAGCTGAATACCAGTCATTGCTGCCCTGCACCGAGCATTGCCTGGCAGCAAGAGCACGCTGCTCCACGGGCAAAGTCTCCAGCACATCATCAAGCGCGAAGCGAACACCAAAGGCATTCATTTCGACCCTCTGGTCTGTCCAAGTCGAAAAGTCGCCGACCGTCCAGTTTTGCTTGAGTGCTTCAAGCCCTTTGGCCCACCAAAACCCTTTTGGGATTTCGGCGTCGGATTTGGTATCCTCTCCAAAAATGAATGTTTTCGCTTTTGCCCGGATCAATCCAGCATAGGCGCGTTCGCATAGAGTGAGAGCGCCAAAGGTCTGGTGCGCTCCGTTCGAAGCGATCTTTAGCGCTAGTGCTGCTTCAATCCAGATGGTCGACATTGACCATTAATGAACGTCAAATTGCCCAATTGGCAAGAGGGCTACTAATTTGAATCGCGCACGGATGATTTTATCGCAACAACGACTGCGCCACTGCGCAGAGTATCTAGCTTTTGACCCCACCAAGTGGCCATGGCCACGCGCTCTTCCCAATGTGCGCCGCGATGATAGGTTCCGCGCACTTTGTCCGTGTCGCGGTGAGCCAATGCACGTTCAATTGCGTCAGGGTGCCACTTGCCAGATTCGTTCAACAGGGTTGAAGCCAAAGAACGAAAACCATGCGCTGTCATCTCGTCCGCGCCAAAGCCCATGCGGCGCAGTGCGACGTTGACAGTGTTTTCCGACATTGTGCCATTCGGCTTGCCCAGTGCCGGAAAAACAAACCGCCCGTCACCGGACAAGCCCTTCAACTCCATAAGCAACGCAAGCGACTGTTCGGATAATGGCACCACGTGCTCGCGCCGCTTTTTCATCCGAGTGGCCGGAATGCGCCAGATCGCCGCTTCAAAATCAAACTCAGCCCATTCGGCTTGGCGCAACTCCCCCGGACGGACGAACAGATGTGGCGAAAGTTGCAATGCCAGCCGGGTCAGTGGTGCACCGCTGTAGGAGTCGATTGCTCGCAATAGTTCACCAACCCGTTTAGGATCGATGATAGCGGCCAGATTTTTCACCTTAGGCGACGCAATTGCACCGCGAAGCAAAGAAGCCGGGTCAGCCTTAGCGCGTGCCGTTGCGACGGCATAGCGGAACACACGGCTGGCAAAAGCTCGCGTTCGCTTGGCAGTTTCCAGAACGTCGGCGCTTTCCTGTTTTTTCAGTAACGCCAGCAATTCGTGCGCTTCAATTTGATCGACTGGGCGGTTGCCTATGGCCGGACGAAGCCATAACCGCGCCCAATTAAGTTTTGAAATAGTCGCCGGTGCTAGTCCTTCGCGTTCGACCTTGGCGATATACTCTATAGCCACCGCATCAAAGGTGGTTGCAGCGGAAAGTTTAGCCACGATCCGTTCGCGTCGCTTAGCGGCAGCAGGGTCACTGCCACCGGCGATTTTTGTTTTGGCAGCATCGCGGGCTTTGCGGGCATCGCCAAGCCCTAGGGCGGGATATTTACCCAGTGAAAGCTTGCGCTCAACACCATCTATGCGGAATTTTAGCCGCCAAAGTTTTCCACCCGATACCGTCACCAGCAAATATAGACCGCCGCCATCAGCAAGTTTGTAATCACGTTCGCGCGGTTTTGCGTTTTTGATCGATATGTCAGTCAAAGCCATTGGAGTGCCCCTCTCGGAAAAGGCCCCCAAAAAGGCCCCCAGTTTCGGCTGGCTGCTGGCGAGCAATAGCGGCTGCTAGCGACTAGCTTAAGCCTATATATGGCAAAAAACCTGGGTTTTGTCGACTAATTTCGATCAACAGTGATCATGCTAATGGTGCCCGGAAGAGGACTCGAACCTCCACGCCGTTACCAGCGCCAGCACCTGAAGCTGGTGCGTCTACCAATTCCGCCATCCGGGCACAGGGTAGGGGGCGCGCTTAGCGGCTTTTGAAGGTCTGTGTCAATGCAAAGGCGGACGGACGGCATAATATTTGCCGACACAACGCGACCAGGTTGGCCGAATGGGTTAAGGCTAAAGCAAGGTTGGCGCTTTCTTGATAGGGCACCGGTAAAATAGCTGACAATCATCTCCGGTTTGATAAAAGGCTGAAAAGGGTAGGTCATTATGAAACATATGTTTTTGGGTGCAGTTGCTGCGATTGCTTTGGGATCTGCTGTAGATGCGCAACAGTTGCCTGTGCCTTATGGTGGCCCGATAACGCTTGAGCAGGCAAAAACGATTGTAGCGGCAGCCGAACAGTCCGCACGGACCCGCAATTTAACAATGGCATTTGCCGTAGTCGAACCAAGCGGTGAGCTTGTGCTGTTCCACAAGATGGATGGCACACAATATGGATCCGATCTGGTTGCTCGCGAAAAAGCGCGCACCGCTGCGCGCTTCAAACGGAGCACGAAAGCCTTTTTTGATTCCATCGCCAGCGGCCGTAACGCCGTGCTTAGCCTTCCGGGTGTGGTTGCCATCGAAGGTGGCACCCCAATTGTCATCAATGGCCGGATTGTAGGTGCGATTGGCGTCAGCGGCGGAAGTTCCGAGCAGGATGGCGAAGTAGCAGCTGCAGCTCTGCTGGGGTTGGATTAAACCACCATAATGCACATTGCGCATTCCGCTGAGGAATAGCGGTTTTACCTCAGTTCTGCGGCGTATTTCTTGAGCAGGTCATTTTTGCGTCTGAAATCAAAGATCGAACGGCAGTGTTCGGAAAACGCCGTTGCAATGTGACAGCTTAGAAAGTCCCGGTACTGCCGAGCAAAATATTCGACCCAACCAAAAATCCGGATCCAAGATCATCGTGGACTGCCTCAATCGGAGACGTTGCCTTACAAGCAGCAGCGCGAGGCAACCAAGCTATCGTGGGCACAATTGTTCACATTTCGCGGTGGAGTAGCTTCGGATTTTGCGTATGGGCGCCGCTGTCTAAATGGTGTGACCAGCACATTATTCCCATAACAGCAGTAATAGAATGTCGAGCATGCGCCCCAAATTCGTCGAAGCACATCTGTTCCCTTCACCCAGATATCGCAAAAATAGCTAATTTGGTATCAAATTATCCGGCGGCTCTTCATTGGCGGCTCTGGCGGCGTGATTGGCTTTGGGGGGTGGGGTGCTGACGGCTCCGGCTGCGTTCGCGCTAACGGGTATTGTGGCGACGGGTAGTAGTCCCGGCCCCTTGACGGTTTCGGCGCCCGCAGTTGTAACGGAGAGTGCCGGAGATGGCATTAATGCCACCAACAATTCACCCGGCACCGATTTGACAGTTACCGCCACCGATGTTTCGGGCAGCGATCGCGGCATAGATGCGCGCAATTATGGAACCGGTGCGCTGTCTGTTACCTCGAAGGGAACTGTCACCGGATCGAATTTTGATGGCATATATGTCCTAAATTATTATGCTTCAATCGGTAACGTCAACATTGATGTCGCCGAAGTGATGGGCGGAACGTCCGGTATTTTCGCGCGTAACTATGGTGCGGGCAGTATCTCTATAACCTCGAGCGGGGACGTTACGGGAACTACCGCCTCCGGCATATCTGCCCAACACATGAATAATAGCGGAACGGACCTGGTCATCACTACTACCGGCGCAGTCTCGGGTGGTAGCCGCGGCATTGATGCCCAGCACGGCGGTACTGGAATATTGTCGATAACATCAACAGGAAACGTGACGGGAACCGGATCCAGCGGGATTAGTGCCGTCAACACCACGAGTGCATCAGACGATATCAATATCACAGCAGCGAATGTGAGCGGCGGTACCCATGGCATTTACGCGAAAAACCAAGGAAGTGGCAGCTTGTCTGTTACCTCAAATGGGACCGTAACCGGCCTCACAGGGATCCACGCTGGCAATGCATCCAGCGCAGCAGGCGATGTTGCGATATCAGCGGCGAGCGTAGTTGGGCAGGTTGACGGTATTTTGGCCTACAAAAGGGGCCTTTTGATGGTTTTGTCGGTTCTTTTCGCGCGGAGCGCTTTGAATTCAGCAACGGTAACGTGTAATTTTTTACACGTAAATTTCTGTGGCGTTGCTTGAAAACGCATTGAACCAAGGTCGCACGGCTGCTGACATAGAACCTTGGTGAAGGGTATCTGCCTATTTGCGGCGGGCACCTTCGGGAACCGTCAAAATGCAACGTCTGCTTTGCGCCCAAATGCGGTCGCTGTGCAGAAGACTTACCAATCTCGAAACCTGTCATTCCGACTTGCCGATGTCAGTCATGGATTCATACTCGGCCAGACTAATCCGCGAGTGGATACCGAGTTCAGAAATGTACGCTGATGGCGGCGGCGGAAGTTGGCGCCGTCCCTATCCGCATGGGTCAACCCCAATACGGCAGCCATTTAGATCGCGACGTAGACGGTAAAGGCTGCGAGTAGTTACTATTATTAGTAGACGTTGAATTATTATTGATTTTAGTATCTGCGAAGCTATCTTTAAAATATTTTAAAAGCTCGTTGTAATACAACAGGGAATGATCCGGACATTAGGAGATTGGAGGCTCAACATGGCATTTAAGACATTGACTGCACTAGCGGCGGCTTTGGCGCTGACTACCGTGGCTACTGCACAGAGCGGTGCCGAAATACCTTTAGCCAAAAAGGCAAGCGACGGCGCACTGACATGGGGGTCTTGCCCGCCTATTTTTCCCGGTGAATGCGCGATCACTGTTTTGCACGGAGATCCGTCTAAGCCCAATGCCGATGTGTTTTTAAAAGTTGGGCCGGGATATGACCTTCCACATCATCGCCATACCTCGGCTGAACGAATGATATTGGTAAGCGGCCAGCTTCGCGTTCAATATGATGGAGCAGGACCGTCAACCCTCGATCCTGGCGACTATGCATTCGGTCCCGCTGGTCTTGCGCATCGCGGGTCATGTGTCAGCGCTACACCATGCGTTTTATTTATAGCATTTGAAGGCCCAGTCGACGCCTTACCCGTTAAAACAGATTGAAGGGCTTGGCGGCACAACCTTGCTGGCAGCATTTTAAGCGGGCTGCTTACGACGGCCTGAGACGTACCGCGCCTCTAAAGTGGATAATAACGGAGAGCAAACTAGCGCTTTGATAATCTACACTTGTGTTCATTACGTCAGGCTATGAACGTTTGAACCCGAAAGCAGACTGTCGGCTGACGGCCCAAACGCTGCCGCTCCGTTTTTCGTCCGCCAGCGGACGACACGCTATGAAGAATAAGACCCCGAGCGCGCGACGGACCAAGGCGGTGGTGGATTGCCAAAATTCAACTTGCCGCATTCCATATCCGCGGCGATACTGCTCGTGCGGCCGGCCGAACAGTTCGGGTCAGTCAATCACGGCCAAAGGAATTGCAAGATGCTGCAGACCGGTTTCGTCCCACTAGATGTCCTCTTCGAGCGCGGCCCGGTATCGTTTGCCTTCAACTTTGGGCGCTATGTTTTGGCAGCCGGATTGGTCGCTCTTGTGGTCTTGCTGATGGCACGTTCGCACCTTGCAGGGCGGCGTATCCAGTCGCGCGTGGCTACCTGGGCCGATCGCCGGCGCGAGGTGCTCCTGTCGATGCAGGCGGTTGCGGTCTACGCAGTGGTGGGCGTATTCATTTTCTGGGGCGTTAAGGAAGGCGTGCTCCAGCGGGTCAACGTGGCGTACAGCTGGCCCGCCTATCTCGGGCTGGCTGCTGCGATGATCGTAGCGCATGACGCCTATTTCTATTGGGTGCACCGCGCGATGCACCACCCGAAGCTGTTTAAGGTGTTCCACCGCGCTCATCACCGTTCGGTCACACCGACGCCCTGGGCGGCCTACAGCTTCGCGATACCGGAGTCGCTGGTTATGGCGTTGTTCGTCCCACTATGGCTGCTGTTCATACCAACGCCCGGGAGCGTGATCTTGGCCTGGCTCATGTTCCAGATCTTCCGCAACGCTATGGGACATGCCGGTTTCGAGTTGCACCCGCGCTGGTGGCTGTCGAGCGCGCTTACGCGCTGGATCAACACCACGACGCATCATGACCTGCATCACAGCGGTGGGTTCAACAGAAACTACGGCCTCTATTTCACCTGGTGGGACAAGTGGATGGGCACCGAGCATCCGCGCTATGCGGCGACATTCGCCGAGGTGACCAGCCGCAATTCGGACCCCAGCCCCAGCGACCCGGCTAAGGCTCCTAGCTTGGCGCCAAGCCGGTTGGCATGAACCCGTTCAAACCCTAAGTCGGCGCTCCTACTTAAGCCATAGGGCGCGGGTTTGGCAGTTGGCTAAACGTCAGTTTGGCAAGGTGTCGGCCGCAAAGCAGACAGACCGCTTATGGGTCGTGAGCAGTCTGTCCGCTTTGCGCACTCATCTATCCGAAAGCAGACAGTCTGCTGCCGGGCCACTGTAGCCCCGCCATAGCCAAACGGTGCGACATCTGAGCGTCAATTTATCCTGGCCTATGCGTCCGACATCCTGTTTTGATGCTATTTTCTTCTACCCGACAAACGAAGTCGAAGACTTGTCTTCGACCACCTTTATTCCCCGGCTGCGCCAAAACCATTGTAAAGCGTGCCAAAAAAATCGCCCTTCTTCCAACGCGGCCGGTCGGTGGTATCGGCGAGATCGCGGGCGATTGCGAGATTAAGGCCAACGAACTTTGTGGCTGCTCCCCAATTAAACGGGAGGTTCATATCATCCGACGGCTGATGGTAATTTGTCTTCAGGAACTCTGCGCCAGCAATCTTCCCATTGCCACCCGGACCGGTCACGAGGAATACTGACGGAATTCCTTGCTGCACAAAGCGGTAATGGTCTGAGCGCGTAAATAAGCCCTCTTCCGGCTGTGGATCGGGCACAAGTGATATGCCCATAGAGGAGCCCGCACGTGCGACCGCGGGCCCAATGGAGGAGCGTTCCGCACCGAATGCAACTACATCGGTAAAGTCATAAGTGACGATGGGCATGTCAAGATTGACGTTGGCCACCAGGTTTGCCTTGGGCATTGTGGGGTTCTGCGCAAAATAGTCGGCGCCAACTAGGCCCTTTTCCTCTGCGGTCACTGCAAGAAACAGGATTGAACGCTTCGGCCGTGCTTTTAGATGTTTGAAGCCGTGCGCAACCTCAATCATCGACGCGATGCCCATGGCGTTGTCCATTGCACCGTTACAGATCGTGTCACCCTTAACTTCGGGGCAGATACCTGTGTGATCAAGGTGACCCGATAGAACGATGACTTGGTCCTTCAGTTTGGGATCCGCGCCCTCTAATAGGCCGGCAACATTGCTGCTCATAACCTCTTTAATCTCGGTCTTGATAGCAACGCTCGCCCGGGTCGCCATAGCCATGCGCTTAGGATTGCTAGCCTTGCTCTCAGATGCTGCAAAGACAGCGTCGGCGCCGCCGGGTATTTCAGCGAACAATTTTGCGGCTCCAACTAGGCTAACAGATGCAACCACAGGCGCTGCGCCACCAGGATAGGCGGGGATACCATTCGCGTCCGCCCAAGTTGCACCAAGATAACGCCAGTTGCGGACACGCCGCGTGAAGGTGGAAACCTTTTCGCGGGTAGGGGTGTCAACGAGAATGATACCGACAGCGCCGCGCTTTGCGGCCTGTTCGCGCTTGCTAACGGTGTTTGCGTAATGCGCGCGTTCTTCAGTGGGCAGAGTCGATGGGGCACCTGCCAGCAGCACAACTATTTTGCCTTTCACGTCGATGCCGGCATAATCATCGCGTTTGAAATTCGGCGCTACGACTCCGAAGCCTGCGAAAACCAGTGGCGCCTCTAGTGCGAGTTCGGCAGTCAGAGGGGTAGTTCCCGGCATGTAGTCTACGCCGAATTCAAGCCGTTTTTCTGTGGATCCATTTATCAGGGAAACGGATCCCTCATTCGCTGCACGAAACGTCACAAGCGGCACAGGCTGGATAAAACTATCTTTGGCTCCGGCAGGCTTCAAACCCATCGTTTCAAATTGGGCGGCAACATAGCGCGCGGCAATGTCGTATTCAGCCGTTCCGGCTTCGCGGCCCTTCATCTCGTCACTAGCAAGAAACCGTACATGCCCGCGCATCGCAGCTTCTTCTGGTTGCCATGTTTCAGCAGCTACAGGGGCCGACAGTGCACAAAGAACAAACACTGCAGTTCGAAACATAGCATATACTCCAAAAGTTTCAGGATGATCTATCGGTTTAAAATGCGGCGTGCAACAGTCACTCTGCGCCAATGAAACGTTGGTGGCGATGGCTCAAAGAAAGCGCTGTGCGCAGGCCTCGTCGGCAGCTATTTGTCGAACAAAGTTTGTAACCGGACAGTCCGCTCAAGCCCAAAAAACACTCCTTAAATCACAACATCAAATCTGTGCCATTGGTGCTGACGGGGATCAGGAAGGAACGCCTTCACACTCCCAAGCCTTATCGCGGAACGAGAACCAGCCCGCACAGCGTTTTTCCACTCTACATCCAAAGCTAGCCTAATTGCTTTCCTTGAATTCAATGCCATTCCCCTCAGGGTCGGTAAGGTAGATGGAAAGGCCACGCCCTTGCGCGCCAAACCTAGGCTGCGGAGGATCAATGGCGATACCGAACGTTTCGAAATGCACCCTCAAGGCATCATAATCGAATGGCGCAATGCGCAGGCATACATGATCAACATTCCTGCCTGGCCCTTCTGCTGGTGACACGCCTTTCGAACCAAGGGGGCCATCTATGCTGATGATGTCAACCATGGCGTCTCCCGCCTCCAAGTGGGTAAGGCCCAAGTCGGGCCGATCCCACGCAAGCTTGCAACCGATCGCATTGACATAAAACGCAACAAGCTCGGCAGCGTTTACCGCGCGAATGACGACATGGTCGATTGTCTGGAGACTGAATGGCGGCATTTACGATCCTGCTGGTTTCAGACGATTTATCACGGGCAGCTCCGTCGAACAACCTTCCACCAGCCCGCCTGCCGAAATCCAGCCCACACAGAGTTCAAACTGCTCGATAAGTTCTCAGGGATAGGTTAACCAAAACGTCTGCTTTGCGCCCAGTTGCAGACATTCTCGATGCTGGTTGAAACAACTAAAAGCAGACACAATTTTATAAAGACAGATGACCGAAAGTGGGTGGATGCTTCTAGGCGGCTCTCAGTGATTATTTTCGAAAAGCCGTCCATTGTTCATCATGGTAGCTTGCGTTCGATTGCGCGGCGCAAATCATCTGGAATAGGCATTTGCTGAAACGCACTGACGTTCGACCGTCCAGTGTTGCCGATAGGAATACGTCCAGTCAGCGCACCTAGTGGCGCAAAAGCAAGCCTGACTAGCTGCCCCATAACTTCACGCCAATCGCGCTGTTCGATTGCATATCTCAGCATTGCACGGTGATTGCCAAGATGAGGCCCAAGAAATGGCTGCGAGATGATATGTGCCCGTTCGAGTGCTCGCCATGCAGAGGCCCCATCGCCTTCTGAGCAGGCTTTCTCGAAGTCTAACATCTCATGTTTGATAAGACGGCGGGTATGCAACGTAGCCGCAAGCCCGCGCCAGCGTCGCTGCCGATGTCGGTAGAAAAGTTGCGCGAAGATCCAAACAAAAGGGGTCAGCACACCTGCCGAAATCTCGACTTCATCTCTGTAATCGGTGCCACCATCTGGATTTGGCGCAACCGTAATCCAATGATCCCATTTCCTGATCATCGCGCTGTGGCCGTCGTCGCGAAGGCGCTTGGGCCATGTGCCGTTTTCAGGTTCGTGCAGCGAGGTTACAATCCATTGCGTTCCAAACGGCAGGAAACCGAAAAGGCGCAGTTTCATAAGATAGCGGCCACCATCTTTGAATGCGTTAAGTGGCTCTTTACCTACCGGCACAAACCGCATTAGCGGCCACGCAATGTGCATCAGTAAGGGCGCAGTCTGCACTTCCGCCCAGACAGCCTCGGTCGGAAGGTCTATTGTGGTTGAGATATCTACTTTCACTGCGTCCTTCCAGTCATCTTGTGCTTGATAGACATTTTTTCCTTCCCGGCAGCTTTAGATCCGGGATCTATCTACACCCTGTAGCAACGATATGGTCAAGCGATGAAGATTGGTGAGCTGGCAAAGGACTTAGTTGGCTTTGAGTATCGATACATCGGCCGAGGGAAGGGTTCTTCGGCCTAGCAGTAAATCCCCAGTTACGGTGTCCGGCAAGTGAACCGTTTCTTTGCTATAGTTGAAGATAAATGTCTTATTTCCAGCCCGACGCAGCCTGAGCCCTTCGGGCAAAGCGTGTGTGGCAAGGCCGGCGTCTTTGGCTGCGCGCGCTAGAACGGCGTGTGCAACTTCTTTGTTGGGCCAGGCCGACATATAGCGCACTTGCCTATGGCGCCAGCACGCAACCGTGCCGTCCGAAGCAATCATTTCAGGTTCGGCGGCAGTTTCAAGATGTTCCAGCCATCGCTCAATCTCCCAATCCTTGCCGGGATGTGTCAGGCCTGGACGCAGGCTTTCCACCCTTACGACCTTACCGGGGAACAGCGCTCGCAGGGGGCCGGGCGGCAGGCCATCGGAAATGGCAAAGTCGGCATCGCGGCTGCCGCTTCGCGGTCCGATTACAATTTGACCAGAAAACCGCTGTAGTTCCGCAACTAGGCAATCAGGCACAATCGGCAGGCAAGGCAAGGCCACCAGAGCGTAGCCATCGAGAGGCCTGCCCGGAGGCACGATGTCGATATCGAGGCCCAGTTTTCGCAGTGCCGAATAGCAAGAAAAGGCGGCCCACAGCGCAGAGACGCCTTTACCTTGTGGTTGGATTTTGGTGACCCAGTCCGCATCATAAGCAAAAATGAGTGCAACTTGCTTGGGCGGATCGCCGACTGGCCCGAGCATCGCGATATCACGGGCTGACTGTGCGGCTTCGGCAAGACCAAGGGCTGGTTCACTATCGGGCAGCAAAAGCCCTGCGTGATGTTGCTCCTGCGCTTGCGGGAACTGACGCCAGCGGAAATAGCTGACCAATTCAGCTCCATGTGCCATAGCCTCCAACGTCCATAGCCGAACCATGCCAGGCAGCGGGGCGGGATTATGGTTCGCCCAGTTAACGGGGCCAGGCTGCTGTTCCAGCACCGACCAGCGGCCGCTTGGCGTACAACCGCGGTAGAGATCATGATGGAAAGCAGCTATATCCGGGTGGCCCTGGCGGGCATATGCAAGTTTGTCGGCTTCGGTGAATGGAAAGCTGTCTAGGAAACCAAGCGGGTAGGAATCCCAGCCGACCACGTCCAAATCGGCCGCGATCGCGTGATGATCGAACTCGGTGAAGAAGCCCATGTAGTTGTGGACAACATCGCGGCCTGGCGAGAGTTCGCGAAGTATCTCAACCTGGCTGCGGTTGAAGGCCGCCACCTCATCCGAGGCGAAGCGACGGAAGGCCAGCCAGTGTGCTGGATTTGCCTCAGTCACCGTGAGACCGGGCAAATCGATCTCATCGAAGCTTCTGTACTCCATTGACCAGAAGACATTACCCCACGCGTGATTGAGGTTCATCGCTGTGCCATAGCGGACCGCCAGCCATTCCCGGAAAGCCAGCCGCGCGGCGTCGGAAAAGCTTAGCACCGTATCGTGGCAACCATATTCGTTGTCAGTCTGCCAAGCTACTACAGCCGGATGCTTGCCATAGCGGTTCGCTACCGCCCGAGTGATCCGTGCTGCTTCAGCGCGATAACCACGATGGCTGAAGCAATAGTGCCGCCGTGATCCAAATATGCGAGCGTGTCCATGTTCATTGGTTGCTACCATGTCAGGCATCGCATCTACCAGCCACTTTGGCGGCGTTGCGGTCGGAGTGCCCAGAATGACCTCTAGCCCAGCAGCATGGAGCGTTTCAATCGCACGATCGAGCCATCCCCAGTCGAATTGACCCGGATCGGGTTCGATCCTGCTCCATGCAAACTCCCCGATGCGCACTTGCGAAAGGCCGGTCTCGACCATACGGAGAGCGTCCTCGGCCCAGAGGTTTTCCGGCCAATGTTCGGGATAATAGCAGGTGCCTAATTTCATAATCGCCCTATTCAACCATTGCGAGGAAATTGACATCTATCTAACCTTGCCCTTTCTGCTTGTGACGGGCAAACCAGCCGGAACAGGCAAATAACGATAAAGGTTCTCGCGATCGGGTTTGCCGGGTGTGAAAATTGTTAAAGGTTGCAACGCGATGCCTGATGCCAAACGAAGTGCTCTGTCGAAGTCCCAGAAACGGGTCCGCCTCGCCCCAAGCGAGCGACAGACGTTCATCCTTGATCATGTTGCAGAGATTGTTGCGCGCGATGGTGTTTCGGCCTTGTCGATGGATCGCATCGGGCGCGAAGCGGGTATAAGCAAGTCTCTGGTCTACAATTATTTCCCCAATATAACTGATCTGCTGAGGCTTCTTCTGCAACGCGAGTGGAGGCGCTTGCGGCGACAACAGGTCGAAGCCGCTCAAAAAGCTAATACTTTCGAGGATTTGGTTCGTTCTGTTACACATGTTTACCTCAAATATATTGATGAGCGGGGTATGTTGATCGAACGGTTGCAAGCCGAACCCTCAGTCTCTGCTATTCACGACCCCACAGAGTTCGGTCGCGACACCGCCGTTAGCTATCTGGCCGAAATTGTTGCCGAACATTTCAATTTACCTCCCGATATCGCCAGAGCAGCAACAGACATTAGCTTTGGTTTGCCGGCCGCTGCGGGTGCCTATTTGTTGCAACGCAAACTCAGTCGAGAAGCGCTTGAAGACTTAACTGTCACCATGATCCTAGGGACGCTGACTGAGATCAAGCGTGAGCATACAAATCGGCACCAGCCGATCCGGCGTCAACAACCGGCATCAATCTGAGCGCTCAACTGACGGCTTTAGAAGTTCGGGCGTGCGTTTGGGCGGCGTATCCGCGATCGCAACGAGATCGCGCTGCAACCCAAATTCGGCGCGAATGTCATCCAAAGGTTCACCGAGACGATGCTCAAACTTCACGAACTGGACGCTGCGGGCGCGCCGGCCAAGAGCCCAACCATCCGTGATCGCGTCCATCCCCGGCTTGATTAGGTAGGGGTCGACCAAAGTCATATGACTGGTCACAACGGCAATCCACATGGCAGCATAAGGATAGTCCATCTGGGCAAGTTGGAATGCCTGAATTGCAAGCTCACCGAGTGGTGTAGCCGGATAGCCGGTCAGGACATGATGAAGATCATGTGTCTGAAAGCCACGTAACACCTTGTAAGCTAATGCCGGAGGCATGCGATCAATTTTACCGCTTTGCAGCAATTCATCATGCCTAGCGTGGTAACCAGCTGCCAAATGTTCAACCAGATTGTTATCGACCATGAAGGCGCGGTAAGCATGGCCCAACGTACCTGGACCATAGCTGTCGAGCGAACCAATTCGAAAATCCGGCGCAAGCCATCCTTCCCGAGCCAGCGGTCCATGGTCCGGGTGATCGAGGATCGCCGCTTCGTACTTCGCAATCACATCAGCCGGAGCTGTTTCCCACCATTCGTTGAACAACCAGTCGATCCCGTAGGTGTAGAAATTGTCGATGCTTTTGAGGAATTTTTCTCCGAAACTACGTTCGATCTGTGTCATCATGTCAGCCTCCTCTTCGGGTTACTTGGCCAAGGTTCCGCCATCGACCGGCACAAGGGCACCAGTCATGAAAGCGGCTGCATCGCTGACCAGAAACGCCAAGGCTTCGGCCACTTCCTCTGGTGTGCCATAGCGTGCCATGGGGATACCCTGTGCCAATTGTGGCCGAGCAGCCTCTGGGTTATCGGGCGAAAGGCGGCGCTCGAGTTGGAACATCATTTCGGTTGCCGTCGGACTAGGGCAGATTGCCAGCACACGCACCCCGTGCGGCGCCAGCGCGATGGCCGCGGACTTGGTCATTCCATTCACCGCATGCTTGCTGGCAGTGTACCCAAAGATGTTACCGCTACCGCCAAAGCTCGACACCGAGGATGTGTTGACGATCACACCGCTGCGATTGGTCAGCATGTGATGGCCGACATACTTTAGCCCCAGAAAGACACCTTTAACGTTGACCGCCATAATCCGGTCAAATTCTTCTTCCGGATAGTCTAGCGCATTGGCTATCGCACCCGATATGCCTGCGTTGTTGAACAAGATATCAACCCGCTCACCCAGCGTAAGAGCAAGATCGATCGCCCTCTGCCAATCCGCTGCATTCACTACATCGCCGGCTAGACTGGCAACGCGACCAGCGGACAAGGCGGTACTGAAATCGGCCTCCGGCCGATCGAACGCGACTACGCTGGCACCGCTCGCGCAAAGGCGATGCACGGCCGCAAGGCCAATTCCACGGGCAGCCCCGGTGATGATGGCAACGCGGCCCGTAAGAGTTTTTTCGGTCATGCTTTAACTTCCTTCGAAATCGGCCGGATTGGGTGTTGAGCGATAAATTTAGCAATCAACGCTGCGCAGCGTTCAGGGGCATCGCGGTGCGGGACATGTCCAGCAGCGGGCAGTCGCGTGAGGATAGCCTCCGGGCAGGCATGGACGATGGCGTCCGCCATGGCTGGCACAAAAACGGCATCCTGATCACCCCAGATGATCTGGACGGGGCACTTGATGTGGCATTCATCCAGAAAGTCGTTGCCAAATTCTGCATCGATATCCGGCACATCAAAAGGAGATGCACGATACCAAGCCAACATCGCCTGCCACACACCCTTTTGGGTCCAGGCATGACGATAGGCCTCGATGTCAGCATCATTCAGCAATCCATGACTATAAGGTTGCGCCAAGAAACGCTCTATCAAAGCATCGACATTGGTTTCATTGAACAGTGCATCTGCCTCGGCGGAACGCAGCATGGTGATATATTGGGATGCAAGGCGCTGATTGGGGTCATTCCAGATCATTTTTTGCAATACTGCAGGCGGCGGCGCGTTGAGGACGGTAAGGCTGGCTGCTTTATGCGGATGCTTTTCCGCAAATGCGAACGCCAAAACGCCACCCCAATCATGTCCACATAGATGCACCATCGACAAATCAAACGCATCAATCAATGCCGCGACGTCGTCGATCAAATGCCCCAGCCGGTAGCTTTCATCATCCAGCGGGCGCGAGGTCAAACCATAGCCACGCAGATCCGGCGCAATCAGCCTGAATTCCGGCGCGAGACGTTCTGCAAGGGGGCGCCATGTGGCAGCGTGGTCGGGAAAGCCGTGCAAAAAGAGAATTGGTTCGCCGCGCCCCTGTTCCAAGCAATGAAAATCCAGTCCATTGGCCCGAACATTTCGGCTCATAGGGGAAGCGTTGGCAATAGCAGTACCCGAGGTGAAGGACATCGAGGTTATGCCTCTGTAGCCGTCGCGGCCAATCGATTGCGATATGCGGTACGCGCAGCATCGACGCTATGGCCATTGGCTTCTTGCAACATTGCAGCGACTGTTAGCTGCTTATCTAAGCTGGGTTGCAGTACTTCGAAAACATTGCCGTCGGGGTCGCGTCCGAAAAATAGCCGCGCATTTCCGAACATATGGGGCGGCCCGTGCAATTCGATGCCATGGGCCACTAACCGTGCATAGTCAGCGTCGATATCGTCGCTTTCAAAGCAAATATGGTTCCACCCCGGAGTCGCCAGACTGCGCCTGTTTCCTGGCAGAGTAGGTGGATGTGCATAGCACCAAAATTCTAGTTCGGCGTTGGCGAGCCGCGACCAAGCGCCCGTGAAACATATGTCTGAAAGTCCAGCCACATGATCGAATTTAGGACTGGGGCCGAAACTGCCTTGGCGATGGATATCGATTCCGGTGAGCAACGCATAAAAATCAGTCAGCCTGCTGATATCTGGAGTGACCAGCGCAACGTGCGCAAACCAGGGGCGGCGAGCCTCCTCCGGTGCCCAAGGTGTTCCCTCAAGCTCGAGAAGATTGCCTTCCAGATCACGGATATAGACATAACTGTTGCCCGTTCCCAACCCCGAGGGTCGTGCATGAGAAGTTGCGCCAGCGGCAACCAGTCCATCGTACAACCGGTCGGAAATCTCGCTCTGCAGGCAGATATGGCGTATTCCTGCTGAATAGACTGCCTTATCTTCCTGATCCATTTCAGGTTTACAGGCATATTCGAACAGTTCCAAACATCCAAGACTGCCTTGCAAAAACGCGCCCCGAGCAGAGGCATTATCGAGCTGCAGCATGGCACGATTGTTTGCGTTATCTTCTACGTCAAATCGGTGGGAGAGATTATAGGCATGCTGTTTGGTATAGAAGTCGATCGCCGCGTCGAGATTGAGCACAGAAAGTCCGACATGATGCAGCCCTGTGATCATTATTCTTTCACTCCGGAAGAAGCGACGGCCATTCGAGCGTCGATTTCGGCGCGGATGTCGCGATGGCGCGCCTCTGTCAAAGTATAATGCCACGCCATATAAGCGGCGATCAGCACCAGAACCGCTGGAATAACACTATAGCTGATCGTCAAGGCTAGCAGCGGTTCGGCTCTGCTCTCACCGGCAGAAACATAACCAATGCCACCAAGAATGAGCAAAGGCAGACCAGAGCCGGCAGCATATCCCATCTTCTGAACCATGGCCGTCACTGCATAAAACAGTCCCTGTTGGCGATCCAACGTGTCTGCGGTGTCGATATCTGCAGTATCAGCGATCATCGCGTGCGGCAGCATAAGCACTGCACCATAGCACGCACCTTTCAGGATAAAGAGGGCGGTAAAGACGTATACCCCGCCCTTTGGCACAAAGAACATCAACGCATTGGTTGCCGCAACGATGATGAGCGCCAAGGCAAGGGCGCGGTGTTTTTCGATCCGCTTGGCGAGCCAAACCCAACCGGGCACAACAAGCAGTGCTGCTACGAAATAGAGGAAGTATATGACGCCAATATTAGGGACGCCCACAACATCGCGCGCAAAAAACACCGTGATCGTCTGACGGAAAACTTCGCCCACCGTTGCAACAAGCACCAACAAAGTTACCTGCAAGAAAGCGCGGTTGGAGCCAAGCATTTTCATCGCCTTGGTTATGTTGAACGGGGCTTTGCGGATTGGAGCTTCGGGCTCTGGAACGAAAAAGAAGGCAAGCGCCGCACATAGCGGCAGCAAAGCTATGATAACGACGCTTAACGCCGACATCACATCTGCGCTGGTCGTTCCAGGCTGCATTTGTACATAGGCAGGGATGAGTGTCGATGTAATCAGGCCGGCGATGCTGAAGGCCTGTGAAACCGAACTTATTCGGGTTCGGACGTGATAGTCTTCGGAAAGCTCGGCTGCCCAGGCATGATAGGGTAGCAATAGCATCGTGTAGCCCAGATAAACGAGCGCGACAGCAGCAAGGAAATAAACGATATCAATACCCGGCGAGGGCCGGAATAGCAGGTAGACCCCTGCCATCATTGTCAATGATCCAAAAATCAGCCACACCCGTCTGCGACCGATTTTGGGGCGCCAGCGATCGGAAATAATTCCTATAATCGGATCGGTAATGAAATCGGATAGGCGTGCTAGGATTAACGAAATCCCGATGAGCTGCAGAGCCAATTGCATCTGTCCAGAGTAGAGCGGAGCCAGATAGATTGCGATCGGTAGCCCGATCATTCCAAGGGGCAATTGCACAGACCCAAAGGCAAGAATTCGCCACAAGCCTATCTGTTGCTCTTCACGACCGGATGCTGATGCCACTTATACCCCCTTCCAAATTCGACTTTGTAAACCGTTTCTTGAACGATTTGTGCGATCGCTCCCCTTGAAATCCGATGATGTATCGGGTCCCATCATAAAGGAAAAATCGAATGGCCGCCGTCAAGCACCAGCGCTTGACCGGTCATGAAATTGCTTTGCTTGGATGCAAGGTAAACCGCGATACCTTCCATGTCTGACAATTGTCCAATCTTGCCGGACGCTGCCCGGCGGCGACACCCGTCTTGAAAGGCTTTGGGCGTATTCAGTGACATTTCGGTCTCGATGAACCCGGGCAGGATTGCGTTAACCTGTATACCGCTGCGTCCCAGTTCGATTGCAAGTGAACGGACCAACCCAGTCACGGCCGACTTGGTCAGGCAGTAGCCAGCGGAATTGGGTAGTCCAAGGAGTGCCGCCACCGAAGACGTAACAATCAACTTGCCCCCCGCTTTGCGGTTTTGCCAGTGGCGCGTTGCAAGCTGAAACGTGTCTATCACGCTAAGGATATTGAGCTCGTTCGTGTCGAGCCAGGCTTGCCGATCCATATCGACGAACGAGCCTCTAGCGCCCGCGCCACCTGCGTTGGCAAAACAGCTGTCGATTTTTCCGAAAGCATTAATGGTGCGATCAAATGCCGCAGCGGTAGACGCCGGGTCAGTCACGTCAGCTTCGAAGCTTTGGGCGTGGCCACCCATCGCAACCAGTTCAGCAACCGCCTCAGCATTCTTGGCTTCGTTTCGTCCCCACACTGCGATTTGCGCACCTGCCTTGGCTAAGCCTTTTGCCATAGCAAGGCCAAGTCCTCCATTGCCGCCCGTTACCAATGCGACGTGGCCGTTAAGATCGAAAAGATTGTGCATATTGTTCATTTACCTGCCGATTTGTGATGAAGTTCCAACCCACGCGCCCAACGACGCTGAAATCCACGCCAGTAACCTGGCTGGTCCTTGCCCGCTGTAATGCCGCCCCATGTCTGACCAAAACTGCTGGGCCACTGACCTTGGTTTGCGAATGGTGTGGGTACTTCGAGATATGTACTTTTACTTTCTTCGGCCTTCAATTCAAGGTCAAGGAATGCTCCGATGAAATGCGCGTTTATCATTTCAATCCGTTCCTTGCGCCACACAGGGTCGGTAAGGAACTCAATCGTTGGAAAGTCAGCATCTGATGGGATTGTCACAGGATTTCCTGCAATGTTATGCGCGGCCTCGCGATAAACGAGAAGGTAACGGTCAGTGCCTTGCGCCGCATTGAAAAGCCGTTTTACCCCGCGCTCGTAATCAACAACATCGTCTTGATCGCCCGCCACAACGAGTAGCGGCATTCGCAGGCTGGCAAGCGCAGAATCCTGCCAGACCGCTGCGGCTGGCTGTCCACCCCAAGGTGCAAGTACTACCACAGCCTTGATTTTCGATGCCAGGGCGGGATCCGGAATAGGGAGTTGCGCACGCATAGCTGGCGATAACTGGGCAAAGGCCGGGGCCGCCGGATCAAGTGCCGCGCCGGCTGTGGTCAAGCTGCCATAGCCGCCCATGGAGAAACCGAGGAGGCCGATTGCATTCGGATTAATCTTTTCGGCGATCTGTGGTGCCAGTTTTGCACCGAGGATCGCATTCAGCACCGCCCGTTGGTCCAGTGTCCTGTTAATTAGAACCCCAGCGAACGAAGCTGCAAATGAAGCAATATCATTAAAAGGCTGGTCCCGGTGATCGAGCGAGGCAACCACATAGCCCCTTGATGCGAGTGTCTCTCCAAGGCGGCTCATATGTTCCGACCAGCCGCCATAGCCGTGAGACATGATAACCAATGGGAAGGTCTGCCCAGCGATCGGCTTGGCGTCAGCTACGGCGAGGCCGGTTTCTGCAATTTGGAGTGGCTTTTGGCCAGGCAATGCACGACGATGATTGTAAACCACTCGGGTAGAAGAGCTTCTAGGAACCGCAGGATACCAGAAGCGGACACCTATGGTGCGATCACCCGACGCAAGATGATCCATCCGCGTGCCGATGCCAAAAGCACCAAGCATTGCCAGTTCAGGCATTTCGGCCGAGTGGACTGCTGCCGGCTCTATCGGTTGGACTTGCCCTTGCGCCGCACCGGAAGAAATCGCGGCTATTAAGCTTGCAAGGGCTATAATCAGTCGCGGCATGATTGAGATGGTCCCGTTACTGCTTAGTCGGAGCGGCAGGCGAAGGGGTTACCTTCGCCTGCCCTGGCGGGAGGGGTGCCAGTCGATCGATTCAGTCTACTTACTGGAAGCCGACGCGAAGGCTTAGACCGAAGGTCCGCGGATCCAATAGGAAAGCACTGCGGAAACTGCCTACCAATTCGGAGTTCACTTCCAGCCAAGTGATGCTGTCCTTATTCGCCAGATTCTTGACAAAAGCAGTTACGCTCCAATCCTTCTTGCTGTTAGCAATCTGGACCGAAGCATCGAGTTGGCTCCAACTGCCAACGCGGTCTGCCGGTACGTTGAATTCGCGCGAGTGAAAGCCGGACTGCGAATAGAAATCGATGCGCGGGCGAACGGCCCAGTCCTCACCTGCATCAACCGTGTATTCCGCAGCCAACTTCAGCGTACGGCGCGGCGCATTCGGAAGCTGATTACCTTGGAGCTGGAACAGTGCCTTGCCACGAGACGGGTCAGACGAACGAAAATCGCTGCGGACGGTTGCGTTCAGTAGACCAAGATTGGCCTCAAGGCGCAGCGGCTCGATCGGAGTATAGACCAACTCCGCTTCTAAACCTCTCACTCGCGACTTGGGAATGTTGGTGTTCGCCACAGCGGTTCCGACAAGGTTGCCGACGATCAGGTTGGAGTATTCGTAATTGAACAATGCCAAGTTCAATCGGCCCTTGCCATCCATGAACGTATTCTTTGCGCCAAGTTCATAGGCATCGATCACTTCTGATTCGAAAACCGGAATAGTGTTGTTGCCTGGGTTGAACCCACCGGATTTAAACCCACGCGAGAAAGACAGATATATGTTGGTATCTTGCGTAAATGAAACCGTTGGCTTCCAGTTTATAACTGCGCGCCCTGTTAACTTGTCAAAGTCTGCGTCGCCGATGAAATAGGGGCTTAATGCGAAAAGGCCAGAAGCGGTTTCGATATGCTTTTTATCATGAGTGTAGCGCAGTCCACCGGTAAGCTTGAGGTTCTCTGCAAGATCGACATAGGCTTCACCGAAAACGGCATAAGATTCAACCTGCCCTAAACGCGTGCTGAACTTTGATACAGCGCCGGACAATCGGTTTGCTGGGGTCCAGGTGTCGACGTAACCGGAGCCTCGCGAGTTCAGATAAAAGCCACCCAAGATGAAATTAAAGCTCCCATCCAAGCGCGAAGCAAGGCGCAGCTCTTGGCTAAACTGCTTTTGCGTGCCGCCGCCAGTCTGCGACGTGCGATATTCAGTCGTGGTTACCGGACGACCTGACAACAAGTAGGTCATCACGCCGTTGCCATTACCGGCATCAGGGATCACGTGGGTCCCGAACGTACCGGGGTTAAAGGCATTCGGCCGATACCCCTGATCGAAATCACGCTCGCTTGAGTTGTTGCCGTCACGCAGACCGGTCACCGCCGTGAGCGTAAGGCTGCCTAGCTCTTGATTAATCTCTAGGGTCGCTAGGAAGTCCTCTGCCTTCTGGAACGGCTTAACGTCGATCACAACTTCGCGAAGGCTGGTCGGGTTTGCCGAAAAAGTGTTAGGTCGAACTCGCCCTCCAAGAAAGATACTGTCGATTGTGAAGTTGGTCGTCGGGAACGCTGCTGAAACTGAATTTGGCGAGCAGCCAAAGGCTGAATCAGGTGTGCAGAGCGACTTAGCAGCGTTCTGGCGATCCGAATCTTCCTTAAAATATGTTAGCGTAAGGTCGACCGTTGTGGAGCTCGAAGGCTCAAAGCGCGTACTAGAACGCAAGGTGAACTGGTTGCGGCCATCAACCATCGAACCATCGAGTAGGTTTTTTGTATAGCCATCCCGGTTGATGTAATTAGCTGCGAAGCGCTGAGATAGGCCATTAGCCAAGGGAATGTTAATCGCCGCATTAGTTCTTATGCCACGCGGGTTTTCACCCTGGACCTCTAGATACCCTTCAAAGCGGTCAGTCGGTCGGCGCGTTACAAAGTTGATGGCGCCGCCAGTTGTGTTCCGACCGAACAAGGTACCCTGCGGTCCGCGCAAAACCTCGATACGCTCCATGTCAAAGAATTCGCCGAAACTGCTACCCGACTGCAGGAACACGCCGTTTACCAGAACGCCGATGTTGGTGTCTCCCGTACCGCCGTATGACGCGGAGCCGACGCCGCGGATAGTGATGTTGCGGTTAGCTGACAGCGTCACATTGGGTGCGTTGAACTGAAGATCTTTGCTGTCCTCTACGCGCGCCGCTTCGAGTGCTGCCGCATTTAGTGCGGTTATTGCGATCGGGACATCCTGGACATTTTCGGCTTTCTTTTGCGCCGTGACAACAATCGTATCGCGATCGTTAGCGGAATCATTGTTTTCGGCCTGCGCGAAAGCCGGTACTGCGAAGGCAACCGACGCGATAGCAACCGCAGATGCGCCCATTAACTGAAACTTGATTTTTGACATGTTTTCCTCCCTTTGCTGTTGACTATATGTGCAATACAAATGGATAATTAGTCAATAGTGAAGATATTAAAGCATTTTTCCGCGGAAAATCGTCACTGAATCGTGCCAAATCACGGCATTATTAGTTATATTATCAATAATAATATCAGTCTGACGAATGCCTCAGAGATGGAGTTTAGCTGCCTGCGATGCCACCTGCACAGCTAGTGAAGCAGCGAATCGACCCTTGTCGATGCGATAGGATTCAGACACTTTGCTCATTTGGAGTTTGGGCGGCTGCATTAGATAGGCAGCAGACAGGCGCCGGCAGACGGCCTAGCTACGATGCCCAACTGAGGACGCATGCCTTTTGCATGCCAGAATGCGCCTAGTGCGCGCTTAACTGCGTCCATCTTGTTGAATGGAAGAACCGCAACGACGCATCCGCCGAAGCCACCACCCGTCATCCTCGCACCGCCTTCGTTACCTATCGCCAAGTTGAGACAATCGACGAGCGCATCGACCGCTGACACACTGACCTCGAAGTCGTTCTTGAGAGAGTGATGCGAGGCGCGCATTGCATTACCAAGAGCAACCAAGTCACCTTGCGCGATTGCGCGCGCTGCATCGACGGTTCGCACATTTTCCGTCAAAACATGGCGCGCGAGACGGTAGACTTTGTCGTCGAGTTCAGAGCGCTTTGCTTCCAGTCGCTGCGGATCGAGATCGCGCAGCGCTGAAACGCCAAAATGCGCTGCCGCGCTGGCGCATTGGGCCCGTCGCTCGTTGTACGCACTCTCAGCTAGTTCTCGCACGACGCCGGATTGCACAATCAGGATGCATGCATCTGCGGGGAAGTGCACTGGCTCAACCGCAAGCGAACGGCAATCGAGGAGCAAAGCGCTGTCCTGCTGCCCAAATACGGAAGCGATTTGGTCCATTAAGCCACAAGCGCATCCAACGAAATGATGCTCGGCCCATTGTGCTACCTTGGCCAAAGCGCGGCGGTCCGGTGCTTGCTCGCCAGCTAATGCAGTGAGCCCCAAGCCCAATGCGACACCAAGTGAGGCGGAAGAAGAAAGGCCTGTTCCTTGAGGAACATTTCCGGAAATAGCGAGGTACGCGCCTCCAACAGGTAGTCCGAACTTCAGCAATCCTGCGGTTGCGCCACGCAAATGGTTTTGCCAGTGTCCCGCCAACATTGGAACAATTGGGGCATCAATCGCGAACTCACACTTCTCTTCCTGAAGGTCGACTGCGTGAGCAGCAATCAGGTTATCAGCCCGCGGCGCTAAGGCGACTACGGTGCCGTACTCCAGTGCACAGGGCAGTGCGAAGCCATCGTTATAATCCGTATGATCTCCGATCAGATTAACCCGACCCGGCGCGAATGCAACGACTGTTGGCTCGCGGTGATAAGCTTGTCGAAATGTCTTTATAGTATGTTGAGCTAGTGCTTCGAGGGGGGTCATTGGGCGTCTCTCAGGCTGTAATGTGTTAGCGATACACGGCGAAGTCGTTCTGCTGCCTGTTCAGGCGTCAGATCGCGTTGCGCTTCGGCGAGCATTTCATAGCCGACCATGAATTTCCGGACTGTCGCCGAACGCAGCAAGGGCGGATAGAAATGCGCATGCAGAATCCAGTGACTGTGATCTCCTGGGAGATAAGGGGCGCCGTGCCAGCCCATCGAATAGGGAAATGGACAACCAAACAGATTGTCATACCGGGCCGTTAGCTCGCGCAGGACATCGGCTAGTCCGTCGCGCTGGGCAGCGTTCAGATGCTCTATGCGCTGCACCGAGAACCGCGGCATCAATAGGGTTTCGAATGGCCACACCGCCCACCACGGTACGATCACAAGCCAGTCTGGCGTTTCGATCACCACACGCGGTCCGCCCGCTTCCTGAGCGGCCACCTCCGTCAGCAAGCTATGTCCGGTTTCGGCAAAGTAGGCGCGCTGTCGCTCGTCCTCAATTGCAGGCTCATCAGGAACGTGGCTGCTAGCCCATAGCTGGCCATGAGGGTGCGGATTGGAACAGCCCATCGCGGCCCCTTTGTTCTCGAATAGCTGGACCCAGGTGTATTGAGTGCCCAGCTCACTTGATTGCGCTGCCCAGCAATCAATCACGCAGCGGACCTGCTCCTTTGAAAGCTGCGGCAAAGTCAGCGAATGATTGGGAGAGAAGCAAATTACGCGGCATTCTCCGCTGACGACTTCGGCACGAAACAAGTCTTGAGCCTCGATGTCAGCGTTGCTTCCGAGGAGCAACGCCGGAAAATCATTTTGGAACGCCCATGGACCTTCATAATTCGGATTGGTTGCGCCATTCGCCCGTTTGTTGCCAGGGCAGAGATAGCAATCCGCATCATGCACCTGTAGGTCTGGCGCTGCCTGCGGTTCTATCTGGCCAAGCCAGGGACGTTGTGTTCGGTGGGGCGATACCAGGACCCAACGGCCCGTCAGGGGGTTTTGGCGGCGATGCACCAGATCTGAAAAATCCATTAGATTACACCCTAATCATGATCAAATTGCCGACACTCTCACCGGCCATAATCCGAGGCCATCTAGTCTTATTGACGAATTATGCAATATTGTCGCTGGCGGATTGAGACATAGGCCCGCCTCTGGAGAAGATTTGGCGATACTGACCCCAGCGTATCCTCGCTAACCGACAGATTGGCGGTAACGCTCCGTTTAGAGACATAAAGGGAGCAGTCTGCTTCCGGCCCAATTTCGGTCAATACACCGAAGCGAATACGGCGGTCGCCGCAGCGGCAGCCTTCAGGCGACCGCCACCACCTTCTGAACGACGAAAACTGGGTGACATCTGACATTCCGAAAACGGCAAATTGAACGCGCACGATGTGGTCAAAATGAAGCTATTAGTCTGCTAAGCGTGCAACTCCGGCATATGTGTCTCGACCCACTTGATGAACGAACGGACTTCGTTACTGAGTGATCTGCCGAGCGGCGTAAGTTCGTAAACGACATTCGGCGGAATGGTTTGCATATCGTGGCGTGATACGACGTTAATTTCTTCTAGCTGCCGCAATGTTTGCGTCAGCATCTTCTGAGAGATGCCATCGACAACCCTCATCAGTTCGCCATTACGGCGAGGCTGGTCGTCCAGAGCATTTATGATCAGCAAAGACCATTTGCTAGCTAAGTGAGCCATATACACACGCGACGTGCACTTGCGCGACATGACGTTTGGAGCCAGCGGCATCGAAAACCTCCCAACAATGCAGGAACCAAAAGGTGCGTACTAGCATATCGGTTCTCTCTATGACAATGCCCGGGCAAGATTGTTTTAGGGAGACCAAATATGGAATGGATCAACAATATTGGCGCCGTTGCGACCATGGCAATGGGGTGTCTGGGCCTGCTTTGCCCTGCCAAAGCCTCAGCCCTAACCGGCTTGATCGCCGAAACCGCGCCAGCGCGAGCCGAGTTTCGGGGAACCTTTGGAGGAGCGTTTCTATTCCTCGGGCTGGTCCCATTATTTACACAAAACCCTTACGCGTTCCTGACCGTTGGCTTGTGCTGGTTAGGAGCCGCGCTTGGCCGGATAGCGTCTATATTCATTGACCGTGGCAACGAACCGAAGAATTGGGGCGCCGTAATCTTTGAGCTGCTGTTTTCTGCCTCGCTATTGGTCGGTTCACCAATAGCGATCCTGACACAGCCAACATAACCTAGGCCGGTTTGGAGAGTAACGCTGGAATCCACTTGGCTGCTAATGACTAATAAGCGGGAAGCCGACAGAAACTGGCTCACGTTGCTTGGCTCGCTATCATAATGACCGGAGAGTTGTCGCTTCCTGGAGTTCCGCGTTGCGCGCTCGTCGATCCGAAAGCTGCCTGTCTGCTCCCGGCCCATTTGTCGCCTTTCCGCTTTGCGCCCAAAATCTGCCATGACACCTGATCAAGGACGAGGCCCGCTTAGGTTTCCCGTCAAAATAGCCTGTTCCAAATGGAACGCTGGCAAACGGTGTTCGACGCCAACGGCTCTTCCCGGGCAAATGCAGCTTATTTGGGGTTTGGGATTGGCGGACCAGTCCCAAAGCGTTACGGATGATCGTCGCTCATCCGTTTTTAGGAGCGAGCTGAACACAAAGATGAGCGCGGCGCCAATCGCGTAAACCGGCAATGCCGCATCCAAGGCCAACTTAAACGTTGAATTTTCAGGATTTTTGAGCGGGCGTTCCAATCAGAACGCTGCTTAAAACGCAGGCTGCAACCCCGCTTTGGGCAGCAAAGGCTATATCACCTAAGTCATTGAAATAATTGGAGCGGGCGAAGGGATTCGAACCCTCGACCCCAACCTTGGCAAGGTTGTGCTCTACCCCTGAGCTACGCCCGCTCTGGCGGTCAGGTTCTTTAAATCCTGACGGGTGAGGCGCGCCGTTAGCATGGGGTATATTCCCCCGCAAGCCCCAAATATCGGCTTTTTGCGAAAACAAGGGTAATGCCTCTATTGTGAAACCTGTCTCTTTGCCCACATAGGGGCGAAACGAATCCTGTGGAATGGAGAATGAAGTGGCGACGATGGGCCTTACCACCGACGAGCAAAAAGCCGTTGAGCAATTCCGGAACGACGTTGTTACGCCGTCGATGGATAAATTGGTGATTCTGGATTTCTGGGCCGAATGGTGCGGCCCATGCAAGCAGCTCACGCCAATATTGGAAAAGGTTGCTGCAGAATATGCAGATCGCGGCGTCGTGTTGGCCAAGGTCAATGTCGACGAAAATAAGTTCATTGCATCCCAGTTTCAGGTGCGTTCGATTCCAACCGTCTATGCCATTTTTCAGGGACAGCCCGTTGCGGACCTGTCACCAGCACGCACAGAGCCGCAGTTGAAACAAATGCTGGACCAGCTGCTTGAGAAATTGCCCGTATCGGCAGGGCCGGTTGCTGATGACCCCACAGCGGACCTGCTGCCGCTGATGGAAGCTGCAGAAGATCTTTTGGCGCATGATGGCGCCGAGCAGGCTTATGGACTGTTTGCAGAGGCGCTGACGATCTCTCCGGAGCATCCTGCAGCGTTGTCGGGCCTTATCCGGACACTGGCGGCTATTGGCCGGCTGGAAGAGGCGCAGGCCGTTTATGACAGCCTGAGCGAAGAGCTGCACAGTGATCCTGCGCTGGAAAAGGCGGGTTCGATATTGAGCATTGCAGCAGCCGCTGTCCCACCGGAAGAGCTGGCAGGTTTGAAAGCAGCCGTTGATGCAGCGCCCGAAGACCATCACGCACGGCTTGATCTCGCAAATGCGTTAATGGCCGCTGGTGATCGCGATGGCGCAGCCGAAGCGCTGCTGCATATCATTGCAGCGGACCGCGAATGGAATGAAGGCGCGGCAAAGGCGCGGCTTCTGGAAATATTTGCCGTGATTGGTCTTGAGGACCCATGGGTGTCGGCAACGCGCCGCAAATTGTCTGCGATCTTGTTCGGATGAGCGCGCGCCGTATTTCGATTTTCCCACTTACGGGGGCCATTATTTTTCCGGGAATGCAGCTGCCCCTGCATATTTTCGAACCACGCTACCGTGACCTTGTCGGCGATTCGTTGGCGCGCGACCGTAAAATCGGCATGATCCAGCCAAAGGGTCAGGGCACCAACCCGCCGCTGTTCTCCGTCGGCTGCCTTGCACGCATCCACGATGTTGAGGCGCTCGACGATGGCAGGTACAATATCATTCTTGAAGGCGTGCAGCGCTTTTCGATCATGAATGAGCTGAATGTCACCACCAGCTTTCGGCAGGTCGAAGCCGAGCTTTGGGAGGAAGACGAAATTGGCGATGCGCTATCGCTGGCTGAACGTGCCTCACTCGAAATCGAATCGCGCCGCTTTGCGGAAGCGCAGGGCTATAGTGTCGACTGGAGTGCTGTGTCGCAGCTGGATGATTATTCGTTGGTCAATGCCATCGCCCAGATCGCGCCATTTGACTATGCCGCAAAACAGGCCTTGTTGGAGGCACGGGGGTTATCAGACCGCGCAGATACGATCGTTCAACTGATGCAGTTTTTCGGACGGCATGACGGATCGGACGACAGGGTAACGCTTCAATAATCAGCCGGCGAAGCTCGCACGCAATCCATCAATAACAAACTGTGCCGCAAGCGCGCCGAGAAGCACGCCAAGAAGCCGTGTGATGACCGCCTCTGCATTTGCGCCAAGCACCCGCATGATCGGGCCAGCAGCCAAAAGCGCCAGCAAGGTGAGCACCAGCACGGTCGCAAGCGCACCAAGAATCACGCTTGCGCGATCAATGCCGCTGTTTTGCGACATGAGCAGCATGACCGATGCGATTGAGCCTGGTCCGGCAATCATCGGCATGGCCATGGGAAAGACGGAGACGTCTTCGATTTCGGGGGTATCGAGGATTTTCTGCGCGCGTTCCTCACGGCGTTCCGTGCGCTTTTCAAAAACCATGTCGATGGCGATGAGGAACAACATGATACCGCCTGCAATACGGAAGCTGTTCAGTTCAATGTGCAATGCCGACAGCAACTGTTCGCCAAACAATGCAAACACCAACAATATGCCCGACGCGACGATGACCGCGCGAAACGCCATATTGCGGCGCTGCGCAGCATTTGCGCCTTTGGTAAGGCTTGCATAAATTGGTGCGCATCCCGGAGGATCGATCACCACGAAAAATGTGATGAAGGCCGAGAGGAACAGGTCAATCATATTTGAGCGGCAACCTGATCGGTCATCACCGTCTCTAAAGCTTCACCGTTCCACAATTTGATTTCAATGGTCCGCGCGCCATTTGGCTGCACGACCCAACTATAGCTTAGTGACTGATCCCGTGCATAACCGATCTTCATTTTCGCGCCCTCGGGTGCCGCCACCGGCATTGCAGGCGCACGGCCCTTGCAGCTCGCGACCTTGGTCTCAATCATTTCCTTCGGCACGCGCGGCGCGGTCAGAGCGTCGCCATGATCCAGCACCCATTTCCATTCGCCATCGCCGCGATTGTTTGTTTCGACAAATTCCCACACGGTGGTGAAATAACCAGCCGAGCCATCGGGCCGCTGCCATGCACCCGTCGTGACGCCGGTTTTACCGTCGCACGACATAAATGCCTTATGCGGTTGCCACTTCACCGATGCTGCCGGATCGGCCTTGCCCTTTAACCATTCAGACGCGGCCACCGGTTGCGGCACAAACATCACCGCATCCTTCGCAGCCGTTTCGCGAAATGCCGTCCATTGGCCCTTTTGTTGGGCAAGCTGGTTAAAGGCAATTTCAGCGGCGATGATCGCGCTTGGATTGGCAATCTTGGGTTGGAACGTGCGAAACTCTGGACTCGGGCCAGAGGCACAACCCGTCAACGCCGCAACAAGTATCAGGGCGAAAACGGGTTTCACGGCGTCATATACCTTCCGGCACTATGATCCCTGCACGACGATGCGCAGCGACCAAAGTGTTGCGCAACAAGCACGCAATAGTCATGGGGCCAACGCCGCCCGGCACGGGTGTGATGGCGCCAGCGTGACGGAGGGCATCATCAAAGGCAACGTCACCGACCAGCCGGCCCTTGCTTTGCCCATCAGCAGGCGCAAGGCGGTTGATGCCGACATCGATGACCACTGCGCCCGGTTTCAACCAGTCGCCCGTCACCATTTCAGCACGGCCAACGGCTGCGACAACAATATCCGCGCGCCGCACCACATCGGGCAAATCCTGCGTGCGGCTATGCGCGATGGTAACGGTGCAATTTTCAGCGAGCAACAATTGCGCCATTGGTTTGCCAACAATGTTGGAACGTCCAATCACGACAGCATTCTTGCCGGACAAATCGCCAATATGGTCTTTTAAGAGCATGAGGCAGCCGAGCGGTGTGCACGGCACAAAAGCATCCTCACCCACCGCAAGCCGCCCTGCATTGACCACATGGAACCCGTCAACATCCTTGGCGGGGTCAATGGCGGCAATGACCGCCTTGTCATCCATATGCGCCGGCAAGGGCAGCTGAACCAGGATGCCATCAACAGCCGGATCAGCATTCAGCGTTTCCACCAATGCGATAAGTTCATCCTGCGAAACCGAAGCGGACAGCTTATGTTCAAAGCTGTCCATTCCCGCTTCGACAGTCGCCTTTTTCTTCGACCCGACATAGACTTGGCTTGCGGGGTCTTCGCCCACCAGCACAACCGCGAGACCGGGGCTTCTGCCTGTTTTGGCTACAAAAGCAGGGACTAAAGTTGCGATCCGTTGGCGCAAATTGGCTGCAAAGGCTTTGCCGTCAATGATCATAGCTGTGCTCACATGCCCGCCATTGAGATATCACTGGCAAGGCCCATCAGAAGCATCTGAAGAATACGCAGCCCGATCAGCAGCACCATTGGAGAAAAATCAATCATGCCGGTGTCGGGCAGGATTTTGCGGATGGGCTTTAGAAAAGGGTCAAGAATGACATTGAGCGCTTGCCAGATTGACGAGACGATATTGTTCGAAAGGCTGACGACGTTAAAGGCGATGAGCAGGCTCAAAATGAACTGAACGATGACAACCGTCGACAGGATCGTCATCAGATAGCCAATAATGGAAATGAGCGCGAGAAGCATGATATTCTCCGGATAGGTCTGGCGTTGGCAATTAGCCGAGCCAAGGCGCTGTATCAACACCCTAAAACAGCAATGGCCGATTTCACTTATGAATAAGCGTGCCTGCACCCTTCACGGTGAACATTTCGATCAACATCGCGTGGCTGGTTCGCCCGTCGAGGATGACCGCTGCGTCCACGCCTGATTCCACCGCATCAACGCAGGTCTGGATTTTGGGAATCATGCCGCCGCTAATCGTGCCGTCGCTTTGCAGCTTGGCAATCGCCGCGGGATCCAGATCGGTCAGCAGCTCGCCCGATTTGTCGAGCACGCCTGCAACATCGGTCAAAAGGAACAGCCGTGATGCGCCAAGCGCACTCGCCACCGCGCCCGCCATAGTGTCGGCGTTAATGTTGTACGTATGCCCGTCTGCGCCAACGCCAATGGGCGCAATCACCGGAATCATGCCCGCGGCGCTGATCGTATCAATGACGCTGCGGTCAACCGTCGTCGGTTCGCCTACAAAACCCAAATCGATATTGCGTTCGATATGGCTGTCTGGGTCTTTCTGCGTCCGCTGAACCTTCGTTGCGGTAACAAAGCCGCCGTCTTTGCCGGATATGCCAAGCGCTTTACCACCAGCGGCGTTGATCCAGCCGACCAGTTCCTTATTGATGGCCCCCGAAAGCACCATTTCGGCGATCTTCGCCGTTTCAGCATCGGTGACGCGCAAGCCATCGACAAACTGGCTTTCGACGCCCAATTTTTTGAGCATGGCACCGATCTGCGGGCCGCCACCATGGACGACGACGGGGTTAATGCCGACAGCTTTTAAAAGCACGACATCATCCGCAAAATCGCGCGCCAGACCGGCATCGCCCATCGCATGGCCGCCATATTTTACGACAAATGTCTTGCCCGCGTAACGCTGCAAATAAGGCAAAGCTTCGGTAAGCGTTTCTGCTTTGGCTAGGTTGGCAGGGTTAATGGTCATGCTACACCTTCTGCGTCGAGTTTGCGGCCGATACGAACGACCAAGGCAATGACCAGCGGAACCATAACCGCCGACAGGACAATCTTGGCAATCATCTGCCCGACCATCAGATCGGCGATAGGGCGCACGCCATAGAAGGACACCGTGATGAAGATCAGCGTGTCGACAATCTGCGACAAGGCTGCAGCCACAAAGCCGCGAACCGCAAGGAACTTGCCCGACGTGCCTTTCAGCCGCGCAAACAACCAGACATTCAACGACACCGATACGCCATAGGCAATTATACCTGCTGCCATCATCCGCCCGCTTTGGCCGACGATGACCGGAAAGGCTTCTTTGGCTGGTTCATACATGCCGGGATCGGTGGGGAGTTGCAGGACAAAATAGGAAAGACCAATCGCAATGAACAAAGGCACAAAACCATAGCGCACAAGGCGGTCCGCAACAGCCCGGCCATGCATTTCGGCAATGGCGCTGGAGACCGCGATCAGCGTCAGAAACGGAAAAATGCCAGCTTCAACGGCCAGCGGGCCAATCGCAACCTGCTTTGCACCCAAAAATCCGCCCAAGGGGACCATGCCACCATAGAAGATCGCAAAAACAAACAAGGATCGCGGAATGGCGCTCAATGATACGCCGGATGTGGTCTGGTCAGTCATGTGAATCTGACTAGCGTCTAATTTTATTGGTGCAAGGCCAACGATGACGCTAGGAGTCGCTGCAATATATCGGGGGTGGGGACGTTATGCATATTTTATTGAGCCTTGCAGGAATGGTCGTGATTCTCGCGATCGCTATTTTGCTCTCGTCAAATCGGCGCGCCATCAAGTTCCGCGTGGTTGGCGCAGCCTTTGCCTTGCAAGCAAGCATAGCTGCCCTCGTTCTCTACACCTCATGGGGTAAAGTCGCGCTCAATGCCGCATCTACCGGCGTTTCGAACCTGCTCGGCTATTCAGCGAAGGGCACACAGTTCATTTTTGGCCCGCTCGCCTCGCCCGAAATCGGTGGCAACAGTTTTGCGATTGCGGCGCTTCCCGTCATCATCTTCTTCGCATCGCTGATCTCGATCCTCTATTATCTGGGCATCATGCAATATGTCATCCGCTGGATCGGTGGCGGTTTGCAGAAGATTACCGGCATTTCAAAAGTCGAAAGCCTTTGCGCTGCCGCCAATATTTTTGTGGGCCAGTCAGAATCACCACTGGTCATCCGCCCCTATCTTTCCAGCTTGAAACCCGAACAGCTTTTCTGCGTCATGACCGTTGGCATGGCGGGCGTCGCCGGCACCATATTGGCCGCTTACGCATCCATGGGCATCCGCATTGATTATCTGCTCGCTGCGGCATTCATGTCCGCACCGGGCGGAATTTTGATGGCCAAGCTGATGATGCCTGACGTGCCACCGGTCGTGCTTGCCGAAGGTGATCCCGCGCTGGCGAACCCGCACCCTGATGATGAACCTGTCATGGTCCATGATGATGGCGAGGAAAAGCCTGCCAATATCATCATGGCCGCTGCGCAGGGTGCACAGACAGGCGTCAAACTGGCGGTAGCGGTCGGCGCGATGGTCCTTGCTTTCGTTGCCTTGGTTGCGCTTGCCAATGGCATATTGGGCGGCATCGGCGGCTGGTTTGGACAGCCTGATCTTAGTTTCCAACAAATTGTTGGCTATGCCTTTGCGCCCGTAATGTTCCTTTTGGGCGTGCCGTGGCATGAAGCGATTCAGGCCGGCGGCTTGTTCGGTACCAAAATCGTTCTGAACGAATTCGTCGCCTTCATTGATTTGGGCGCACTGAAAGAACTTTCCGTACCAACGGTCGGCATCGTCACCTTCGCCTTGTGCGGATTTGCCAATTTCAGCTCAATTGCCATTCAAATGGCCGTGACGGGAAGCCTTGCGCCAAACCAGCGGCCCATAATTGCCAAGCTGGGCTTGAAAGCGCTCGCTGCCGGATCGCTATCAAACCTGATGAGCGCAGCGCTGGCTGGTTTATTCCTGTCTTTGGGCTAATTAATTTTCGCCAGCGGCCCGCTTTAATTCATAGAGCAGATCGAGCGCAGCCCGCGGGCTAAGCGCGTCGATATCAAGGCCAGCCAGCTTTTCACGCAAAGCATCGACCTTGGCTTCGGCGGCGTCGAGCGCGGCGCTAAACAATGGTAGGTCCTCCAGACCCGCGGCCAAGCCGCCGGTTTCCGCGCGCCCTTTTTCGAGTTTCTCCAGCACGGTCTTTGCCCGCGACACGACTTGCGGCGGAAGCCCGGCAAGCTTTGCCACCGCGATACCGTAACTGCGGTCGGCGGGACCATCGCCAAGCTCGTGGAGCAAGACAAGGTCGCCCTTATACTCCTTGGCGCGGACATGGTGCAGTGACAGCGCGTCAAGGCTGTCGGAGAGCCGGGTCAGTTCGTGATAGTGCGTTGCGAACAGGCAGCGGCAGCGATTGGTTTCGTGAATACCTTCGACAACCGCCCATGCAATGGCAAGGCCGTCATAGGTCGATGTGCCGCGCCCAACCTCGTCTAAAATCACAAAGCTGCGTTCGGTTGCCTGCGCAAGAATAGCGGCCGTTTCGACCATTTCGACCATGAAGGTTGACCGCCCGCGTGCAAGATTATCCGATGCGCCGACGCGGCTGAAAAGGCGGTCAACAAGGCCGAGCTTAGCCGATGTCGCAGGGACATAGCTTCCCGCCTGTGCCAGCAAAACGATCAAGGCATTCTGCCGCAGGAAGGTCGATTTACCGCCCATATTAGGGCCGCTCACCAGCCACAGCCGCTTATCGGGCGAAAGCTTGCAATCATTGGCAATGAACCGGTCACCCGATTTGGCGAGCGCGCTTTCGACCACCGGATGTCGGCCGCCTTCGATTTCAAGGCATGGGTTGCTGACAAAAGAGGGGCGGCACCAATTGCCCTCTGCAGCGCGTTCCGCCAGCGCAGCCGATACATCAATCCGCGCCAAGGCGTCCGCGCTGGCGGCGATTGCATCACGCCGCGCGAGCACAATCGCGGTCAGTTCTTCCAAATGCGCCGCTTCAGCAGCCAAGGCATGGCCGCTGGCCTGTGTGATGCGCATGGCCTCTTCATGAAGCTCTGGAGAATTGAAACGGACTGCGCCGGCCATCGTTTGCCGGTGCGTAAAGCCAGTGCCGGGCGCCATGAGCGCATCGCCATGCTTGGCGGGTACTTCGACAAAATATCCCAGAACGGCATTGTGCCGGATCTTCAGCGCGGCAACGCCGGTTGAATCGCGATAGCGCGCCTCCAATTGGGCAATCGCTTGCCGTCCGTCGCGGCCAGCCGAACGCAGCACGTCCAGCGCCGCGTCATAGCCTTCTGCGATATAACCGCCCTGCGCGGTGTCGGTGGGCGGAGAGCTAACAAGCGCACGGCTGAGTACATCGACCATATGGCCGTGGCCATCCAACATCGGCAGCAATTGGTCGAGCAATTCGGGGCGGTCGGCCATTACGCCCAATCGCTCACACAGATGGCGCGCAGCATCCAACCCATCGCGAATTTGCCCCAAGTCGCGCGGACTTCCACGTCCAGCCACAACACGGCCCAATGCACGGGCGATATCCGGCAATTGCCGCAAAGCGGTCCGAACGGCATCGCGGGTCAACGGCGCGTCATGGAACCACTGCACCAGCGACAAGCGCGCTTCGATGATGCTTTGGTCCATCAGCGGCGCAGACAGGTCCGACGCAAGCTGGCGTGCGCCGGCACCGGTTATCGTTCGATCAACCTCGGCCATTAATGAACCAGCGCGTGCGCCTTTATTCGCTGCGCTGATTTCAAGGCTATCGCGCGTTGCTTGGTCAATCAGCAAATGGGCATGCACTTCACGCCGGACCGGCAGTTTGAGGAAGGGCATGTTGCCCTGCCCGACATGCGCCAGATAGCCTATGAGCCCGCCAGCGGCAGCCTGTTCAGCGCGCGTGACCGCGCCGATGGCATCCAAGGTCGAAAGCGCAAAATGCTGTTTCAACAAATCGCCGCCGACGATGCTTTCAAAATCAGCGCGCGGGCGAATGATTGCGCCTGTCATTTGTTGGGCCAAACTATCCGGAACGACCAGTTCGCTTGCAGAAAGACGTGCAAGCTCCGCTTCCAGTGCGCTCGCCGCAACGGTGACAAGTTCGAAATAGCCCGTCGAAATATCTGCTGCCGCCAGACCATATTCGTCACCCACCGGCGCGACGGCGACGAGCATGTTTGAAGTCCAGCTGTCGAGCAAGCTGTCCTCCGTCAGCGTACCTGCCGTCACGAACCTTACGATATCGCGCGATACCAAAGTCTTCGAACCGCCGCGCGCCTTGGCATCCTCGGGGCTTTCGGTTTGCTCCGCAATCGCGACGCGATGCCCGGCCTTGATCAACCGCGCCAGATAGCCTTCGGCTGCATGCACAGGCACACCGCACATCGGAATCGGTCTGCCATCATGCTCGCCGCGCGATGTCAGCGCGATATCCAACGTTGCAGCAGCAGCGCGCGCATCATCAAAGAATAGCTCGAAAAAATCACCCATGCGGTAGAACAACAGGCAATCCTCGGCCTTCGCCTTCAGCGCGAGATACTGCACCATCATTGGTGTCGGTCCCGATGTTGCTTTGATTGTCCCCGTCATGGGCAACGCGATAGCGGAGCCGTTCCTGTGGGGCAATGCTTGCCCTAGTGGCACCACCGCGTTAGGGCAGTTTAAATTATAAAATTCGGTCAGGGCCAAAAATGAACGATAGCGACGTCCAGATTACAGCTCAGGAAGCATTGGATTTCCATTCCCAGGGTCGCCCGGGGAAAATCGAAATCGTGGCGACCAAGCCCATGGCGACGCAACGCGATTTGTCTCTGGCATATTCACCAGGCGTCGCCGTGCCGGTGCAGGCCATTTATGACGATCCGGCAACGGCCTATGATTATACCGCAAAGGGTAATCTCGTCGCAGTTATCTCAAATGGTACAGCTATTCTTGGCATGGGCAATTTGGGTGCATTGGCATCCAAGCCCGTGATGGAAGGGAAGGCCGTTCTGTTCAAACGCTTCGCCGACGTCGACTCGATCGATATCGAGGTGAAGACCGAAGATGCACAGCGTTTCATTGATGCGGTCGAACTTCTTGAACCGACCTTTGGCGGCATCAATCTGGAAGATATCGCCGCGCCCGATTGCTTCATCATTGAACAGACGTTGAAAGAACGGATGAACATTCCGGTATTTCATGATGACCAGCACGGCACCGCCATCATCGCAGCGGCAGGATTGATCAATGCGTGTGAGCTTACGGGCCGTTCATTGAAAGACGTTAAGGTCGTCTGCAATGGCGCAGGCGCAGCGGCGATTGCCTGCACCGAGCTGATCAAGGCCATGGGCGTACCGCACGACAATGTGATTATGTGCGACCGGACCGGCGTGATTTACCAAGGTCGCACTGCGGGTATGGATCAGTGGAAATCGGCGCATGCGGCAAAAACTACCGCGCGCAATCTGGCAGAGGCCATCGTCGGCGCAGATGTTTTCCTTGGCCTTTCCGCCGCCAATGCGTTGAGCGCCGACATGGTAAAGACGATGGCACCTGAGCCAATTATCTTCGCGATGGCGAACCCCGATCCCGAAATCTCGCCACCTGTGGCGCGCGCGGCGCGGCCAGATGCGATCATTGCGACGGGACGGTCTGATTTTCCAAATCAGGTCAACAATGTCCTGTGCTTCCCCTTCCTGTTCCGCGGGGCGCTCGACGTGCGCGCCACGACGATCAACGAACCCATGAAGATTGCGGCATCGCATGCCTTGGCACAATTGGCGCGTGAAACCGTGCCCGAAGAGGTGGCGGCTGCCTATGGCGGCATGATGCACAAATTCGGGCGTGATTATATCATCCCGTCGCCATTCGATCCGCGCCTCATGGAAATCGTCGCCTCGGCCGTTGCTAAGGCAGCGATGGATTCGGGCGTCGCGAAAAAGCCGATTGCCGATATGAACGCCTACCGTGCGAGCTTGCGCGCACGTCAAAACCCGACAACATCCGTTCTGACGCAAGTTTATGCAGCCGCGAGGGCAAAGCCAAAGCGCGTCATTTTTACCGAAGCTGAAGAGGATGTCGTGTTGCGCGCCGCCGTCCAGTTCAAACAAGATGGCTATGGCGTACCCGTGCTGATCGGGCGCGATGCGCGCGTTACCGAAAAGCTGATCGGACTCGGCGCCAATCCGGACGAGTATGAAATCCATAACAGCGCCCAAAGTCCACTGGTCGAGAAAATGGTCGACCGGCTTTACGGCCGCCTGCAGCGTCGCGGTTATCTGCGCCGCGATATTCAGCGGATGGTCAACCGCGACCGCAACATCTTTGGCGCACTGCTGCTTCAGATGGATCAAGCCGACGCGATGATCACGGGCGTCACGCGCACCTTTGGGCAAACCTTGCGCGAGCTGCGCCGTGTACTGGATGCAAAAAAGGATGCCACACCGTTCGGCATTCACGTCATGGTCGGCAAAACACATACGGTGTTTATCGCCGACACCACGGTCAACGAGCGCCCATCGGCAGAAGAACTAGCCCATATCGCCGAGAAAACTGCTGGCGTTGCCCGCCGCATGGGCCATGTCCCGCGCGTTGCGTTCCTGTCATTCTCAACCTTCGGCAACCCCGCTGGAAACTGGCTGAACAACATCCGCGATGCCGTTGCCATATTGGATGCCCGCCGTCCCGACTTCGAATATGAAGGCGACATGCCGCCGGATGTTGCGCTTAACCCGGCGTTGATGAAAAACTATCCGTTCTGCCGTTTGTCCGGACCAGCCAATGTGCTTGTCATGCCGGGTCTGCAATCGGCAAACCTGTCGGCAAAGCTATTGCGCGAATTGGGCGGTGACCAAGTCATCGGACCGATGCTGCTGGGTATGGAACGACAGGTACAGGTGGCCACTATGGCGTCAAGCACCAGCGACTTGGTGACCTTGGCTGTACTGGCTGCGGCAGGCGTCACCGAATAAGCGACAGGAAAGCGGGGGCGATGGTTCCCGCATTTTCCAATATTGTGACGTTACGTCAGAATCAGTTCGGGCTGTTCGGCGTCGCGCCTTGGCCAGTGCCTGCGCCCACTGAACCGATATTGCCGAAGATTTCTTCGAAGAAGCTGGTGTTGCGGCCAAGCGTTGGCGTCTTGTCGCCCTCAGGGCTGATCTTCGAAATAAGTTCTTTGCCCGTTTGCGCAACCGATGCGACATTTCCGGCTGGGTCAAACCGGACCTTCAGCACATATTGGGTATCTGCCTTTGGCTGCGAGAACGCCAGCTGCTTTGCGTCGCGTGAATAATAATACCAGTCGTTTTGATCGAACTGACCGACAAATGTCGGACGGCCAAGCGATGCCTGAACCGATTCCTTGTTATCGACGCCAGGTTGAATAGCGTTCAGCAAGGTCTGATCGCCAATATAGCCCTGATGCGAACGCAGCCGGGTACAGCCCGACGCCAATGTCATAGCGGCCAATAATGCTGCAAAACCTGCAATTTGCGTCGCGCGCATAAACTTCTCCGCTAATCCACTAAACTTGGGCCTTTGCCATTGCATCCTTAAGGCGCAATATCAATATGCAATCCCAGATGAATGCCCGATGAGTAAGGATGAAAACGCAATAAAATGACATTATTGAAAAGACTTTTCGGGAAAGGGGAACTCGACCCCAAGCTTAAGTTGATTCCATTGTACAATCAGATCGTGGCTAAAGCGCGTGAGCCGCATTGGTATATCGAAGGTCAGGTTCCGGACAGCATTGACGGACGCTTCGATATGGTTGCCTCTATATTATCGCTAGTGCTGCTGCGGCTTGAGGACAGCGGTGATTACGCACTCGACATGGCGCGCCTTACAGAAGTGTTTGTCGACGATATGGATGGGCAGCTGCGTGAAGTTGGCATCGGCGATATGATTGTTGGCAAACATATCGGCCAGATTATGAGCGCCGTCGGTGGGCGCCTCGGCGCGCTGCGCACAGCTTTGTCAGATACGGCGGAGCTTAATGAAGCAATCGTGCGGAATATTTACAGGGGCGTTGCGCCTGAAGCTGGCTCGCTTGCGCATACCCGCCAAGCTTTGCTTGATGTCGAACGTGCATTGGGGGCGCAATTGCCCGATATGATCATTGAAGGTGACGCAAAGTGGTGACAACCAACGAGTTCAGCCATGTCGTCAAGATCTCCGAAGTTGGAAACCACAACCGCAACCTTCGGCTTTCGGCGGATGATGCAGCGCGCAATGGCCTGATGGCGCGGTTTGATCTGGCGGCGCTGGACAATCTTGAGGCTGAAATTTCGTTGAAGCATGAGGCGGACGCCGTGATTGCACCCGGACGGTTCACGGCCAACCTCGCACAATTTTGCATCGCAACGCATGATCCCGTTCCTGCAAAGTTGGACGAGGCCATCCATATCCAATTTATTGCTGAACCCACCTCAAATGGCGAAGTGGAACTCGAACTCGCACCCGAAGATTGCGACACGATGTTCCACGATGGCCAGACCATTGATTTGGGTGAGGCGGTTGCGCAGTCATTGGGTCTCGCGCTCAATCCCTATCCGCGCAGTCCCGAGGCAGAGAACATCTTGAAGGCCGCGGGTGTCAAAAGCGAAGAGGATGTCGCTCCAGTGGGTGCGCTCGCTGGGCTGAAGGACTTGCTGGCGAAAAAATGATGGTGGTACGCCATGTTTGATGTGGCGCTGCGCCGACTGGTCGACCCGGCGCTGTTCAGCATGGCGCGCGTGCTGGCAGGTGCCCGGTTTTCGGCAAATGCCCTGACGATCACAGGTGCTGCCATCGGACTGGGCGCCGCGTTTTTCATCACGCAGGCGCATTATCCCGCCGCATTGGCATGCGTCGTTCTGAACCGCCTTTTTGACGGCCTGGACGGCGCGATTGCCCGGATCAACGGGCCGACGGACTTTGGCGGATATTTGGATTCGCTGTGCGACTTTCTGTTCTACGTTTCCGTCCCCGTCGCGTTCGGCATATTAAGCGCTGACAATCAAATGCCCGCGCTCGTACTGGTGGCGACCTTCACCCTGACAGCAGTGAGCTTTCTGGGATATGCGGCAATCGCCGCGCGGCGCAATGATGATGACGGTACGCACGGCCCCAAAGCATTTATCTATTCAACCGGGTTGATGGAGGGCGGGGAGACCATCGCGTTCTTTCTGTTGTTCTGCCTGTTCCCGGCATTTTTCCCGACATTGGCGCTGATATTTGCGGCTTTGTGTGTACTGACCGTTGCCCAGCGCGTTGCGTTCGCGGCAAAAAGCTTCAACTAACCACGCTGCCACCGGAACCAACGTTCGGTCCATTTCAGCAAAGCTTCGGGCTTGCGCGCCAACCCGAACTGACCTGCCGCATATTTGTTGGCCTCAGCCCATGTTGGGTAGGGGTGAATGGTCTGAAGGATTTTGCGTAGCCCCATTTTATGCTTCATCGCGAAGGTGACTTCGGCGAGAATTTCGCCTGCATTCTGCCCAATGATCGTTGCACCCAAAATGCGGTCGCTGCCTTTTGCGGTCAGAATTTTAACAAAGCCATGCGCTTCGCCTTCGGCAATCGCGCGGTCGAGATCATCAAGGTCGTACCGCGTGACATCGAACGACAGGCCTTGCTTGCGCGCCTCCGCTTCAGTCAAGCCGACCGTCGCCAATTCGGGTTCGGTATAGGTGACACGTGGCAGGACGCGGTAATCGGTGCGGTATTTTTTGAACGGCCGCGCCAGTGCATTCACGCTGGCATACCATGCCTCATGACTGCCGCCGTGCGTCAGCTGCTGGCGTCCGGCAACGTCGCCCGCACAGTATATGTGCGGCATGTTCGTGCGGAGAAAATCATCATTCTCAAGCTGGCCATCGACAACCAACCCCAATTCTTCGAGACCAAAGCGGGACACCCGCGGATTGCGACCGACGGCAATGATGATGTCATCATAGGCTATCGATTTTTCACCCTGGGGTCCTTCAACGACCAGAGTTTTTCCAGACTCGAACCGCAGTGCGCGGTGGGCAGTGTGGACGCTCACGCCTTCTGCCTGCAATCGCACAGTCACCAATGCAGCGGCATCTGCATCCTCTTTCAGCAGCAACCGATCCGCCATTTCGACGATGGTCACTTTTGACCCCAAACGCTGGAATGCCTGCGCGAGTTCGCAGCCAATGGGACCGCCGCCCAAAATAACCAGACGGTTGGGCGCATTTGGCCGGTCCGCCATGGCATCCCATAAACTCTCGCTTGTCAGATAGCCGCTATCCTCCACGCCCGGCAACGGCGGAATGAACGGCGCTGCGCCCGTGGCGATGATGAAGGATTTTGCGGTTAACTGGCGCGCGCCATCAATTTCGATAGTCCACGGATCAACGAAGCGCGCATAGCCTTTTACGCAATCGACGCCCAGACCGGTAAAGCGTTCAACGCTATCATGCGGTTCAATCGCGGTAATGACATCGCGGACGCGGCGCATGACCGCAGGAAAATCAATGACGGGTGCAGCGTTCTGAATGCCAAAGCGGGCCGAGTCCGCAACCTGATGCGCAACCTTGGCGCTTTTGATGAGCGCCTTGGACGGGACGCATCCGGTGTTCAGGCAATCGCCCCCCATGTCATGCGCTTCGACCAAAGTCACTTTCGCTTTGACCATTGCCACCATGTAGGCCGACACCAAGCCTGCCGATCCGGCACCAATGACAATGACGTTGCGGTCAAACCGCTTCGGCTTTTGCCAGCGTTCAGCCACGGCTGCGCTTTACAATCGCTACAATGCCCTTTGCCGCCCACGGGAAGAATGCCAGCGCCACAAATGAGGCAATAAGTGTTGGCGACATCAAACCTGCGGTGCTTTCTATGCGGCTGATCTGGGTGCCTGCATTCACGAACACGATCGTCGCTGGCAACATGCCGATCTGGCTCACCCAGAAGAATGTGCCGGTTTTAATCCGCGTCAGACCCATCAGCAGATTGATGACGAAGAACGGAAATACCGGAATCAAACGCAGCGTGAACAAATAAAATGCGCCGTCTTTTTCAAGCCCGCCATCAACCGCGCGCAACCGTTCGCCGAATTTGCCCTGCACCCAATCGCGCAGCACATAACGCGAGCTGAGAAACGCCAATGTTGCGCCCATCGTTGATGCAAAGGAGACAATGAGCGTGCCCACGACAACGCCAAACAAAGCACCGGCGACCAAAGTCATTATCGCAGCGCCGGGAATCGATAATCCCGTCACCGCTACATAGAGAAGGAAAAACCCGGCGATATAGAGCGCTGGGTTTGCATCCTTTGCCGCGACAATGTCTGCCTGACTGGCTTTGAAATTCTCGAGGCTTAGATATTGGCCCAAATCAAAAATAAAATAGGCCGCAATCGCGCCAATCAGGACAAGAGCCAAAACTGCTTTTTTCATTTTGGCCCCTGTTCAATCTGTCGTTGCTATTGGCCGATCGCTAGCGATCAAAACGGTACGTCGTCGTCGAGGTCATTGTCGAAATCACCGCCGCCAAAGCCGGAAGAACTTCCGCCGCCACCGCCACCGGCGCCCCAATTGTTACCGCCGGACGATCCGCCCGAGGAACCACCACCAGATGCGCCGCCGCTCCAGCCATCGCCGCCGCCTGATCCGCCCTTTGGACCATCCAGCATGACAAGTTTGCCATCAAAGCCTGCAACCGACACTTCGGTTGTGTAACGGTCGTTACCTGAAGCATCCTGCCATTTGCGGGTGCGCAATTGGCCTTCAATGTATACCTTGCTGCCTTTTTTCAGGAAACGTTCGGCCACACCAACAAGGCCGTCGGAATTCAACACGACGCTATGCCATTCGGTGCGTTCTTTTTTCTCGCCCGTCGTGCGGTCTTTCCAGTCTTCCGACGTCGCGATCCGCAGGTTGCAAATGCGCCCACCGTTCTGGAAGGATTTTACTTCGGGATCAGCGCCCAAATTGCCCACGATGATAACTTTATTGACGCTTCCCGCCATGTTCCTGCCCTCTAATGCAAATGTTCTTGTTAACTTTCTATAAGCCGAAGGAACGCGCTGTCCAATATGTTATGCCAGCGGCGGCATATGCCAGCGCAAAAAGATAGGTGACCATGAAGATTGGCCATTTCCAGCCGTTGGTTTCACGGCGCGTCACCGCAATGGTCGAAATGCACTGCGGCGCAAAGACGAACCACGCAAGAAACGCCAGGGCTGTCGCAAGTGACCAGTCCGCCGCCAGCTTGGGACCCAGGCTAGACGCGGCCGCGTCTTCATCCGCTGCATCAATGGCGTAGACTGTCGCCAAGGCCGAGACGGCCACTTCGCGTGCAGCCATCGCCGGAATGAGCGCCAGCGCAATATCATGATTGAAGCCGATCGGCCTCACAATCGGCTCAAGCCCGTCGGCAATGCGGCCAGCGACCGAATATTCCACTTGCGAAATGCCGCTGCCTTCTGGTGCCTTCGGAAAGCTTAGCAGCGCCCACAATATGATAGTCGCGGCAAAGATAATGGTGCCCGCGCGGCGCAGAAACACCCACGCCCGCTGCCACAGGTTCAGCGCAATATCACGCAAGCGTGGCCATTGATAACGTGGCATTTCGATAAGGAAGCTGCTCGTCCGGCTTTGCGTAACAAAGCGCTGGATGACGGACGCCGCCAGCATCGCACCCAATATACCCGCAATATATAGGCCAAAGAGAACTAGGCCCTGCAACCCGATGCCCGGTCCAACAGTGGTTGAAGGAATGAATGCCCCAATGATGACGGTGTAAACCGGCAGCCGCGCCGAACAGGTCATCAACGGCGCAATCAATATAGTCGCCACCCGTTCCTTTTGATCCATGATTGTGCGCGTCGCCATGATCCCCGGAATGGCGCAAGCAAAGGACGATAAAAGCGGAATGAAGCTGTGCCCAGAAAGACCAACCGCCGCCATGACCCTGTCCATGACAAACGCAGCGCGCGTCATATAACCCGATGCCTCAAGCAGCAAAATGAACAAGAACAGGATCAAAATCTGCGGCAGGAAGACGATCACCGATCCGACGCCCGCAATGACGCCATCGGTCAAGAATGACCGGAACAATCCATCCGGCAACGTGCCCGTAATCGCATCACTTAACAGCGCAAAGCCGCTTTCAATCCAACCAATCGGTGCCTCAGACCAGCCGTAGACCGCCTGAAACATGAGGAACAACAAAGCGAGCAAAATGACCACGCCGCCGACCGGGTGCAGCAATACGGAGTCGAGCCTGCGCGTCCACTGGCGGCCAGCGGTTTCGCTCACGATCACGGAACGCGCAATGTCGCGTGCCTGCTGATTCTTCGCGCCGAACGATACCGCAACTGGCTCAACCGAAGGCCGCGGCGTTTTGAGTGTGCGTTCAAGCTCCGCCATCAAAGGCGCGAGGCCACGGCGACGTACGGCCACCGTTTCAATAACGGGTACACCCAATGCGCGGGCGAGCTTTTCTGCATCCAGTTGCAAGCCATCACGCTCGGCAAGATCGACCATGTTCAGCGCGACCACCGTCGGCAGGCCCTGCGCAATAAGCTCGAGCGCAAAGCGCAGATGGTTATCGAGATTGCCGGCATCCAGCACAATGACAAGCGCGTCCGGACGGCGATGGCCCTCCAGATTTCCCAACACCACATCGCGGGTAACGGCTTCATCAAGGCTATCGGGATCGAGGCTATACGCACCCGGCAAGTCGATCATCTCAACGGGTTGGCCGTCGTCAAACGTCGCCCGCCCCGATTTGCGCTCAACCGTTACGCCGGGATAATTCGCAATCTTCTGCCGTGCGCCGGTCAGCGCATTGAACAACGCACTTTTGCCGGCATTGGGGTTCCCGACAAGGGCAACGAGGGGCGGCATTTGCGTCATGGCTTAAGCTCGCAATCAATGGCCGCTGCAACATTGCTGCGCAAGGCCACGGTCATTCGGCCGACACGCACGGCAAGCGGGTCGCGCCACATCAAAATGCCTTTGTGCATTGCCTCTATGGTAACCCCGGGTTCAAAGCCAAGGGAACGCAGGCGATGCCCTTCCTGATCGGGCAAAACATCCCAATCGATGGCCCGAATAACCGCGGCGCGGTTCAATGGAAGATGGTCAAGTTGCACGGGCGCTTATTTGCAACCGATTCGCAATAACATCAATAGCGATCTGCGTTAACGCGCCGGATAGCGCAGGCGGCCGATGAAGCGTGAAAGGCTTGGCACATATTCCTGACGCTGTTTCGCCTGAAACTTCACCTTCTCAAACTGCATAACATTATCGATGCGACGATCAAGGAAAGCCCGCGCATCGGCAAAATTGTCGCTGTCATCGTTGACGAAGACGCTGAGCGTGCTCGCATACACTGCCGATAGTGTCATGCGCTTGGTATAATGGTTGAAATCGCTCGCGGTATCACCTGCCAGACGCCACATACGGTCGGCAGATCGCCAGCCGATCTTTGCACTGCGCACCAGATTTTGTGGCATGGCCATAATCGCCATCGCGCGCCGCAGAGATTCGCGGTCCGGTGCCATGATTTCCAGCCGCGTTGCCAGCAAGGCTGTAATCCGATCACGGATTTTCATCGCCGCAAGTTTTTCGGCGGGCAAACGATGGGCAAGCTCCATATCGATGCTGTCGATCCACGCATCAATCATGTCGATGGCGTTATCCTTGAACGCAAGCTTCGCGACATCGCGGTCCACGCCAGCCTCATCAGCAGCCGCATGAACAGCGGCGTCAGACCAGCCATCAAATCCCGCATTACGCGCGATGATTGGGGCAAGGGCGGCACGAACTTCGTCGAGCGTCGGGTCAGCAGGAAGCGGTGATATGGACATGCCCAATATGTAGGCGTTCGGCGCCCCCAAGAAAAGGTCTATTGCTTACGCACAAGCAAAAGCGCAATCATCACTAGCGCACTGCCCGTAACATCCATCGCGGTCAGCGTTTCACCAAAGGCAAGCCACCCAGCCGCGGCCGACAGCGCAGGCTGCAGCAACAATGCTAAACCGATCACGAGCGGACTGAAATGCGGGAGAGCGTAGGTTAGGCACCCTTGCCCAAAAAACTGTGACGTGAACGCAAGCAACACAACCGGCCACCAGCTTGTCGGGATAACCTGCTCCCCCGCAGATAAGGATGCCGCCAACAAAACCACAGCCGCAACAGCGCTGGCCATGCCCAGTGCACCCCAGCTTTCAGTATTCTGCCGCACGCGCATCATGAGCACCAGATACACTGTGTATGTAAGGCCCGCGCCAAGCGATAAAATATCACCCTGGAAATGCAGTGGGGACAGATCAAGGCTTTGCCCCATTAAAAGTGCCGCGCCCACAAATGCAAAAAGTACTGCTGCACTTTCCCATTTGCTGGGCATTTTGCGTGCGACAAATATCCCGTAAACCACAAGAATCAGGCTGGCGCAGTTCGCAAATAATGTCGCATTGGCCATTTTCGTTTGGAAAATGCCAATATGCCACAAGATGATATCAACGCCGAAAAACAGCCCCGCAATTGTCGCAAGCCAGACTGTTGATTTGCCAAGTGCCGAGAAACGAAAACCAAATCGATATCCGACAAAAAACAAAAACGGCGTCGCCAGCGCCAGTCGCCAGAACCCGGTCGCAATTGGTCCGCTATCGGCAAAACGCACCAGCAATGGCCCAAAAGCGATTGCAATATTTCCGGCCAGCAATGCTGCAAAGGCAAGCAAGCTGGGCGGTTGCTGATGTAAAATCTTCTGCGACATAAACCCCCGTTGCATTTTGCAACTTTCATCCGCATCTTGGCTGCAAAGAAACGCTTAATGACAGGATATCACATGACTGCAACTTTGTTTGATCCGATTCAACTCGGCGCCATCAGCGCGCCCAACCGAGTCCTCATGTCTCCGCTAACCCGCGGCCGCAGTGTGGATGGGGATGTTCCCATGTCGGATTTGAAGGCTGAATATTACAGCCAGCGCAGCACTGCTGGTCTGATTATCGCCGAAGCGACGGGCATTAGCCAAGAAGGCCTTGGATGGCCGTCGGCGCCCGGTATCTGGTCAGATGCACAGATCGCGGCATGGAAGCCAGTGACGGAAGCAGTGCACAAAGCCGATGGCCGGATCATATTGCAGCTGTGGCATATGGGACGGCTTGTCCACCCGGACTTCCTTGGCGGTGCACAGCCTGTGTCCGCATCTGCAACAACTGCGCCGGGTTATGCGCACACCGCAGAGGGCAAAAAAGAATATACGGAAGCGCGCGCGCTTGAAGCTTCGGAAGTTCCCCGCATCATATCGGATTATGTCAACGCTGCGAAAAATGCGATGGCCGCCGGCTTTGACGGCGTACAGATTCACGCTGCCAATGGGTATTTGATTGATCAGTTCCTGCGCGACAACACCAATTTGCGCACCGATGAGTATGGCGGCCCAATTGAAAATCGTATCCGCCTGTTGCGCGAAGTCACCCAAGCGGTGGTCGACGCCATTGGTTCGGAACGAACCTCAGTACGCCTCTCGCCCAACGGCGAAACACAAGGAGCGAATGATAGCAATCCAGTGCCGTTGTTCACCGCTGCCGCTGCTGCATTGCAAGATATCGGCATCGCGTTCTTGGAACTGCGTGAAGTGAAGGCATATGGCAATTTCGGGCAAACCGATGTGCCGCGCATTTCACCTGAAATCCGCAAGGTGTTCAAGGGCCCACTGGTGCTGAACCAGGAATATACGCGCGAAATGGCGGACGAAGATCTGGCATCCGGTTTGGCTGACGCAATCAGCTTTGGCCGTCCGTATATCAGCAACCCTGATCTGGTTGAACGTCTGCGGTCTGGGGCTGAACTGACCCCTGACAATTTCAAAACATGGTACGCACCCGCGGCAGAAGGATATACCGACTATCCGTTCCTGAAGGCGGCGGACGCATAGCACATGATCGAAGCGGGGCTTGGCATATATGCAATAGCCATCCCCGCTTTGCTGCTTTTTGTGTTGGCCGGTGCAGAATATATCTGGCCACGCCGACCCTTGGTCTTGGGCCGCTATCCGCGATGGCGGACGCATGTTTTATTCTTCGCAACCAACGCAGTTGTCGGCAGGATCCTGTCGTTTTTCGTCGTTATCGGTGTGGCGGCGACATGGGCGGACGCCCACCGGTTCGGAATGCTGCACGTTTTAAACTGGCCTTTCTGGGCTGAAGCCTTGATGGCCTTTATCGTTCTCGATTTCGCCGTCTGGCTTCAGCATTTTGCGATGCACCGGTTCCCGTTTCTTTGGCGCATGCATGCGGTACATCACAGCGACCGCGATCTTGATGTCACCACCGCGCTGCGATTTCATCCATTCGAATTGATTGTGTCGACATTCTATAAATCTGCAATGGTCGCCCTGTTGGGCGTACCGTTAGTGGTGGCGCTGGCATTTGAATTGTGGCTCAATGCAAATGCGCTGTTCAATCACAGCAACATCCGCCTCCCCCAAAAGCTCGACCGGATGTTGCGCATGTTTTTTGTGACGCCCGACATGCATCTGGTGCACCACAGCGTGGTTGTTGGCGAACAAAAATGCAATTTCGGTTTTGCCTTGTCGATATGGGACCGGTTGTTCGGGACATATTGTGCAGAATCCATGGTCGGTGCCGAAAATCAGAAAATCGGCCTATCCCAATTCGAAGATCAGCGGCCATCTGCATTTGTCTGGAGCATGAAGCAGCCAATGACGTAACGTTATCTTGCGGTTGCTTCGCGGCACTTGACCTACCCAGTTTTCCGACGCATTTTCCGGTTTGGGGAGATTATATCATGGCAAAATTGCGCAACATCATTTTGGGCACCGTGGCTGTTGTCGCGGTCGGCGCCGGACTGACCTACGGTTGGCAGCAATATCGCGAAAAGAGCATCATGGATGACTCGCGTACCGCGCAAGCATCATCCGATAGCGAAGTGACCTCGGGTCCCGCTGATAAGCTTTTATGGGGCGACACCCATTTGCATACGGCAAATTCCATCGACGCCTTTGGTTTTGGCGTAAAGCTGGGACCAGAAGATGCGCTGCGCTTTGCACGCGGTGAAGAAGTCACCTCTACCGGCGGGCTGAAGGCACAGCTGGAACGCCCACTCGACTTTCTGGTGATCGCCGACCACTCCGGCGGCTTGGGCGCGACCAAAGCAATATATGACGCGCCCGGCTTTCTCATCCGCGACCCAACGCTTCGCCGCTGGCATGATGAAATGCACACGGGCCCGGAAGGTATGCAACGCGTTACAGGAGAGCTGATCGATCGCGTTGGCCGCAATGCATTGCCAGCGGCGCTGACAGACCCCGTAAAGCAGAAAAAAACGTCGACAAGCATCTGGACAAACCACAGCTCGCTCGTCGAGCGGTATAATGAACCGGGCAAGTTCACCGCCTTCATGGGTTTTGAATATACGCTGATGCCGAGCGGCAACAATTTGCACCGCGTCGTCATGTTCCGCGATGGCAAAAGCCGGACCGACAAGGTTCTCCCTTATGATCCAGGGCAAGGCGACACACCCGTCAGCCAGCTGTGGGACTATATGGACAATTATGAAAAGGTCACGGGCGGCAAGGTGCTGGCCATTCCGCACAACAGCAACCTTTCCAATGGCCTGATGTTTGAATTGGTTGGTCCCAATGGCGGACCAATGACCGCCGCATATGCCCGACGGCGCGCAGCACGCGAACCGGTGACGGAAATCACCCAGATTAAGGGTGACAGCGAGTCGCATCCATTCCTGTCGCCAAATGACGAATTTGCAGGCTTTGGTACGGCAGGTTGGGACGTCGGCAACCTGACCATGCAGATAAAAAAGAAAAACCAGGATTATGCCGGCGAATATATTCGTGAAGCGTTGAAACGCGGGCTTGCGATTGAGGCGCGCACGGGCGTGAATCCTTATAAATTTGGCGTAATCGGTTCAACCGACAGCCATACTGGCCTTGCCACGGCCGATGAGAATAATTTCTTCGGCAAACATTCTGGCGGTGAGCCAAACCGCAAACGCGCCAGCGATCCCCAGAATCTGGGCACCCGTGAAGGCCGTATGGGGTGGCATTATCTCGCCGGTGGATATGCCGCAGTGTGGGCTACGGCCAACACGCGCTCTGCTATTTTCGATGCCATGACACGGCGTGAGGTTTATGCCACGACGGGACCGCGCATTAAGTTGCGTTTCTTTGGCGGTTGGGACTTTACCGAGAATGAATTCACGCGCGACTGGGTTAAAGCAGGCTATGCGCGCGGTGTGCCCATGGGCGCAGATTTGAAACCTGGCCGCGGCGCTCCGAAATTCATGATTTCCGCGCGCAAAGATCCGATGGGTGCAAACCTTGATCGGGTACAGGTCGTCAAAGGCTGGGTAAACGCATCAGGCGCACTTCAAGAGAAAGTCTTCGATGTTGTCTGGTCTGACGCCGACAAGCGCACCAAAGGCGCCAATGGCAAGCTTACGCCAGTCGGCGACACCGTCAATATCGCGAAGGCCAGTTACACCAACAGCATCGGTGACCCAGAACTGCGGACGATATGGACGGATCCTGAATTCAACCCTTCAATCCGCGCCTTTTATTATGTGCGCGTCATTGAAATTCCGACGCCACGATGGGTGCTGTTCGACGCGTTGCGCTACGGTGCAAAGCTGCTGCCCGGCACTGAGTTGAAAGCGCAAGAGCGGGCTTATTCTTCGCCGATCTGGTTTAATCCGAAGAAGAGCTAATTTAGGCTTTCTTTACTCTGCTTCGATTTCGGCAAGGATGGGGTCAGGATCGGCAATGCCCATCAGGCGGCGCATTGCGAGGCGCGCAAGCCGTTGTGTTTCGGTCTTGCGCCGCGCTGTGGCCAATGGGACGAGCGCCGCAGGGCGGGCTATTTCGGCGTCATAAGCATCGGCGATGATAAGCCCGGCGCGTTCGGGCATGAATGCATCGCCATGCAATGGCCCAATATCAAACCCAGCCGGCACTGCCCAAAAAAACCGGTCGCAATATTCGAGATATTCGGGCCATTTCTGGTCACCCAAAAGATCCGCCCGCGAACATTTGATTTCGACGATGATGATTTCGCCTTTTGTCGTCAGACCCATAAGGTCTGCGCGCCGCCCGTTACGAAGGCTTACCTCCGGTTGAACCATAATCTGGTTGCGCAGAAATAGCCGTGATGTTCCGCGGGCAACCGATGGGGCCCCTATCGACAATATTGAAGTGTGTGCGTTCATTGCGCACGAATAGAACGAAAGTAGAACAAAATAAAGGCCCCTTTTAGGGGCCCTTATTGTCAGCTTTCATTGCCGTTTAGCGATAGAAGATATGATTATCCACACTACCGAGTCGAGTCATGCGCCAGCCTGGCGACACATGCCGCGCATGGAAGTATAAAGCGCCTTCGACCGGGCTTTCCCAACTGTCATCCAGCGCGATCTTGCTAATCGCGACAGCGTTCCGCCAATGTGCACTGCCAATGGCTATCGGTGGCATGTCGCCGCCACGTACAAAGGAAAACTGGCTTTTCTGGAAAACCACACCGCACAATGTGGTGGGGAAACGACCGGACTTGGTACGTGCCATCACGACACGCGCAACGGCAAGCTGTCCGGTGAGTGATTCACCTTTTGATTCGAAATACACAGCGCTGGCAAGGCAGCGTTGCTCAGCGTTCAGCGAATCGTTGGTGTCTTGTTGGCGCACCAAATCGGATAGCGACGAAACCGCGATGGCTTCATTATCGTCGATGTTCGAAGATTCGCCGATGCCTGGAGTGAAAATGATGTCGCCATTGTCGGCGAGGGTTGCAGTAACCTTACCGCTTTTTGCCAAGTCTGCTTGAACCTGATCAGCGGAGATTTGCGCAGCGTCCACTAATATGGTGGTCGCGTTTAAGGCAGTGCTTTGGCTATTTCCAAAAGCGAAACCGGCATCTGCAGTAATCACCGCGGAAGCGAGGGTAAACGTTACGGCCGCAACAGAAGCAGCCCGAAAAAATTTCAACATTTAACGTACAATAAAGCGGCAACAACAGCGGACGAAATGCTATATATATGTTTTTATTCGTCTTTTGTTGCGTCCGACTCGCGTGTTTGTCTGGTCACCCCTATTGCGTTCCCGAACGACAACCTTCGCTACTCGATATCCGCGCATTTATGATGCGCCGCAGCAAAGTCAATTAAACGCAGACAATAGTCCGTCCAACCGTGCAACGGATGCGACATCCAGTTCAAAAACCCACAAATCGGGGTCGCGCGCGCAACGTTTTTGCCAATAATTTTGAATGGCAGCATCACCTGTTTCCGCCAAATCAACGCTTTGCCAGGCTGTTTTGCCGTCCAATGACGGATATCGGTCGTATAAGCGCGGCTCTGAACCGCGGATTTGCCCAATGAGCAGGATGGCACCGGACGTAGCGTCGCCCTTTTTCAACACGGTCGCAAAACCACCGTCAGCCTCTGCCAATCGCTTCATGGCAGATATTTGAACGCCACTTGCAAGCCGCGGTTCAATCAAGCGGCGTCGCGCTCTTCAGACAGGGTCAACACTGCAAACATGGCCGACGAATTGGCTACACCGCGCAGCTGGGCGCGGAATTTCTCATCGCGAAACAGGCGGGAAACTTCGGCTAATGCGCGCAAATGCGATGCACCGTCTTGCGCGGGCGATATAAGCGCGCAAACGAGGTCTACGGGCTCATCGTCCACCGCATGATAGGGCACGGCCTTAGAAAGCCGGGCAAATACGGCAACAGGCATATCAATGCCCGAAACCTTGCAATGGGGAATTGCGGTACCGCCACCAAAACCCGTCGGGCCAAGTCGCTCACGCTCCACCATGCCTTCAAGCACCGCATGTGAATCGAGAAAATAATTTTCGGCTGCAATCACCGATAGGCGTGCAAGAAGGTCGGATTTGCCCGAACATACCATGTTGGCGGCAACAGCCCCTTCAACGAGCCTTGTAGAAAGTCTGATCATATTTCATTCAAATGCGCCTGCTTCACCCAGCAGCACAATCCCTAAATATTTGAATTGATAAAGAAAACTAAACGAATTTGACCGGTATTTATGGCGCGGATTTTGGTTCAACCCAACCGATCGTGCCATCTTCGCGGCGATAAACCATATTATGCCGTCCAGTTCCAGTGTTTTTGAATAACAATGCAGGCGTATTGCGCAAATCCATCAACATAACGGCATCCGACACTGTAGATTCAGGGATATCGGTACGCATCTCAGCGACAATTACTGGTGCGTCGGGCAACTGTGCCTCCTGATCGCCATCACCACCATCAAAGACAGTATACGCAGCTTCTTCCTGCGCCACCGCATAGGCGGTCTGGACATGGCGATCTTGCAGACGGCGCATATAACGGCGCAATTGTTTTTCAATGCGTTCGGCAGCACGGTCAAAGGCAACATGCGCGTCCTGCGCCTCACCTCTGCCTTTCAGGACAAGGCCCTGCATCACATGCATAACAATGTCACTGGTGAAGCCATCATGTGGCGCGCGTCCAAATGTCGCATGCGCAGATAGCGCTTTTGAGAAATATTTTCCAGCAATGGATCCAAGCCGTGTTTCCACATGGGTCTGGAGTGCTTCACCGGTGTTGACCTGATGTCCTGAAACCCTGATATCCAATGCCTGTCTCCTTTGTTAAAGCGATGACCCCGTCTGAAGCCAAAGCGCGTCTTTAATCTTCGCTACCAAATCCGCATGTCGCGCCAATTCTTCTGTCGAAGCGCTGTGCGCACGCGCGGGCCGGAAAATTTTCGTTGTCTGGGCGCTGCTAACGTCGGTTTGATCAAAGCCTTTATCCGAAATATCATTATCGGCGAGGCCAAGACCAATCTGACGGCCACCGGTTAGCTCAATATATAATTGCGCAAGCAGTTCCGCGTCCAACAACGCACCATGTTTGACGCGGTGGCTGCGGTCGATGCCGTAACGCGTACACAACGCATCCAGTGACAGCTTGGCGCCAGGGTTTTTAACGCGTGCCAGCGCGACGGTATCCACCATGCGGTCCATCGACACGGGGGTGCGTCCGCAATGTTGCAATTCATGGTTTAAAAAGCCGAAGTCGAAACTGGCATTATGCGCGACCAATGGGCTGTCACCCAGAAACGCAAGCAGCTCATCTGCTTTGTCCGCAAAAACAGGCTTGTCCGACAAAAAGCGGTCCGAAAGCCCATGCACTTGCTCAGCTGCAGCAGGCATTGGGCGAAGTGGATTGAAATATGCGTGATAGTGATTGCCGGTCATGACGCGGCCAATCATTTCAATGCAGCCGATTTCGACCATGCGATCCCCGGTTGCGGGGTCAAATCCAGTCGTTTCGGTATCGAATATAATTTCACGCATTCTATGATGAGATGTGAGCCTCTTTACCGCCTTATGCAAGACCCCCGCGCAGCTTTTTGACAAGTGCGCGCACATCGTCGCGCGTAGCGGCAATATCCTGTCCAGTATCAATGACATAATCGGCGCGCGCACGCTTGTCGGCATCGGTCATTTGCAGCTTTAATATCTGTTCGAATTTTTCGGGAACCATGCCCGGACGTGCGAGTACCCGCGCGCGTTGATCAGGCGCGGGCGCGGATACCACTACCGTCACATCGACACCGGCTTGTCCGCCCTTTTCAAACAACAACGGTATATCGAACACAACCATATCGGCGTCTTTGTGGCCCACGAGAAACGCTTTGCGGCGTTCTGCCACCGCAGGGTGAATAAGCGATTCAAGTTTTGCGAGCTGATCGCGATTGCCGAAAACCGCACCACCCAACGCCTTGCGGTCCACACCATCCACGCTAGTTGTTCCGGGAAAAGCAGCCTCAATGTCGGCGACAAGCTCGCCCCCTGCCTTTTGCATATCGTGCACAGCAGCATCGGCGTCAAAAACAGGAACGCCTTCATCAGCGAACATCGCCGCTACCGCTGATTTGCCCATGCCGATTGATCCTGTGAGACCTATGATGCGTGGCTTATTCATTTCAACAGCAACGCGCGCAGTTCATCTTCGCCTTCTTCTGGTGGGGCAACACCGAAGAATAATTCAAAGGCGATGGCGGCCTGACCCACAAGCATTTCAAGCCCGTCGACTGTTTCCAAATCACGGGCGCGCGCAGCCTTTAGCAATGGCGTTTCGATGGGCGCATATACCAGATCATAGACCAGCGCATGCTCTGGCAAAGGCGACAAGTCTATATCGAGTGCCTCTTGCCCGACCATGCCCAGCGGGCTTGCGTTCACGAGCAAAGCAGCTTCGGGGAGCCGTGCATCAAATCCAATCACTTTGCCCTTCAGGCCAAAATGGGCCAGTAAGCCAGCAGCCTTCAAGGCATTGCGCGCCACGAGAACAACTTCTCCAACGTCTGCCTGAGCCAGAGCGAAAAGCACCGCACGTGCAGCCCCGCCAGCACCAATGACGACTGCGGTTTCGCCAACAATAGGCACATCTGCGATTGGGCCATAAAAGCCACCTGCGTCGGTGTTGGTTGCAACCAAAGCGCCCGATTCATTGCGAAACACAGTGTTGATGGCACCAATAGACGCACGGACGTCCCCTGGGTCATTTACAAAATCCAGCGCCGCAATCTTGTGCGGTATCGTGATGTTGCATCCGCGCCAATTTGCATCAGCTGCGCGGGTCGCAAAATATTGCTCCAGATTTTCGGGCAACACCTCATGCGCCCGATATTCCCCCGATATGCCTAAAAGCCGCAGCCAATGGCCGTGGATCAACGGTGATTTTGAATGTGAAATCGGGTGCCCGATAACTTCGGCATAAATAGTCATGTCGGCAAAAGACCCCTCACCCGCAGATAGTCAAGAATTGGAAGCAAGGGCATGCCAATTATCGTGAATTGGCTGCCGCTTACACTGGCAAACAGCTGTGCGCCTTCGGCTTCAATACGATAGCAACCCACACAATGCCGTATTTCATCCCAATATGCGTCGACATATTGGTCAATAAATGCGGCGCTGAGCGTGCGCATCGTCATCTGTGCGCTGTCGACCATCCGCCAGACAGGCTTGCCTTGTTCGCATATGACCGCAGCACTTATCAGTCTGTGCGAAGCGCCCGACAATGCGGCGAGATGCGCGCGTGCTTCATCTTTGTTTTCGGGCTTATCAAAGATTTTTTCATCGGCACTCAGCAATATTTGGTCACAGCCAAGAACCATCGCGGTCGGTTGTTTACGTGATATTTTGAGCGCCTTGGCTTCGGCAAGTGCGTCCGCAATATCACGCGGTTTAGCGCTCGATTGCATAAGCGCAGCTTTGATGCTGGCTTCATCAACCAACGCAGGGCAAGGCTCAACATCAACACCCGCAGCGCGCAACATCGCGATCCGCCCGGCGCTTTGTGACGCGAGGATGAGGGTCATATTTTTGCCGCCTCGGCCAGTTCGCGTTCATTGAATAGATTGATGATCGCAGCTGCACTTTCCTCAATCGAACGCCGCGTCACATCCAGCACAGGCCAGCCATTATCGGCAAACATGCGCCGCGCATGCGCGACTTCAGCCTTCACCTTTTCCTCATCAACATAATCGGTGTCGGGCGACTGATTCAACGATAGCAGTCGGTTGCGCCTTACCTGAACCAACCGTTCGGCGCTGGTGACAAGGCCAATCACCATGGGGTGTTTCAACTGAAACAATATTGGTGGTGGTGGTGCTTCGGGAACGATGGGGATGTTGGCGGTCTTATATCCGCGGTTAGCCAAATAAATGCTTGTTGGCGTTTTGGATGTCCGCGAGACGCCCGCAAGGACGATATCCGCCTCTTCCCAATTTTGCGCATTGATGCCGTCGTCATGGGCAATGGTAAATTGGATAGCATCGACGCGAGCAAAATAGGCCGCGTCCATTGCGTGCTGTCGGCCCGGGCGCGCCTTTGCCTCTTGCCCAAGCATATTCGACATGGCGTCGCTCACCGCATCAAGCGCTGCCACCGCTGGCAAGCCCATCGCACGGCACCGTGTTTCCAGCTTGCGCCGCGTGTCACGATTGACCAATGTGAACAGGACAAGGCCGGGGTTCGTCGCGACGTCGCGTAAAATTCGGTCGAGATGACTTTCCGAACGGACCATCGGCCAAAAATGCTTTACGACATTTTCGGCGCCATCAAACTGCGCCAATGCGGCCTTCGCAATGTTTTCAAGCGTCTCGCCTGTGGAGTCCGAAAGCAGATGAAGATGAAAACGTTGGCTCATGACTCACAGTCTTGTTGGTAGGCTGGGGATAAATCAAGGGACAAGTTTTCACCCACCCTATCTTCCCCACTATTGCCGAATAACCTCTCGATTCGGGCACAGTCTATCCACAGGGGCAATTGGCTATCCACAGCCTGTGAATAATGGGGATGGAATTTGCGACTCCGTTGGATTGCGTTTGCCCTAGGACGTCAAGATGTTGGCAATATCCGCAAAAGCTTTTAAGGCCTGAGATATCAACAGCACATCATCTTTCATCATCCTTTATATAAATATATATTTTGATTGGATCTCGGCCGCTTATGTCAGCGCAAGCCTCGAAAAAACTGCTTAACGTCCTTAAGGGCAACCAAGAAGCAGTACCGCCTATTTGGCTCATGCGACAGGCAGGCCGTTATCTTCCAGAATATAGGGTCCTTCGCGCTGAAAAGGGCGGATTTCTGGCGCTTGCTTACGACAGCGATGCCGCGACGGAGATAACGTTGCAGCCAATCAAGCGCTTTGGTTTTGATGGCGCCATATTGTTCTCCGACATTCTCGTCATTCCACACGCCATGGGTCAGGATTTGTGGTTTGAAACAGGCGAAGGTCCGAGGCTTGCGCCGCGCTTGGCGGAATCACGGCTTGAAGAATTCGTGTCAGCGCCTGAACGGCTCAATCCTGTTATCGACACTGTGCGTAAAGTATCAGCGGCACTGCCAGCGGAAAAAACCTTCCTAGGCTTCGCTGGAAGCCCGTGGACGGTCGCTACGTACATGGTGCATGGTCAGGGTAGCAAAGACCAAGCGGAGGCCCGCAGAATGGCTCACGCAGAGCCCGAGCGTTTTGGTGGTCTTATCGAAGCGATTATTTCGGCAACGGTAGATTATCTGGCCAATCAAATTGATGCCGGCGTTGATGCGGTTCAGTTGTTTGACAGCTGGGCAGGGTCTTTGTCGCCAGCGCAGTTCCAAAAATGGGTCATCGCGCCAAATGCTGAAATCGTACGTCGTTTAAAAGCACGCAATCCGAATGCTGTCATCATTGGGTTCCCCAAAGGCGCGGGCGGTAAGCTTGCCGCTTATGCCGAAGGCACCGGCGTTGATGCATTGGGATTGGATGAAACGGTTGATCCGCATTGGGCAAACCGAGAGTTGCCAAAGGGTCTTCCGGTGCAGGGCAATCTTGATCCACTTGCGCTGATTGCTGGTGGTCAGGTCCTTAAAGAGGCAACCGATAACATTCTATCGGCGTTTGCCGACCGCCCCCATATTTTCAATCTCGGCCATGGTATTTTGCCAGATACGCCGATTGAAAATGTTGAAATGCTTCTTAAACTGGTCCGCAAGGGTTAACCCATAAAGGCCGTTTTCATGACGGAAACGCTAACTGTGCTGTATATTTGGTTAAAGTCTGCCCAGATCATTTTTGTGATTTTCTGGATGGCGGGGCTGTTTATGCTCCCGCGTTTTTTCGTCTATCATCAGGAAAGTGCGGAAGGATCTGAAGAGGCTACCAAATGGGTAGACCGCGAGTCCAAACTCATCAAAATAATCCTCAATCCAGCGATCATCATTGTGTGGGTTTTTGGACTATTGCTGGCTTGGAATATCGACGCGATGGCTGAAGGCTGGTTCCATGCCAAACTGTTATTTGTGCTTGGTCTGTCCGGATATCATGGCTGGATCGTTGGTTATGCGAAGAAACTTGCACACGGCGAACGGAAGCTAACCGGCAAGCAATTACGCTTGTTGAACGAAGTGCCGGGCATTGCGGCTGCCATCATCGTTATATTGGTCGTGGCCAAACCTTTCTAACGATTACGCTACGCGTTTTTGCAGAACAGTTGACGGCGCATGCATCGCAGCGTATTTGACAGTCCAAGCCCGTCCTGGGCGTGAGGCGCGAACGCAACAACAACCGCGCCACCAACTTTCAACATCTTGTCGGTTGTCTTTTTAAAAACCGGCTCTCAATCGGACAAACTGTCCACCTGCAATCGGGGCCAATGGTCCATTCAACGGAATTACCTATGCATTTGAAAGAGCTGAAAAGCAAAAACCCCGCCGACCTCGTATCGATGGCTGAAGAGCTTGGTGTCGAGGGCGCGTCTACACTGCGCAAACAGGACCTTATGTTTGCCATCTTGAAAGAACTTGCCGAAGACGGTGAGCAGATCATGGGTCTTGGTACGATTGAGGTTTTGCCCGACAGCTTTGGTTTCTTGCGCTCGCCAGAAGCCAACTATCTGGCTGGCCCAGACGATATTTACGTATCGCCAAATATGGTTCGTCAATTTGGTCTGCGCACAGGTGACACCGTTGAAGGCGAAATTCGTGCGCCGAAAGATGGCGAACGTTATTTTGCCCTAACCAAGGTCATGAAGATCAACTTTGATGATCCGGACGCCGTCCGTCATCGCGTAAACTTCGATAACCTCACGCCGCTTTATCCAGATTCAAAACTGATTTTGGACTCGCTTGACCCAACGGTGAAGGACAAGTCAGCGCGCGTTATCGACATCATTAGTCCGCAAGGTAAGGGCCAGCGCGCACTTATCGTTGCTCCGCCGCGTACCGGTAAGACTGTGTTGCTGCAGAATATTGCCCGCGCGATTACCGAAAACCACCCTGAGGTGTTTTTGATCGTATTGTTGATCGACGAACGGCCAGAAGAAGTCACCGATATGCAGCGTTCGGTGAAGGGTGAGGTTGTTTCTTCTACCTTCGATGAACCCGCTACCCGTCACGTGCAAGTCGCTGAAATGGTTATAGAAAAGGCAAAGCGTTTGGTTGAACATAAGCATGATGTTGTCATCTTGCTCGACTCGATCACGCGTCTTGGCCGTGCCTACAACACGGTCGTTCCATCATCGGGCAAGGTGTTGACCGGCGGTGTGGACGCGAACGCGTTGCAACGTCCAAAGCGCTTCTTCGGCGCGGCCCGGAACATCGAAGAAGGTGGTTCGCTGTCCATCATCGCAACCGCGCTGATCGATACCGGAAGCCGCATGGATGAAGTTATTTTCGAAGAGTTCAAGGGTACGGGTAACTCTGAAATCGTGCTCGATCGTAAGGTTGCGGATAAGCGTATCTTCCCAGCACTTGATGTCGGCAAATCCGGCACACGTAAGGAAGAATTGCTGGTCGAGGAAGGCAAGCTCAAGAAAATGTGGGTCCTGCGCCGTATTCTTATGCAAATGGGCACCATCGATGCGATGGAGTTTCTGCTCGACAAGATGAAGGATTCAAAGACCAACGAAGACTTCTTCGATTCGATGAATCAGTAAGGAATAGGGCATTTCATGATGTTTGAATTTTTAATTGCGACCGCCTCATCAGCTATGTCACTTGGCGGCCCCGCCGAAATTTGGGGGCATATCGTCAATGATTTCTCTAATCTAAACACCACGAGCGCGTGGACCGCTTTGGGTTCGGTCATCTTGCTCGACCTTGTGCTTGCGGGTGATAATGCGATTGTTGTTGGTGCGTTGGCTGCGGGCCTGCCTGCGGAACAGCGCAAAAAGGTCATTTTCATCGGGGTTATCGCTGCGCTTGTTTTGCGTGTGGTGTTTGCGTTGATGGTCAATTTGTTGATGGGTATCATCGGACTCATCTTCGTCGGCGGATTGTTGCTGATCTGGGTTGCGTGGAAAATGTACCGCGACCTTCAACGCAGCGAAGCAACGGAATCGCCCGGCTCTCCTGAGGTTTTAGGTGACGAAAATAGCGGTATTCCGGCGGCCAAAAGCTTTGCGGCTGCGGCATGGGCAGTTGCGGTTGCCGATGTATCGATGAGCCTCGACAATGTTCTGGCCGTGGCAGGCGCTGCCAAGGATCATCCAGGCATCATGATTGTCGGTTTGATCTTTGCCGTTGCCCTTATGGGTATCGCAGCGAATATCATCGCCCAATATATCGAACGCTATAAATGGATTGCATGGCTGGGCATGGCCGTGATTGTCTATGTTGCGCTCAAGATGATTTACGAAGGTTGGACCGACCCCGATTTGGGCGTTGGCAGCTACGTCATCGCGCTGATCAGCCGCTAATTTTTGAGGGCATCTGACGATCGTCAGATAGCCCTCAACTTAGATGCTCTGCAAAAAACGCTGCTGTTCGTGAATCGGCCAGTGCCGCGCCAGCTTCGTTCCGGCGGTTGCCCATCTCGGCGGCAAAGCCGTGGTCTAGGCCTTCATAATCGTGCAACGTTACCTTCGGGTGATTGCCAAGTCCTGCATGGATCGCCGCCTGCGCCTCTGGACCCACAAGATGGTCTGCGGTGGGGATGTGCAGCATGAGTGGATGGGCAATCGCATGACTTTCGCCAAGCATCTGATCTATCATGACGCCATAATAGCCAACGGATGCACTAATGTCCGTGCGTGTCGCCGCCATATAGGCCAGTCGTCCACCAAGGCAGTAGCCGACACAGCCCACATTTTGAACGGGGGCATGGCCTGAAATACCGCCCCGTATCGCGTGAATAGCAGCCTCAATGTCCTTTACGCCGTCATCGGCATCATATTGGCCAAAATAGCCGAACGCTTCTTGAAGCTGCGCTTCCACATCGGGATTAAGTTCAACGCCGGGCGCGAAACGCCAAAAAATGTCAGGTGCAATCGCCAGATATCCATCATTAGCTAAGCGATCGCATTTTTGGCGAATGCCCGCATTTACACCGAAAATTTCAGGAATGACGATGATAGCCCCTTTCGCTGCGCCAACCGGAGCGGCGAGATACGCCGGAAACAAGGCATCTTCGGTCAATGCTGCAATCTTTATCATGTCGCCCATATATTGTTCCTGTGCGGACATTCTCCGCAATTGCGTGATTCGATGTTGGCTTTATAGTGTGTCCTACCAATAATAGGAGAGTCTGGGCCATGAAGATGAACATAGAAATCGATTGTTCGCCAGAAGAGGCTCGTGCGCTTTTGGGTTTGCCCGATGTGACCAAGGCGAATGAGGCCTATGTTGAAAAGATCACGAACCTGATGAATGGTGCCGGCGGCATTGACCAGCTTCAGGAGCTTGGCAAGCAAATCGCCCCAATGGGGCAAATGGGATTGCAGCTGTTTCAACAACTGATCGAAACAGGCGCAAAGGCCGCCATGTCGGGCATGGGCAGCAAAGACAAAAAATAGAGCCCCGATGTCTGCCACCGATACTATTTTTGCACTGTCCAGCGGTGCGCCACCGGCTGCCATAGCGATTATCCGCATCAGCGGTCCTGCGGCGTTTACAGTGGTGCACGGGCTTGCGGGCCGGACATCAAAGCCGCGGCGTGCGTCGCTGACTATGTTACGGGCGCCAGACAGTGGAGAGACACTCGACCAAGCGCTTGTCTTGCTCTTTCCAGGTCCTGATAGCGCAACGGGTGAGGATCTCGCTGAGCTTCATATTCATGGGGGACGTGCCGTCGTTCGCGCAGTCGAAAAATCCATATCTCAGTTTCCCGATGTGCGCGCGGCAGAGGCAGGCGAGTTTACGCGCAGAGCCTTTGCCAATGGCCGGCTTGATCTGAACGAGGCTGAGGGTCTTGCTGATTTGTTATCGGCAGAGACCGAGTGGCAGCGCAAATCCGCAACATTGATGTTTGGCGGTAGTTTTAGTGCAGCGATCGAAGCATGGCGGCAAGAGGTTCTGCGCCTATCGGCACTGACTGAGGCTGAACTTGATTTTTCGGATGAATCCGATGTTGATTCACAAAATAATCTCTCAATTTCCGTGGCTTGCGCGAATATTCAACGCGAAATCGAACGGATATTATCCAACCCCGCTGCTGAAAAATTGAAGGATGGGTTGCGCGTGGTACTGGGCGGTCCACCAAATTGCGGCAAGTCGACATTGTTGAATGCCTTGGTCGAACGTGACGCAGCTATCGTGTCGGACATTGCCGGTACCACGCGTGATATGATCGAAGTGCCGATTGGGATTGACGGCATCGCGTTCGTTTTTACCGACACTGCAGGGATACGGGATCATACCGACGATGTCATTGAGCGCATGGGCATCGACCGCAGTCAGGCCGCGATGCAGGGGGCCGATATCATATTATGGCTTGGGCCCGAGGGTACTGGGCCCGACCATCCGCAGATCATTGAAGTGGCGGCCAAATCGGATAGCCCAGATGGCTTGAAAAAATCGGGTGCGGCCATTCAGGCGTCGGCCGTTTCAGGATTTGGCATGGCCGACCTGAAAACCGCCGTCGCGGATATCGCGAAAAAGCTATTGCCGCCGCCCGACCAGTTTTTGGTTAACCAGCGGCAGCGGGCGCTGCTCGCAGACTGCGCAGATGCGCTGGGTGGATGTCAGGAGACTGACGACTGGCTCATCGTCGCAGAATGCTTGCGGCAAGCGCGCTTGGCTTTGGATGCATTAACGGGCCGCGCCCATACCGAAGAACTGCTCGATAATTTATTTGGCAAATTCTGCGTCGGAAAATGACACGCTGTTTCACGTGAAACAATCCCACCCAGAGTTTTGACCGATGCGACTTGTTCGTCTATGCGCGACCTATGACAACCGATTTCGACATCATTGTAGTTGGCGGAGGGCATGCGGGTACTGAAGCCGCAGCCGTCGCCGCGCGTATGGGTGTCCGCGTCGCGCTGGTGAGTTTTGATAAAAGCATGATTGGCGCGATGTCATGCAACCCTGCAATCGGCGGCCTTGGAAAAGGGCACCTTGTGCGCGAAGTTGACGCGTTTGATGGTCTTATTGCCCGTGCGGCTGATGACGCTGCGATCCACTACCGAATGCTCAACGCGTCTAAAGGCGCTGCTGTGCAGGGGCCCCGGGTTCAGGCAGACCGGTCATTGTTTAAGGCATCGATCCAGCGCCAGCTGGGACAAATTGCGCATTTGACGATCTTACAGGCGGAGGCCGCGGCGCTCCACCTCATTCCAGGGTCTTCCAACACAGTGGGTGGCTTGGTCCTTGGCGATGGCTCCATCATCACATCCTCGGCGGTCATATTGGCGACGGGTACTTTCTTGGGTGGAAAGCTGTTTCGTGGCGAAGAGCGGTTTGAGGGCGGGAGAGTGGGCGAAGCTTCTGCAATGCTTCTATCCAAGCAACTGCGCGATGCGGCGTTGCCGATAGCGCGGCTAAAAACGGGCACCCCGCCACGCATCGATGGCCGGACCATCAACTGGGCAATGTTGGAAGAGCAGCCATCCGATGATGATGATTGGACGATGTCCTTTTCAAATCAACGGCGGTCGGTTCCCCAGATATTCTGCGCGATGACCCGCACCAACGCGGTAACACATGACATCATCCGCAGTGGTTTGGACCGTTCGCCGTTATTTGGCGGCGATATTGAGGGCAGGGGTCCGCGATATTGTCCGTCAATTGAAGATAAAATATTCCGTTTTGGTGATCGTGATGGCCACCAAATATTCTTGGAACCCGAAGGCCTTGATAGCCATTTGGTTTACCCAAATGGCATATCGACGTCGCTGCCCACAGATATTCAGGAAGCCATGGTCAAGTCGATGGCTGGACTGGAGCAGTGTGAAATTGTCGTTCCGGGCTATGCTGTCGAATATGATTATATCGACCCACGATGTCTGGATTCGACCCTCGCTGTGCGCGGGTTTGAGGGATTATATTGCGCGGGTCAGATCAATGGCACGACGGGATATGAAGAGGCTGCGGCACAGGGATTGGTGGCCGGGTTGGGTGCAGCGTGTAAATTTCTCGATCGACCCATGCCAGCCATGGATCGCACCAACAGCTATATTGCGGTGATGATTGATGACCTTACCCTACAGGGCGTTACCGAACCGTACCGGATGCTAACGGCGCGGGCAGAGTATCGCTTAAGGCTTCGTTCCGACAATGGCCATACGCGGCTCACGCCAATGGCGATTGAAGTCGGCGCCGTTGGCAGGGACCGTATGGATGCATTCAACCATAGAGCGCAGATGAAGGCGACAGCGCTCGATATGATGTCGTCGCACATAAGTGCCGATGTGCTGATGAAGCAGGGTGTGCCGGTCAAACCCGATGCAGGCAAAATGTCCAAGCTTGAATGGCTGCGTTTTCCCCATGTATCGATCATGGATTTGTTGGAAGCCGATGGCGCCGAATGGCCACGCGAGCTTCTTTTAGAGATTGAGCAGGACGGTCGCTACGCACCATATCTCGCGCGGCAGGAGGCGGAGATTCAAGACATCGCCGCAAATGAGAAGATAACGCTGGCCAGCAACGTCGACTATGCCGCTATCGCAGGGCTCTCCAATGAGATGGTTGAGAAGTTGCAGAGCGCAAAGCCCGAAAATCTGGCTGCTGCGTCGCGCCTTCGTGGCATTACGCCAGCGGCTTTGGCTGCAATATTGGTCCACGCCAAAAGAGCCCGCAGCGCAGTGACGGAAGTCGCATGACCGAAGCCGAAGCGAAAGAGTGGCTGACGACATCCTTGGGTGTTTCACGTGAAACAATGGAATCGCTGGAGGCGTTCGTAGCGTTCTTAAAACGCGAATCGGCCAGCCAGAACCTCATTGCGGCATCGACTATAGAAGATATTTGGTCGCGCCATATCGTCGACAGTGCGCAGTTGTTCACCTTCATGGAGCAGAGCCGACCTGAAACGAAATGGTTGGATCTTGGGTCAGGTGCGGGCTTTCCTGGTTTGATTATTGCGTTGCTCTCGGATTTTGAAGTGACGCTTGTGGAGTCGCGCGCACGGCGCATTGAATATTTGCAGCGTGCGGTGGAAATGCTCGATATCAGTGGCCGTGTGACTGTGATGGGTATGCCGCTGGAACGCATGAAAACTGCCCCATTTTCGGTCATCAGTGCGCGTGCGTTTGCACCCTTACCCAAATTATTTGAACTGGCAGCGCGTTTCTCTACAAATAACACTTTGTGGCTGCTGCCAAAGGGACGTAATGCAGCTACAGAGTGGAGCGACGTCAAAACAGTCTGGGATGGCGTCTTCAGTGTTAAACAAAGCATAACAGATGCAGACGCCGGCATTCTTGTCGGTACATTGGCCGGTAAGCGCATGGGTGGCGGTGTGGCCGGAGCAAAGGGACAAAAACCATGATCCGAATTGCAGTAGCAAATCAGAAGGGCGGCGTTGGCAAGACCACAACGGCTATCAACTTGGCTACTGCATTGGCGGTAAGCGGCTGGCGGTGCATTCTGGTTGATCTGGACCCCCAGGGCAATGCGTCCACCGGTCTAGGCCTTAAACAAGCGCAACGCGTCCATAGCAGCTATGATCTTTTACTGGGTGACGCGTCGTTGAAGGATGCAGCCATTCCTACATTGATTCCCAATCTTGATATCGTCCCTGCAACCGTTGATCTGTCGGGCGCCGAAATTGAACTTGTGGAATATGAGGACCGGACTGGAAGGCTAAAGGTAGCTTTCGACAAATCGGATTCCAATTGGGATGTCTGCATCATTGATTGCCCCCCCTCGCTTGGGCTGATCACTATTAACGCGTTGGTCGCTGTCGATTCGATCCTTGTACCTTTGCAATGCGAATTTTTCGCGTTGGAAGGGTTAAGTCAGTTGTTGCAGACAGTTGAGCGTATTCAGGCACGGTTTAACCCAGCCCTCACGATAATGGGAATTGCGCTGACGATGTACGACAAACGCAACAAGCTGACCGAACAGGTTGCAGACGATGTCCGCAGCATTTTAGGTGAGTTGGTGTTCGAAACAGTCATCCCGCGCAACGTCCGGCTGTCAGAGGCGCCAAGCCATGGGCTGCCTGCGCTAGTCTACGACCATCATTGTTCTGGTTCAGAGGCATATATGAAATTGGCAAGAGAATTGATTGGCCGTTTACCGGCTCGGGAGCTCGCAGCGTGACGAATGACAATCCATCGGAAAAATCCCCACTGAAGAAGAAAATGGGATTGGGTCGTGGCCTGGATGCTTTGCTCGGTGAAGCCTTGCGCAGCGAGCCATCCTCAGCGCGCGCTTCAACGAATACAGGTTCGAGTAATTTGGGCGTCACCACAGTTGCTGTTGCTGATATACACCCCAATCCTGATCAGCCGCGCCGCCATTTCTCGGACGATAAGTTGAACGAGTTGGCCGCCAGCATCGCAAAGCATGGCGTTATTCAGCCAATTGTCGTGCGGCCGTTCAAAGGTGGTTATCAAATCGTAGCCGGTGAACGCCGTTGGCGCGCGGCACAGCGTGTCCAGTTGCACGAGTTGCCTGCAATCGTACGCAATTTTGACGATGCCGAAACGCTTGAAATTGCATTATTGGAAAATATTCAGCGCCAGGATCTTAATCCTATCGAAGAAGCCGAAGCTTACAAAAAACTGACCGATTTATTCGGGCATAGCGCCGCCGAACTTGCGGAGCTTGTTAATAAATCGCGTAGCCATGTCGCGAATATGATGCGGCTACTCGATTTGCCAATGCCGTTACGCGATCTGGTTATCGAAGAAAAATTGAGCATGGGTCATGCACGCGCTTTATTGGGCAGCGAGAACGCGGTGCCATTGGCCATACTGGTTATTAAAAACGGTCTGTCGGTCCGCGCCACTGAAGCGCTTGTGCAAAAGGAACGCGCGCCGACCCCCCCCAAAGGTAAAAACGATGGCCAGCGAGACAATCCGGATATTCGGGCCGTCGAAACCCATTTGGGCGACTTGTTGGGCTTGACCGTCCGGATCTCTCAAAAAAATGCCACGGGCGCGGGAGCGGTGACGTTTGAATATGGCAGTCTGGATCAACTCGATATGCTGTGCCAGCGCCTGACGGGTGAAAAATTCTAATATTTTTCAGTAAGATAGGCGTATCTCAATAAATGAGACCGGCTACGGGTTCAATCGTGGGACAAACAGTGGATGGCGAATAATAAGGTGCAACGGCACAAAGCCACCACGCGGATTTGGCACTGGCTGAACGCAATTGCGCTTACCGTTTTGCTGATGAGTGGCCTGATGATTTTCAATGCGCACCCGCGTCTTTATTGGGGCGAATATGGATCGCGCGAGGACCGCGCATGGCTGGAAATTGACGACACACGAACAACTGGATTTTTGAAAATCGGTTCAACGACGCTTGAGACAACGGGCGTGTTAGGATTGTCATTAGGCGCTGATGAGAACGTCCGCCGCGTCGCCTTCCCGGGATGGGCGACGATACCCACGGGGTATAATCTCGGCGCGGCACGGCGATGGCATTTTGCCTTTGCATGGCTGTTCGCGCTTGGGTTGACTGGCTTCATGGCGGCGTCTTTGTTGAACGGACACATAAGGCAGCATTTGCATATCAGGCGGACAGAATGGGCCGTGGGAAATATATGGAGCGATATTAAAAACCATGCGCGACTGCGCTTTGATGCGCACAATGCGGGGACATATAATATCCTGCAAAAGTTCAGTTATGTCGGCGTAATTTTCATATTGTTGCCGCTAATGATCTTCACAGGCCTTGCAATGTCACCGGCTATGAATGCAGCCCTGCCATGGTTGCATGATATATTTGCCGGTCGGCAATCGGCGCGTTCGATCCACTTCATTTGCGCGACCCTGTTGTTCAGTTTTGTCCTGCTGCATCTGGTTATGGTGTTGCTGTCCGGGCCAATTAACGGCATTCGTTCGATGATTACGGGCAACGTTCGTCAAGCGCCCCAAGGTGATATGACGGGAGTGGAATCATGAAGAATGGCCGCTACATCATCGGGCGGCGTGCACTTTTGCGCGGCGCAACTTTGGGTGGCAGCGCGCTAATCTTAAGCGGTTGCGATGCGTTGAATGAAAGCGACACGTTTCGTTCGGCGTTGCGTACAGCTGAAACACTCAACAAGGCAGCCCACAGAAGCCTGATGGACAGGGCGGCGCTTGCGCCTGAATTCGCTGCGTCGGATATTTCGCCGATCTTCAAAACCAACGGATCACTTACAGGCACCTCGGCGGAGTATTTGGCGCATGTTGGCAATAAGTTTGCCGACTGGACGCTGCGCATTGATGGCATGGTGGCCAAGCCGATGGATGTTAGTCTGGAAACGCTGCGGGCGATGCCGTCGCGAACCCAAATAACACGACATGACTGTGTCGAGGGCTGGAGCTCGATTGCAAAATGGCAGGGCACGCCGTTGCGGCTGTTGTTACAGCAAGCCGGTTTGTCGGCGCGGGCCAAATATATCGTGTTTCATTGTGCGGACAGTTATGGCGCGCAGCCTTATTATGAGTCCATCGATTTGATCGATGCATTTCACCCGCAAACAATATTGGCGTGGGGTATGAATGGCGAAATGCTGCCGGTGAAATATGGTGCACCGGTTCGCCTGCGCGTCGAACGGCAGCTGGGGTACAAGCAGGCCAAATATGTCATGCGTATCGAGGCAACCGATGATCTGACAAAATTCCATGGTGGAAAAGGTGGATATTGGGAAGATGTGGGCGACTATGAGTGGTATGCCGGAATCTAGGCTTGCGTGTCCGCGCGGTTAATGGAAAAGCCGTTTCCAGTCACAGGGAGAGCCGATTACCATGAAGACGCGCGCAGCTGTTGCCTTTGAAGCGAAGAAGCCACTTGAGATTGTCGAGCTTGACCTTGAAGGTCCCAAGGCTGGTGAAGTTTTGGTTGAGATCATGG
>NKIR01000014.1 GCA_002255985.1 Sphingomonadaceae bacterium PASS1
CGTCGAATCACGCATCGATGCCGAGGTAAAGAAAATCGCCCCTCAGGTGCGTATGCCCGGTTTCCGCGCTGGTAAGGTTCCAGCCAATCTGGTCAAGAAAATGCATAAGGATTCACTGCTTCAGGACGCGCTGAACAGTTCGATTCAAGAAGGTGTCCAAAAGACGATTTCCGACAACAAGCTGCGCCCTGCGACTCAGCCGCACGTGCATCTCGATAATGATTACGAGCCCGGCAAAGACGCGGTTGTTGATTTCCATCTCGAAGTCCTGCCTGCCATTACGGCGCCGTCGATCGATGGTATCACGCTTGAGCGTATGACGGTTGAAGTCAGCGACGCACAGGTAGACGAATCGATCCTGAAGCTTGCTGCAGGACAAAAGAGCTTTGAAGCTGCTGACAAGAAATATGCCGCAAAGATGGGCGACAGCGTGGTTATCGACTTTGAAGGCAAAGTTGACGGCGTACCATTCGAAGGCGGCAAGGGCGAAGGCATGGCCGTTGAGCTTGGCTCAGGCCAACTGATCCCCGGTTTCGAAGACCAACTCGTTGGCGTCAAAGCCAATGACGAGAAGGTTCTGAACGTAACCTTTCCCGAAGATTACAATGCGGAAAACCTGAAGGGTAAGCCCGCGACTTTTGACATCGTCGTCACCGAAGTGCGCAAGCCAGTTGAAGCGAAAGCGGATGACAATCTTGCAAAGATGTTCGGTCTTGAAGGCATCGACAAGCTGCGCGAGTTGATGAAGGTTCAGGTTGAGCAAGAGCATAACGGCCTGACCCGCACCTACATGAAGCGCCAGTTGCTTGATCAGCTTGCTGCGGATCATGACTTTGACGTGCCGCCATCGATGGTCGAAGCAGAATTCGAACAGATTTGGGCGCAGTTGGAGCAGGAAGCTGCCCGCGAAGAAGACGCTGAAGCTGCGAAGAAGGAAATGGAAGCCGAGCGCGAAGAGTATCGCGATATCGCCGTCCGCCGCGTTCGCCTTGGTCTTTTGCTTTCCGAAATCGGTCAGGCAAATGGCGTTGAAGTCAGCCAACAGGAAATGAACATGCTTGTGCAGCAAGCTGCGCAGCAATATCGCCCCGAAGACCGTCAGCGGTTCGTGCAGTATCTGCAAGAAAACCCGATGGCAGCGGCCCAGCTGCGTGCGCCAATGTTTGAAGACAAGGTTGTAGATTTCTTGTTCGACAAGGCGACTGTCACGGAAAAGACCGTCACCAAGGACGTCCTTGAAGCAGCGATTGAAGCTGAACCAGACGCAAAGCCAGCGGCCAATAAGAAGGCGCCTGCGAAAAAAGCTGCAGCAAAGGAAGAAGCGCCCGCCAAGGAAGCTAAGCCTGCTGCAAAGAAAGCTGCTCCCAAGAAGGATGCGGAAGAAGCGCCTGCCAAGAAGGCTCCTGCCAAAAAGGCTGCGCCTAAGAAATAATCTTCCAACTTTGGACAAAAGAAAAGGCCCCGGGATTCCGGGGCCTTTCTTGTTTCGATCGCTCTGACGTGCATCACATATGGCTTTTAATCGGCCTGATCATTCAAAATCTAGAAACTAATCGATTTTACCGTCTAAATCGAAGCGTAATTTTGATGAACTCTCTGTGGATTGCACGCCAACTTAACCTTTTCCTGCTTGAAACTTTGTCAGCCCGCGCCGATGTAGGTATCAACGTAAAAACAAACCAACTCAGAGGTATTACATGCACGTCCCATTTGATCCGGTACAAGCCCTTGTTCCAGTCGTTATCGAGCAATCGAACCGGGGAGAGCGGAGCTGGGACATCTTTTCGCGTCTTCTGCGCGAGCGGATCATTTTTGTAACCGGTGAAGTCGAGGACAATATGGCTTCGGTTATCACCGCGCAGCTGCTGTTCCTTGAGTCGGACAATCCAAAGAAAGACATTTGGATGTACATCAACTCGCCGGGCGGCGTTGTAACCGCTGGCATGGCGATCCACGATACGATGCAGTATATCCGTCCAAAGGTCGGGACAGTTTGCATCGGACAAGCCGCATCGATGGGCAGCTTCCTGTTGGCTGCTGGCGAGCCCGGCATGCGCGTTGCGCTGACCAATTCGCGTATCATGGTCCACCAGCCTTCGGGCGGCGCGCGTGGTATGGCGTCCGATATTCAAATTCAGGCGAATGAAATCCTGCGCATTCGCAAGCGTATGAACGACTTGTACGCCAAATATACCGGCAAGCCGTTGAAGGATATTGAAAAAGCAATGGATCGTGACACGTTCTTGGAAGCGGACGAGGCCAAGGCATTTGGTTTGGTTGACGAGGTGTTTGACAAGCGCCCGTTGAATTCCGAGGCAAGCGCCGACTGATTGCGTTAGCAATCGCGTGCAGGCCTTTGCCAAGATGGCACAGCCCCATTTTGGGCTATTGCCAAATCGGAACGCATCTTTAGGATGTTGGTTTAATAAAGTACGACCCGTTTCGGCGTGGTAGCAGGACATAATATGACGAAGTTAAGCGGATCCGACACTAAGAGCACATTATATTGCTCATTCTGTGGAAAGTCACAGCACGAAGTCCGCAAATTGATCGCTGGCCCGACCGTTTTTATCTGTGATGAGTGTGTTGAGCTTTGCAACGACATCATTCGGGAAGAAACCAAGGGAGCGCTGACCGGCCGCAAGGAAGGTGAAGTTCCTTCACCGCAGGAAATCTGCGAAGTTCTCGACGACTATGTCATTGGTCAACCGCAGGCAAAACGTGTGCTGTCGGTTGCTGTTCACAACCACTATAAGCGGCTTAACCATGGCGCCAAAGGTGCCGAAGTTGAATTGGCCAAGTCGAACATACTGCTGGTTGGCCCAACCGGTTGCGGAAAGACCTTGCTTGCCCAGACTTTGGCAAAGACCTTTGACGTGCCATTCACGATGGCTGACGCGACGACTTTAACCGAAGCGGGCTATGTTGGCGAAGATGTTGAAAATATCATTCTCAAGCTGCTGCAGGCGTCGGATTACAATGTCGAAAAAGCACAGCGCGGGATCGTTTACATCGACGAAATCGACAAGATTAGCCGTAAAGCCGAAAACCCATCCATCACGCGCGACGTAAGCGGAGAGGGCGTTCAGCAGGCTTTGCTGAAGCTTATGGAAGGCACAACCGCAAGTGTTCCTCCACAGGGCGGCCGCAAGCATCCACAGCAGGAATTCCTGCAGGTCGACACGACGAACATCTTGTTCATCTGCGGCGGGGCGTTTGCCGGACTTGAAAAGATCATTTCAAATCGCCTTGAAGGCAAGTCAATTGGCTTTGGCGCGCATGTCGCGGATCCTGACGAACGCGGTGCCGGTGAGATTTTGAAACAGGTTGAGCCTGAAGACCTCTTGAAATATGGCCTGATACCCGAATTTGTTGGGCGTTTGCCGGTAACCGCAACTTTGGAAGATCTCGACATAGCTGCGTTGGTGAAAATTCTGTCGGAGCCTAAGAACGCGCTCGTGAAGCAGTATCGCAAGCTGTTCGAGATGGAAGATGTCGGCCTAAGCTTTACCGACGATGCTTTGGAAGCGGTCGCCAAGAGGGCGATTGAACGCAAGACCGGCGCACGCGGACTGCGGTCGATTCTAGAAGCGATATTACTGGATACGATGTTTGATCTCCCGACATTTGACGGTGTCGACGAGGTTGTTGTGGACAAGGACGTAGTCGAAGGTCGCAAGACACCTGTTCTCGTTTACGCAAAATCGACCAAAGCCAGCAAAGAGGATGCTGCGTAAGCGCATTTTTCACTGACTGTGGCAAACAGGCCACAACGATTAACAAAATGTTTAAATAGGCCAATTTACACAGGTTGCTGCACTGCAATACTTTGCCTGTCCCGCGCTGTCGGTTAAGGGCGAATCATCTGCGGGGCGGGGTGTCATTTTACTGTCATTCACCAGCTCCAAGGGGATGGCGCGGTTCAATTCATACGGATGATTCGAGCGAAATGCTTGGTTGACAGTGAATTGGCATGTGGAAACCAAAGGGGTTTTAGAAATGAAAATTCGTTATCAGCTTGCGGCGAGTGCGGTTGCACTTACCATCTGCAGCTTTTCAAGCGCTGCCTTCGCGCAGTCGACTGGTTCAGTCGATTTCGAAGAAGAAGTAATTGTCGTCTCCGGTTCGCGTTCGCAGGACGTTGCTGGAATTCAGGCACCTGACTCGACCAAGGCAAAAGCGGTTCTTACGCAAGAGCTGATCGAACGTCAGAATCCAGGCCAGACAATTCTAGACACCATCAACGTCATTCCTGGCGTAAGCTTCCAGAACAACGATGCTTATGGCTCGGGGGGCGGCACGCTTAACATCCGTGGGTTTGACTCGTCGCGCATCTCGCTGACGTTTGACGGTATCCCGTTGAATGACTCAGGCAACTACGCCATCTATTCGAACCAGCAGCTTGACCCTGAATTGATTGAACAGGTCAATGTTAACCTTGGTACGACTGACGTCGACCGCCCTACAGCATCGGCTGTTGGCGGCACCGTCAACTACCGCACACTGACACCGACTGAAGATTTCGGTGTTAAGGTTTCGGCCTCGCTCGGCGAATTCAACTTCGAGCGCCTTTTCGGCATGATCAATACCGGCAACTTGACGTCGTTCGGGACGCGCGCGTTCTTCTCGGCTTCAAAGGCGACCAACGACAACCCGTTCAACAATTACGGCGTTATCGACAAGCAACAGTATAACGGGAAGATCTATCAGCCAATCGGCAGCGATGGTGACTTCATTGCGATTGCCGCCAACTATAATCAAAACCGCAATAACTTCTTCGGTTCGCTGCCATTGCGCATCGACGCGGGCCGTGTCGTTGGTGCCGCTTCGACCAACCGTTTCCCAACGAACAACAATGAACGGGAATATCTGATTAACTTCCCTTGTACGACAACAGTAACGCCGGTTGCCGGAACTGCTCAGTCGGCAACAGCATGCGGCACGGAATTTGATCGGCGTTTCAACCCGTCAAACACGGGCAGCATCCGTGGTTCGTCAAAATTCACTTTCGGTGAAAAGCTGACGTTGACGGTCGATCCAAGCTATCAGTACGTTAAGGCAAATGGTGGTGGCACCGTCACTGCACGTGAAGCACGTCGCGACATCGATCCGACTGGCGGCACAGCAGCAAACTGCACGACTGTGGTAAGCGGTGCTGGCGTAAACTGCCAGGCTGGATACCTCTCGGGTTCGCCATTCTTTGGTAAGGATCTGAACGGTGATGGCGACATCCTCGATCAGGTTACCATGATGGCACCAAGCCAGACCCAAACGCATCGTTATGGCGTCATCAGCTCGCTGCGTTATGAAATTAACGATGCGCATTCGGTTCGCGTTGCCTACACCTTTGACCGTGCACGTCACCGTCAGACGGGCGAAGTTGGCTTGTTGGACGTTAATGGCGAGCCATTTGATGTTTTCCCAGTAAACGGCCCGCAAATTGCCGCTAACGGCGTAACGCTTCAAAAGCGTAACCGTCTGTCCTATGCAATCTTGCAGCAGGTTTCGGGCGAATATCGCGGTGAATTCATGGACAGCAATCTGGTTGTGACAGCCGGTGTTCGTGCACCATTCTTCAAGCGCGACCTGACCAACTATTGCTTCACCAGCTCAGCTGGCGGCTTTGTTGAGTGCTTCGGTGATGCGAACCAGAACACCCTGAACGCAACGCTCAACCCAACGCAGGCTGCTCCACAAAACCGCGTCTTCAAATATGACAAGGTTTTGCCAAACTTAGGCTTCAATTATAAGTTTACGCCTGAATTCAGCATGTTCGCAAGCTTTGCGCAGGGCCTTTCGGTTCCAGGTACAGACAGCTTGTACAACGCGTTCTTCTTCCCGATCACGACCGCACGTGCGCGTCCTTCTCCAGAAACGACAGACAGCGTTGATCTTGGCGTTCGTTACCGTTCGGGTAACATCCAGGCACAGCTTTCGGGCTGGTTGACGAAGTTCCAGAACCGTTTGGCTTCGGCTTACGATCCCGAACTGGACCAGAACGTGTATCGTAACCTCGGCAATGTCGACAAATACGGTATTGATGGTTCGATTTCATATCAGCCAATTCCAGAATTGGCGTTGTATGTATTCGGTTCGTACATGAAGTCGGAAATCAAGAACAACGTTGCGATCGGTGAAAACGCCGACGGTACGCCAGTTTTTGCTGCGACTGCAGGACAGCGTGAAGGTGGTTCGCCGAAATATTCGTTCGGTGGAACTGTTCGCGGTGAAGTTGGACCAGTTGAACTTGGCATTACTGCAAAGCGCACTGGCCCACGGAACATCTTCGATACGGGCGCAGCGACCTACACAGGCTCGTTCATTCCAACTGGCGCGGTTCCAAGCGGCACTTTGGGCACAGTATCGCAGACCGAAATCTTTGGTGCAGCTGCGCCTGCATATTGGATGGTCAACCTTGATGCGAGCGTCAACCTTGGCTTCTTGGGTGTGAGCGACAAGACCCGCTTCCAGCTCAACGTCTACAACCTGTTCGACCAATTCTATGTCGGCGGTTTTGGCGGTGGCTTGGCGCAGAGCGCATCATATAACCGTACAACCGGTGTTGCGACTTACGGAAGCCCCGGGTTCGTTCAAATCGGTGCACCACGCACCGTGAGCGGAACGATTACGTTCGTATTCTAAGTCATTGAACTAGAAAATTAAAAAGGGCGGGGCTTCGGCTTCGCCCTTTTTTTATGGGTAAATGCAGACGTCGAGGCCGTCGCGTTTGACGACTCGGATGCGCGCAGCGATGCTGTTGCCGTACCGGCGCGTAAAACCGCCCACGCCGTTTACCGCGCGCTTTTTGGGTAATGGCAGAATAGCAGCCAATCGTGCGGCTTCCGTGCGTGTAAGATCTTTCGCAGATTTGTTGAAGTAACGCTGCGCGCCTTCTTCGGCGCCATAAGTGCCAATGCCCGTTTCAGCGACATTCAGATACACTTCCATTATCCGGCGTTTGCCCCAGATCTTTTCGATCAGGAAAGTGAAATAGACTTCGGGCACTTTGCGCAGGTAACGCGTCCAACCCGACCCCTGCCACAGAAACACGTTCTTTGCGGTCTGCTGGCTGATGGTTGAGCCACCGCGGATTTTTCCGCCCTGTTGATTACGTTTAAGCGCCTTTTCGATCGCCTCACGGTCAAAGCCATCATGGCTACAGAATTTGCCATCTTCGGCCGCAATGACGGCGCGGACCAGATTTGGTGAGATATCGGAAAGTGGCATCCAGTCGCGCTTTGCGCCATGACTGTCGAACAGCATGGTTAGCGTCGTGGGCACGGGAACAACAGCATAAATGGCCGTCAACGCAACCGTCCCGCCGGTAAGATATATAGCCGTTTTCAGGCTGTAAAGAGAGATACGGGCGGAAAACGAGCGCTTCAGTTTTTTCATTATCAAAAGCTAGCGCAGCGTTCTCCGCCCGTCATCTATTTTTGCACTCAATTAGACGGTGAGCAGCAACCGCTTTTCACCGGCAATGCGCAGCATCGCTTTTTGTAGCTTTTCAAACGCACGCACTTCAATCTGGCGCACGCGTTCACGGCTGACGCTGTAAGTCTGGCTGAGTTCTTCGAGCGTTTGCGGCTCTTCAATCAGCCTGCGCTGCGTCAGGATATGCTTCTCGCGCTCATTCAGGCTATCCATTGCTTCGGAGAGCAGGGCATGACGCATATCGCCTTCTTGTGCGTCAGCAACGCGTTCGTCCTGCAATGGGGTGTCGTCGACCAACCAATCCTGCCATTGGCCATCGCCATCCTCGCGCATTGGGACGTTCAGTGAGGTGTCACCGCCCATCGCCATGCGGCGGTTCATATTGTTCACTTCTTCCTCGGACACGCCAAGGTCGGTGGCAATTTTACGCAAGGCTTCTTGGTTCAGATCGCCATCTTCAAACGCCTGAAGGTTGTTTTTCATACGCCGCAGGTTGAAGAACAGCTTTTTCTGCGCGGCGGTCGTGCCGATTTTGACCAGGCTCCAGCTGCGCAGAATGAATTCCTGCATCGACGCGCGAATCCACCACATCGCGTAAGTCGCGAGGCGGAAGCCGCGGTCTGGATCGAATTTCTTCACACCTTGCATCAATCCGATGTTGCCTTCGGAAATAAGCTCGGACACCGGCAGGCCGTAGCCGCGATAACCCATGGCAATTTTTGATACGAGGCGAAGATGTGACGTCACAAGCTGCTCGGCAGCTTTGGTATCGCCATGTTCTTGAAAGCGTTTGGCGAGCATATATTCTTGCTCAGGCTTCAAAACTGGAAACTTCCGGATTTCGCTTAGGTAACGGTTAAGGCTCGCGTCCCCCCCAAGGGCAGGTATTGTAGCCGGAACATTCTTTTTCTCAGACATGTTTTCCTCTTTCATTGTGCTTCCCACCGGGCCTCATCAAGCACCCGGTAGCAAAGCGTTCCCTTTGAACCTCTATATACGCAGTTGGCTTAACAGAAGCTGCATATCCTCTGGTAAACCGCATTCGAACCGTAAGGTTTCGCCGGATATCGGATGAATAAACCCCAATGAGGCAGCATGCAATGCCTGTCGGTCGAACGGAGCCTGATCTGGTCCGATTCTGTAGGGGTTTTGTCGATTAGAATAAACGCTATCGCCGATCAGTGGATGACCGATGTGGGTCATATGTACGCGGACTTGATGGGTCCGCCCCGTTTCCAATGTGCATTCGACGACTGCGGTTTTGGAAAATGCCTCCGTCATGCGAAAATGCGTGACCGCATGCTTACCCTTGTTATCGGGCAGAACGGCCATTTTTTTACGGTTGGTCGTTGACCGGCCGATTTGTGTGCGCACCGTCCCCGCAGGTGGGGCAGGGATGCCACTGACGATCGCGATATATTTGCGTTCGATGTCATGCGCGGCGAATAATTTGGCGAGTCCCTCGTGCGCGACGTCGCTTTTCGCCACGACCAACAGCCCGGATGTGTCTTTATCAATTCGGTGGACGATACCTGGCCGCTGAACCCCACCAATGCCTGACAACTTGCCCTGACAATGGTGTAACAGCGCATTGACCAATGTTCCGTCGCTATGCCCGGCGGCAGGGTGCACCACCAATCCAGCGGGTTTGTTCACGATGATTAGATGTGCATCTTCGTAAACGACTTCGAGCTGAATATCTTGTGGGATTGCTTTGTCAGGCTTGGGGGCAGGGACATTTAATTCAAAATGCTGGCCGGACATTTTCTTGCTTGCAGGATCCGCGAAGCTTTGTCCGTTGATGCGCAACGCAGCGTCAGCGATCAGGGCCTGAATCCGTGCGCGCGAAAATTGCGGCAGCGCTGATGCAAGCGCGCTATCGAGCCTTCCTTCGCCCAAAATACCTGTAAATGTGGCATTTTCTCCAATCATCGCATACACATGGGTTATGGCCCTGCATTTATCAAGCAATGACCAGAAACAACTTCTGCATTGGGCGGCGGACGCCGGCCATAATGAATGTTGTGGTGTGTTGCGTGGAAGCGACGGGAAGGTCATTGCCGTGGAATGGGCAGCTAATGTAGCCGCCGATCCGTCACGGAATTTTGAAATCGATCCTGCCGCACTCATCGCCGTCCATAAGGATGTCAGAACGGGCGGCATGCCGCTTCTGGGCTATTTTCATTCGCACCCGAACGGCGTGGTGCGGCCTTCTGCGTCGGACATCGCGCAGGCCGCACCCGATGGCCTAATATGGCTCATAATTGCAGGGGGAACGGTTACGGCATGGCAACCTATCGCTATTGGCGCTAACGTCACAGGGTTTACCCCCGTGCCGCTGATCGTGGAGGGTTGAATCGATTGTAAACACAGTCCATGAGCGCCATCAATATGCTAGTCAGTCCAGGGAACTATTTTAATGTCCGACACGGAAATCGATTTTGCCAGCCTGCTTTGCTCGCGCCTGTGTCATGACCTTTTGAGCCCGGTCGGAGCCATGAATAATGGACTTGAGTTGCTGGCCGACGAGCATGATCCGGAAATGCGGCAACGGTGCATGGATTTGCTCGCGGAAAGCGCCAAGGCTGCCGCCGATAAGCTGAAGTTTTTCCGTCTCGCCTTTGGTGCTGCTGGCGGCTTTGGCTCGGAAGTCGACCCTAAAGAAGCGCGGGGCGTTATTGAACCGCTGGTCACTGCGAGCGGTCGAACGGTTTTGGAATGGGTTATTCCGGCGCACATGATGCCAAAGCGCGCTATCAAAATCTTGCTGAACCTCGTGCTGTTAGCGAATGAAGCATTGGTACGTGGCGGCACTTTATTCGTGGGCGCTGAAACCGGATTGAACGAACAGGAAATTGTCATTCGGGCGAGTGGACCAAAAATTGTTATGGATTCCGCTGTTCGAGAGGCGCTGACAGGGAAGCTTGATGCCTCGATGGTAGATTCCCGCACCGCTGCCGCCTGGATGGCGCACACTTTGGCTCTACAGGGCGGCGGGATGATCCAGATAGCTGAACCCGACGCCGAACATCTCGTCATCGGCGCGCTTGTGCGCACTTCGCAGGTATAGCGTTCTCAACGTCTTTTTAACCATCTGATGTCAAATGTCGTGTCCGCTAGAACGGATCGACAGATATGGACGATTTGATAGAAGACTTTATTGCTGAAACGCGCGAGACGCTTGAGGCACTGACAAGTCAGTTGGTAGAGTGGGAGCGTCGGCCCCACGATCGCGCTTTGCTCGACAGTGTATTCCGCTTTGTGCACACTGTAAAAGGAAGCTGTGGCTTCCTATCGCTGCCAAGGCTGCTGCGCCTGAGCCATGCTGCCGAGGACGTGCTGAGCGCCGCACGGGATGGCGATGTCGAGGTGTCGGCAGATCTGCCGCGGTGCTCGCCGTTATCGACCGTGTCGCTATCTTAACCGAGGCACTTGAGTCTGGCGTATCTGTCTATGATGACGATGACATCTTGACGGGTGCCCTGCGCCAATATTTGGGAGGCAAACCCACCGATCTGGTCACCGGCCCCGTTGATGAATCGGGCGACACACTGGCACATGAAGACAGCCCATTGCGCGGTAAAGCGCGAACTGTGCGGGTATCGCTTACCCTGCTCGATAATTTGATGAGCGGTGTTTCGGATATGGTGCTCGCCAGAAACGAAGTGTCGCGTCAGCTTCGCAAGGTTAGCTCGACCGCCGATCTCGATTTGTCATTTGCGCGTTTGTCTTCCTCTGTGGCCGAGCTGCGCGATGCCATTGGCATGATGCGTATGCAGCATATCGACAAATTGTTCTCGGCTTTGCCAAGGCTTGTTCGCGACATAGCCATTGAGCTTGGCAAAGAAATAGAATTGCGTATCGACGGTAGCGAAGTCGAAGTTGACCGCGAAATGGTCGAAGCGTTACGGGATCCCCTAACGCAAATTTTGCGCAATGCAGCCGACCACGGAATTGAAAGTACCGCCGAACGGCGCGCTGCTGGCAAAGACCCGGTAAGCCATATCCGCGTCTCTGCCCGCCAGTCGGGCAATCAAACCATCATTGAAATTGCGGATGATGGGCGAAGAATGGGTCGCAAAAGATGCATTGCGTAAAATGGTGACGTTTACGGAGCATAATATGTTGACCCCAGTGCGCCATTTTGGCCGCTTTGACGTCATTTTATGACGAAACGTCCTGATGTATCTGAGCGAGAATAAGCGCGCCCATATTTTGGACGCGATTGCGCCATCCATGGAAGAGGGGGGGCTCTTGATGCCCGGTGCCGCCGAAACCGTTATTGGCCAGACCGAAAAATTTTGCGCGAGTAAAGAGTTTCCCGGCTTCTACGCGTTAGCGCCGCACCAGCAAGGCGCATAACCAGCAAAAGTTTCCCGCACCGGCTGATATTGCGTGCAACGGTCGACTTACCTATGGTCGCTTTATGACCATGATCTGGAACCCATCACCCAATTTCGGCGAGCGTAACTTGCCGATCACTATGCTTGTTTTGCACTATACCGGCATGCAATCGGGCGCAGGAGCCATTGACTGGCTTGCGAACCCTGCTTCCAAAGTGTCGGCGCATTATGTCGTCGATGAAGACGGCCAGCTTGTCCACATGGTGCGGGAGGAACAAAGGGCGCAGCATGCAGGGCTTTCCTATTGGCGCGGTGTGACGGACTGCAACAGCGCTAGCATCGGCATTGAGATCGTCAATCCCGGGCATGAATTTGGTTATCGCCCGTTTCCTGAAGCGCAAATGGACACCGTGACGCGATTGGTCGCCGGAATTGTCCACACGTACGGAATTGATCCGCGAAACGTCGTCGGTCACAGCGACGTAGCACCAACCCGTAAAGAAGATCCCGGTGAATACTTCGACTGGGAACGTTTGGCAAAGCTTGGGCTTGCTGTTCCGCGTCCGCGGGAAAATCTGATTGATCCAGGTTGGCGGGATGCCGCGTTTTTGTTGGCGTTAGAACGTTATGGTTACAGTACATCAGATGGACGTGCGGCTACCGTCGCATTCCAGCGTCGTTTTCGTCCCGAGAATATTGATGGTGTGATCGACGGTGAATGCCGGGCAATATTGCTGAGCTTGCTCTTGGAGTATGAGGGCGGACCTGCTATCTAGTTCGCGCCAGAGGGTTGGGCGACCGCCGCTTAGTGGGTAACTGCTATGGGGAGGAAAGTCCGGGCTCCAGCGAGGAACGGTGCCGGATAACGTCCGGCGGAAGCAATTTTAGGGAAAGTGCCACAGAAAACAGCCCACCGCATTTCGATGCGGCCAGGTCGAAACGGTGCGGTAAGAGCGCACCGCGCTTTTGGTAACAGAAGCGGCAAGGCAAACCCCACCGGGAGCAAAACCGAATAGGGGCGGCACATGGCATCCTCCTGCCAGTCGCCCGGGTTGGTTGCATGAGTGCCGCAGCAATGCGGCGCCTAGATGAATGGTCGCACATCCGCTTACGCCTCGGCGGCAGCGGAGGACAGAACCCGGCTTACAGACCCTCTGGCTTTTTACCCCATGCCCAATATCGCCGACGGCCTGCATAGTACGCTCTGTAAAAGCTGCGTCGGGGCTAAACCAATGTTGGCCCAAGCCGAGCAACGCAACTGCGCCAATTACGTCCACCAGTATTGGCATCATGATATGTATGGCCGCTCCGTTTACGCGAACGTCAACATTTACATGGCGGCACCATTATGGTTTGTTCTGCAGCGTAACGCATTTCCACGAGGGATAAGTCAATGTCGATTATCGATCGCGCGAAGAATATCATTTTAAAACCGACAGACGAATGGAACGTCATTGCTGATGAACCTGCAACCGTTGGCGGCCTATTCACCGGATATGCGATGGTCTTAGAAGCTATTCCTTTGGCAACCAGCATAATCTTCACAGGCGCGCTGGGTATAAATACCGCTAGCCTTGGTGGCATGGGCGGGGGCGCTATGGAAATGGGCTTTGGCGCCATCGCGGGAATGGCGGTGTTGGGATATATGTTTTCCCTCGTTACGCTTTTTGTGATGTCATTCCTCGTCAACGCCGTTTCGCCAAGCTTTAACGGCAAGTCCGACATGGTTCAGTCGACCAAGCTGATGGCATATGCATCTACTCCAACTTGGGTTGCGGGCTTGGTTGGCTGGATCCCCATATTGGGCGGTCTAATTTCCTTCGCCGCAATCGCTTATGTGGTCTACCTGATCTATCTGGGGCTGCAGCCTGTGCTCGGTGTGCCTAAGGAAAAGGTCGCGGGATTCACCGTTGTCATCGTGCTCATTTATGTCGTTCTGACTGTCCTTGTTTCCGGCATCCTGATTGGCATTGCCTTTTCGACCTTGTTCGGCGGCGGCATGATGGGCGGGGCTTTGTCCGGCGCATAAATTGCGTTTACGCCACTAGCAAAATGCGCCTGCCGTCGCTAAGTCGGCGGCATGGTGCGTACCACTCGACGAAATGACTGGGGTTTTCCCCGCTGGCGCGGCTACGGAAGCAGCAGCGAAGCGCAACAGGTGCGTCTGTGCGACCGCTATGGTTGTACCAAAGCGGGAAACTGCCCCGCACCGAAATCGCCCAACAGTCCGGACCGCTGGATGTTCTGTGAAGAACATGCCGGAGAGTATAATCGTGGTTGGGATTATTTCGAAGGCTTAACCAAAGAAGAAGCTGATTTGCGCGAAGCGAACGAGCGCAGGGATTTTTCGGGCTATAAAGAATCTGCGCATTATGGCTGGGCCGGGTCCGGCGACGGCAGCAGAAGCCGTGATGAGATGCATGCGCTCGACATTTTGGGCCTTGAAAGCGACTCCACTTTTGATGACGCCAAAAAAGCCTGGCGCAAAATCGCTAAGGAAACACACCCAGACGTAAACCCAGGTAACGCCGATGCTGCTAAGGCGTTTCAGGCGGGGCAGGCAGCGTATGATGTGCTTCGCGTTGCTGAAGAACGTCGCGAGTGGCGTGGTTAACAAGGTTGCGCGAACGAAATTGTAAGCGCAGACGGCGCGCGTGATTCGAACTTTTTCGCCTTTCCGGAATATAGCTGCAGCAATGATACTGCTGGCGCTGGTTTTGCGAGTCATCGTTCCGTCGGGCTTTATGCTGTCCTCGGAGCGTGGCTTTGCGTTGACCATCTGTACGGGAATGGACACCCAGACCGTCTGGATGGACAAGTCGGGTAAGCTGTACAAGGAAGACCCATCAAAAGGTAAGTCGGTTGAGCATCAACCTTGTGCCTTTGCGGGAACAGCGATGGTGGCGGATTTTCTGTCCGCTGGTTCCTGCGTCGCGCTCGCACCTGTTGCGCTTGCCATTCCTGTTTTTGCCAAACACGAAATATCCGTTGGCGCTGGCCTCGCTGCGCCGCCGCCGCCTGCGATTGGTCCGCCTTCTTACGTCTAAACTACAGGGCTGCATTGCGGCCTATCTCTCGTTTAGATTTAGGAAAATATCATGAAATTCTTGTCCATTTTGCGCGCGTCTGCTGCGTGCACCTTCATTGTCATCATTACCCCCGCCGCTGCTGAAGAGGCTTCTGACGCCACGATTATTGTCACCGGCCGTGCAGCCTCTGACGAAGCCGAAATATCGGCAAACAACACCGCAGGCGGCACGGACGTCGTTAGCCACGAAGATTATGCAGATAAGACTATTGTGTCTTTGCGTGATACCTTGGCCTTTTCGCCGGGGGTGTATACCCAGCCGCGCTTTGGGCAGGAGGTCCGCATTTCCTTTCGCGGTTCGGGTCTTTCGCGCGGGTTCCATATGCGCGGACTAACTTTGTTGCAGGATGGCATTCCCATCAATCTCGCCGACGACAATGGCGACTTTCAAGAACTTGAACCCACATTCTTCGACCATTTAGAGGTATATCGCGGCGCTAACGCGTTTAGGTTCGGTTCCGGCACATTGGGCGGCGCAATCAACGGTGTTACGCCCACCGGTGACAATGCTGCGGGTCTTTACCTTCGCGGTGATGTTGGCAGCTCTGACTTTTATCGCGGCTTGGCGTCTTTTGGCGTGGGTGATGGCGACGCCAATGCTTGGGCATCGATTAGCGCCGATAGCCACAAGGGGGATCGCCAACACGCCCAGCGGAACTCAATTCGCTTTAACGGCAATGTTGGGCTTAGGATTTCGGGTGTCGTGTCGACGCGATTCTACGCAAGCGCGACGACACTTAATCAGGAATTGCCCGGTGCACTGACCCGCGCGACGGCTTTGTCTGCACCACGAACTGGTAATTTTGTCGGGGATCAGGCACGCGATATCAATTCGGTACGTATCCAGAACCGGACCCGTTTCGCCTGGGGCAATAGCCGTCTGGATGTAGGCGCGTTCTTGAATGCCAAAGAATTATATCACCCGATTTTCCAGGTTGTTGATCAGGAGTCGACCGATCGCGGCGTGTTCGCCCGTTATGACCGTGAAGGCGATATATGGAGCTTTACCCTTGGCGGAGAGTCCCGTTGGGGAACAATTGACGCAAAGCGCTTTATCAATGTGAACGGCAAGCGTGGAGCGCTTAACTTCGATGCCGACCAGACGGCCCGGACGTCGAACATTTATGGAGAGCTGCGTGCAACGCCGGTTGTGGGCGTTACGGTCATAGCAGGCGGTATATATGCCGATGGTTTCCGAAAGCAGGTTCAAATAGTTCCGTCTGCCGCAACGGGTGCAGCGTCGTTCGACGCTTTCTCGCCCAAATTTGGCGTCCTCTGGGAACCGTCTGAAGACGTCCAAATTTTTGCCAATTATAGCAAGTCCACAGAATTCCCGACCTTCGTTGAACTCGCACAAATTGCGGCGTTCGTTCCTGTAAAGGAACAAACAGCGTGGACAGCAGAAATCGGAACACGCGGGAAACTGGGATGGGCAAGCTGGGATGTTGCCCTGTATCGCGCCGCCATCAAACGCGAAATGCTGCAATTTACCGTCGGGCAGGACATTCCAGCGACAACGTTCAACTCTGATAAAACACGGCATCAGGGCATCGAGGCCGCCTTTAGCGCAGCGCCGACCGATTGGCTGCGCTTCCGGCAAATCTGGCAATATTCCGACTTCCGCTTTGTCGCTGATGCCCAATATGGCAACAACCGTCTGCCTGTGGTGCCCAGACATGTCCTGCGGTCGGAGCTTCGACTTGGGAGCGATGATTTGCATATTGCACCGAATGTTGAATGGGTCCCGCAGGGTGCATGGGCAGACTATCGGAACACGACACGCACGACAGGCTATACCCTGTTAGGCTTATCTTTCGGCGCGCGCGTTATGGCGGGGGTTGATCTATTTCTTGATGCGCGGAACCTGATTGGAGAGAAAGCCATTGGCGACGTGTCGGCCGCTATCCTTGCCTCCGCAGCATCCGCCATTTACTATCCGGTTGAACGCCGCGCCATCTACGGCGGCGTTCGTGCGCGGTTTTAGGAGGCCAGATATGGAGAATACGTCTTTCTACCGCACGATCTGGCGTTGGCATTTCTATGCCTCGCTCTTCGTCATGCCTCTCATACTCGTGCTTGCCACAACAGGTGCCATCTATCTGTTTAAGCCGCAATTGGACCATTGGGAAGAGCGCGCATTTACGAACCTGCCGACTGTACAGCCGGTGTCCCCCAATGTGCAGTTGGCCGCTGTAATGGCAGCCAATCCAGGTGCGCAATTCCAAAGCTATCGCTTGCCCGAACATGCAGGCGATGCCGCCATGATACATATTGGCCTGGCCGACGGCCAATCCATGCGCGACGTCTATGTTTCGCCGCACGGCAAAGTGTTGGGCAGCATCGATCCGGAAAGCCGGATATCCGCCACCGTGTCGCGTATACATGGTTCGCTGTTGATCGGCAAAATGGGCGATTGGATTGTTGAGCTGGCGGCGTGCTGGGCGATCGTGATGATACTGACCGGTTTGTATATGTGGTGGCCGCGCGGGCAGCGCTTGGCCGGTGTCGTGTGGCCCCGGTTGGGGAAGGGCAATCGCGTGTTTCTGCGTGACCTACATGCGGTCACTGGTTTCTGGGTTTCAGGGCTGGCGCTTGTTTTGTTGACCACTGGATTGCCTTGGGCGAGCGTCTGGGGTGATGCTTTCCGAATTGCACGGGCTGAATTAGGCCTCGTTCAGGGCACGCAAGATTGGAAAACGGGCAGTGCCGCACCCCATGCCGAACATGACCATGATGCAATGATGAAAATGCCGGCTGCCGAGATTCCAGTGGTCGGTTTGGCAGACATAGTGGCCAAGGCGAAGGCGGAAAGGCTGGCACATCCGGTATTGGTGAAACCGCCGGGTGCGCCTGAGCGTTTCGGCCCTCCTACGCCGATGGCTTGGAAGGTTAAATCGGAGGCACAGAACCGGCCATTGAACCGCGAGGTCATATTTGATGCCGCAACGGGCAATGAGCTGTCTCGGAAAGGCTTTGCCGACAAACATGTCATTGATCGTGCCGTCAATTATGGAATTGCTTGGCATGAGGGCCAGCTTTTTGGCTGGATTAATCAGCTTGTTGGAGTGCTTACAGCAGTTGCACTGAACGTCTTGGTAATATCAGGCTTTCTGATGTGGCGACGGCGCAAGCCGGATGATGCGCTCGGCGCACCGCCCGTTGCTGCGGTGCCACCGAAAATGCGCGGGGTTGTGATGATCATCGGTGTCATGGCGTTGCTATTGCCATTGCTTGGCGCATCGCTAATCGGGCTGTGGTTGTTCGACCGGCTGCTGCTGCCCCGCTTGCCTGCACTTGCGATGTGGCTTGGGTTGCGTCCGGCTCAGCCGGCGTAACGCGCTGCCGTCTCGCGGATAAGCGAGATCATATTGGGAATGCCTTGCGTCCGGTTCGAGCTTAACTGATTTTTGAGGTCGAACGGCGCAAGGGCGTTCTCGATATCTGTTTTCAGAATATCGGCGGCGTTTTTATGCTCAACCGTTTTAAGGACCAGCGCGATGATGCCTTTGGTAATCGCGGCGTTGCTGTCGGCCAGAAATGTGAGTTCGCTATCTGCGATCACGGGATAGACCCATACGCTTGCTGAACATCCACGAACCAGCGTCGCATCGGTTTTCAACGCGGCGGGCATTTCGGGTAATTCGCGGCCGAGGTCGATAAGCAACCGATAGCGGTCATCAGCCTCAAGAAATGCATATTCTTCTGTAATGTCGGCAAATGTTGTCATGCACTGCGCATATGGCCGCGATGCTTAGATATCAATCCCTGCCGCTATGGCTTCAAGCCTTTTTACGCGCTCTTTCAAATCCGCGACTTCAATACGCGACGTGGCCGAGGGCACGGGTGCATCATTGCCGTGCCGCATGGTTTCAAGCTCAGCATGCTTCAGCGCGATCCAGTCGCGCCAGCCGCGCAGGCTTAATGACGACACGATGCCGACACACAGCACCGCAAAGGCGCCGATGATGATGTAGAAGTTTGGATCCTGTTGCATGGTCCTTCCTTTCCGTCCGCGCGCCGTTACCGGCTGCGCAGTTCCTCAATCTGACGGTTGATGTCACTCGCGCTATTGTTGTCCGTCGCGATGCGCTCCAAAACCTGAATGCGTTCCTTCAAAGCCCGAATTTCGTCCTGCATCTGCTGCGTATCCGCATTGTTCAAAAGACGGTGGGTTTTTGTGCCCATGAAGTTTTCGTCTTCAACGATCCCGTGCTTTGCCTTCTGCTTCGTCTGGATAATCCTGCCGATCGTGATGATGGCAATGATTGCGACTACCATTTGAAACGGATCCATAATTTGCCTCCCATTTTTACCTTAGTTTTTCGATTTCTTCGGAAAGACGTCCGGCCTTGTCGGTGACGATGCGTTCGAGAACTGCGACCCGTTCTTCCAGACGACCAACCTTGCCATTCAGAGTTTCATTTTCATTGCTGAGCAGCATGATTTTGCGCTCTGCTTCGGGATAGTCGCCATCGGTCAGCGCTGTCTTTCCGCCCCATTCGTCTTCCAATGGATAGCCATGTTTAGCGCGTATCCAGTTGTTTATGAGCCATCCGACTGTCATCATTGCAACAATCGCAATCACGAAATTTGGTCCTGCAAAGCTCATTTGAATTCTTTCCATGGCAGGCGGCGTGTAACGGGCCGGATGGGGCTGTCGCGGAAATCAACGCTCCAGTTGCGGCGATCCGCCTTGCGTTTCTTCTGTGCGAAGTGGCGATATGCAAACCAGCCAATCAGTCCCAGAATGATAAGCGTGAACATGATTATTCCTTCCAGAATGTGGCCGTTTATCGAAGGCTCTCAATTTCGTCTGCCAGCTGCTTGTTGTTGCTGACATAATAGGTTTCCATTTCGGCCAACCGGTGGTCGATTTCCCGGAAACGCGAACGAATGTCCCGCGTTGTGCGGGCAGGTGATTGACGTACGCCCTGCCAGAATTTCTGGTCCTGCCGATCATCGGTGTACAAATGCACGGGCTTTTGGTTGGCCATCCAAGCGGTGATGACGTAGGCAATTAGCGTCCACGGAAAGCCGCCCATCAGGGTGAGCATTACCGCGCCAAGCCGGACCCAGAGAACATCAACGCCGGTATAGTCGGCAATCCCGGCGCAAACGCCTTTCCATTTCGCATTCATCTTATCGAGATAGAATTTGGTATGTGTACCAGCCATTTTAGCGGTTCCTTTCCAGCCTGCGGACATTTTCGGGGTCGAAATCTTTTGTTTCATGATCGATGCGACGTGGCTGCCATTCAGGATTCTCTTGGGCGACCAGACGCTCAATGGTATCGAGACGGTCTTCGAGGCGACGGGCAAGTTCGTTCATGTCGCCCAGCATCCGTTCGTCATCATTGGTCAGCGTTGCCGCTGTTTTCCAACGGGTGACATAATGCAGGATGAGCCAAGGCAATCCAATGAACAGCATGCCAACGACGAGAACGGGGATGAGAGTATCTTCCATCGGTTTAGCCTTCCTTCTGTGCGTCTTGTTTCATGGCTTTTTTCATCGCTTCCAGCTCGGCATCGACAACGTCGAAGGACTCAAGTGCTGCGATTTCGTCGCCCAGGCTGCGTGGCGCATCTGAACCGATGGACAGCGAGTCCGCATATCCCTGCGCTTCATCCACGCGGCGTTCGAGCACATCAAAGCGAGAGAAAGCCTCACGAACCTTGTCGCCATTATACATCGTGCGCAGCTTGACCTGATTTTCAGCGCTTTCAAGCCGCGTCATCAACGCGTTCTGACGGCTGCGGGCGTCGGCGAGTTTCTTCTGCAGCTTGTGAATATCCTGCTCCGAAGCTTTCAACGCATCGTTGAGAACGTCGACTTCCGCCGTCAGCTGGTCCTTCATATCGGTCGCCTTGCGCTTTTCGACCAAGGCAGCCTTGGCAAGGTCTTCGCGATCTTTTGACAGCGCGAGATGGGCCTTGTCGGTCCAGTCAGCTTCAAGCGTGTTCAGCTTGTCGATGTGCCGGCGCAGTTCTTTCTGGTCAGCAATCGTCCGGGCGGCGGAAGCGCGGACTTCAACCAACGTTTCTTCCATCTCCAGGATGATCATGCGGATCATCTTCGCCGGGTCCTGCGACTTGTCGAGCAAGTCCGTGACATTGGCGGCGATGATATCGCGGGTTCGTGAAAATATGCCCATTGGGTAACTCCGGTTAAAACTGTTCATTTGCGTAATAAAAAAGGGGGCGACCGGGTACCTTTAGGAGGTAGGGGGAGCCGGGGCACTCCGGTCGCAGGCAATCGATGTCAGGCAAGATAGCTGACAACGATTGGCCGATGGGTGTAATTTGGGACGTTCATGTTAATATCGTCATAATGGTTGAGAACCGAAACGGCGTAACTGGTGAAGATCATGGACACGGACAGGGCGACTGCCAGCCATAGACGGCTTTCGCTTCCATTTACGTTGTCGCTGGTTCCGATATCTTTACGCATCTTGTGTCTTCCCTTGTGAATGCCGGTGATGTTCCGGCTTGCAAAACCTATTGCAGGGAGCGTGCCAATTTGAATAACTGTAGGAAATCCGACATTTGTGAAAAAATGTGACATTCGATTGCTGGTAATTATTGCCACACTATGGTGAAATATGCCAATCTTTGAAAATGGAACGCGATAGTCAGCAATTCATTGGACAATCGTCCGCTTTTCTTGATGCCGTCGAGCGCGCAAGCCGCGCCGCACCGCTCAATCGGCCCGTGCTGGTTGTCGGGGAACGCGGCACAGGCAAAGAACTGATCGCTGAGCGTCTGCATCGCCTGAGTTCGCGTTGGGACGGGCCTTTGGTCACGATCAACTGCGCTGCGCTGCCCGAAACATTGATTGAGGCCGAACTGTTTGGGCATGAAGCTGGCGCGTTCACCGGAGCTACCCGTGCACGCGAGGGGCGGTTTGAAGAAGCCGACGGCGGCACGCTGTTCCTCGACGAACTGGGCACGTTGAGCATGGGCGCGCAGGAAAGATTATTGCGCGCGGTCGAATATGGAGAGGTAACGCGTATTGGTTCCTCAAGGCCAATGCGCGTCGATGTCCGTATTGTCGCCGCCACCAATGAGCATCTGCCCAACATGGTGGATAAGGGACGCTTTCGTGCGGACTTGTTAGACCGGCTGTGCTTTGAGGTTATAACCTTGCCGCCATTGCGCGTTCGCGAAGGTGATGTTGAGGTTCTGTCTGAATATTATGGGCGTCGGATGGCGGCCGAGCTGGGTTGGGCAGGGTGGCCGGGTTTCGGCGCACTTGCGGCCCAGGCCCTCGAAAACCATTTGTGGCCGGGCAATGTGCGCGAATTGCGCAATGTGGTCGAACGTGCGGTCTATCGCTGGGCTGACCCCGCGCAGCCCGTCGATTATATCCAGTTTGATCCGTTCGATAGCCCATGGCGCGGCGGCGTGGCCGCTTCTGCCCCAGCGCAGGTGCAGTCCGATACTCAGGCCGCCAGTGCCGAGCAACGTTTCTTCACCGACGTAAGTCAGGCCGTCGATGTTACGGATTTTAGAGAAGCGACCGAAAGATATGAAAAGGCTGTCCTTGAGCAGGCATTGGCGAAGTGTCGATATAATCAGCGGCAAACAGCAAAAGCGCTCAACCTGAGCTATGACCAGTTGCGCCATACGCTGAAGAAGCATGACCTTTTGGGATAAAAAAAGGGGCAGCCTCGGCCACCCCTTTTAACTTTACGAAGAATGTGACGATTAGCCGCCGTTAAAGCTGACCATCGTGTAGAGCATTGGGATCGACAGCAATGTGTTCAAACGCGATGTCATCATCGCGGTTGTTGCTGCCTTAGCCTTTGTCGCGTCATCGGCTTCAACAATGCCAAGGGCCTTCTTCTGGTTTGGCCAGATGATGACCCAAACGTTGAATGCCATGATAACCGCAAGCCACATGCCAACACCGATCAGCTTGTAGGGATCTTGCAGCGTGAATGCCTGATGGGCGTAACCGGCCTGAACCGAAATGATCAGTCCCAGCAACACAGTCAAAGCCGCTGCCCAGCGGAAGAAAAACAGTGCGGATGGTGCGATATGCTTCGACACCGCTGGCTTAAGCTCTGCGGGAATTTTCGGCATGGTCGGAATTTGAACGAAGTTGAAATAGTACAACAGCCCAATCCAGACGATCCCAAAGAATGTGTGCAGCCAACGTGCAATAGACTGCGCCGTTACTGCGTCGCCGTGCAAACTGAACATAACTGCGAACGACAGTACGAGACCGGCGACCAGCACCAGATGTAAATTTCCAAAAAATTTCGCCATTTTTTCCTCCTGTAGGCATTCAGGTGATTTTGCCCCTGATGCGTTCCTGCCTATCTTTGTGTGCTGCGCTTGTCACATATTTTCTGCGTATTTTACGTGCGCCCAACGGAACGGGCGATGCGCCCGTTCGTTTGCGTTGCGGACTTCTCAAAAGGAAACATTCAATATGCCCTTCATTCTCCCCGAACTTCCTTACGACAAAATTTCCTTCGGCAACCTGATTTCTGCGGAAACCTTCGACTTTCACCATCGCAAGCATCACAAGGCGTATGTCGATAAAACCAATGCCTTGGTTGCCGACGATGCGGACTTATCAGGTGCGCCATTGAGCAAAGTTATTACGGCTGCCAAGGCGAAGGGCAACACACAACTGTTCAACAACGCCGCTCAAATTTGGAGCCACAGTTTTTATTGGCAGTGCCTGACACCTGAAAAACAGGCGCCTGGCGGCAAGTTAAAGACGATGATCGATGAAAGCTTCGGCAGTGCCGAAAACCTGCTGGCGAAGTTCAAAGAAGAAGCTGTCGCGCATTTCGCGAGCGGTTGGGCGTGGCTCATTGTCGAAGGCGGCACATTGAAGATTACGTCGTTACACGACGCCGACACACCGTTGGTGCATGATATGAAGCCTTTGCTCACAATCGATGTGTGGGAGCATGCTTATTATATCGACTATCGCAATGCCCGCCCTGACTATGTCGACGCGTTACTCGCCAATGCGATTAACTGGGAATTTGTAGCCGAAAATCTTGATGGACAAGGCCTCTCACGCGCTGACCAGTCCTGAACTCACGCGTTGGGCGGTGTCTCGGTATCATCGCCCAGTTTTAGCCCGTGGCGCATCAGCATCGGGATATTGGCAAGCGCGAACAGGAAAGTACAGGCCGTGACCCCCCACACCTTGATGGATAGCCAGGTATCGAACGAGAACCACTCTGGTCGCCGAAAAATCTCGTTCAGTCCAGCGAGCACGAAGAAAAACACACCCCAACTTAGCGATAATTTCAACCAGCCGGTTTCGTCCAGACCTTGATAGGCATGCTCCAGGACATATTTGAGCATGGCCTTCCCGCGGAACCATCCCCCAAGCAGCAGAAGCGCGAAAAAGGCGTATATGATGGTCGGCTTAATCTGGATGAAGCGTTCGTCATGAAACCAGATCGTCAGCGCGCCGAAAAACACGCCTAAAGCTGCAGTGAGTTTCAGCATCGGCGAAATCTTGCCCAGTTTCACCTTGGAGACAATGACCGCGATAAGGATAGCGGCCATGAATGTGGCGGTCCCGACAATCGCGCCTTGTTTCGGATCGGTGTCCGAACTGCCCAATTTTGACGCCACGAAAAACAGCAGCAGCGGTCCGAAATCGAGAATGAAGTTTAAAGTGCCCGACGGCTTTTTTGGCGTGGCTGTGTCGCTCACAACGAACCTCCGCTAATCGCGCGGGCAACATCTTGCGCATTGAAGGGGCGTAGGTCATCGATGGTCTCGCCGACGCCAATGGCGTGAATGGGCAGGCCGAACTGCTTGGCCGCCGCGACCAAGATTCCGCCGCGCGCGCTGCCGTCCAATTTGGTCATCACAAGTCCAGTTACGTCAGCAACTTCTTTAAAGGTTTCGATTTGCGACAGCGCATTTTGCCCGGTCGTCGCATCCAGAACCAACACCACATTGTGCGGCGCTGCGGGATTTAGGCGCCCAAGCACCCGGCGGATTTTCGCCAGCTCATCCATCAATTCGCGTTTGTTCTGAAGCCGTCCAGCGGTGTCGACGATCAGCACGTCGATGCCTTCCGCAGTCGCCTTTTTCACCGCATCAAACACGACACCAGCGGCGTCGCCGCCTTCGGGGCCAGTCACAATGGGTACGCCAATGCGTTCCGCCCAAACTTTCAACTGGCCAATGGCTGCGGCGCGGAATGTATCGCCTGCGGCCAGCATGACGCCATAATCCTGTTCAAGGAAAAGGTTGGCCAGCTTTGCAATCGTCGTCGTCTTGCCCGATCCGTTTACGCCAATGACCAATATGACCTGTGGGCGCGGGAAGGCGTCAATTTCGAGCGGCGATGCGACGGGTGCTAACACGGCGGCCACTTCGTCCTCGACAATCTGGCGGATTCCTTCGGCGTTAATGCCCTTGTCAAAACGTCCAGCAGCAATCTTGTCGCGGATTTGCGCTGCCATGGCTGGGCCAAGGTCTGACGCAATCAACGCATCTTCAATTTCGTCGAGGTCGCGCGCTTCCAGCTTCGCCTTGGTGACAAGCCCCGCGATATTGTCCGTCAGCTTGCCTGATGTTTTCTTCAGGCCGCCAAACAGTCGGTCTTTCCACCCAGCATTCTCGCTCATTCTAAAACCTCTGCCTGCAATATTCCGTCTGTTGACCGCAAAACCCGCGCGGCGACAATGCTGCCTTCGGCCATGACTTTATCCAGCTGCAGATACGCGAAATTTTCCGCGTGGCCACCCCTGCCGCCATTTTCTACCGCTACATTCTGGATTGTACCAATCAGCCCCTCCAACCAGCGGGATTTTTCTGTGGCAACGGCTTCCCGTAATGCTTTCGCACGCGCCTTGATAATGGGATGGGGCAGTTGCGGCATACGGGCGGCTGGCGTGCCCTTTTTGGGGGAATATGGGAATATATGCCCATGCACGATCCCGCATTGCGCCACGAGGTCAATGCTGTTGGCAAACATTGCATCGTCTTCGGTCGGGAATCCTGCAATAATATCAGCGCCAATGGCGATCTCGTGACGCTTTGCTTTAAGCCGCGCAACCAGATCGATCGCGAGTTCGCGGCTATGGCGTCGTTTCATGCGCTTCAGGATCATATTGTCGCCTGCCTGCAGCGATAAATGAACATGCGGCATCACGCGCGCCTCTCCCGAGAGCAAATCGAAAAGCCGATCGTCAATCTCGACACCATCAATCGACGATAGCCTTAGGCGGGCAAGATCGGGAACGAGTTTCAATATCCGTTCGACCAGCGATCCTAAATTGGGGCTGCCCGGAAGATCATGGCCATAGCTGGTGACATCAACACCGGTCAACACCACCTCTTTAAAGCCGGTGTCGACGAGCTTTTGAATGTGTTCAATGACGCTGCCAGCAGGGACGGAGCGGCTGTTGCCGCGGCCATAGGGAATGATGCAAAATGTGCAGCGGTGATCGCAGCCATTTTGTACCTCGACGAAAGCACGGGTTTTGCCGGAATAGGCGGTGACCAGATGCGGCGCGGTTTGCGCGATGGTCATGATGTCCGAGACAATTACCGGCCTGTCGGAACGATCCATCAAATCGCGTAGCAAGGTCGCATCTTGTTTCTCATGATTGCCAAAGACGCCCGCAACCTCTGGCATGGCCCGAAATGTTTCGGGCTCCACCTGCGCAGCGCAGCCGGTAACCCACACGGACGCGTCCGGACGCCGCCGATGTGCCTGACGGATGGCTTGGCGTGTTTGCCGCACAGACTCATTGGTCACCGCGCAGCTATTGATGATGACAATGTCATCGCGGCCCGCAAGTTGTTCAGCCAGGGCATTGCTCTCTGCCAAGTTCAGGCGGCAACCCATGCTAATGACTTCAGGCTTTTTGACGGGCGCGTTCATCCAAATGCATCCCAGTCAGCCTGACCTTTGAACACATAAGTGGCGCTGCCGGTCATGATGACGGGCTGTCCGGGGCTCCAGTCGATGGTCAGGGTTCCGCCCGATTGGTGGACTGTAACCGGGGATGTTGCCTTACCCTGACGGATAGCGGCAACGGCGGTGGCGCAGGCCCCGGTTCCGCAAGCGCCCGTCAAGCCGGCACCGCGTTCCCAAACATTTAGGTGGATTTCATTCCCGGCAATCGAGGCGACATTTACGTTTACCCGTTCGGGAAACACGGAATCGTGTTCGATGGTCGGGCCAAGCTGGCGCAAGTCGATGGCATCAACATCATCGACAAAAAACACAGCATGTGGGTTGCCCATGTTGATGGCCATAGGCGCGGCGAGACTGTCCCAAGCCAGTGGCATGGCGTCAGTGTTCATTGGGAAAGCAAGCGGTATGTCCTGCCATCCGAAAGCCGCTTCCCCCATCGACACTTTAACATCATTGCCCGACAACTTGCCTGAAATGATGCCGCCCAATGTTTCAATGTTGAGGTCTTGGTTTAACAGCGCAACGACACAGCGTGACGCATTGCCACATGCCTCAACCTCGCTGCCGTCGGGATTGAATATCCGCATGCGGACATCCGCGATTTTTGAAGGCAGCAAAAGGATAAGCTGGTCACAACCAATCCCGAACTTGCGATCCGCGATCTTTTGCGCGCGGGCAGGGGACATTTCGATGGATTGGACGCGTGCGTCGATAATGACAAAGTCATTGCCGAGCCCATGCATCTTGTGAAATTCGCCAGTCACCATGGCGGCGATTTAGGGGCAGCCGGGCATCAAGTCTACCGTTGATGCCGAATATGGCGCAGTGAGGCTATGATAGTTTGCGGGCGTGATCCGCATCTTTTTCCATTCCTCGCCGGTACGCACCGAAAATGGCCAACCTATTGTTAACGGAGCCGCAATGATTGGGCACAGGTCACAGCCGCTCCAACCAACGGAAAAAATTTGATTTGCGGAGCCAAGGTTGGTAAGGGCGCGTCCAAGGCAAGGATATTGCCTTTCATAATTTGTGGGAAATCCGTTGTTTCCAAGCTGGTCGGCGAAGATTCGCTCACCGGCTTTTTGTTCGTTTATGCCTCCAAAAGGGGCACGTTGGTAAGGAATGTCGATGTTTGACAAGCTGAGCGACCGGTTAGGAGGGGTGTTTGATCGCCTGCGCGGTCGCGGTGCGTTAAACGAAGCGGACGTGCGTGAAGCAATGCGCGAAGTGCGCGTGGCTTTGCTTGAAGCCGATGTCGCACTGCCCGTCGTTCGTGACTTCGTTGAGAAGGTTACCGAGCAAGCCGTTGGCGCGCAGGTTCTGAAGTCGGTAACGCCCGGCCAGCAAGTCGTCAAAATCGTTAATGACGCGCTTGTCGAAATGCTCGGCGCGGAACAAAGCGACCTTGATCTAGCTGTAGCGCCGCCTGCGATCATCATGATGGTGGGTCTGCAGGGCTCGGGTAAAACAACAACGACGGCCAAGATTGCGAAGATGCTGAAGGCCAAGCAGGGCAAGAAAGTCCTGATGGCTTCGCTGGACGTCAATCGTCCTGCCGCACAAGAGCAGTTGGCGACGCTTGGCACACAGACCGAAATTGCCACGCTTCCCATTATGCAGGGGCAGCAGCCCGTCGACATTGCAAAGCGTGCGATGCAGGCTGCAAAGTTGCAGGGCTTTGATGTCCTGATCCTCGACACCGCTGGCCGTTTGCATGTTGACCAGCAGTTGATGGACGAAATGCAGGCGGTGGCAAAGGTCTCCGTTCCGCAGGAAATCTTGCTCGTGGTCGACTCACTCACGGGTCAAGATGCCGTAAATGTCGCCAAAAGCTTCGGCGAACGCGTCAATGTAACCGGTATCGTGTTGACCCGTATGGACGGTGATGCACGCGGCGGTGCTGCCCTGTCGATGCGCGCGATTACTGGAAAGCCCATCAAATTTGCAGGCGTCGGTGAAAAGCTCGATGCAATCGAAGCGTTTAACCCAAGCCGGGTTGCCGGACGCATATTGGGCATGGGCGACGTTGTTGGCCTTGTCGAGCGTGCGACCGAAATGGTCGAAAAAGAGGACGCGGATAAGCTCGCGGCCAAAATGGCCAAAGGCCAGTTCGACATGGAAGACCTGCGCATGCAGTTCCGCCAAATGTCCAAAATGGGCGGCCTGGGCGCGCTTGCGGGCATGATCCCCGGCATGAAAAAAGCCAAGCAGGCTATGGATGCCGGCGGCATGAACGACAAATTGCTCGTGCATATGGACGCCATCATTGGTTCCATGACGCCAAAAGAGCGCGCCAAGCCTGAATTGTTGAACGCCAAGCGCAAAATCCGGATTGCCAAGGGTTCGGGCATGACCGTGCAGGACGTCAACAAGCTCATTAAAATGCACCAAGAAATGGCGAGCGCCATGAAGCGAATTCGCAAGATGGGCGGCCTCAAAGGCCTCGCTGCCATGTTTGGCGGCGGCAAAGGTGGCATGGGCGGGGGCGACTTGGGTGGCGCGATGGAGGGAATGCACGGGCTTCCCCCCGGCGCTTTGCCACCCGGTTTCGGCGGTCTGCCCGGAATGGGTGGCGGCGGCGGAATGCCGCCTGACCTCGCACGACTTATTAATAAAAAGAAATAAGTATCACATTTAATTTAAGAATATTTCAGAAAGGTAAGTTAGTTTTATGGCATTATCCATGCGTTTGTCACGGGGCGGTTCGAAAAAGCGTCCTTATTATAAAATCGTCGTAGCCGACGCCCGCGCACCACGCGACGGTAAGTTCATTGAACGTATCGGCAGCTACAACCCACAGCTTCCTAAGGACAGCGCAGAGCGTATGATCCTCGATATCGAGCGTGCGAAGCATTGGCTGGCCGCTGGTGCGCAGCCGTCGGACCGCGTTGCACGCTTCCTTGACGTCGCTGGCGTCAAAGAGCGTAAGGTTAAGAGCAACCCGAACAAGGGTGAACCAGGCCAGAAAGCCAAGGATCGCGCTGAAGACAAGGCAACCAAGCTTGCAGAAGCCGAAGAAGCCGCAGCTGCAGCTGCAGCCGCTCCAGCACCTGAGCCAGAGCCAGAAGTAGTTGAAGAAGTAGCCGCTGAAGAAGCCGCACCTGCGGTTGAAGAAGCGCCTGCCGCTGAAGAGGCTGCGCCTGCTGAAGCTGCTGCTGAAGAAGCACCTGCTGCTGAGGAAGCACCTGCAGCTGAAGAAGCAACCGAAGAAAAGGCTGAGGGCTAACCTTGGCTGACTCAACCGTCACGCTTGCCGCCGTTTCTGGCGCGCACGGCGTGACGGGTGAAGTTCGTCTCAAGCTGTTTGCAGAAAATGTGGACAGCTTGAAACGCTACAAAAGTTTTAATGATGGCGCGTTGACGGTTAAGTCCCTTCGCCCAACAAAAGACGGCGCAATTGCGCGCTTTACCGAAATAAATGACCGCAATGCGGCCGAGAAACTGCGCAGCACATTGTTGACCGTGCCGCGCGATGCCTTGCCTGAACTGGGCGAGGGCGAATATTATTACAGCGACCTTCTTGGGCTTCCTTGCGTTTCAACCGATGGCACCGACCTTGGCAGCTGCATATCCGTTGAAAATTTTGGCGCGAGCGACGTTCTGGAAATTCAGATGCCGTCAGTTGATGGCAAGCCGGGCAAAAAGTTCATGGTTCCAATGACCGCCGAGGCTGTGCCTGAGTGGGGCGCGCAAGCGGGCGGACGCATAGTCATCGATGCCGACTTCGTGATATGACTTTCGCTGCCCAGATCCTGACGCTTTATCCCGAAATGTTTCCCGGTCCTCTGGGAATATCCTTGGCGGGCCGCGCGCTGGAAGAGTGCAAATGGTCATGTGCGCCCATCCATATCCGTGACTTTGCGACCGACAAGCATCGGACCGTCGACGACACGCCAGCTGGCGGCGGGGCAGGGATGGTTTTGCGCGCAGACATCCTCGCCGCGGCGGTCGATCACGCGTCTGCTCAGCAGCCCAATGTGCCCGTTTTGGCAATGACGCCGCGCGGCAAGACGATTACACAGAGCCGCATACGGGAGCTTGCTGCAGGCCAAGGCGTTACCGTCCTTTGCGGCCGCTTTGAGGGCTTTGACGAGCGCATTTTTGATGCCCGACCCCATATTGAACAGGTTTCGATGGGCGATATCGTGCTTTCGGGCGGTGAAATTGGCGCATTAATGCTGTTAGATGCTTGCATTCGGCTGCTTCCCGGCGTAATGGGCGCGACTTCCAGCGGTGATGAGGAGTCCTTTGAACAAGGATTGCTTGAATATCCGCACTATACCCGACCCAATGATTGGGAAGGGCGAATGATCCCTGAAGTGTTGCGATCGGGGGATCATGCGAAAATAGCCACCTGGCGGAAACAAAGGGCGGAGGAAGATACTCGGTTACGCAGACCGGACCTTTGGGGGCGTTACAAAGACGCCCGGGTTCAGCCTGCCTCTGACGTGCGACAAAAGAATAAGGATTAAATGGGGCATGAACCTCATCCAAACACTCGAAGCCGAAGCTATCGCAGCTTTGTCAGAAAACAAAAAAATTCCTGCATTCCGTGCAGGTGACACCGTTAAGGTGGGCGTGAAGGTCATCGAAGGTGAGCGCACGCGTATTCAGAATTACGAAGGTGTATGCATCGCACGTTCGAACAAGGGCATGGGCTCCAACTTCACCGTACGCAAAATGTCGTTCGGCGAAGGTGTTGAGCGCGTATTCCCACTGTACAGCCCAAATATCGACAGCATCGAAGTTGTCCGTAAGGGCGTCGTACGTCGTGCGAAGCTTTACTATCTGCGTGGCTTGACCGGTAAGAAGGCACGTATTGCCGAACGCCGTGACCCGCGTCCTATTAAAACCACCGAGGCTGCCGAATAAGGCAGGAGCCGCGGTGCGTTTCTAACCAAACACAAAAGGCCGGGCTCCCACAAAGAGCCCGGCCTTTTTTATTGTTTGTGCCCCGGTGCAGGCCGGGGTCCAGACTTCGGCATAGTCCTCCAGCGATAGCTGGACCCCAGCCTTCGCTGGGGAACACAAAAGGAAGTGAATATGGGTTATCGTATCGTAGTTGCAGGCGCGACGGGCAATGTTGGCCGCGAGGTCGTCAATATTCTTGCCGAGCGCGCATTCCCTGCCGATGAAGTGGCTGTGCTGGCGTCATCGCGCAGCCAGGGTATCGAAATCGAATATGGCGATACCGATAAGATGCTGAAGATTCAGAATATCGAGAATTTCGACTGGTCGGGATGGGACATGGCGATTTTTGCCATTGGTTCAGAAGCAACCCAGAAATATGCGCCGATTGCGGCTGCTGCGGGCTGTGTGGTCATTGATAACAGCTCGTTGTTCCGCATGGACCCGGATGTCCCGTTGATCGTACCTGAGGTTAACCCAGACGCGATCGACATCTATAAGCGCAAGAATATCATCGCGAACCCGAATTGCTCGACAGCACAGTTGGTCGTCGCGCTGAAGCCGCTGCACGATTATGCCAAGATTACGCGCGTGGTCGTCTCGACATACCAGTCAGTCTCTGGCGCGGGCAAAGAGGGCATGGATGAATTGTTTGAGCAGAGCCGCAACATCTTTGTTGGTGACAGCGCAGATGCCAAGAAGTTCACCAAGCAGATTGCATTTAACGTGATCCCGCACATCGATAGCTTCCTCGACGACGGTTATACCAAGGAAGAGTGGAAGATGATGGTCGAGGTCAAGAAAATCCTAGATCCCAAAATCAAGCTCACAGCGACATGCGTGCGCGTTCCTGTATTTGTCGGCCACAGCGAAGCGGTTAATATCGAATATGAACGCGAAATGTCGGCAGAAACCGCGCAGAACATCCTGCGTGAGGCGCCTGGCATCATGTTGATCGATAAGCGCGAAGATGGGGGCTACACCACGCCCGTCGAAGCCGCTGGTGACGATGCGACCTATGTAAGCCGCGTGCGCGAAGACCCAACCGTAGACAATGGTCTTGCGTTCTGGTGCGTCTCCGATAACTTGCGCAAGGGAGCAGCGCTGAATGCGGTGCAAATCGCCGAACTGCTTGGGCGCCGGCATTTGAAAAAGGGATAAGTATATGGGGCTGCAAGCCGATGTTTTTTGGTCTTTTCGCAGCCCCTATAGCTATCTGGCGACGCGTCGTTATCGCGCGCTTGCCGAACAATATGATCTGACTATCAACTTGCGTCCGGTCTATCCATTGGCGGTGCGCGAACCTGACTTTTTCGAGCGCAGCCACCCGAACTGGTTGCGCTATACCTTTACCGACATGTTCCGCGTCGCGCAGTTTTATGGCATTCCGTTCGGTCCGCCACGGCCCGATCCCATTGTGCAAGACGTGCTGACCCGGAAAATTGCAGATGAACAGCCCTATATCTTCCGCCTGACGCGCTTGGGACAGGCAGCGGCCCGGCGCGGCAAAAGTCTTGCCTTTTGTGACGAGGTATCACGCCTGATCTGGGGCGGCGCCGAAAACTGGCATGAGGGGGACCATCTGGCCGGCGCAGCGATGCGCGCCGGACTGGACTTGGCTGAACTGGATGCTGAAGCCATAAGCGATGCTGAGACACTCGACGCCGAAACCGCGGTCAACCAAGCGTCTCTCGAAGCATCGGGGCATTGGGGCGTCCCTACCTTGGTTTTCGACGGCGAGCCCTTTTTTGGACAGGACCGCATTGATATGGCCGTATGGCGGATGCAGCTAAAGGGGCTGGTTGCGCGATAGGCGTTTTGGTCACTCAGCCATAACGGGTTGCTGACCCGGGGCGGCTTTGCCTGGCTTCAAAAGGAAAATCAGCGGGCTGACGATTACCACCATAATCATCATCAATTTAAAGTCGTCAAGATAGGCAATCATGGCGGCCTGTCGGTTGATTTCCATATTTACGATTTGCATCGCAGCTTCGCCTAATGACCCTAGCCGGTCTGCAGTCGATGGGTCGATTGCATTCATGGAAGAGGCTGTCACATGCGATGCCAAATCTTCGTGGCTGGTTTGCATATTACGCGCGAGCATCGTGGTCATAAGTGAGATCCCGAAACTACCACCAAGGTTACGGAACAGGTAAAGCAAGCTTGAGCCATCGGTGCGCAACCGCAGGGGAAGCGTCGAGAATGCTACAGCGTTCAGTGGGATGAAGACGAATCCCATACCAAAGCCCTGAATTAGGCCCGTGTAGACGATCAGGTGCCAGTCCATGTCCAACGACCAACTTGTCATGACCCACATGGATGCTGCGGTAATCAGGAAGCCGCAGAAGATCAAAGCACGCGGATCGACCTTTTTGCTCAATTTCGTGGCTAAAAACATGGCAAGCATTGTACCGACACCGCGCGGAGCGAGTAGCATGCCCGTGTCGTAAACCGAACGGCCATAAAGATTTTGCAACATGGGCGGCAGCAACGCAAAGGTGCCAAATATCGTCATCCCGACAAGTAGCATCATGCCCAGTGAAATGAAGAAATTGCGGTCTGTCATCAACAGCCGGTCAAACATCGGATGAGGGGTCGTTTTCTGATGTATCGCAAACATCCAGATCGCTGCGATCACAACGAGCAGTTCGATGATGATCTCCCAGCTTTGTAGCCAGTCTTCTTGTTGCCCACGGTCAGCCAACAATTGAAGTGTGGCAAGGCCAATGGCCAACATTGCAAAACCAAACCGATCAAGCTGTCGCCGGTTAATCGGGCGCGATGGGAGCCGCCACCAAAGGATAGCCACAGTCAGAATGCCGATGGGCAAGTTGATGTAAAATACCCAGCGCCAATTGTAATTCTCGGTCAACCAGCCGCCAATCATTGGGCCTAAAATAGGCGCTATCATAATACCCATGCCCCACATGGACATTGCGCGCGGTGCGTCCGATGGCTTGTTTATATCGAGCAGAATGGTCTGCGAAAGTGGCCCAATGAAAGCTGCGCATACGCCTTGGAATATCCTGAAAACAACCATTTCCGTGAGGCTGGTTGATATTCCGCAGAGCATTGATGCGAGAATAAACCCTGCTACCGCGCCCAGAAACAGATTGCGCGAGCCAATCCGGTCGGCAAGCCAGCCCGTAATCGGCATCGCAACAGCGCTTGCGATGATATAGCTCGTCAAAACCCACGTGATGGTGTCCATCGTCGCACCCAGGCTTGTTTGCATGAGCGGGATGGCAACGTTGGCAATTGTCGAATCCAAGATCTGGATAATTGTCGCGCCCATGACGGCAAGCGTGAGCAGCCCCTTGTTTTTGACCGGGTAAGCGGCTTGATCGAGCGGGTTACTTATTGGTGTCGATGCGGACATGGGCCGACAATCCTGCAATCATTGCACGCTTCGGCTTGTCGGTAATCGATATCCGTACAGGGACACGTTGCGTTACCTTGACCCAATTACCATTGGCATTTTGCGCCGGTAGAACCGAAAATTCTGCTCCTGTCCCAGCGCCAATGCTTGATACCTTGCCGCGCATTTTTAGCTCGGGATAGGCGTCGAAGGTTATCTCAGCAGGCTGTCCAACGCGCATGTTTGCTAGGTCGGTTTCCTTGAAATTTGCTTCGACCCAGCTTTTGCTGCTGGCTACTATCGTCACGCCGGGCAATCCCTGCACCATCATTTGGCCAGGTTGCAAACGATCGGCCTGACTTACGACGCCCGCGACAGGTGCGCGCACTTCAGTGCGCGAGAGGTTAAGCATAGCCTGCTCACGTTGAACCTCACCCGCTTTAATGGCTGGATTTATGCCGGGCGCTGCCGATCCTGTGGCGAGTGCTGCGCGTGCCTTAGTGGCGTCGGCTAGCGCCGAGGCTACGCGACTTCTTGCGTCGGACAAAGCATGTTCTGAGGCCTGCAACCTGGCGCGGGTGGTGAAGCCAGCCTGCATCAGAGAGGATTGCCGTTGATACTCTTTTTCATAGAAAGCGACATCCTCACGGGCGCTATCGATATCTACACCCGTGGTTTGAAATTCGGTCTGGAGCGCAGAAACGCGGACTTGCGCGGCGGCAATGGACGCATCGGCTTGTTCAATGGCTATACGGTAAGGCGCCGGATCAATCCGGAACAACAGGTCGCCTTCTTGCACCACGTCATTTTCATGGACGGCCACATCGATGATGCGTCCGCCAATTTCGGATGAAATGGACACCTTGTCTTGTTGGACATAGGCATTGTCCGTCGACACATAATGGTCGTTGGCAATATAATATGCGGTCGCGCCGCCCACGAGCAACAACGGGACCGAAGCCATCAACGCCAGTCGGCCCAAGCGCTGCGACTTTGTCTTGGTGGTCGCCACAACATCAATTTTTGGATCAGCCTCAGCCATGCGACACCTCATGCGGTTTACGGGTTAAGTTGGCACGAATGATGTTCAACATTGCTTCCAATTCTTTTCTTTGCGTTGCGTCCAAGCCGGCTAATGCATCATCAAACAATGCAAGTGCAGTTGGCCGCACAGCTTCAATTTTTTGTTCGCCTTCCGCCGTTAAGTGCAGCCGCCACGTACGGCGGTCATTTGGTTCCGCACGGCGTTCGACGAGCCCAGCATCCTGAAGGCGATCCACCATTCTACCTAGCGTGATCGGTTCGACGTCAAGCATATCTGCCATAGTGACCTGCGCACTCCCGTCGAAGCGTTTCAGCAGCGCCAGCACTCGCCATTGGGGCCTTGTGACGCCGACGGCGCGGGCGCGTTCATCGAATGAACGCCGCAGCAAACGGGCTGCGTCACCCAATAGAAAGCCTAAATCATCGCTCATGCCGTCGATATAGTAGCTATGCTTATTATATGCAATAATATTTGGGTGCGGCGCACAAAATATGGAAAACACTTTCCGGATTAACCTACGCGTGCCAAACCACAAGCATTCGCAGACGACAGAAGAACGAGCAAACTTATGATTGCATCCAACACCTTCCAAACAACCGACGGCATTGAAGTCGTTTGGCGCGAAACGGGGCAGGGGCGATCCTTACTCCTGATCCATGGGTTCATGTCTGACGCCGACACCAATTGGATCAAATATGGCCATGCGACGGCCTTGGCGGATGCTGGGTATCGGGTCATCATGCCCGACCTACGTGCCCATGGTCTCAGCGGTAAGCCGCATGCGCCAAGCCATTACCCCGCCGATATACTGGCCGATGACCAATTTGCGTTGCTCGCGCATCTGGGAATCGAAGAGTATGACCTTGGTGGTTATTCATTGGGCGGGCGAACGGTAGCGCGGATGTTGGCGCGTGGCGCGCAGCCGGGGAAGGCAATCATTTCTGGAATGGGTCTACAAGGGCTTACGCAAACCGGAAATCGCGGCGCGCATTTTCGTAATGTCTTCGACAATTTGGGGCGCCATGAAAAAGGGTCGACTGCGTGGATGGCCGAGGCATTTCTGAAAACAACGGGCGGCGATCCGTTAGCGTTGCGCAGTATATTGGAGACCTTTGTCGACACGAGTGAAGCCGAGATTGCCAGTTGGGAATTGCCGGTGGGCATAGTGTGTGGCGAGCAGGATGATGACAACGGGTCTGCCGCGGCTCTTGCGGCGCGCCTTCGCCACGGGAAGCTGTTCACGGTGCTGGGCAACCACATGAGTGCAGTCACCAAGCCTGAACTTGGTCAGGCGTTTGTTGCGGCGCTGACGACGACATGGTGATGCCCGACCACGCCGATTTGCAACCAACATTGGTTGGCGATAACCTATTGTTGCGTCCACTGAACGAGAGCGATTGGGACGCGATGTATGCGGTGGCGTCTGACCCTTTGCTGTGGGAAGTGCATCCCGCGTGGGATCGATATAAAGAACCGGTGTTCCGTGAATATTTTGTGGGCGCGATGGCATCACGTGGAGCATTGGCTGTAATCGACCGCGCCACGAACAGAATCATCGGTGGCAGCCGATATGCCCATTATGTGCCCGATCGTAATGAAATTGAAATTGGTTGGAGCTTTCTTGCGCGCGCATATTGGGGCGGAGCCTATAACCGTGAGATGAAGGCGCTCATGCTTTTCCACGCCTTCCAAGTTTTCGACAGCGTTCGGTTCAATATTGGCGCAAAAAATGTTCGCTCGCGCCGCGCGATTGAGAAAATCGGCGCGCGCTTGGATGGTGAATATGTGCCGGAAGCGATTAACGGCGTGCCGCCAGTGCCGCATGTCATTTACCGAATGAGCCTGAATGATGCAAAAGCTGCCGACATGCTATTGGAATCGAAGCGCAATGGGTGAAAGTAAATTGGAACGCCGCTTCTGGCGGTTCTGGCTGAGTGGTCTTTTGCTGCTGGCGCTGATGATAGCAATGGGCCCTGCGTTTTCAAACGACATTTCACGATTGGGAATACGGGACCATCAAATCGCAGGAACTGCCCTGCGGGTGGATGCCATTCAAGGGGCCTGGCAAGCAGCCGGAGTTTTGAATCTCGCAAAATTCGGCATGGCCATCGACCTGGTCTATATCGCGATTTATGCTTTTGGTGCCTATTGCGGAGGACGGCTGTTTTCACAATCGCCAAAGCCAGTTTTGCGGCGGCTTGGTTGGGTCATTGTTGCGACAGCTATTATCGGCGGTGCGGCAGACGGCATCGAAACATTATGCCAATTTGTTCAAATCATGATGTTTGATGGCAGCGACCTGTTAGCTGGAGTCGCAGCCACTGCGCAGCCCGTTAAAACGATCGCATTTCTTGTTACGTTTTTTGGTCTGCTGATGGCGTTATACATTCGACGAACAACGCGCCGGGCGGGTTGACGCCGCCACATGAAAGTTTCACCATCGGAACATATTGTTTTCCGGGGACCCTCCATGAAAAATCTTGTATCGATCGCCGCACTGGCATTTGCCTCACTTTCCCTCCCAGCCGTCGCCATGGCGCAGGATTCCACTGCCGCGTCATCGGGGCCGACTGTGGCTGAGGCAGATGCTTTCGTCGCCGCCGCGGAAAAGGACCTGTTTGACTTTTCGATTGAGGCTGGGCGCGTCGCGTGGATTAACTCAACCCATATTACAGATGACACCGATGCACTTGCGGCACGCTATGGTGAAATTGGAACCGAAAAATCGGTCCGGTACGCGTTGGACGCGGCGAAGTATCAGGCGCTTCCCGGCCTGTCATATAACACCAAACGCAAGCTTGATATCCTACGCGGCGGTATAGTGTTGCCCGCGCCAACTAAGGCGGGTGCAGCGGCTGAACTTGCAACGATCACCACGAAACTGCAGTCGGCTTATGGCAAGGGCCGCGGCACGCTTAACGGCAAGGAAATCAACGGTTCCGATATTGAGGCTGCGATGGGGTCAAGCCGCAACCCCGAAGAACTGAAAGAAATGTGGGTGAGTTGGCATGACAATGTCGGCGCGCCAATGGGCAAGGATTATGCCCGGATGGTTGAAATCGCCAATCAAGGCGCAACAGAGCTGGGCTATGCAGATGTCGGCGCGATGTGGCGTTCAGGCTATGACATGCCAGCAGATGACTTTGCCAAGCTGACGGACAAATTGTGGCTTGAGGTTAAACCGCTTTATGAAGAATTGCACATCTATGTCCGTACACAGTTGAACAAGAAATATGGGGATGCGGTCCAATCCAAGACAGGGCCCATTCGCGCCGATCTGTTGGGCAATATGTGGGCGCAGGAATGGGGCAACATTTATGACGTCGTCGCGCCTCCGGGGGCTGGCGATATCGGTTATGATATTGGCGCGTTGCTGGTTGCCAAGGGGTACAAGCAAACCGAAACCGTCGATTTTAGTGCCAATCGTGGCAAGGCGGAAAAGGACATGGTCAAGGTCGGTGAGGGCTTTTTCTCGTCGCTTGGCTTTGCCCCACTGCCCAAGAAATTTTGGGATCGCGCGCAATTTATCAAGCCCGCCGACCGCGAAGTTGTCTGCCATGCCTCTGCGTGGGATATCGATAATGTCGACGATTTGCGTATCAAGATGTGCATCAAGGTTAAATCCGATGACTTCGTGACCATCCACCACGAGCTTGGGCATAATTATTACCAGCGCGCTTATAACAAGCAGTCATATTTATATTTGAATGGCGCGAATGATGGGTTCCATGAAGCGATCGGCGATGCCATCGCGTTGTCCATTACGCCGAATTATCTGGTGCAGATCGGCCTGTTGGATGCCAGCAAAGTTCCCGGAGCCGACAAGGACAATGGGCTATTGCTGCGCCAAGCCATGGACAAGGTTGCGTTCCTGCCATTTGGACTGCTGATCGACAAATGGCGCTGGGGCGTCTTCAATGGCTCTATTACGCCCGCCAATTACAACAAGGGCTGGACCGACTTGCGTTTGCAGTATCAGGGAATTGTCCCGCCCGTGGAGCGTGCAGCAGACCGTTTTGACGCCGGTGCGAAATATCATATCCCCGGGAACACGCCATATACCCGCTACTTCCTCGCGCGGATTTTGCAGTTCCAATTCTACAAGGCAGCTTGCGATATTTCGGGCTGGAAAGGCCCACTCCATCGCTGCTCATTCTATGGCAATAAAGAAGTCGGCACGCGATTGAATGCGATGCTGGAAATGGGGGCATCAAAGCCGTGGCCAGATGCGTTGCAAGCATTCACGGGAACGCGCGAAATGTCGGGCAAGCCCATGCTGGAATATTTCGCCCCGCTCATGAAATGGCTCAAGGCGCAGAATAAGGGCGCTAAAAAAGGCTGGTAAGGAAAATAGGCGCCGCCGTCACAGGCGGGGCCATTTCGTTTTTGATTAAGCTGCAGTCTTAGGTGGCGTCTTAACCGGCGCCGACTTTTTCGGTGCAGGCTTTGCTGCAGCAACTGGCTTCGGCGCTTTTGCTGCCGCCGGTTTCGCAGCCGCTTTCGCAGCAGGCTTGGTTGCCGCAGCTTTTTTAGCAACGGGCTTTTTAGCAGCTGGCTTCTTGGCTGGTGCCTTTGTTCCACCCGTTTTGCGGTCATACACTTTTTTGCCAGCAACGGCGGCTGCGGCAGTTGCGATGACTGCGCCCGCAACAGCAGCAGTTTTGCCGGGGTTTTCCTTGATCACGGATCCAGCGGTCGCAGCTGCGGTGGACGCTTGATCGACAGCGGATTTTGCTGTTGTCGACGCGGAGTGCGCGACCGAACGCGCGCTGCCGGTCAAACCGTCGGCGAATGCGCGGAACTTATTTAGCAGCTTGTCGAGCGGTCCGGTGTTTTCGGGTTTCTTCGGCATGGGCCGTTTCTCCTTGGTTATGTTTTGGGGATAATCAATGGCTTCCGTTTTCGTTCCTGACCCTATCTGAAGGGCGGTTCGTTAAAGGCGCGAAGTTTGCGACTGTGCAGGCTATTTCCCGCCTCCCGAAGCAGTTCGCATGTTTGGATACCGATTTGCAAATGGGCGGCGATCGCTTCTTCATAAAAACGGTTGGCTTGCCCCGGCAGCTTGATTTCACCGTGCAGCGGTTTGTCGGACACGCACAGCAATGTGCCATAGGGCACGCGGAAGCGATATCCTTGGGCCGCGATGGTCGCGGACTCCATGTCGATCGCAATCGCACGGCTTTGCGAAAAACGCAGGGCAGATGCCGAATAACGCAACTCCCAATTGCGGTCGTCGGTCGTAACAACTGTACCGGTGCGCATGCGCCGTTTCAGATTGGCGCCGCTTGTGCCGGACACATGTTCTGCTGCACTTGCCAGTGCCTGCTGCACTTCGGCGATTGGCGGAATTGGAATTTCGGGTGGCAGTACGTCATCCAAGATATGGTCGTCGCGCAGATAGGCATGCGCCAACACATAATCCCCAATCCGCTGCGTTTCACGAAGGCCACCGCAATGGCCAATCATCAGCCATGCTTCCGGGCGTAGCACCGCCAAATGGTCGCAGATTGTCTTGGCATTGGAAGGCCCAACGCCGATGTTAACAAGGGTAATCCCCGACCTGTCCGGCGCGATAAGATGGTAGGCAGGCATCTGGTGCCGTCGCCATGTGCTGTCGGCAACAAGCTGCGCCGCGTTGTCGGTAGGTTTGTCGACATATAGGCCGCCAGCGCCCGACAAGGCGGTGTAACGGCCATTGCCAACTTGTGTACATGCCCAACTGACAAACTCATCCACATAACGGTGGTAGTTGGTAAACAGGATGTAATGTTGGACATTCTCGGCGGGCGCGCCGGTATAATGTCGCAGACGCGCGAGCGAGAAATCTGTGCGTAGACCGTCAAACAAAGCAAGCGGCGCGCTGGCATTGCCCTTGATCCGCAGCAATCCGTCTGCGATTTCATCGCCAATGTCGGCAAGCTCGGTCGTGGGGAAATGGCGTGCGAGCTCGTTGGGGCTAACCGTACCCAGTTCCAAATCTGCCGACCCGTCGAGAACATAAGGAAAGGGAATTTCCTGTTTGCTGCGGCCAACCGAAATCTCGAGCTCATATTGCTCAATGAGCAGATCGAGTTGCTCGCCAATATATTCTGCAAACAAATCTGGCTTGGTGAATGTGGTCCGGAATGTTCCGACTTTTTCAAGCTTACCAAATGCAAGGTTAGACTGCGTCTCGCGTTGTTTCCCCGCGTAAGTGATTACCAATTCGGGGTAACAGAAATCATTGTTGGCGCGTTGGTCGGATGAAGGCGGGGTTCGATCCTTCAAGTAATGTGCAAGTGCAGTTTGCAAGCGTTTTACCGAAGCTTCATATTCGGTAACGAGTTGATTAATGATGTTCTGAGCTTGTTGACTAGGCATAAACACGCTTCGCCGAAATTTGCAGTTTTCGCAACAAAAAAGGGAGGGTTACCCCTCCCTTCAAATACCCAAAAGGGCAAGATAGTGTAATGTTAAAGCTGGCCAAGCATATATTCGGCTGAGCTGACATTGAAGTCACCAGGGGCTTCGACATTCACATGTTCAACGACGCCGTCATTGACGACCAGCGAGAAACGCTGACCGCGCTTGCCCATGCCAAATGCCGAACCATCCATTTCGAGGCCAAGTGCAGCGGCGAAATCGCCATTGCCATCTGCCAACATCGTGATGGCCTCTGATCCGCCAGACTTGTTCCAAGCGCCAAGAACAAAGGCATCGTTCACAGCAGTGCAGGCGATTTCATCAATGCCCTTGGCCGCAAGCTCACCGGACTTTTCAACAAAGCCGGGAAGGTGACGCGCAGAGCAGGTTGGTGTGAATGCACCGGGAACCGAAAACAGGGCAACGCGGCGGCCTGCGAAATATTCTGCGGATTGAACGGGCTGAGGGCCTTCAGCGGTTGCCTTTACCAGCTTAACGTCAGGGATTTTGTCGCCAACAGAGATGCTCATATTTGGATTCCTTTTACATGTGAGGTTCGGTGCTTAATCCGTGACCCGTTCCGGCAAGTCAAGTAGCCGTTCCTCTAAACTACCAATTTGTGTTCGACAAATCGCCCGGATGTCCCTCATATAAGCCAATAATTTTTAACACAAAACTGGTGGGTTAGGTGGTAAATTTTCCTTTACGTTGTTTGTTGAAAATTCCGTAAACAGGATAGTCAATGTTCTCCCCGTTGAACACGCAAACGGGATGAGAAAAATGATGAAAATATTGAAGAAGGCCGCGCTTGGCGGGGTTTTAATGGCTGTGTCGGTTCAGCCAGCACAGGCATGTTGGACCACTGCTGCACAGGACGCTGCCAAGATTAAACATTTGAATACGATGCTGATGGTCACAGCGCTGCGTTGTCGAAATACAGTCGACAATTTTCTTCCGAGTTATAATCAATTTGTCTTGAAGCATAACAGTCTCATCGGTGCGCAAAACAACGAACTTAGAAACTACCTGTCGGCTACATATGGGGCACGCGGCACTGAAGGCGCGTTGGACCGAATGTCGATTGGCTACGCAAACAGCTATGGCAACGGCCATAGGGACATGGATTGTCGGCAATTAAAGGATTTGGCCACTAGATTGGCATCAGAGCCGCATGGCGTGGTGACGATGGCCGCTGTTGCCGATGTTACCGTGGTTGGTGCGTCATGGACCGGGGCCACCTGTCCAACGCGAATAGCGACGCGGCCATAGCCATCTGCATAGACATATAAAGCAATCTTTATATTTGATTTCGTTGAAAGCTGCAGCTAAGGGCGGTGTCATCAAAAACCTCCCGGAGACCAAGCCTGTGGCTTTCAACGATTATGTCATTGCCGATATTAATGAGGCCGATTTCGGCCGCAAAGAAATAAACATTGCCGAGACCGAAATGCCCGGCCTTATGGCGCTGCGCCAGGAATTCGGCGTATCGCAGCCATTGAAGGGCGCGCGGATTGTCGGTTCGCTGCACATGACCATTCAGACTGCGGTTCTGATCGAGACGCTCACGGCGCTTGGCGCAGATGTCCGTTGGGCAACATGCAACATCTTCTCGACGCAAGATCACGCCGCTGCTGCAATCGCCGCGCAAAATATTCCGGTATTTGCGATTAAGGGTGAAAGCCTTGCCGATTATTGGGACTATGTCGGTCGCATTTTCGATTGGGGTGATGAAACTACTGCCAACATCATCCTTGATGACGGCGGCGACGCAACGATGTTTGCACTTTGGGGTGCAAAGCTTGAGCGCGGCGAAACCTTTGGCGAACCTGAAAACGAGGAGGAAGTTGAATTCCAGCGTGCGCTGAAGGCGTTTGTTACCAAGAAGCCAGGTTATCTGACTGAAACTGTAAAGAACCTGAAGGGCGTTTCGGAAGAAACCACCACCGGTGTGCATCGTCTTTATGAAATCGCGAAGAAGGGCGAACTGCCGTTCCCTGCGATCAACGTAAACGACAGCGTTACCAAGTCGAAGTTCGACAACCTTTATGGCTGTAAGGAATCGCTTGTAGACGCCATCCGCCGTGCCACCGACGTTATGTTGGCCGGTAAGGTCGCATGTGTTGCTGGCTTTGGTGATGTCGGCAAGGGCTCGGCCCAGTCGCTTCGCAATGGCGGCGCCCGCGTTATGGTCACGGAAGTCGACCCGATTTGCGCATTGCAGGCTGCAATGGAAGGTTTTGAGGTCGTCACGATGGAAGAGGCCGTTCAGCGCGCAGATATTTTCTGCACCGCAACGGGCAACGCCGACGTGATTACTGCCGAGCATATGATGAACATGAAGCCCATGAGCATCGTCTGTAACATCGGTCACTTTGACAGCGAAATCCAGATTGCCGCTTTGTCCAACTACAACTGGACTGAAGTTAAGGCTGGCACGGATCTGGTTGAATTTCCGGACGGCAAGCAAATCATCGTTCTTGCAAAGGGCCGCTTGGTTAACCTTGGTTGCGCAACCGGACATCCCAGCTTTGTGATGTCGGCAAGCTTCACTAATCAGGTGCTCGCGCAAATCGAGCTTTGGACCAACGGTGAAAACTATAAGAACCAAGTCTATGTCCTGCCAAAGCATTTGGACGAGAAGGTTGCGACGCTTCACCTCGAAAAGCTTGGCGTTAAGCTGACGAAGTTGACCGACAAGCAGGCGGGTTACATCGGCGTGTCGACCGAAGGACCGTTCAAGCCAGACCATTATCGTTATTAATTCGTCGTCTTTCGAGACGTAAGAAAAGCCCGCTGCGGAAACGTGGCGGGCTTTTTTCGTTGCGCGGCGCAAGCATTTGGGCATTAGCTTGCTCTGGGTAAATTAAAGGGCTTCATGACGATGACAGGCACCGGCCTGCCAATTGCACTGATCGGGTTTTTAATGGCATTGTGGCTCGTCGGAGCCATAGTCGCTATCTGGATCGGGCTGTCCTTGCGCAATGAATCGCGCAAAATGTTAAGTCAGACGTCGCGGCTAAAAAGGCTGCTTGAAACCGCTCCGGCATTTCCAGTCGTGGTGAAGGGCGATGGGCGAATTGAGGCACCAGACCGTTTTTCGAGATTGCTTGGGCTGATGACGCCAGCGACGACCCTTTCTGACTTGGGCGGTCATGATGATGCTGGCCTTGCCATAGATGATGTGGCGGCGCTCGAGACAAAAGTGCGCGAGACGCAGCGTACGGGAAAATCGTTTGTCCTTCCTTTGGCCATTAAAGGTTCCGAACGTCGTTTGACCGTTGTCGGAAATATAGCGGATGTCGTTGTCTATCCCAATGGGGCAGCGCTTTTGTGGTTATTCGATTCCACCGATAGCTTGCGGGAGCTTGAGAAGCGCACGCAGGAATCTGAAGAGGCCCGCGCAGCATTTGCTGCATTGGCTGGCCTAATCGAAGCAGCACCTCTTCCGATGTGGCATCGACGCCCGGACATGCGCCTGCACTTCGTAAACCATGCATATGTTGATGCGGTCGGTGCGACTGATGGGCTTCAAGTGGTTGAAGAGGGGCTTGAGTTGCTTGAGCCTGAAAAGGGTAAAAGCCCAGCTGACTGGGCAGCTGAAGCTGCATCTGCCGACGCCCAGAGCGAGCGGATTGTTTCCGCCACCTTGAACGGGGAACGGCGTCAGTTGCGCGTGTTTGATATCCCCTTGGGCCAATCAGGCGTTGCAGGGCTGGCGATTGATGTTCAAGATTTAATTGATACCAAATCCGAGGTCAGGAAGCTTTCAGAAGCACAGCGCGACCTTTTGAACCTTATGTCTGCCGGTGTCGCCCAGTTTGACGCGCGCCATGTGTTGAGCTTCGCAAATTTGCCATTCCAAAGCCTTTTTACTTTCCGTGACCAGTGGCTGTCTGAAAAGCCAGAATTTGCGCGCGTGTTGGACCGCATGCGTGAAAATGGGAAGGTGCCCGAGGTCCGCGACTTTCCCGCTTGGCGTAAAGAGCGTGAAGATTGGTTTAGAACCTCCGATCCCACCGAAGAAAATTGGCTGCTTCCGGACGGAACGCATTTACGCGTGTTGGCGCAGCCAATACCTGACGGCGGCCTGTTGATGATTTTTGAAGACCGCACCGAACAGGCGCAACTGGCCAGTGCGCGCGATATTCTGCTCCGCGTTCGGACCGCGACCTTTGACAATTTGTTCGAAGCGATTGCGGTATTCTCGGCTGATGGCCGTCTTAGCATCTGGAATCGCTTGTTTGCGGAAACATGGGAGTTGAACGACGACTTGCTGCTTCAACATCCGCGTTTGGATGAACTGTTGCCCTCGCTCGCCCGGCATTTGCAAAAGCCATCGCAGATTAGTCTTCTAGGTGAACTGATCCGGACGACGTCGTCAAACCGCGAACAGCGCAAGAGCAAAGCTGTCTTCGCCGACGGACGCATGTTCCAGATTGCGACGATACCACTACCAGACGGCAACACGCTTTTTACGATGCTGGATATGTCGAACACCCTTAAAGTCGAGCAGGCATTGCGCGACCGCAATAGCGCATTGCAAGAGGCTGATGCGATTAAGGGCAAATTCCTTGCAAATATGAGCTACGAATTCCGTACGCCACTTACGTCCATCAGTGGATTTGCAGACTTGCTAAAAGCAGGCATCGCAGGCGACCTTAGCGATCAGGCGAAAGATTATGTTGATGCCATTTTGCAATCCGCTGACCGCTTGTCAGACCAGATCAACACTGTTCTGGATTACAGCCAGATTGAAGCGGGCGCGTTGCCGCTCGCACTCGAACAAACGGATGTTCCGACATTGGTCGCGCAAATAGCGACAAGCAAAACTGCGATGGCAAATGCGGCTCAGGTCGAGCTACAAGTCGACTTGGACAACGGTGCTGGAGAGATGGCGCTTGATCCGAAACGGATTACGCAAGCGGTCGGGCAGGCTTTAGATAATGCGATCCGGTATAATCAAAGCGGCGGGCAGGTTTTAATGCTTGCACGTTGGCAAGGCGACGTCCTTGAACTCATCGTATCGGACAATGGGCCGGGTATGCGCGAGTCAGACGTCCAGCGCATTTCTTCGGATAATGCGGTTCCCAAGAACGCGGATAGCAATGCTTCAATGACGCAGGGTCTAGGCTTGCCTTTGGCGCGTCAGATTATTGAGTCGCACGGTGGGACGTTCCAGCTGCATTCTGCGCCGGGCGAAGGCACCACAGTTATCATGGCTTTGCCGCGGCCATGATCATCGCGACCGATTTGGATATGCGCGAATATGGCCGCGAGTTTGCAAAGACATTGTCGCGATCAGATTGGGTCGCGATAAACGGGCCGCTGGGCGCTGGAAAGACGGTATTGTGCGCAGGCATATTGGCAGGCCTTGGATTTGACGGCGAAGTGACGAGCCCATCCTATGCCATCGTGCATAGCTACGAACCGCCAGAGGTTTTGGTTGCCGTTGCCCATGTCGATTTGTATCGCTTGGACAATGTCGACGACTTGGATGAATTAGGGCTCATCGCGGAACGCAGTGATCGCGTCACGCTGGTGGAGTGGGCTGAACGCTTTGGAGGCGGCTATGTGCGGCCCAGCCATTTAATCGATATCGTACCGCAAGCGGACGGCAGCAGAATTTTGACTTTGAAAATGGATCATGATGACACCCGTAACTGATATGGTTCCGCCCGCTGGACTGGACGAATTTTTGGCGTGCCATGGCTGGACTGATGCGCAAATAACCCCGGTGGCGGGCGATGCGTCTTTCCGCCGCTATTTCCGTGTGAATTCGGCTACGCGGGGCAAGGCTATATTGATGGACGCGCCACCGCCGCATGAGGACCCGCAGCCTTTTCTTGATATTGCCCAATATTTGACGGGGCATCAATTTCGTGCGCCAGAGATTTACGGCACTGACTTGACGCGTGGACTGGTGTTGCTTGAAGATTTTGGCGACCGCAGGATGCGCGAACATCTGGATGATTACCCAGAACATGAGGCCGAAATATACCGCGCCGCTATTGATACGATTGTGCGATTGGCAGGAACCCCTGCAGCGCATGCGCAACCCTATGACATGGCGAACTATCTGCGCGAAGTGCAGCTGCTCACCGAATGGTATATGCCGGCGATGGGGCTTTCCTGCGACGCGAACGCATTTGACCAGATGTGGGTTGATGCCCTGGCCCCATTGGCGTCTTACCAAAATGTAACTGTCTTGCGGGATTACCATGCCGAAAACATCATGCTGCTTGATGACGGGGAACAAGGCATCATTGATTTTCAAGATGCGCTGGTGGGGCATCCTGCGTATGATTTGGTATCGTTGTTGCAAGACGCGCGGCGCGATGTCAGCCCAGAGCTTGAGGCAGACATGCTGGCTTATTATCTGACGGCGGCCAATCCAGCACCTGACTTTGATGCGCATTACGCGTTGCTGGGTGCGCAGCGGAATACCAAGATTATCGGTATATTTACGCGGCTGTGGAAACGGGATGGTAAGGAGAGATATTTGTCCTTCCTTCCACGTATGTGGGGCTTGCTGGAACGCGATTTGGGGCACCCGGCACTGGCGAACGTCAAGCAATGGTTCGATACCCACATTCCCACTGAAGTCCGCAGCCTTAGCCCATTAGACATTACGCATGGTTAAGCATGTGAACACCGCAATGATTATGGCGGCGGGCAAGGGGACGCGGATGATGCCGTTGACCGCCGACCGCCCAAAGCCATTGGTTGAGGTTGGCGGCGTTGCTTTGCTGGATCATGTATTGGATCATTTGCGTGATGCCGGCGTTGGCAAGATTGTCGTGAACGCACATTATCGCGCCGATCAAGTTGTAGCGCATCTTGCCGCCCACGCGGGGGATTTTGACGTTTCGATATCCGATGAACGCGAATTGCTGCGCGATACAGGCGGCGGGCTGGTTCAGGCATTGCCGATGATTTCGGACGATCCATTCATTTGCGTGAATGCTGACAATTGGTGGACCAACGACGGGCAGAATGCGATTTCGCGCCTGATAGCGCATTGGGATGCTGCACGCATGGATGTGCTGATGCTCCTCGTCCCGCTGGCAACAGCATATAACAGCCAAGGCATTGGTGATTTTCACATGGATGCAGATGGCCGGCTGTCACGTCGCGTGGGTGACGCGCCTGCGCCTTATGTTTGGACAGGCATTCAGCTGCTTTCCAAAAAGCTGATTGTTGACGCACCGTCCGACGTTTTTTCGACCAACGTCTTTTGGGATCGTGCGATTGCCGAAGGCCGGTGCATGGGGATGGTGCACGAGGGAATGTGGTTTGATGTAGGCTATCCCGCGGCAATTTCCGCTACGGAACAACGTTTGGGCCTGCATGGCGCCTGTTAACGCCACGGCGCAGCGTGTGCGCGTTTTTAACGTCCCGCTCGGGAACGACTTATGCGACGTAACTGCGCAGTGGATATTGCAGACATCGGGGCAGGACCCGCTCACGGTTAGCAGCACAATATTGCTGTTACCCAATAACCGCGCCATCAAGGCGATGACAGAGGCGTTCGTCCGGCAGGCCGCGCCGGGTTTGCTTTTGCCGCGCATGGTGGCGGTGGGCGATATGCAACTCGATGAGGCATTGGAGCCTTTGCTGGATCCCATTGCATCGGAAGACACCATTTGGCCCGTCATTGGATCGTTTGACCGGCTGATGCTGCTGGCGCGCTTGGCGCAGGAACACCGGCCGCAGGGCACATTTCTATCCTCCGCTGAAGCGTTGCGTTTGGCGCGCAAACTGGGCGAGCTCATTGATGAGCTTGAGGTCGATTTGGTCGACTTCGATGCGTTGTCAGACATTGCAATCGAGGCTGATCTCGCCGGGCATTGGCAACGCGCTTATGGCCAGCTTTTGACGATCTTGCCCGCCTATCGCGCCGAACTTTCTGCGCGAGAATTGATGGGACCTGCGGAGCGCCGAAACAAGCTTTTGGCCGGCTTGGAGCGCCGTCTGGCCCAAAGCGGTTTGGACATGCCGATCATTGCGGTTGGCATTACGACATCAGCCAAGGCCGTCGCAAAATTGCTGCGCCGTGTTGCCCTCATTCCAAATGGCCATGTCATCCTGCCCGGTGCGGACCTCGACTTGGCTAAGGACCGCTGGGACAGCCTGTCTGCCGCGACTGAACCGGATAATGTGCCAGCGCGCCGCCGGAATTTTGAGGTGCATCCCCAATTCCACCTGAAACATTTGCTCGACCTCATGGGGATCGACCGAAGCGAAGTCGATATCTTGCCAACTGCTCGCGTCGAACGCGTGGCCGACACCATTTCGGAAATTTTCTGCCTGCCTGAAAATAGCGTGGGTTGGCAAGAACTGGCACCGTCGCGCAAGGCGCTATCACATACGCAATGGTTTGAGGCTGATGACAGCGCGCAGGAAGCAAAGGCCATTGCTGTGCGCATTCGCGGCGAGTTGGAACATGCCCAAAAACGGATCGCGCTGATCACGCCTGACCGTGAGCTGGCGGTCCGCGTTGCGGCGCAACTGCGTCGTTGGGACATATATGTTGACGACAGTGCGGGCATACCGCTTTTGCAAACACCAAATGGTTCGCTGGCGCTCGCGTTGGTTGACGCGATTTCGGGCCGGTTTTCCGGAACGTCGGTATTGGCCATTGCCAAACACCCACTGGTGTTTGCAGGTCCCAACAGGCTTGATTGGCTGAATAAGGTTCGGCTGTTAGATCTCGAATTGCGGGGAACCGCCAACGGTGTTGGGCTGGGTGCCATCACCCGGCGGTTGGAAAATGCCCGCAAAGTGAAGCCAGAGCTCGTTGAATGGTGGCAAGGCTTTGTCCAAATTCTGGCGCCGCTCGAAAATGTCGATGGGCAACCCTTTAGCTTTATCATCGATGCACTGCGCGATGTTGCGACGAATTTGACCGATGGCGCTGTGTGGCGCGGGGCAAGTGGTCGCGAACTTGGGCGGATGTGGGAAGAAGTGAGCGGCGGCGACCTGTCGACGCTTGGCCGTATCGATGCCACGGGGTTGGCGGCGACGTTTAACGAAATCTTTTCAAGCGCGGTGGTGCGTCCCCCATATGGCGGACATCCGCGTGTGACCATTTACGGTTTATTGGAAGCACGATTGCAGCAGGCGGACCTCATCATCTGTTCGGGGTTGAATGAGGGTACATGGCCGCAAATAGCGCAACCGGACCCTTGGCTCGCGCCCGCCATCCGGCGGCATTTGAAACTGCCAACCTTGGACCGGAATATCGGACTGTCGGCGCATGATCTTGCGACCGCATTGGGCGGTCGCGAAGTGCTGTTAACGCGTGCGCGGCGTGACCGTGGCGGGCCAACGGTTGCCTCACGCTTTTTGCTGCGGATAAAGGCGCTGACGGCGGACAAGCTGGAACGGGACCAACAGTCGCTTGCGTTGGCAGCGCAGCTGGATGAACCTGCTGATAAAGTGCCCTTTGAAAGCCGCCCATTGCCGCGCCCTTCGGCGCCGCAGCGATTGGTTAGCCTGTCTGTTACGGATTTTGACCAGCTGAAGTCGGACCCTTATTCATTTTATGCAAAACGTATTCTCGGGCTCCGTGTGCTGGAAAAGGTCGATGCCGAACCGAGCTTTGCGTGGCGCGGATCGTTGGTGCATGACCTGTTGGAACAGTGGTTCAAACAAGACAATTGTGCCGTCGATAAGCTCGTGCAGCGTGTGGATGACTTGCTGGCACAAGAGGCAACGGATCCGTTGTTACGTGCATTGTGGCAGCCGCGCATTGCCGCTGGCCTGCGCTGGGTGGCGGAAGAAACCAAAAAGCAGATGCATGACCATGGCCGCGTCGTTGCCGTGGCCGAACAACCCGGCAAGGTCGACATCATGGGCATAACCGTGAACGGCCGCGTTGACCGGATTGATAGACTTGCGGACGGAAGTCTGGTGATCGTTGACTACAAAACCGGCATGCCACCATCGACCAAGCAAGTGAATGCGGGCTTTGCCCTTCAGCTTGGCCTCATCGGCTATATGGCCGAGCAGATGGCGATCAAAGGTGTGGCCGGCCAAGCGACCAAATTTGAATATTGGAGCTTGGCGAAAAACAAAGACAAGTTTGGACATATCGCAGTCCCGACGAGTACGCGGACCAACGATAACAAGCCTCTAAGCACCGAGTTTGTGGCCTTTGCCGTCGCGCAAGCCGAAGAGGCTATCGCGCAATGGATTTTGGGCGACGCACCCTTCACTGCAAAGCTGCATCCCGAATTTGCGCATTATGGCGACTATGATCAATTGATGCGGTTGCAGGAATGGAACGGCCGGCAGTCAATTTCGGAGGAGCAGGCATGACCTCTGAATCATCGACGCCGAAACCACTCATTCCGGCGCAACGCAGCGCCGTCATCCCCGGCGATAATATTTGGCTTAGCGCCTCTGCAGGAACCGGCAAAACGCAGGTTTTAACGGCGCGTGTGATCCGGTTGCTGTTGGAAAGCGATGTCGAACCTGAAAATCTGTTGTGCATCACCTTTACCAAGGCTGGCGCGTCCGAAATGGCGGACCGGATAAACCAGCTTTTGGCGTCTTGGGTGCAGCGCGAAGATGGGGCGCTGTTTCATGACCTTGAAGCCATTGGCGCACATGCGGGACCCGAGGCACGGAAACGCGCACGTCAGCTTTTTGCAAAGGTGTTGGACGCGCCCGGCGGTGGCTTACAAATACTGACCATCCATAGCTTCTGTCAGTCGTTGCTTGGTAGCTTCCCCGAAGAAGCCGGATTGGTTCCGGGATTCAAACCGATTGAAGGACGCGAGCAGCAAGAATTATTGCGCGAAGCATTGGTCAACTTGGTGCTTGAAGTCGAAGCGCGCGGCGATACTAAAATGGTTAAAGACCTGCAGGAACTTTCCCTGAATATGGGTGAGGACGCTGCACTGCGGTTCCTGCACAGGGCGGCGGCATCGCCGGATGTCATGACCATGATCCCCAATGACGCCGGCGCGGTGGTCTGGGCACGGCGACTGGCAGGCGTTCATTTCGATGGCCCTGTTGAGGATATGCTGGAAGACGCCTTTGCCGATGCGCGCATTCCACGTGCGACATTGCAGGCGGTCATTGATGCCAACCTTTTGTGGGGCAAGAACAAGGCAGATAGTCGCGGCGGCAAACGTGCGGCAGTCCTTCAGGATTGGCTATCGCGATCACCAACTGAACGCGCGGCGCTCTTGACCGATCTGCATCGCTGTTGGTCAACAGCCAAGGGTGATCCGCAGATTTCGACGAGCGGACATACGCCGACGACGGAGGTCTATGCCGAACACGCGCTGAAAATGTTCAACTGGACAGAGCAGTTACTTGGCGAAGTAACGCGTGCGCAATATGCGGACAGGCTGGCGCGCGCATTGTGCATCGGCAAGGAATTTGCGGCGCAATATAGCCGCGCCAAACATGCCATCGGCGCAGTTGATTTTGACGATATGATCCGGCGCACCGCCGAACTTTTGCAACATGGCCAAATGGCGCAATGGGTGCGGTTTAAACTCGACAGGCAGATCGACCATATCTTGGTGGATGAGGCGCAGGACACCAACAAAGCGCAATGGGATATCATCAGCGCACTGAGCGACGATTTTTACAGCGGCATGGGTGCCAACCCCGAAAAGAGCCGGACGCTGTTTTCCGTCGGCGATTTCAAACAGGCGATATACGGATTTCAGGGGACCGCGCCTGAACGATATGAGGAAGCGGGTCGCTATTTTGCCAAACGCATTGATGCCGCCGGAAGCGAACTGAAACGGCTGACTTTATCGCGCAGTTTCCGTTCGACCGCGCCTATACTCGATTTTGTAAACGCGGTGATCGATGGGTCTGGGCCTGCCGATTTTGGCATCAACGATATCATTGACCCGCATTATAGCGAAAAACCGCAGTTTGGCCTGGTTGAGCTTTTGCAGCCCATATCCGCAAAGCCGAACGCAACGGACGATAGCGATACGTCGGATGAGGAAGAAAACTGGTTCAGTGACGAAAAGCGCGCACTGGCCGAACGATTGGCCGATCATGCAAAAGCGCTCATTGACGAGAGGCCTTGGCTGGAGAGCCAGGGGCGTCATTTGGAACCGGGTGACATCCTGTTCCTGCTGCGCAGCCGCGGTGATATGGCGTCGCTGCTGGTTGCGCAATTGCACGAACGCAATGTCGCGGTCGCAGGCATCGACAGGCTGAAGCTTTTGCAGCCATTGGTGGTGCAAGACCTTCTGGCGGCAATCAAATTTGTGCTTCAACCGAATGACGACCTGAGCCTTGCGTGCTTGCTCGTGTCCCCGATAATCGGGTGGACGCAGGAGCAGTTGCTGGCGCACGGCTATGTCGGCGATCGCGAAGGCAGCCTGTGGCAGCATATCCGCGGGAAGCCAGAACTTGCGGATGATCTTGCGCCATTTCGCGATATGCTGGCCGCGGCTGATTTCACGACCGTATATCATTTCCTTGAACAGATTTTGTCCGGACCAATTGGCGCTCGGCGCAAATTCACCGCGCGTCTGGGACGCGAGGTTTTGGTTCCTATCGAGGAAATGCTGAATTCGGCACTTCAGTTTGAACAACAGCATGGCGGCGGCCTGCAAAAGTTCATGGCTTGGTTCGACCGCGGCGAAATTGAAATCAAGCGTGAAAGTGACAACAGTACCAAGGAAGTCCGCGTCATGACCGTACATGGAGCCAAGGGCTTGCAAGCGCCCGTGGTCATTTTGGCGGACATCACGTCTGATCCCACCAAAAAGCCCGATCAGTCGGTTGAGCTGTTGATGGATGAGGGGCAACGCACGCCCTTGCTGCCCATTCGCAAAAGCGAGCAGTCAGGGCGTTTGCAAGACATCGTCGATATGCAGAAGACCCGCGAACTGCAGGAACATAAGCGGCTATTATATGTGGCCATCACGCGCGCGGAAGAGCGGCTGATTATGGCGGGGTCGTTGGGCATTAGCCGCAAGGGCGAACCACCTGCCGAAAGCTGGTGCGCCGCCATTGAAAAAGGCATGACGGCGCTTGGCTGCATTTGGGAAGAGGATCCGCGCTGGGGCAGGGTGATGCGCCATGTGGGCGCGGAAGGCGCGTCGATGGTCGCGCCGGTAACTTCTGCGAAAAAGCAATCGCTGGCAGTGGCTCGGCCAGCCAGCCCCGAATGGCTATTCGCGCCTGCGCCGATCGAGCAGCGCCCACCGCGTCCTTTGGTGCCATCGCGGCTTGACGATGACGATTATGGCGATGCACCCGCAAACGCAGCTATGCGCAAAGCCGCCAATCGCGGGAGGCTGATCCACGCATTGTTTGAGCGCATCACGGATAGCGAGTCGCTCAAAACGGCGGAGCAATGGTTAGCGGTCCAGGCTCGAAACGAGGATATCGACACCGGGCAGTTATTGGCCGAAGTGAACGCGGTTGTCAGCGATCCGGTCTGGGCGGCCTTTTTTGGTCCACAGGCGCGCGCTGAGGTTCCGCTTGTGGCTGTTGTGGGCGAAACCGTGATCAATGGCCGTATTGACCGGCTACTCGTCGAACCCGGATTGGTGCGCGCGGTCGATTTCAAAACGGGTCGAAGCGTCCCCGGCGATGAACATAGCGTCCCCGTTCCGCATTTGCGCCAAATGGCACATTATCGCGCGGCGCTGCAGACGATTTTCCCTGACTGCAAGATTGAGGTCGCTTTGCTGTTCACGCACGCACCCCGGTTTATCACGCTTTCGGACGAGATATTGGCGCCTCATTATCCTGCCTCTTGACAGCAGAACAAAAACTATCTGCCTTGGTCCTTGTCAGCATTTGGCAGTGGGCATACATGGGTGGCAACAAAGGAGACAAACATGGCTACCAAATCCGTAGGCGATAATGATTTCGCATCAGAAGTACTGGCATCGGGCAAACCCGTATTGGTCGATTTTTGGGCCGAATGGTGTGGTCCATGCAAAATGATTGGCCCAAGCCTTGAAGAAATCAGCGAAGAGCTGGCTGGGCAGGTCGAGATCGTGAAGCTGAACATCGATGATCATCCCGATACGCCAGCAAAATATGGCGTGCGTGGCATCCCGACGATGATCCTGTTCAAAGGCGGAGAAATTGCGGACACGAAAGTCGGCGCTGCGCCAAAGGCTCAGCTGAAAAGCTGGTTGGAAGCTGCGCTTTAACTGCGATAATCGGCGTTGATGCTGATGTAGCCGTGGGTTAGGTCGCAGGTCCAAACCGTTGCACGCCCGGCCCCGATACCAAGATCAACGCCGATTTGAATTTCATTTTGTTTAAGATGTTGCGCCACCGGCGCTTCATCATATCCGGCCACAGCTAGGCCATTATGCGCAACTTGCGTCGCCCCGAAACTGATGGATAGGTTGTCGCGGTTTGCAGGCTCTCCCGCTTTGCCAACAGCCATGACGACGCGGCCCCAATTGGCATCTTCACCCGCAATCGCGGTTTTCACCAAGGGTGAATTGGCAATGGCCAAGCCGATCCGCCGCGCGCTATCATCGTTCGCAGCGCCGGACACGTTGATTTCAATAAACTTCTGCGCGCCTTCGCCATCGCGGACAACGAGATGCGCGAGCTGACGGCAGATGTCATTAAGCGCCGCAGCAAACGCGTCCGCGCCAGCATCGTCATATGACGTAAGCGGCGTATTGCCTGCTTTGCCCGTTGCAAATGCCAACACAGTATCGCTGGTCGATGTGTCGCTGTCGACGGTGATACAGCTGAAACTGCTTTTGTTGGAAGCCGATAACATCTGCTGAAGGAAAGCGGCGTCTACGGCGGCGTCGGTGAAAATATAACCAAGCATAGTGGCCATGTCGGGGGCGATCATGCCTGAACCCTTGATGATGCCCACGAGGTGTACCTTGCGGCCATCGACCATCGCGCTCGCGGTTGCGCCTTTGGCAAAGGTGTCGGTGGTCCCGATCGTATGCGTCACGTCTTCCCAACTGCATGGTGCCGTATCAAAAACAGCGCGCAACCCAGACTGTGCTTTGTCGATGGGCAGGGGAACGCCAATAACACCGGTGGACGAAACGAAAATTTCCGAAGCATCGCAGTTCAAATGGCCCGCAACTTGCCCGGTAATTGCATCCACTGCGTCCTTGCCGCGTTGTCCGGTAAAGGCGTTGCTGTTCCCGGCATTCACCACCAAAGCGCGCGCGCGGCCATGCGCCAAATTCGCACGACAAAGGTCAACCTCGGCAGAGCAGCATATATTTTGTGTCGTGACGCCAGCGACCGTTGTGCCTTCGTCGAGCGCGACATAACTTAAGTCGCAGCGGCCCCAATCCTTATACCCAGCACGCGCGACACGGGGCGTTGCACCCGCGATTTCGGGCATGATGGGGAATGGGATTGCGAGCGGCGATTTTACTAACACTTAAGAAACCTTTTGCTAAACCCCCGACAGACTAGGGAGAACAAAGACATGCTTTTTTATTCGGTGTTGGCGCTAGCATCAATTGTGGCCGAAACAAACGCCGAAAAACCTGCGCCTCCTCCTCCGGTTATCATGGTGCCCTCGGTCCGCTCTGTTTCTACACCCGCACCCGAAAAGGGACGGGAAAGATCGCCAATACCCAAAAATAATCCCGGCACTTGGGCAAACACGGGTGATTATCCACGTCTCGCGCTGCGCGAATTCCGTGAAGGAATAACGGGATTTACAGTAGATGTGTCTGTCGATGGACGTGTGACCAAATGTGCGATCACCAGCAGTAGCAGACATGCTGACCTCGATAAGGTAACGTGCGATAATGTTACGGCGCGTGCCCAATTTTATCCGGGGAAGGATAAAAATGGCGTTGCGACCACCGGCAGCTATTCGAACCGCGTTCGCTGGCAAATACCGGAAGTTTTGAGCATGGCATCAATGCCTATAATAACCGAAAGTCTACCGCGTCCGCCAAAGCCGTCAAATAGAGCGCAGCTAACGATACCTACCGACAAATACCCTGCTGCGGCTTTGGCCGAAGGAAAACAGGGACAGACAACGTTTACGCTCAATGTCGACAGCACTGGAAAGGTTTTAGATTGTTCGGTTACCGTCAGCAGCAAGGCTCCCGAATTGGACCAACAAGCATGTGCACTTGCACGCGATTGGAGTTTTGACCCCGCGTTGGATGCCGATGGAGCGCCATCTTCAGGGAAGAGCGCGCATACGCTATATTGGCGGCTTCCGAAACGTGCTGCCGCTACATCTATGAACCCTCGGCGTCTCCGCTCAAATCCCTTTGAAAAGCCCGGTTCCATTGGCCTAACATTTGACATTGACGCGACTGGTAAGATGACGCGTTGCGAAGCGGAGAGCGAAGGCGCGCTCTTTGCTCAAAGGCCTGATAAGAACTTCTTGGATATAGTCTGCTCAGGTATTGGGAAGCGTGATGTCGCTCCGTTTCTGGATAGTGACGGCAAGCCACAGGCCAAACGCATCAAGTTCCGGATGTCGGTGGAGCATGAAGACCTTAAGACAGGCGCGGCCAGTAAGTAGGCAGTGCGCCTTCGCTGTGGACTTTGCCGCCGTGGCTAACTATATCCGCAGCAGCACCGAACAGGGCCATATATGCGCATATTGATTTATCTACTGGCGATGTTGAGCGGGTTTTCCGCTGCGGATGCTGCGCGCCCCGTTTCCTCATCGTCTGCGTCAGTAGATTTGGCTGCGGTTCAGGCCTATGTCACGGCTGCTGTTCAGGAAGCGGATAATGCGTTTGAGCAGCCGGTGCATGTGACGCCGACTGCGCGCGTGCACCTTATGCCAGTCGATGGCAGCGTCGCGTTCGTCGCATTGGTACCTGATACGCCCGTTTACCGGCACGACCTCATTTTAGGGTAGGGCATCTCACCCGCTGCGGTGCACCTTTTTTATACCCTATTTCGCGCCAGCTTGCGCGCGTCTCCCACATGATTTCAAAGGAATTAGTTATGTTCGGCGGAATTGCCAAAGCCCTGTTTGGGTCATCCAACGACCGTTACGTCAAATCGATCATGAAGATCGTCGACAAGATCAACGCGCTCGAAGCCGAAATTTCAGTCATGGATGACGAGCGGTTGAAGGGGCAGACCCAGATTTTTCGTGACCGCCTTGCTGCCGGCGAAACGCTGGACGACATTTTGCCTGAGGCATTTGCCACGGTACGTGAGGCGTCGAAGCGCGTCATGGGTATGCGCCATTTCGATGTGCAGATGGTTGGCGGCATCGTACTCCACCGCGGAGAGATTGCCGAAATGCGCACCGGTGAAGGCAAGACCCTGACCGAGACTTTGGCGTGCTATCTGAACGCGATCGAAGGCAAGGGTGTGCACGTTGTAACCGTGAACGACTATCTTGCGCGCCGTGACGCCGAATGGATGAGCAAGATTTACGGCTTTCTTGGGCTGACCACGGGTGTTGTTGTTCCGAACATTCCCGAGCATGAACGCCGTGCCGCTTATGACAGTGATATCACCTACGCGACCAACAATGAGCTTGGTTTCGACTATTTGCGCGACAACATGAAATATGAACGCGCACAGATGGTACAGCGTCCATTTAACTTTGCGATCGTGGACGAAGTGGACTCGATCCTAGTCGATGAAGCGCGGACACCGCTGATTATCTCGGGCCCGACCGATGATAAGTCAGAATTGTATATGCAGGTGCATGCTGTTGTCCTTCAACTCGACGATGGCGATTATGAAAAAGACGAAAAGAGCCGCAATGTCACGTTGACCGAGGACGGCACCGAAAAGGCTGAGCGCTTGCTTGAGGGTGCAGGGTTGCTGACCGGCTCCAACCTGTATGATTATGAAAACACATTGGTTGTGCACCATCTGGATCAGGCACTCAAAGCCAATGTGATGTTCAAGCGCGACATTGATTACATCGTCAAAGATGGCAAGGTCATCATCATCGATGAATTCACAGGCCGCATGATGGATGGACGCCGTTGGTCAAATGGCCTGCATCAGGCCGTCGAAGCCAAAGAAGGCGTCGACATTGAGCCAGAGAACCAGACGCTCGCAACAATCACTTTCCAGAACTATTTCCGCATGTATCCAAAATTGTCGGGCATGACCGGAACCGCGGCGACCGAAGCCGGCGAATTCCACGAGATTTACAAACTGAACGTCGTTGAAATTCCCACCAACGTGCCCGTGCAGCGTATTGATGAAGACGACCAGTTCTACAAAAATACGCAGGACAAATTTGGCGCCATTGCCAAGACCATTCGTGAAGCAAATGAGCGGGGCCAGCCCGTTTTGGTCGGTACTGTTTCCATCGAAAAATCCGAGTTGCTGTCCGAATTCCTGGAAAAGGAAAATGTGAAGCACAGCGTGCTCAACGCCCGTTTCCACGAAAGCGAAGCGCATATTGTGGCGCAAGCTGGTCGTTTCGGCAGCGTAACAATTGCCACTAACATGGCTGGTCGCGGCACAGATATTCAGCTTGGCGGTAACTTTGAATTCCGTTTGGAAGATGAATTGCGTGATGTGCCAGAAGGCCCGGAGCGCGATGCCGCAATCGAAGCATTGAAAGCCGAAATTGCTGCTGAAAAGGCAAAGGTTCTGGAAGCGGGCGGCTTGTTTGTTCTGGCGACAGAGCGGCATGAAAGTCGCCGTATCGATAACCAGCTACGTGGTCGTTCAGGCCGTCAGGGTGACCCCGGCCTCTCGCGCTTCTATCTATCGCTCGACGATGATCTTTTGCGCATATTCGGTTCGGAGACATTATTCTCGCGCATGATGAATTCCAGTCTGGAAGACGGAGAGGCCATCGGTGGTAAATGGTTGTCGAAAGCCATTGAAACCGCACAACGCAAGGTTGAAGCGCGGAACTACGATATCCGCAAGCAGCTGGTGGAATATGACGATGTCATGAACGACCAGCGCAAGGTGATTTACGACCAGCGCAGCGATATCATGGATGCAGAAGCCGTCGACGATATCATTGAGGATATGCTCAACGACACAGTCAACAATCTGGTTGGCGATCACTGCCCTGAAGGCACCTATCCGGAACAATGGGATGTTGATGGACTGAAGCAGAAATGTGCGGAAGTTTTGGGGCTTGCTCCGGACATCGATAGCTGGTTGCAGGAAGACGGCCTCGATCCCGAAGTGATCGAAACCCGAATTGCCGACCTGGCGACCGCCAGGTTTAAGGCAAAGGGCGCTGATCTTGACGAAACCGTATGGCGTCAGGTCGAAAAGAGCATTTTGCTGCAAACGCTCGACCATCATTGGAAAGAGCATTTGTCGACTTTGGATGCCCTGCGTCAGGTTATTTACTTGCGCGCCTATGCGCAGAAGAATCCCATCAATGAATATAAGCAGGAAGCATTTGGCCTGTTTGAACGCATGTTGGGTGCCATTCGTGAAGGCGTAACCAAGACAATCGCGACCAATGAATTCCGCGCAGAAGAAGAGCTCGTTCCGCCTCAACTGCCTGAATTGCCGGATTTCCTCACAACGCATATCGACCCGTTCACCGACGAAGATGACACCAATGACATCGATGCCGGTTCACTTGGGTTTGTCACGACGACGATCCCACGCCCAGCGATTGCATCGGGTTCAAACGACCCGTTTGCGGGCAATCCTGATTTGCGCCGTAACGACCCATGCCCTTGCGGTTCCGGGCAAAAGTATAAGCACTGTCACGGCGCATATTGAAGGCATTGAACGGGGAGGGCGAGGATGATCTGGTTGGCTGGACTCTTCGCTCTCGTCGCTTTTGTGTACGCCTCGGTCGGCTTTGGCGGGGGGTCGACCTATACGGCGTTGCTGGCGCTTTGGGGCGTTGATTATCGGCTGATCCCGGTCATTGCATTGTTATGCAATATCATTGTGGTGACAGGCGGCAGCATCCGCTTCGTACGTGCCGGGTTGGTGTCTTGGCCGCAAGTCATGCCGCTATTGCTGATATCCGCGCCACTCGCGTTCTTGGGCGGGCTTGTGCCGCTCAAGCAATGGGTTTTCCTGACTATCTTAGGCGGGGCATTGCTTGCGTCTGCCATTGCCCTGTTGCTTCAGCCTGAAAAGCTTTCGGCGCGTACGCTGCCCAAGCCATTGCTGTTGGTAATTTCCGGCGGTGTCGGCCTGCTGGCTGGCTTGTCCGGGATTGGCGGCGGGATATTCATGGCACCGATATTGCACCTTATCCGCTGGGCAGAGGCACGGCGCATTGCCGCCTTTGCGTCGCTCTACATATTGATCAATTCGGCCGCAGGGCTGGCAGGGCAGGTCATAAAAGCCGGTGCACAGTCGCTGGCATTGCCCGCGATGGAATATGGCCTGCTACTCGCGGCTGTGCTGGTCGGCGGGCAAATCGGAAGCATATTCGGAATGCGCTATCTGTCGCCGCGACTTCTGCGCACATTTACCGCAATATTGGTCGGTTACGCCGCGCTGCGGCTGCTTTGGCAGGCGCATGGGCTTTATTAACATTATGAGCCAGAAAAAATGGCTCCCCGGGAGGGACCAATATAACTTTCTAAATCAACACCTTATTCATATTATAATAACATAAAATCAATATGTTATTTATCCATTTGTAGATAGCTGTATCGTGACATCTTCCCGAAGCGAATGAAAAAGTGTACCCAAAGTGTATCCCGAGAGACCTTTCTCGGGCAGGGGTTCAACTATGGCGCTAATGACAGACTTGGCTATTCGGAACTGGAAGCCGACGAAGCCACGTGAGACAAAACCCTGTGGCGGGCGAGATGGGTTATACATTCGTGCTAACTCGGCCGGTGGCAAAGCGTTCTATTGGCGCAAAACGTCATTCTATCGATTGGGCGATTATCCAGAGCTTACACTGACAAAGGCGCGGGCAATGGCGGCCGTTTGTAATGATCGAGCGCGGGCAGGTATAGCGCCTGAGGCAATCGTTGCAGCCTTACGAGGTACAACGGCTCTGGCTGATGTTGCTGACGCTGACGCTGAGGCGATAATGGCCTTACCCAAGTCGCGTTTGCGAACAAAAGCTGCGGACACTGGAAAGCCAACATTCGATTGTGCATTCTTCGAGTTCTATGAGGCTTACGCCAAATCAAATCGCCAAGCGGGCCCCAGCCGTAAACAGCCACTCAGCCTGCATCGCGATCATGTCCCTCAAGCCCTAAAGCTGATGGCGATGGATGAGATCAAGCGATCGGACATTTTCCCTTGGATGCTGAAGCTGCTCAAGGAGAAGCATGAGACGGGTCGCAGATTGCGCAATCAGTTGGAGCGCGTGTTCGAGTTTGCGATCAACAATGGCTATTGCGATGCGAACCCAGTGCCCAATAGGCGGGCTTTTGAAATTAAGAAGCCGAAAGCCAATGCTCACGGCACCCTCGATTATACAAGGCTACCTGACCTGTGGGCGTGGGTTGATACGCGTGATTTCTTGCCACAAACACGCGCTGCAATAAGGCTGCTTATGCTGTCGGCGCATCGTGTCAGTGTTGTCCTTGCTGCGCGCTGGGAGCATTTTGACCTTGAAGCCTGCACTTGGACTGTTCCAGCTAAGACTGACAATGAAACGCCGGGCTTAATGAAGTCGGGCAGGGCGCATACCATCACTCTACCGAGGGCGTTTTTGGATGAGCTAAAGGCTATGAAGCGCGATGAGCGTTTGCTTTTCCCCTCAACGTCAGGCCGCGGGCATCTGACAGAGAACGCCCTGCTAAAAGCGCTAAAGACCTATGATGAGGGTATCACCGCCCACGGGTTCAGGAATACCTTCAAAACTTGGGCGCGTTCTGTAGGCGTCGCTGACTGGATAGCAGATGCATATGTGGACCATAGTCTGAAGGGACTTGACGCATCATACCGCCGCGAAGATCCTGCGCGTGTTATCGCTGAATGTGCTGCAGTTACGGAGAGGTTGTACAAATATGTCCGTGGGTAAGCGCCTTGAACGCGAAAGGCTGGAGCGCATCGAGATACTGCGCGGCGATATTGAGAAGCGAGGCATCGACGCTGCAATTGACTACGCAAAAAGCCGTTTGAATAAGGTGCCCAAGCACGGGGCTTTCGATGGTCTTCGGGAACCAATGCTAAATGCATCGCTTAACCTTGGAACCCTGACAGAATCGCAACTGGAAGAATTGCTAAAACAGCCCCAGCGCCATGATGAAATTCGTGATTGGTTAGCAAGGAATCTCGACCATATTAACCCTGTCATTCGGGCAGTGACAGCCAAGGTTCTGAAGGGAGAACTTATTAGTTCTTCGAGATCGGGCCCGAAAACAAAGGCAGACCCAGTTTTCCAATTTGCAGCATGGCAGATTGCCTCCGATTTGAAGGAACTCGGGTATGCAATGTCTCAAGGTGAGCCAGCCAATTATGAGCACTTCACTGCTGCTGAAGTCATCGCAACCGCGGCGGGGGTCTCCGCAAGCCTTGTGCGAGATTGGATCGCGGCAGGACAAAAACTGGCGGTAAGTTAATGTTCTACTATAGTTAAAAACCGTGTTTAGAAGGTGAGACTGTCTTTAAATCCGAAAGGAGACAGTCATGAGTACCGAGTACCTTTTAACTATCGATGAAGCCGCAGATCGGCTTCGCGTCCACAGAAGTTATGTGTATAAATTAATCTATGCAGGCGTTCTGCCTCAACCAATAAAGTTGGGTCGTGCTGCTCGCTTCAAGGCAAGCGAGTTGGATCAGGCCATATGCGCTCTTTCAACAGAACACGCTCAATAACAAAAACCCGCACTGGATTAGCAGCGCGGGTCGAAGATGCTTGGTAGCCTCTTCTGTATACTGCGGCCTGCTGATCCTTGCAAGAATCAAGGTCTATCATCATGCATAATCAAAACGAGATAGCACACGCTGCTGTCCAATACGCCGAGCGCGGCTGGCATGTGTTTCCAGTCCCTCCCGGTACGAAGAAGAGCTACCTGTCCAAAAAGCATTCCGGCGGGCGCAACTGGGGCGCATCGGCTGACGTGTCTGGAGTAAAGCGCACATTCAAGAAATACCCTAAGGCCAACGTTGGAATTGTATGCGGACCAGACTCTGGGTTCTTTGTAATCGAAGCCGATACGGTCGAAGGACATAACGTAGACGGCGTTCGCAATCTTGCTGCGCTGTTTGAAGCGCACAGCCCTATTCCGGAAACGGTGACGGCGCGCTCTCCCAGCGGCTCGATGCATTACTATTTCCGTTGGCCTGAAGGGGTAGCAATCAAAAACAGTGCAGGCCAAATAGCTGTCGGTGTGGACGTTCGTGGTGATGGCGGGATGGTAATTGGCGTGCCTAGCGTCAAGCCGGGCTGCACAGCGCCTTATATGTGGCTGAACTCGCCAGAGACGACTGAATTGGCCGATTGTCCGGACTGGCTTCTGCAAATGTGCCTGAAGCCGGATAAGGTCAAAGTGGACCGCCAGCCGCCGACTAAGGCCGAACCAGTTGTGGATGATGCCACACGTTGGGCAGCAACAGCACTGCGTGAAGAGGTCGTCGCCGTTGAAATGGCGCAGGATGGGCAGCGAAACGCTCAGTTGAATAAGTCGGCGTTTAGTCTGGGCCAGATTGTCGGTGGCGGATATTTGGACGGACAGACGGTCATCGCTGCGCTCACTAACGCTGCTTTGGCTGCTGGCCTTGATGACGCAGAGACGCGCGCAACGATCGAGAGCGGTATGGCGGCTGGATCAGATCATCCGCGTGGACCCGCGATTGAAGTGCCAGCGCGATCTTTTGAGGAGATGATGGCACATGCAGGGACGCTCACAGAGGACGATTTAGACGAGGCGGGTGAATTGGCTAACGAGGCCTACAATCTCCCATCTACCCGCCGTGAAGTAGTCCTGAAGGCTATTAAAATGGCGACGGGCATCTCATTAGCGGCTTTGCGTGAGTTTGGCGCGGCTGACCGTGCAGAACAATATGCGTCGGCTAATCCAGAGCCAGACCACCTTGACCTAGCTCGGGCGGTAATTGAACGGATAGGGCCACAGAACATCGTCGTGGATGGCGCTGGGTTCTGGCAATGGCGCGATAAGGGCGTTTGGCAACTTCAAGAAGAGGCTGTGCTTAAACAGGCGATCCAGTATGTGTTGGAGGAGCAAGGCGAGCGGGTTATAGCTAACACAGTTTCCGGGGTATCAACGACCTTGCGAAGCTACGCCTTTCAAAGAGACCATCGTTTTGACATCGGCAATCCAGAGACAATTAACTGCCTGAACGGCCAGTTGGAACTGGACTGGTTGGGTGGCGAATTGGTTCCGCACAATCGTGAAGATTACCGAACGACGCAGATACCTGTTGTCTACGATCACAGCGCGAAAGCTCCAATGTTCATGCAGTTTCTGGACGATGTGTTCCGGGACGATGAGGATAAAGAAGCCAAGAAGAAATCCCTTCTTGAGTTGATTGGCTACACGTTGACGTCCCATGCTCGCCATGAGAAGTTTGCTATCCTGATAGGCTCTGGGGCTAACGGCAAAAGCGTTCTGCTATCGGTCTTGGAGGCGCTCTGCGGGCATGAAAACGTGGCGGGTGTTCAGCCGAGCAACTTCGACAATAAGTTTCAGCGAGCGCATCTGCATGGCAAGTTGGCAAATATCGTCACGGAGCTAAGGCAGGGAGAAACCATTGCAGATGCGGAACTGAAGGCGATCACGTCAGGCGAACCAGCGACGGTTGAGCATAAGCACCAAACGCCTTTCGTGATGAGGCCCTTTTCTACCTGTTGGTTCGGAACTAATCACATGCCGCACACGCGGGACTTCAGTCCGGCGTTGTTTAGGCGTGCCATCATCTTGCGCTTCGGCCGGACGTTCGCAACGCATGAGCAAGACCCGAATTTAAAAGACAAGCTGATGACCGAACTGCCCGGTATATTGAACGAAGCGATCTGGGCGTACGAGCAAGCGGTGCTGGGCGGTAACGGCTTCACTGAAGCACCGTCATCGGTTGAAGAAAAGAAGGCTTGGCGCTTAGAGGCGGATCAGGTGGCGGGGTTTGTTGATGAATGCTGTTTCCGTGAACCTAATGGTGTGGTTCCGATTGGCGAACTATTTACGCTTTACGTGGACTGGGCAAAAGGTAGTGGCATTAAGCAAACGCTCAACAAGAAAAACTTCCGGTCGCGGCTCGATAACTTGGGTTTCCAGAAGGGGCCGAGGCGAGAGGCCCGATCAGTGTTGGGGCTGCAAATCGACCCAGTGACGCGAGCTGAGTTGGGGGGCTTCTATTAGCGGCGTGACGCGTCCCGTGACGCATGTGTTTGGCTCAGGCCAGTGCGCAGTGTCGGTTTTCGGGCGTTTTTCGTACCAGCGTGACGTATGTGACGCAAGTGACGCATCTCAGAACATTATTATGATATTGCAGCAGGTCATAATGTATTATTTTGATTTATATACGCAGGACCTAATTATATTTTATATATGTCGTGCAGTTAGGAAAGGTGGTGAGAATAAAAAAACAACAACACGAAAAACAGAATATCATAATAATGTTTGAGATGCGTCACACCCGTCACGCTGGCACGGAACACACGGTACCACACGCAGATGATGGCTTGGCGCGCGTATATTGCAGTGGAAACAGGGTCCTCCCAGAGGTTTTCCGGTCTCGGGTGATTGCGAGTACCATGTTTCCGCAGAGTGACGAATTTCCAAAACCAATGATTAAGCCGATGCTCTGCCAAACTTCGAAGCCATCAGTGCTAATCGTTCTGACGATGGGCGACGTTCTTGGCATTACGATTTCAAGCTCTTCAACTTCTAATGTTCAACGTAATTCCACTCGGAGCGGCACAAGCGTTAGTGCGCTAGTGAAAGGCTAAAATGCCTTGCAAAAAGTTTTAGTTCAGCGATACCTATTCAAATGTGAAATGATGTGAACTTTTCGACGTGTTTATCGCAAGGCGATGAATGTTCGTCGCAACGGCTCAGTGGGGGGATTCAAAGTGAAATTTTATCGCGGATTTTGTATCGCATTGACGTTAGCTGTAGCCTTGCCGGTCTCTATTAGTTCTGCTTACGCCCAAGAGGCTACGGCTACTGCAAGCCAAAACAAAGCTTCAAAAAATCTGAAACGAAAAATCGCCGTTGGAAGGTTTACTAACGAGACACGTTATGGGCAGACGCTTTTACGCGATGCCAATCTTGACCCCCTCGGGAAGCAGGCGGTCGATATTCTAGCCGCTCATCTCGTCCAAACAGGTAAATTCTTAGTTTTTGAACGAACTGACACAAGTCAAATTGATACAGAGCAGCGCCGAATTGGTGCTAAGAATGAGTTGGTCGGTGTTGATACATTGATCATCGGCTCGATTGTTGAGTTTGGCAGAAGCGAAGACGGGAAACGGGGCGTTTTCAATCGGCAACGTGTCCAGCGTGCCCAGGCTAAGGTCGCTATCAGATTGGTAGACGTAAGAACTGGCCTTGCTTTCTTTTCGGCTACCGGCGCTGGAGAAGCTACAACAGAAGCCAAAACAACTTTTGGAATAGGTAGCACGGCGCAATTTGACGGAACGCTGACCGACAAAGCGCTTTCGGCTGCTATAGTGGATGTGTTGGAGGAGATGTCGAACACAATACAAGCAAGGCAATGGAGGACCGATATCTTAGCGGTTGAAGATGGCCAAGTATATGTGTCTGGCGGCCCTTCGCAAGGTCTTGTTCCCGGAGATCGCTTGATTGTGATGAAAGCCGGCAAGACCGTTACTAGCAGCCAAACAGGCATTGGTATCGAGTTACCATCTACGGAAGTAGCCGAGCTAGAGGTTGTTTCAAGTTTTGGTAGCGGTGACTTAGGCGAAGGCTCCATCTCTCGCGTGATATCAGGCTCAGTAAAAGAACACTCTTCAAATATATATGTGGTGTCGATATGAAAAATGTAC
>NKIR01000015.1 GCA_002255985.1 Sphingomonadaceae bacterium PASS1
GTTAATTGATGCTCCCATGTCACCTCCTCCAAATGAAGATCAACATAGAATCAGACTTTCAACCGCTTGGGAATCCCAAATCTGAGTCAGCATCAGCGCAGGTTGGTATTATCGCAGCAACTTCCGTCGCGAATCTTCTGAGCATTGCTCTTGGATCACAAGATCGGAAGCAATGAGTAGCTTGAGGATTTCGTTGAACCAACGCGCCGACATTCCAGATTTGTTCATATAATATTTAACCGGTCGCCGCGATTCTTGCTTAATCAAGAATAGCAGCTCACCTTCCTTCCGGACGATTTGAATATCGCTAGACTCCTGAAGCTCAAAAATATGCTTGAGCGCTTCATTAAATGCACGATTACTTTCTTCGGTTTGCTCGTCATTGAAACTCATCCCACACCCCAAAATCGATTCTTATTTCGTTATTAAATTCTGAATCGAAACAATTTTTATTTATAAAATAAATAAAATTGTAAATTAACGTAAATTTGATTCTAAAAATGTTCATTGTATAAAATAGTCATCATATTTTTTACAATATTTAACAAAAAATTACGCACGTTTTCGAAATTTAGTAAACACATATTATGTGAATAATTGCGCAGGTACTTTTATGCACTCGAATAGAGTTTTTTAACATCTCTATAAAAGCTAACTCTCGCGACGGTTCGGGGGCAGCTCTCTTATGCAGTTCGCAATGCACGAGCTCTTGGGTCGGCACGAGCTGGCCTTCGAAACAGATGTTTTAAAAACAAGGGTGATTGAAATGACAAAGATATTCTCGGGCCGCAAAGCGACCCTTTATGCAGCAGGAATGGCGGTTTCACTTTTCGCAATGACGGGTACGGCACACGCGCAGAGCGCCGGCGCATACAACGGCACATACAAGAAGGGCACATGGGCCCTTTCTGCAGAAGCCAAGGGTGGCAACAAGCCAGTCGCACCTTTGACTGCTGAACAGCAGGCCGCAGCAGATGCAGCCGCAAACAAGAAAGCTTATGTTACCGGAAACGCAATTGCTAATCTTAGTAACGCAACAGCGTCCGCATATACCGCGTATACAAATGCCATTGCAGGCGAAAAGTCAGCAATAACTGCAGCTACTGCAGCGGCAAAGACACTTGCGACTGCTGAAGCAACGAAGGCTGCAGCTGATGCTACGGCTACCAGCCTCCTCGCAAAGAAGGCAGCAGCTGATGCCGCTGTAACGGCAGCAACAGCAGCGCGGACGGTTGCTGTCGCAGCACGCGCCGCCCTTACAAACACAGCTACACAGGCCGAAATAAATGCGGCTGACTTGGCAGTTTACAAATCGGGTCTAAATCTAGGTTTGGCACAAGAAGATGCAGCGCCACTCGCGGCTCAATACGCATCGGCACAAACCGCGGCCACAACCGCTCTGAACGCTTATACATCAGCAATCACTGGCAAAGCGAACGCTGACGGCGCAGTCCTCAACGCGCAAGCAACAAAAACAACCACAGGATCGACATTTACGACAGCTCTTGCTGCCGACAGCAACTATGCGGCTGCACTTGCAGCAATCAACAGTGTCGCTGGAACAAACTTCGCTGTTTCTTACGAAGGCATTCAGGCTGTATTGGCTTATGACGATGCACCGGCTGCCGAAAAATATGCGAGCAACGGCTTCACACGTGCGACCACAACACTGACTGCAGCTGCAGCCAGCACGAACCAGAATATCTCACTGGCTTCAGGAGCGTTGACCGGCAGCACTGCTGCCCTTGATGCAGGTGCAAACTTCGAAATCGAAGTATTGGGTGCGCTTGTTGACCATGAAGGTCGCATCGTTTCAAATGCCAACGCAATCACGGCTGAAACCGCAGCACGTATTGCGGCAGATACAACTGAAGCAAATGCACGTATCGCAGAAGACAAGCGCATCGTTGGCCTCGTTTCGGCTGAAACCAACGCGCGTTTGGCGCAGAATGCGGAACTTCGTGACCGAATCGCAAGCTCGACCGCAACCGCGATCGCGCTTGGTGGTGCAGCACTTCTGCCAGACATGGGCTTCACCTTGTCAGGCAACGTAGCGATCTACGAAGGTGCGCAGGCTGTTGCATTGAATGCCGCCGCGAAAGTCGGTCCAAATGCCTATATCACTGCCGCCGTTGGTGGTGGTTTGAACAAAAATGGCAGCGTCGGCGGACGTGTCGGTTTCGTAATCGGCTTCTAATAGCTCCCCAAGTTACGTCATACCGACGCATCACCTGGCCACCCGTTGCACATGCAACGGGTGGCTTTTTTTATGCACTACGCCCCACGCCTCGCATCCTTCAACCACTGATCCATCCGAATCAAAATAGCCGGCACCCAGTCCAGGATTGCCAACACCAGCGCGATTTCGGCTGCGCCTTGCGGCTTCAAATTTCTCTCGCTAAGTCAACGCCATGAACCTTGCATCACTTCTCGCCCAATGCGAACCGGGCGCCGCGTCGCACAAGATATCCATCCCCGCCACCTGGCATCAGGGGCGCACCTCTTATGGTGGCTTAAGTTCGGCACTGGCCTATCAAGCGGCGAAACTGACTGCGGAGGATTTGCCGCCGCTTCAGTCCGCCCAAATCGCATTTGTTGGCCCCTTGGCCGGCGATGTTGAGGTGCAGGCCAATATCCTGCGCCGCGGTAAAAACACGGCATTTATCAAGGCGGACATTGTCGGCGCAGATGGCATTGGCCTGACCTGCACGTTCATTTTCATGAACCGTCGGCAGAGCCATTTGGACTATATCAACATCACGCAACCCGAATTTCCGCCACTTCCGGCCGCGGACGCGGTACGCAGCGGCCCGCCTGAATTTTTCACGGGCCATATGCAATATCCGGACAAGCGGCTCGAACTGGGGTTGGCCACCAATCGGCTCGCAAGCTGGCATCGCTTCACCGAGCATGACGGGCTTGACCATATTGCAGAGCTTATCTGCATCGGCGACGCATTGCCGCCATCTGCGATGGGGTTGATGACCGAAAAGGGCATGGTCAGCTCAATGAACTGGCAGATCAACATGCTGACGGATACGCCAACGACCGAAGATGGATGGTGGTATCTGTCCAGTGAAACGCATCACGCCGCCAACGGCGCGAGCAGCCAATATATGACCGCGTGGAACAGCCGCGGCGAAGCGGTGCTTACCGGCATGCAGTCGGTCGCCATTTTCGCCTAAACATCAGGTCAAGCGCACGACCTTACCCTAAAGCCGCCTGTTTTTCTTCGGCGAGGCGGTCCAGTTCGGCGCGGCTTTTCTTTTCGCTGGAGGATTTCAGCTGGCCGCACGCCGCCATGATATCGCGGCCGCGCGGTGTGCGCACGGGGGCGCTAATGCCGGCTTCGAAAATGATGCTGGAAAAACGCTTGATGCGTTCTGGATCCGAACATTCATAGATCGCGCCGGGCCATGGATTGAACGGTATCAGATTAACCTTGGCCGGTAACTTATACTGGCGGATGAGGCTCACGAGCTCGCGCGCATCTTCGTCGCTGTCATTCTTGTCCTTCAACATCACATATTCAAATGTGATCCGCCGTGCGTTGCTGACGCCGGGATATTCGGCGCAGGCGCGCAAAAGTTCATCAATGCCATATTTGCGGTTGATCGGGACGATTTCATCGCGAATTTCCTTGGTCACCGCGTGCAACGAAACCGCAAGGTTCACGTTAATTTCTTCGCCCGCGCGCGCCATCATCGGCACAACGCCCGACGTCGAAAGCGTGATACGGCGGCGTGACAGGCCAAGGCCATCGCCATGCATGACGATCTTCATCGCATCGCGGACATTGTCGAAATTATACAAAGGCTCACCCATGCCCATCAACACGATGTTTGTGAGCATGCGGCCATCGGCGGTGTAATGGCCGACATCATCATCTTCATCATCGTCCGCAACCGACGCCATATTGCCCTTTGGCCATTCGCCAAGCGCATCGCGCGCCAACATGACCTGCCCGACAATTTCGCCCGGTGTCAGGTTGCGCACCAACCGCATCGTGCCCGTATGACAGAAACGGCAGTTGAGCGTGCAGCCCACCTGCGACGAAATGCAAAGCGTGCCGCGATCCGCATCGGGAATGAACACCATTTCATAATCTTGGGCATCATCGGTGCGCAAAAGCCATTTGCGCGTGCCATCGGTCGAAACCTGCGCCTCGACAACTTCTGGCCGGCCAATCACAAATCGGTCGGCGAGCCATGGGCGCATGGTTTTGGCGATGTCGGTCATCGCTTCAAAATCGGTCACGCCGCGATGGTATATCCAGTGAAACACCTGCTTTGACCGCAGCTTTGCGGCTTTTTCGTCCAACTGCGATTCTTCAAACAGCTGACGAATTTGGAGATGGTTCAGGCCCAAAAGGTCAATTCGGCCATCCGCACGCTGCGTAATCGCGCGTGGGGTGACGACGGGGTCTATATGGCCGGGAATCTGCATGATGGCCGCGCCTATAATGGGGTTATGCGTGAAAAGCCAGCGCCGCTAAGGCCCAGCATCAAGGCTTAGCTTTTGACAATAGAGACCTGCGTTCCCGGTGCCTGATCGGTTATTACGACCACCGCCTCCAATTGGCCGGCAAGCGCCTCGACAATACCTGTGCCCAGACCGGGTTTGCGGTCTTCTTCGTCTTTTGCCATGCCAATGCCGTCATCGGCGACCACAAGCGTCCATGCATTGCCGTTGGATTTATACCCGACTTTGATCGTGCCCTTCTGCATGCGTCCGGGAAAGGCATGCTTCAATGCGTTAATCACCAGTTCGGTGACGATCAAACCAAGGCTGACGGACGTATCGGGATCAACGACGCTGTCATCAACATCGGTGGTTAGCAAAAGCCGGGCGGGATCGCCTATCATTGACGCGCCAATGCTGCCGCAAAGATCATGGAAATAGGTAGGCAAATCGACATTATCGACCGAGGTCGATGACAAATGCTTTTGCAGCATGGCGATCGACATCACGCGATTGTGCGCGTCACGCAAATGCTCGCGCGTTTCGGTCGATTGCACCTTGCGCGCACTTTGCAGCAAGACGCTGGCGATGATTTGCAGGCTGTTGGCGACGCGATGCTGGATTTCATGCAACAGCAATTGTTTTTCACGGACCAGATCGTCCCTGACTTTGTCGGCCCGTCGCTGCAATGTTACGTCGGTGATGGCGAGCACAACGCGGATGCTTTCCGCTTCGAAATAATCAAGCGTATGCGCATTGATCAGCAGATGCAGTGTTGGCTGGTCTGGACGTTTCAGGTCCATTTCATAAACATCGATCGCCGCATTGCCCGCAACGGTCGCTTGCAGAAGAGCGTTCAACTGACGCACATCCCATTCGCCTTGGCCGAGATCAGCGAGTTTCTTGCCCGTAACTCCAACACAATCAATATCAAAGGCATCGCAAAAGGACTTGCTGGCCGCGATGATCGTCAAGTCCTCTTGAAGGAGAATGAGCGGCGAAAATGACGAAGAAACAAGCGCGATCGACATATTGTCGGCGTGTTCAGGCAAACGGGTCAGTATATTTTCCATGGCACAAAGCCGCTATAAACTGGAGACCCCCAGTGCGAGAGCCATACCCAGGCGTCAGGTCTCGCAAAGGCGTCAAAGGTGCGAAACGTTAACATTGTAACACACGGAAGCATAGGCCGTGAATCAATTCGAATCCGCAGTTTGCTTTATGTTTTCAGGGGAGCGCATCCCAAAGCCGCAGAATCGATTGCACTGGGCGCACCGCGCAGTGCATATGCATCGACAATCGACCGGCCATCGCGACCAATCGTCTCGATACTGAGCGACGTTGCCGAGCGGATGGCCGCGACAATGGCCAAGTCCATCCGCCGGTCCGCCGCCCATGCCGCGCTGCTATTGGCCTTTAACCGAAAGCGCCTTCCGCCCGCGCTCAATGTCACGCCGCTGTTTGCCGATCGATCGCGAGAGAGCCGCACGTAAAGCTGATGCGTAACCCTGCGGTCTGGCCAAAAACCGATGGAGACATAAGCAGCCCGCGTTGGCGGACTTATCGTCTCGTCGGGCGCAGAAATGGCATAGCAGCGGGGGGTATCAGGGTCCCGAAACGCCGCCCAACCTTGATATACGCCCAGCCTGTCTTTGGCAGCGAGTGGCGTGGCAGCCGCAAGCGTCAACGCAAACATAAAAAGCATGTGCTTTCCGGCGAATGCCGGAATCCAGCGAGACGCTACGCCGGGCTGTTCTGGGCGCCTGCCTTCGCAGGAGAACACATGATGCGGCGAGAGAAACCTCAAGCACGTTCCCCCGCGCCGTCGCCATCAATCACCAGAGTTTCGACACCATCGCGTATCATCACCATGCTGCCCTGCGCAAGGCTGGGGGCGATGGGCGCGCCAAAGCGTTCCATAGGCTCCAACCCCAGCAAAACCCCGCGCAGCACGCGTGCGGTCATCCCATGGCAAATGATAAGCATGTCCTGTTCAAAGCTTTGGTCGGCTATCCAGTGAAGCAGTCGCTGCGCGACATCGTCATAAAATTCGCCGCCGTCGGGACGCACCGAAAACAGCTTGTGCTTCATATCTACGATTGGGCCGATTTCCGCGGATATGTCGGCATAAGTACGGCTCGACCAAAGCCCGACGTCAATTTCCAGCAGCCGGTCGTCGCGCATCGTCTGGTGCCAGTCGGAGTCGATTTCCTCTGCGACCAACGCAAGCGTCTGCAACGCGCGCCCGGCGGTGGACGACCAAAGCTGCGGCGTGGGATCATTCCCCAGATAGTTTGCCAACGCACGGCCCATCGCGCGCGCTTGCACACAGCCTTCCCATGTCAGCGGTGTGTGCACCTCCGCCTGGCCCTGCATTCGCGCAATTTTGTTAAAGACCGTCTCGCCATGCCGTGCGATGAAAAGCCGTCTACCGTTCGTTGAAATACCCATACTTGCCTTATTCCACAGGATATTCTTCGACGCAAAACCTATCGGCTTGCCCTGCCGGTCAAAGCGGTTATGGAAGAATCGCCACAGAAATAGGGATTTTTGGCTGCTTTGTGCCTGCCATGCCCGATAAGGGGATTTTGAATGAGAGCCACGATCGAACGCGCGACCCTGCTGAAAAGCCTGAGCCACGTCCAATCCGTTGTGGAACGGCGCAACACCATCCCCATATTGTCGAACGTCCTCATCGAAGCCAGTGAAGGCGGCAAGATCAAGCTGACCGCAACGGACCTTGATCTGCAAGTCGTTGAAACCTTTGCTGCAGATGTCGAAACCCCCGGTGCGACCACCGTTTCGGCGCACACCTTGTTCGAAATCGCGCGCAAATTGCCCGAAGGATCGCAAGTCCAATTGCACGCTGCAGATGGCCGCATGGCGGTGAACGCAGGCCGTGCGCGCTTCTCGCTCGCAACGCTGCCGCGCGAAGATTTCCCCACGATCGCAGAGGGCGAATTGCCCACCTCGTTCGAAATTCCCGCAAGTTCGTTGATCCAGATTATCGACAAGACGCGCTTTGCGATCTCGACCGAAGAAACGCGCTATTATCTCAACGGTATTTTCCTGCACGTAACTGACGATGCCGATCCTGTGTTGAAGGCAGCGGCCACCGATGGCCATCGCCTCGCCCGCGTCACGCTCCCGCGTCCGGCTGGTGCAGAAAACATGCCCGACATTATCGTGCCGCGCAAATGCGTCGCCGAAATCCGCAAGTTGCTTGACGAAAGCGGCGGCAATGTAATCCAGATCGATTTGTCGGCGAGCAAAATCCGCTTCACCTTTGACAGCGTCATCCTGACATCAAAGCTGATCGACGGCACATTCCCCGATTACAGCCGCGTCATTCCAACCGCAAATGACAAGCTGCTGCGCATCGATCCTAAGGCATTCAGCCAAGGCGTTGACCGCGTGGCGACCATCGCCACCGAAAAAACCCGCGCCGTCAAAATGGCGCTCGATAAAGACAAGATCACTTTGTCGGTCACCAGCCCTGAAAACGGCACAGCCGCCGAAGAAGTGTCCGGTCAATATAACAGCGACGGTTTTGAAATTGGTTTCAACGCCCGTTATTTGATGGACATTTTGGGTGAGATCGAAGGCGACATAGTCGAACTTCACTTGGCCGACGCCAGCGCCCCAACGCTTATTCGCGAGAATGACAAGTCAGCGGCGCTGTACGTTTTGATGCCAATGCGAGTGTAACTGGACTGACAGTTAAAATTAAGATGCTGGAGCCGAAGGCGTGCATCGCACAAACAAGTTCAGCATGACGGAGTGGCAAACAGCGGTTTCCTTTCACCGTCACCCTGAACTTGTTTCAGGGTCTTAATATTTGCAGCGTCACAATCCCCTCAAGGGGTCACTCCGCAGCTTCCGCCATTGCGATGCTCTGCGGACCCCGCACCACGATACCGGGCAATGCGCCAGTCATCGCGCCATCACGGAACGTGACCACGCCCGATTTTATCGTCGCGGCATAGCCGTCAGCCTTTTGCAGCAAGCGCTTGCCACCGGCGGGTAGGTCGAACGCCAACCAAGGCTTCAACAATTTCAACGCGTCAAAATCGATGACGTTGATATCGGCGAGATAGCCGGGTTTCAGCACACCGCGGTCATTCAACCCATAAAGCCGCGCCGTGTCGTGGCATTGGCGTTTGACGGCCAGTTCGAGCGGTATTGTCCCCGCCTTACGGTCACGCGCCCAGTAACTGAGCAGAAATGTCGGTGACGCCGCGTCGCAAATTGTCCCGCAATGTGCGCCGCCGTCGGAGAGCGATGCGACGATATCGTCACGCTGGAGCAGCTCTTTGGTGAAGTCCAAATTGCCATCCATATAATTCAATATCGGCAGGTAAATCATGCCGTTGCCGTCGTCGGCCATCAACTGGTCGTAGGCGTATTCGGCGCTTTCTTTGCCTGCGGCTTGCGCAAAGCCGAAGACGCTTTCTTCGCGGGTGGGTTCATAGCTAAAGCCATCGCCGAGCGGGAATTGCATGGCCCAAGCGGCAGTCACCAACATGAAGAATGGGGCCATATCGACCGAAGGTGGTGGCAAATTATCCTCCGCCAACATCGCCGCCTTAAACGCCGGGTCGGACAGCTTTGCCTTTTGTTCGTCCCAAGACAGTCCGGCGATTTTCTGCCAGCTTGGCTTGCGCATGAATGGATGCACCGTGCCGCGCCAGTTCATGATGACGCCGATACCGCGCAGGCCAATCGCCGCCACGAGGTTCGCGCCATTGTCATTGGCGTTGCACATCCCTGCCATTTGTTCGGTCCACGGCATTTGCTTGATGGGCGATTGCAACATGGTGAAGGCGATGGGCAGCCCCGTTTCGCGGCTTAACCGACCCATCCAGCCGAACTCGTCCCATTCTTCCAAGAAATCGGTGGTCAGCTCAAACACCCCATGCCCGACTTTGCCCATGGCGCGGCCGATGCCAACCAGTTCGGGTTCGGTCGCCGTGGTCCCGGGGACAAGTTCGCCATCAATCGATTTATGCAACACTGTGCGGGACGTGGAAAACCCCAAAGCCCCTGCGCGCAAGCCTTCCTCCACAAGCCGCGCCATTTCAGCGATGTCGGCTTCGGTTGGCTCCTCATTATCCGCGCCGCGCTGTCCCATGACAAATGCGCGCAACGCGCCGTGCGGAACTTGCGTGCCAATATCGATGGTGCGCGGCAGACGTTCGAGCGCATCGAGATAATCGGGAAAGCTTTCCCAATCCCATTTCATTCCCTCCGCGAGCGCGGTGCCGGGAATATCCTCGACACCCTCCATCAGGCCGATCAACCAATCATGCTTGTCCTTTTTCGCCGGAGCAAAGCCAACGCCGCAATTGCCTATGACGACTGTGGTGACGCCATGCCAGCTCGACGGACCCATCTCGCTGTCCCACGTTGCTTGGCCGTCATAATGGGTATGGATATCAACAAAGCCAGGAGCAACGATTTTACCCGAAGCATCAATCTCTGCGCGGCCTGAAGCGCTGATTTGGCCCACTGCGGTAATGATGCCGCCATCCACCGCGACATCGGCGACAAAGCGCGGTGCGCCCGTGCCATCCACCACGGTTCCACCGCGAATGACCAAATCATGCATATCGACTCTCCTCTTCCTCGCGGGGGAGCCTATCAGACTTAATCGGACGGTTAAAGTGGGGTCGCGTTGAAGGCGAAATAACCAACAATCGTCATCCTGAACTTGTTTCAGGATAACATGCAACGGTGACGCGTTATCCTGAAACAAGTTCAGGATGACGAAGCATCATTCAGCAGGCTGAACGTCGCTGCGTTGACGCAAGCGATTGCCCGCCAACCGGCGCAGCGCGGCAAAGAAGCGCGGGACCATGGCGTTGCGGCCCATCCAGTCGGCATAAGCGGCATAAGCAGGGTCAACCATCAGATGCTTCTCCTCGGTCTTTGCGCGCCAGTAATAAATGGCGCTGACGAGGCCAAGAATGGCGCTATTGCGAATCATGTCCGCGGTGCTGCCCGTGGTGACCAGAAACGGCAAAGTCGACAGCCACCAGAACGCATTTTTGCTGAGATAGGCGGGGTGCTTGGAAAAAGCATAAGGCCCATGCGTCAATATGCCACGATGCGTGAGGTTCGAAAAACGAAAGCCAAAGGCGACCGTGGCCCATGCATATAGTGCCGTGAGCGCAACAAGCATCGCACCCCAAATCCACAGCAACGTTATGTGTCCTTCAAACCAATAAGCCCAATCGCTGGTGCCGATATGATAATCAAGCGGGCCGCCATTGTTCATCAGGATAAACGGCGGGTAGCACATGAGTGCCGCAACCCAGCCTGCGAGATAGGGGTTAGCCGTACGGATATGCGCATCGAGCGGTTTCATAGTCAGCATGTACCCAATGGTGGCGAACTGCACATCGACAAGGAACATGCCGGTAATCAGCGCATTGGCAAGCCAGACGGGGTTCGAAGCCACTTCAGCAACGTTCATATTCACGATATCGCGAAATCCCCCGGGGACGATGGATATCATGAACGCAAGGAAAAATCCCTTCACCGCCCATGCCCGCAGGTGATGGAAAATCTCTTGCCGGTCCCAATCATTGCGCCCCGCAATCCACGCGCCGAAGTGCCAGGCACCATCGCGGGGATCGACCAAGTGCCGATCCAGCCAGACGATATAGGGCACGGACAACAGGATGAGCGGAATGACAGCCGCTTCAAACATCTGCATCGAGAACAGATAATTCCCGTTCCAATAGAAACGGCAAAGCGCATAGATCGCCGCAATCAGCGCCCAAGTCGCCCAAAGGCCAGCGACTTTGATTATGCTGGTATCCAGCACATCCGCGATGGGGCGGCTTATGCCCCAGTCAAGTCCGGTGGACGGGCGCAGATGGACTTTGTCGACAAAGATCGACCACAAGACCATCGGAAGGCCGCAAAAGAGCAAGGCGACAAGCGCCGAATACGGCCCATCGGCGCGTGCGGGCCAACCTTCAAAACCAAAAGCCGCGCCAATATAACCAAAATTACGCGCCACCATTATGGCGACGCCAAGGCCCAATAGGCCGCACAAGCCAACAGCGGTGCTGACGGCGGACATGGGCCGTAGATCGGCGGTTTTGATGGCGCTAGTTTTCACACCGCTGTGATAGCAAGAATTGGTTAAGAAAGCGCAAGCAAGCGCTTGTTTAGCTGGCGAGAATGTTGATCGAAAACGCGATTATGCCAATGTTGAACACGAATGCCGCTATGCAATGGAAAATGACGACCTTGCGCCATTGCCCATCTGTTATGTTCACGTCCGACGTCTGGAATGTCATGCCCAGCGTGTACGCAAAATAGACGAAATCCCAATAGTCGGGCGATTTGGTTTTGGGAAATTCAACACCGCCGCGATCACCTCCGCCACGGCTGTCGTCATAATAAAGATGCGCGTAGTGGATCGCGTAAATCATGTTCGAAAAACACCAAGCGATTGCAAGTGTGCCTATCACCAATGCAACCGCGAACGAATATGGCGCTTCGGTCTGCGTAAGTTCAGCAGCGACAGCCGTCAGTATCGTGACCATGATGACTGCGGTAAGCGCAAGCAACAGGATTCGGTCGGCATCCTCGGGCTTGGCCTTTCCGCGGATGCCCGCCGCATCCAATTTGAACAGCGGCGGTAAGGTGGCGGCGTAGCCCAAGGCTGCAACGTCAAAGCCGGCCATGATAGCCTGATACCAAGGCAACCATAGACCGAACCCTAGAGCGGTCAGGCAGAGCAGCAAGAAAAGACCATAGCGCCAAGGCATAAATGCCCACACTGGCGCTTTGGCCTTTGCTGTCATTACGCCTTACGCTGTCCCAACAGCCGAAGACGAAGCGCGTTCAGTTTTATGAAACCCGCTGCATCCTTTTGGTCGTAAGCGCCGGCGTCGTCTTCAAACGTCACAACCTTTTCACTGTACAGGCTGTTGGGCGATTTGCGGCCGACCACACTTGCCAGCCCCTTATACAGCTTCAGCCGCACGGTGCCGGATACCAAAGTCTGCGAATGGTCAATCGCGGCTTGCAGCATCTCGCGCTCTGGCGAGAACCAGAAGCCATTATAGATAAGCTCGGCATATTTCGGCATCAGCTCATCTTTAAGATGCGCTGCGCCGCGATCGAGCGTGATGCTTTCAATACCACGGTGTGCACGGGCATAAATCTCGCCACCGGGCGTTTCATACATGCCGCGCGATTTCATGCCGACGAAGCGGTTTTCGACCAGATCGAGTCGACCAATGCCATGCTTGCGGCCAAGATCATTCAGCGCAGCAAGCAAGGTCGCTGGCGACATCGCTTCGCCGTTGAGCGCGACACCATCGCCCTTTTCAAAATCGATGGTGATATATTCGGGCGTGTCTGGCGCGTCCTCTGGATTGACGGTGCGCGAATAGACATAATCGGGCGTTTCGTCCCACGGGTCCTCAAGCACTTTGCCTTCGGACGAGGTGTGCAAAAGGTTGGCGTCGGTCGAAAACGGGCTTTCGCCGCGTTTGTCCTTGGGCACAGGAATCTGGTGTTGCTCCGCCCATTCGATCAGCCGTGTCCGGCTCGTAAGGTCCCACTCACGCCATGGCGCAATCACCTTGATGTCGGGGTTCAGCGCATAGGCCGAAAGTTCGAACCGCACCTGATCATTGCCCTTGCCCGTTGCGCCATGCGCAATCGCGTCAGCACCGGTTTCGGCTGCAATCTCTATCAACCGCTTGGAAATGAGCGGACGGGCAATCGATGTGCCCAACAAATAGTCGCCTTCATAACGCGCATTGGCGCGCATCATCGGAAAAACGAAATCGCGCACAAATTCTTCGCGCAAATCATCGATGTAGATATGATGTTCAGGCACGCCCATCAGCACAGCCTTTTCGCGTGCTGGCCCAAGCTCTTCGCCCTGCCCCAAATCGGCGGTGAAGGTGACGACTTCGCAGCCATATTCCACCTGAAGCCATTTCAGGATGACGCTGGTGTCGAGCCCGCCCGAATATGCGAGGACGACTTTTTTAATGCTGTCTTTGGTCATGTCATTTTCCGAAGCTGAATATCCGTCGCGCGCCTACCAGCTTAGGCAGGGTTCGACAACTCCCACAACTGCCAAAGCCCCAGAAAGAGGAACATCGAAGCCGCAATCATGTGCACGATGCGCAGCGAAAACTTTTCCACCAGCTTCTCGCCCAAATAGACCGCAGGGACATTGGCGATCATCATGCCCAATGTTGTTCCAGCCGCAACCACCAGCACCGAATGATATTGTGCGCCAAGTGCGATTGTTGCGACTTGTGTTTTATCGCCCATCTCGACGAAGAAAAACGCGATTGTCGTCGCCACAAATGCCCCGCGCCGCGACGGGACTTTGATATCGTCATCGACCTTGTCGGGAATGAGGGTCCACGCCGCCATTACAATGAAACCAATGGCCACCGCGATGCGAAATGTATCACTCGTGAAGACACTGGCCAGCGCACTGCCTGCCCAAGCCGCGAGCGCGTGATTGGCAATTGTGGCGACAAAAATGCCGGCAATAACAGGCAGCGGCTTTTTAAACCGTGTCGCCAGTAATATGGCGAGCAGCATTGTCTTGTCGCCGATTTCAGCAACGGCAACAAGCAAGGCAGACGCGAAGAAAATTTCCATAATGTTTTCCAGGTCAGGCAGTTAAAAGACGCAATGCCACCCACAACCCCGCCCGACCGGAACGGATTGCAGATGCCATTGGTCTCGCCTTGAACCGCATTTGCGGTCCCACATGCACCATGACCTCTCGACCAAATATGTTGATGCATGCCCCGTTCGAAAAGAACGGCTGGCTACTCCCCAGATGACGGAGAAACGTTTAGGCTGGGAATGCGAGGGACGCAACCTTGCTGTTAATCAGCAGGGTTTGTTCCAGTACCAATCAAGGTTTTCCCGCGACCCAATTGGCGCATCTTGAATTGCTTGCGTCGACGATAATAGCGCACAACAGCAAAAATGAGAGAGAGCGCTAGGATCGTGATCAACACGAACGCGACAATTAATCTTTTTTCCACGGGGTTGCTATCGGTCCAAAGTCAATGGGATTCGTTTGCATCTGGATATGCCTAAATTTGTATCCATATGTAACGGTTTTCTAAACAAGGGGCAATTGAACAAATGTAAACAATGCCTATTTTATGCAACTTCTGATGCGATATGGCGTAAACCTTAACGGTCAATCGGCGTTCTTGGTTAGCACGCTATCAACAATGTTGCCTCGGCTGATATTGTAATCGCAGTTGGCCCGTCCACGACCAAGCAGTCGCCCACCGCAGCTATTTCGTGCGCCACCGAAACCGTCCCCGTCAGTGGCACAATCCAAAAGTTGCCCGCTAAATCAAGGGCATCAATCTGACTTTGATCATCGACATACCAAAGCTGGAAATGTGGTCCATCGACCATCTGTTGCCCGCCGGTTATGCGGCCCGATCGCAAATCGCGATACGGCGTTGCAACAGACACGGCGATACCGTCATCCAAATGCAGTTCGCGTGGCCGGCCATAGTCGAACAAACGATAGGTTATGTCTGCAAATTGCTGCACTTCAACAAGCGTGATGCCCGCGCCAATCGCGTGCACCGTTCCGGCAGGAATATAATAATAATCGCCAGCCGAAACCGGCTTCCAATCCATCAGCGCTTCAATCTCGCCCGAAAGCGACGCCGCCCGCAACGCATCAGCATCCAAATCCTGATGCGTGCCAATGCCGAGCACTGCTCCGGGTTCTGCATCCACCACAAACCAGCATTCTTCCTTGCCCGATTGCAACCCACGATCGCGCGCTTGGGCGTCGTTGGGATGCACCTGAATGGACAGCTTTTCGGACGTAAACAGCCATTTCACCAATATAGGCAGCGCGTCGCCATCGGCGTTTTCATACCAAATTTCCCCAATGCGGCGGTCGCCCATATCGCCAAATTGCGCCGGTATGTCTGTGCGGCCCCATGGCTTTTCAACAAGATGCTTGGTCAGTTTCATAAGCACGCCGTTATCAGCAATTAAACACTTTTGCACCGTCCAAACTATCGCTAGGGAGACGGCAGCACCAAAAATTTCTCCCCAGGCACCACGTCCCACTGGAGCCAAAGTCATGACTGAATATGTAACCCGCGCAAACCTGCAGGTCGCCGATGAACTCGCGCTTTTCGTCGAGAGCCGCGCGCTGTCGGGCACGGGCATAGCCGCTGACGCTTTATGGTCCGGTCTTGCCGATATTCTCGCGCGGTTTGCGTCGGTGAATCGCGCACTGCTCGCCAAACGCGATGCGCTGCAAACGCAGATCGATGCTTGGCACAAGGCCAATCCCGGACCGATCAGCGATATGCCTGCTTATCAGGCGTTTTTGCGCGACATTGGTTATCTTGTTGCCGAACCGGCGCCCTTTGCCATTGGCACGCAAAATGTCGATGCGGAAATCGCGACGATGGCGGGACCGCAGCTGGTCGTGCCCAGCCTTAACGACCGCTTCGTTTTGAACGCCGCCAATGCCCGTTGGGGCAGCCTGTATGATGCTTTATATGGCACTGATGCGCTCGATGCTCCGCCGGCCCGCGCAGGCGGCTATGATGCGACACGCGGCGCGGCCGTTATTGCTTATGCGCGCAATTTCCTGAACCACAGCATCCCAGGTTGGGAAGCCGTATTGTCCGGCGGCGCGTCCGATTTCTTCGTCGCGCAAACCGCATCGGGTGACACGAAACGCTATCTGTTCAAACAAAATGGCCTGCATATCGAGATATTGGTTGATCCCGCGCACCCCATCGGCGCGACCGACGAACTGCATATCGCCGATGTCATCCTTGAAGCTGCGCTGACCACGATCATCGATCTGGAAGATTCGGTCGCTGCCGTGGACGCGCAGGACAAGGTTGCGGCCTATACCAACTGGCTTGGCCTGATGCGCGGCGATCTGGTTGCATCCTTCGACAAAGGCGGGCGGACAATGACCCGCGCGCTTGAGGCGGACCGCAATTATGGCGTCCTCACCCTCGCTGGCCGCAGCCTGATGTTCGTGCGCAATGTCGGGCATTTGATGACCAACCCGGCGGTGCTGTTGCCCGATGGCAGTGAAGCGCCCGAAGGCATTCTCGACGCGTTGTTCACCTCGCTGTGCGCGCTGCATGACCTCAAAGGTATTGGCACGCATCGCAACAGCCGCGCAGGTTCAATCTACATCGTAAAGCCCAAGATGCACGGCCCCGAAGAAGCCGCGCTGACCAATGCATTGTTCAATGCGGTTGAAGATGTACTTGGCCTCGCGCGCCACACCATCAAGGTCGGCGTGATGGACGAAGAACGCCGCACCAGCGCGAACCTCGCGGCGTGCATTCACGCGGTGAAAGACCGGATCGTGTTCATCAACACCGGCTTCCTTGATCGCACCGGCGACGAAATGCACACCGCGATGCAAGCTGGCCCCATGATCCGCAAGGCGGAGATGAAAGCCAGCAGCTGGATCCAAGCCTATGAGGCGCGCAACGTCCAAATCGGCCTTGCCTGCGGTCTTTCGGGTAAGGCGCAAATCGGCAAAGGCATGTGGGCCGCGCCCGATATGATGGCCGACATGATGGTGCAGAAAATCGGGCATCCCAAGGCGGGTGCCAACACCGCATGGGTCCCCTCACCCACTGCAGCAACGTTGCACGCGATGCATTATCATCAGTTTGACGTCTTTGCACGGCAGGCCGAATTGGCACAAGAACCCACGCCGGGCCTTGATCCCTTGCTGACCATTCCCGTTGCGCCCGTCGGCCATAATTGGTCCGATGAAGAGGTCACGCAAGAACTTGAGAACAACGCGCAGGGCATCCTTGGCTATGTCGTCCGCTGGATTGACCAAGGTGTCGGCTGTTCAAAGGTGCCCGACATTCACGACATCGGCCTGATGGAAGACCGCGCCACATTGCGTATTTCGTCGCAGCATATCGCCAACTGGCTGCTCCACGGCATTGCGACCGAGGCGCAGGTGGACGCCGCGCTGACCAAGATGGCGGCGAAGGTCGACGCGCAAAATGCCAGCGATCCGCTTTACGAAAAGCTCATACCGGGCAGCATCGCATTGAAAGCCGCCCGTGCGCTCATCTTCGAAGGCGTGGCGCAGCCCAATGGCTATACCGAACCATTGCTGCACAAATTCCGGCAGGAGAAGAAAGCGGCGGCCTAACGCGGCGCCGCTTTTTCCAGCTGTCCGGCTTTCCAGTTCATCGCGCGGCGTACGCGGGTTTCGACCGACGGGTGCGAGTAGAATATCACCTCTTGCAACGCCGATGGCCGCGGGTAGCGATATTCGGCGGTTTTCACTAACGCGCCTGCGAGCGCATCGGGCAAATTCGCCGTCCGAAGCGAATAAGCGTCAGCCTCGCTCTCGCCGACACGCGTCACGCTGTTGATCAATGGCTGCGCAAACAGGCCCAGAACCGAGACGATCAGCAACAATATCGGTAATCCTTCGGGGTCGCCGATGCTGGCTTTGCTGCCAAATAAGGCCGCGACCCGGTTGAACAATCGGTCGGCCAGAAAGAAACCAAGCATCGCAATGAACACAACGGCGAAAACCATCCGCCAGACATGGCCAAGAACATAATGCCCAATCTCATGCCCCGTTACCGCCTTCACTTCGTCCAATGACGCCTGCTTGAGCGCAACGTCGGATATCGCAATCCGCGCCGAACCAAAAACGCCCGAGACATTGGCAGTGAAGTTGTTCGATTGGCGCGAACCATCAAACATCAGCACACGGTCATGCGGAATATTCGCTTCGTCCGCCATTTCAAGCAACGCCGTCCGCACTGGGCCCGCCGGCACCGGCTTATATTCGTTGAACATCGGTTCAATCACCACAGGCGCGAGCAATATCGTCGCCGCTGCGGCAAAGGCTGCAAGGCCACCGGACCATATCCACCATGTTTTGCCCGCACGGCGGATAAGCGCATAGACGCCAAGGAAAAACAGACCGCCCAATATGCTCGACACCGTTATGCCAATCGCATTTTGCGCGAGGAAGTCAGACAATGGCTGGTCCGTCCGGCCATAGGATTGTTCAAAACCCCATTGCTCATAAACGCCCCACGGCAGGCTGAGCACCGCCGAAATGACGAAGAAAGCGACGCAGATTATCCATGTGCGCGGCGCCCAGCCGCGATTTTGCAATTTCGCCGACAGGCGGTCGAGCAAGCCCAAACGCAATATTATCCACGTTACAATCGCCGTGACAACCAACCCCGCCAGCAACATCCAATGCGTGGCGATGGTATAGCTTTCGGCCTTTTGCAGTGCCTCTGGCCCCAGACTGTCAATATAACGCGCGGTCTCTGCCGCTGGATCAAATGCCATGCCTATTCCCTCCGATATACTGTGTTAGCTATCTCACACAGCACGGACATGCAACCGCATCTTGTGGACGGTCGGCATATGGGGGTTTATGGCGTGGGGCCGCCTTGGTTTATGCGCCCGCCAATTTACGCAACAGCGTCGATAAACCGCTCCGCATCCAATGCGGCCATACAGCCTGTGCCCGCGCTGGTGCATGCTTGGCGATAGATATGGTCCATCACATCGCCGCAGGCAAATACGCCGGGGATGCTGGTTTCCGTTGCCTGACCCTCTGCACCGCCGCGCACCTTGATATAGCCGCCAGCCATATCCAGATGCCCTTCGAAAATGCCGGTATTCGGCTTGTGCCCGATGGCGATGAAGACACCATGCAGCTCGATATCTTCGGTGCCGCTGCCATCGGTCGCGGCAATGCGCATGCCCGTGACACCCATCGCATCGCCCAGAACCTCATCCAATGTATGGTTCCATTTGATGGTGATTTTGCCTTCGGCTTCGCGTGCGAACAGGCGGTCTTGCAAGATCTTCTCCGCCTTCAATTTGTCGCGACGGTGGACCAAGGTCACATGGCTTGCGATATTGGCGAGGTACAGCGCTTCTTCGACCGCAGTGTTGCCGCCGCCGATGACCGCGACAGGCTTGTTGCGATAGAAAAATCCGTCGCAGGTTGCGCAGGCCGATACGCCCTTGCCCATGAACGCGGTTTCGCTGGGCAGGCCGAGATATTGCGCACTTGCCCCTGTGGCGATGATGACCGCGTCGGCAGTGTAATCACCCGCACCGCCCGTCAGGACAAAGGGCCGCTTCGAAAAATCGACCTTTTCAATATAGTCATTTTCAATCCGCGTGCCGAAACGTTCGGCGTGCTTACGCATCCGTTCCATCAACTCGGGGCCCATGACGCCCGCGTCATCACCGGGCCAGTTGTCGACTTCGGTCGTGGTCATCAACTGCCCGCCGATTTCAACACCGGTAATCATCATGGGCGTCAGATTGGCGCGCGCGGCATAGACCGCCGCAGTGTAGCCGGCTGGGCCGGAACCGATAATGATAACAGGGGCGTGGCGATTTTCGGTCATGGACGGTCTTTCTGATTCTGTTCGGTCCGGACATAAGCGTCGCCACCGCTTTGGCCAAGTGCGCCGCCCGACTTATCCCCATTAAATTAGCGCTTCACATTATGACGTCGGCAACTTATCAGGCGGGCCGAAACACGGGTTTAGGGAGCACTTTCATGGCTAAAATCACAGTAATTTCACGCGATGGCCAAGGCCGCGAAGTTGAGGCTGAAAATGGCCTGAGCCTGATGGAAATCATCCGCGACAATGGCTTTGACGAGTTGTTGGCATTGTGCGGCGGTTGCTGCTCGTGCGCGACCTGCCACATCCATGTCGATCCGGCGTTTGCCGATCGCTTGCCGAAGATGAGCGAAGACGAAAACGACTTGCTCGACAGCACCGACCACCGCAACGAAACGTCACGTCTGTCGTGTCAGGTTCCTTTGACCGATGCGCTTGACGGCCTGATCGTTACCATCGCGCCTGAGGATTGATCTTTCGCGTTCGTCATCCTGAACTTGTTTTAGGATAACACGCGACGGTGGTTTGTTATCCCGAAACGAGTTCGGGATAACGACTATTTTGCTAAATTCAAACCGCCGTAACGAGGCCAATCATCGCCCCTGTCATCGCAGAGGCGAGGTTTCCTGCGACCCAGCTTTTCATACCCAATGACGCCGCTTCGGTGCGGCGTGCAGGGCATAAGGTGCCGATCGTCGACACGAGCAGTCCGATGCTGGCCAAGTTGGCAAATCCGCATAAGGCATAAGTGACAATCAGCTTGCTGCGCGGGCCCAAGGTGCCATCGGCCAAAGCCGCCATGTCGAGATAGGCGACATATTCGTTCAATATCGCCTTTGTTCCCATCAACCCGCCTGCAGTTCCTGCCTCGTCCCATGGCACGCCGATTGCCCACATCAATGGCGCAAACAGCCAGCCAAACATCCGGCGCAGCGTCAACGCAGTCCCATCGACCAAGGGCAAGACGGTCAGCATCTGGTCAACCAAAGCAACCAGCGCAAACACCACGATGATGATGCCAATAACTGCAAGGAACAGCTGAACCCCGTCCATCGTCCCGGTGATGACCGCGTCGATGCTGCTTTCATATTTCAAGCTGGTGTCATCTGGATCCATCTGGGTATCCCCCGCGCCCGGCACCATCAGCCGGGCGATCAGGATCGACGCCGGCAGCACGATCAAAGATGCCGAAATCATATGGCCGACAGCGTCAGGAACCGTTTTGGATAGTGTCTGCGCATAGAGGATCAGGATCGCGCCAGAAATTGTCGACATCGCCAGCACCATGACCATGAACAATTCGCTGCGGCTCATTTTCTCGAAATAGGCGCGGACGACCAGAGGCGCTTCGACGACGCCCAAGAAGATATTTGCGCCGGCGCTTAAACCAACGACGCCGCTTACCCCCATCGTCTTTTGCATCGCCCAGCTTAACCCGCGCACGATGATCGACAGGATTTTCCAGTGCCACAATAATGCGGAAAGCGCCGAGAAAACGATGACCAGCGGCAATATCTGGAAGGCAATAATCAGCGGAGGGCTTGCGCCTTCTTTCAGCACGAACGGCATCGCCCCGCCGCCGGTATAGCCGAACATATAGCTTGAACCGACCAAGGTCGCCTTTTCGACCGCCATGACCGCATAATTGGCGAGCATGATAACGTCCCACACAAACGGGACCCGCAGGATCACCAAAACGATCAATATTTGCAGCAGCAACGCGCCACCGACCCAGCGCCAGCCCGGAAATGCCCTGCGCTGTTCGGAAAATCCCCACGCCATCAACAATATGACCGCGATCCCGATCAACCCCTGCAGTTGCGCGAGCGTTGCCATTAACCGCGCATTGCCTGATCGAGTGACTCCTGAAGCACGGGGTAGCCATGGCCGTCGGGGATACAGAGCCAGTTTCCGTCTTCGCGCTTGTCGATATAGGTCAGGACGGTGGAAACCGGATGCGCCGCCGCGTGCGCCGCAGCAGCGTCAAAGTCACCAAACATCGCCAACCGCTCCAGATTGCGGCGGGTCGGGAAGATGATCTTCACCTCGCCCTTGTCCGCTTTTTCCAAAACCTCTGCCGCGCTGGCCCAAAACAGCGCACGGTTTTCGGTGTGGTCAACGGTCGCCAGCGGCGTCGTGTTGCCTGCGTTCACCAAATAGAAGCGCGTATCGAAAACCCGCGATGCCCGCTCAAACGCTGGCGGCCGCCAGCGTGACCATGGCACAAGCTGGCCAAAATCGGGCTCCCAGCCAAAGCGGTTGCATATCGCTTGCAGGCTTTCCCCATCATGCAACGCCGCGCGCGGGGCGTCGCAATCGGCGGGGTCATCAACACCCTTTAGCCCGAGCGCAAGCCCAGCCTCCTCAATCGTCTCGCGAATGGCCGCAAGCCGCGCCGCTGCCTCATCCAACGGCAAAGGGCCGCCCAGCATTTCGGCATAATCGAAATCCGCCGGATCGACCTTCCCACCCGGAAAAACCGCCGCACCGCCGGCAAAAGCCATTGCCTTAATACGTTCGACCATCAGCAACAATGGTGCGCCGCCATCGGGGTTTTGGCGAAAAATCACCATAGTGGCGGCGGGGGTGGCGATGGGTTCGGGTGCTGTTTCTAAAGTCATGCCCCACATGAGCATGGAATGCCCGGCGTTAGAAGTGGAAAGTTAATCTAGGGTCAGGACCTAGCGGTTAAACTGCATCAAAACATGGCAGGGCCCCTTTCACCCGCGCGTGATATGCGAATGCAAGATGAGGTAAAAACCTGCCTTGAATTTGGTTAATCTTCGGGCCATTTCGGGATGAGACTCGCGCATTTGCGCTTTTAGAACAAATCTGGAACAAGCTACTTCATGTCACTCACCCATATTAAGGTGCGCGGTGCGCGCGAGCATAATCTCAAGGGCGTCGATATCGACCTTCCACGCGACAAGCTGATCGTCATCACGGGCCTGTCCGGCTCCGGTAAATCCAGCCTAGCGTTCGACACCATCTATGCCGAGGGGCAGCGGCGTTATGTCGAATCGCTGTCGGCTTATGCGCGCCAGTTTCTGGAAATGATGCAAAAGCCCGATGTCGAACATATTGAGGGCCTGTCGCCCGCGATCTCCATCGAGCAGAAGACAACGTCGCGCAACCCGCGCTCGACCGTCGCGACGGTGACCGAGATTTACGATTATATGCGGCTGTTATGGGCGCGCGTCGGCGTACCTTATTCGCCCGCGACGGGCCTGCCGATTACCGCGCAGACGGTCAGCCAGATGGTCGACCGCGTGATGGCCTTGCCAGAGGGCACGCGCGCGTTCCTGCTTGCCCCCGTGGTGCAGGGCCGCAAGGGCGAATATCGCAAGGAACTCGCCGAGTGGCAGCGTTCCGGCTACACCCGCGTCCGCATCGACGGCGAGATGTACGCCATCGAAGACGCGCCCGCGCTCGACAAGAAATACAAGCATGACATTGAGGTCGTCGTTGACCGTATCGTCGTAAAGGACGGCATTCAGCAGCGTTTGGCCGAAAGCTTTGAAGCGGCGTTGAAGCTTGCGGATGGTTTGGCCTTTGTGGATTTGGCCGACACCACGGTGGCGGAATTGCAAACCGGCAATGCCGAGAGCGTGCCTAACGCCTTCGGCGAAGCGCGCGCGACGTTCACACCCGCCACCAACGTCACCGGCGGCGCGATGAAGGGCACGGGCCTGCTCGCCAACCGCATCGTCTTTTCCGAGAAATTCGCCTGCCCCGTCAGCGGCTTCACCATTGTCGAAATCGCGCCGCGTCTGTTCTCGTTCAACGCCCCGCAAGGCGCGTGTCCCGATTGCGATGGCCTTGGCGAGCGGCAGGAGTTTGACCCGCAACTGGTGGTGCCGAACGAACATCTGTCGTTGAAGAAAGGCGCGATTGTGCCTTGGGCGAAATCAAATCCGCCCAGCCCATATTATATGCAAGTGCTGTCCAGCCTGGCGAAGGCTTATGGCTTCAACCTCGATACCGCGTGGGAAGATCTGCTCCCCGAACAGAAGCTCATCATCCTGCACGGCACCGGCGGCATGGCGGTGGAGCTGACGTTTAAGGACGGGCGCAAGGAATATACGGTGCGCAAGGCTTTTGAGGGCGTCATCGGCAACCTCAACCGCCGCTTGCTGCAAACCGACAGCGCGTGGATGCGCGAGGAGCTGTCGAAATATCAGACCTCGCAACCGTGCGAAACCTGCCACGGCGCGCGCCTCAAGCCCGAAGCGCTTTCGGTCAAAATCGCGGGCGTCGACATCGCCACCCCGACGAAGATGAGCGTGGGCGACGCGCTCGAGTGGTTCGGCAGCGTCGATCAGACGCTGACCAACCAGCAGCAGCAGATTGCCAAAGCGATCCTGAAGGAAATCAACGAACGTTTGGGCTTCCTCAACAATGTCGGGCTCGATTATCTCAACCTCGACCGGACGTCAGGGACATTATCCGGCGGAGAGAGCCAGCGCATCCGCCTCGCCAGCCAAATCGGCTCCGGCCTGTCGGGCGTGCTTTATGTGCTGGATGAGCCCAGCATCGGCTTGCACCAGAAAGACAATGACCGCCTGCTCACCACGCTGCGCCGCCTGCGCGATTTGGGCAACACCGTCATCGTGGTCGAACATGACGAAGACGCGATCCGCACCGCCGACTGGGTGGTCGATCTTGGCCCCGGCGCGGGCGTCCATGGCGGCACCGTCATGGCCGAAGGAACGCTCAAGCAAATCCTGAAGTCGAAAGACAGCCTGACCGCCGCATATCTGAATGGCACGCGCGAGATTGTGGTCCCCAAGACCCGCCGCAAGGGCAATAAGAAGAAGCTGACCGTCCACAACGCCCGCGCGAACAATCTAAAGAATGTCACCGCGAGCATCCCGCTGGGCACATTCACCTGCATCACCGGGGTATCCGGCTCCGGCAAGTCGAGCTTCACCATAGACACGCTTTATGCCTCTGCAGCCCGCAGCCTCAACGGCGCGCGCGTCATCGCGGGCGCGCATGACAAGGTCACGGGCCTTGAACATTGCGACAAGGTGATCGACATCGACCAATCCCCCATTGGCCGCACCCCGCGCTCGAACCCCGCGACCTATACCGGCGCGTTCACCAACATCCGCGACTGGTTCGCCCAATTGCCCGAAAGCGCCGCGCGCGGGTATAAGCCGGGGCGTTTCAGCTTCAACGTCAAGGGCGGGCGCTGCGAAACATGCAGCGGCGATGGCCTGATCAAGATCGAAATGCACTTCCTGCCCGACGTCTATGTGACGTGCGAGGAATGCAACGGCAAACGCTACAACCGCGAAACGCTGGAGGTCAAATGGAAGGGCCTCTCCATCGCCGACGTGCTCGACATGACGGTGGAGGACGCGGTGGAGGTGTTCAAGGCCGTCCCCCCGATCCGCGACAAAATGGCGATGCTGGCGGAGGTTGGGCTTGGCTATGTCAAGGTCGGGCAACAGGCAACGACATTATCCGGCGGCGAAGCGCAACGCGTCAAACTCGCCAAGGAACTCAGCCGCCGGTCCACCGGCCAGACTTTGTACATCCTGGACGAGCCCACCACGGGCCTGCATTTTGAGGATGTCCGCAAACTCCTCGAAGTGCTCCACCGTTTGGTGGAACAGGGCAACAGCGTGGTGGTCATCGAACATAATCTCGACGTCATTAAGACCGCGGACTGGATCATCGACCTCGGCCCCGAAGGCGGCGTTAAAGGCGGCGAGATCGTCGCCGAAGGCACGCCGGAGGATGTGGTAAAGGTCGCGGCGTCGTACACAGGGCATTATTTGAAACCGATGCTGGAAAAGGCGAGCTGAGTTCGCTCCGATCGCTGACAACACCCACCGTCATCCTGAACTTGTTTCAGGATCTTACTTCCGACGTCGAAATAGTAAAATCCTGAAACGAGTTCAGGATGAAGGTGTTGCACAAACAGAATTACGGTGACCAATTACGGGACAGGTGCGACATCCCCTCAACTCCTCTGCTTCTCCGCGTCGCTGCGTGAATCAAAATCCTTCCCACCCCCCCCCTCACCAACCCAAAATCGCCCCCATAAACCCCCACTGTCTTGCGCCAGTCATCTTCCTCTGCGATGTGTGGGCCAGAAACATTTTTGGAGAGTAAAATGCGCAAAGTATCGCCGTTTGTGTCCGCTGGCCTGCCTGTGTCTTTGGCGTTGGCGTCCTGCCTGATCGGCGCGCCGGTTGTCGCGCAATATGCCGCGACGCCGGATGCTGCGGCTGCGACGGCGACCGCCGCGCTGCCCCCTGCACGGCCCATTGGCACGCCGCCGCTGACCACCAGCGAGGGCTATTTGAACGCTGGCGCAGCCGAGCTTGCACGGTTGGAGGCGGATAAGCCCAACAACCGCAAGGCGCGCAATGTCATCATCTTCATTGGCGACGGCATGAGCGTGACCACGCTCACCGCCGCCCGCATTTTTGAAGGGCAGAAAAAGGGCGTCGATGGCGAATCCTATGTCGCGCAAATGGACCGCCTGCCGCACACCGCCTTGGTCAAAACCTATTCGCATGATGGCCAGGTGCCCGACAGCGCGCCGACCGCAACCGCCATCGTCTCCGGCGTCAAAACGCTGAACGGCGTATTGGGCGTTGGCCCGCAAGCGGTGGAGGACAATTGCAAGGCAACCGAACCCTATAAGGTAAAATCGCTTTTCGAAATGGCCGAGGACAAGGGATATGCCACCGGCATTGTCTCCACCGCGACCATCACCCACGCCACGCCCGCCGCAACCTACGCCCACACCGCGCAACGCGATTGGGAAGTGGACGCGAATATGCCCGCCGCGGCCAAGGCCGAAGGCTGCATCGATATCGCCCGCCAAATGGTCGAATGGCCGCATGGCGATGGGTTTGAGGTTATGTTGGGCGGTGGACGCCAGCATTTCATGCCCAACACGGCGGCTGACCCCGAATATGCGGGCAAAATGGGCAAACGCGCCGATGGCAAGGACCTGATCACCACGTGGCTGGCCGCCAACCCCAAAAGCGCCTATGTCTGGAACAGCGAAGGCTTTGCCGCGGTTGACACGAAAAGGACCGACAAGGTGCTTGGCCTGTTCGAACAATCGCACATGCAATTTGACGCCGACCGCACGGCGAGCGGATCAAAAGAACCCTCGCTCGCCGAAATGACAACGAAGGCGATCGCGATGCTGTCCAAAAACCGCAAGGGATTTGTCCTGATGGTGGAAGCGGGCAAGATTGACCATGGCCATCATGGCGGCAACGCCTATCGCGCGTTGCAGGACACGGTGGCGCTGAATGATGCGTTGAAGGCCGCGATGGACAATGTCGACCTGCGCGACACCTTAATCGTCGTCACGTCGGACCATAGCCACACATTCACCATGTCGGGATATCCCGAGCGCGGGAACCCGATCCTTGGCCCCGTGGTCGACCAGAAAGGCAAATCGACCTTGGCCTTTGATGGCAAGGGATACACAACCTTGGGCTATATCAACGGCCCCGGCGCGGTCACAACATTGCCACGCCCCGACCCGTTGAAAGAAGATACGCAGGCGCTGAACTATCGACAGCAGGCGTTGATCCCCACCGGTTCCGAAACGCACAGCGGCGAAGATGTCGTCGCGCGCGCCGCAGGGCCAAAGGCGCATTTGTTCAAGGGCACGATTGAACAAAACACGATATTCCAGATCATGCGCGCTGCACTGGGCCTCTAAATAAGTCGGTTTTAAATTGGGGGCGCGCTTGTAAAGCAACGCGCGCTGCCCACATCTGCTGTTCGGGGGTTTCTGGACAGAGGAAAAGCCATGAAACGCATATTATCGGTCGCACTCTTGTCGCTCGCGCTGGCCGGGTGCGGCGAAGGCAGCGCGTTGAACGACACAATTAAGGTCAGCGTGCGCGAGTCCATCGTCGCCACATGCACCACCGCCGCCAGCGAACAAATCCCCGAAGGCATTCAGGTCGATGTCAATCAGGTCTGCGGTTGTGCCGCCGACAAGGCGATGGATGGCAAAAGCATGTCCGACCTTGCCGCCAATCCGCCGAGCCCGTCCGAAGGCGTGGCCAAATTGCAGGCCTGCTTGAAAGAGCTTGGGCCGGTGACGGTCAATCCCGCAGCAGGATGAAGCGCATTAAAAGACCCCGCCCGGGGGAGGGATCCGGACGGGGTCAATATTGTCCTCTTCACCTGCTAGGGGGAATTTGAGGACCGAGGGTCAGGACCCCCGCATTCAGGTCGCCGAAGCAACCCGAAACTTTATGGCATGACGACGGTGTCGACCATGTGGATCGTGCCGTTTGACGCGACCAAATCTGCCGTAGTCACGGTCGATTTACCGCCCTTGGCATCGGTCAGGACAATCTTGTCGCCGTTCATGCTGGCTTTCAGGGTGCCGCCGTTCAACGTCGTGACGGTTGCGGTGCCGTTGCCATCTGCAATCAGCTTCGCCAGATCACCCGCCTTCACATTGCCCGCGACGACATGATATTTCAGCAGCGCCGCAAGCTTGGCCTTACTTTCCGGCTTTAACAGGCCGTCCAGCGTTGCCTTGTCCAATTTGGCAAATGCGTCATTCGATGGCGCGAATACCGTGAACGGGCCACTGCCCGATAATGTTTCGGCAAGTCCGGCGGCGGTGACGGCGGTGACCAGCGTCGATGCCTGTGGGTTGCCTTGCGCAAGCGCGACAATATTCTTGTCGGTGGTGGCTTGGGTTCCGTCGGATATCATCGCGTCGTCCTGTACCACTTCGGTCTCGGTCGCCGCGGTTTCGCTGGTTTTGCTGCCCGAGCACGCGGTCAATGCAAGCACCGATAGGCCGGAAATGAACGTGAGTTTCAAAATCTTCATACTGTGATTCCTTCCAAATGAACGCTTCAGTTGGCAATAACGTGCAAAGTCCGCAAATGGGTGCGTGCGCGGTGAAATAAAATAGTGGCGCGCCGAAGTATGCGCGTTGGACCGCTTTGCTTTCGGCCGGCTTGGGTTTACGGGTGGGGTATGAATGGCCTTTCCCTGACGCTGCGCGATGCGACCGATGCCCTGACGCCCGTCAGTGCGACCCCGCGTCTTGATGCCGAACTGTTGATGGCGCATGCCTTGGGAATGGACCGGTCGGCGATGTTGTTGCGGATGCATGACCTTGATTCGCCTGCGGGCTTTGCGGCGATGCTTGCGCGGCGGGTGGCGGATGAACCAGTGGCCTATATCACGGGAATGCAGGCGTTTTGGGACCTAGACCTGCATGTGACGCCAGATGTGCTGATCCCCCGTGCGGACAGCGAAACGGTGATTGGGGTGGCGATTGCGGATTTTGCTGGGCGGGATGCGCCCGCGCGGATCTTGGACCTTGGCACGGGCTCAGGCGCATTGTTGCTGGCCGCTTTGTCGGTGTTTTCGGGGGCGGAGGGTGTGGGCATTGATGCCAGCGCGGCGGCTTTGGCGGTCGCATCGGGCAATGCGTCGCGGCTTGGGCTGGACGGGCGCGCATACTTTGAACGCCGCGATTGGACTTTGGACGGGTGGGCCGACGGTCTGGGGCAATTCGACCTCATCTTGTGCAATCCCCCTTATATTGAGGACGCAACCCCGCTTTCGGACATGGTCGCCCGCCACGAACCCCACAGCGCCCTCTTCGCCGGACCAGACGGTCTGCGCGACTATCGCATACTTCTAAAAACCCTCGAAAAACTGCTAAAAACGACCGGAATCGCGGTCTTCGAAATCGGATTCAACCAGTCAAAAACCGTCACAAAATTGGGCACCGACGCCGGGTTCATATCCGAATTAACCCACGACCTTTCCGGCAATCCACGCGTCTTGCGCTTTTCGCTTGGAATCGCGCAACCGAACCGCTAACGCTAAAAAGCATCGCAGCAAAACCCGTAGATTGCGGAGATTAGCGCGAAGCCGCCCCCAGCGCAGTTGGAAATTTTTTCAAGGTCTCGGTCGACCTTGGCGTAACCCAAAGACTGGGTTTTGGGGCTTCCTGCAATGTTAAAATGCTAAAAGAGGACGGGTCAGCCCTGATGAATATCAACAACAGGCAGCAGCAGAACAACAATCGTCGCCGCGGTCGCAACAACAATAATCGCCAGCAAAATAACAACCGCAGCGGTTTCGACTATCAGAACCAGATCGACAATCGTGCGCGCGGCAACGCAGCGCAGATGCTGGAAAAATACAAAAAGCTAGCGCAAGATGCGCAGTTTAACGGTGACCGCGTAAACGCCGAATATCACCTGCAATTTGCTGACCATTATTTCCGCGTACTCGCCGATTTCCGCGGCCGCCAAGAAGCCCGTCAGGAACAGCAAGGCGAACGTCGTCCCCGCGAAGATAATCGCGAAGACCGCGACGATTGGCAGAATGATGATCGTTCGCAGAATTATGACGAACAAGGTTCTTCCGATGGAATGGACGCCGATTCCCTTTCGCAAGACGATGGCGAAACGGAAGAGCGCGCACCACGCGAACAACCGCGCGAAAGCCGCCCACGTCGTCCAGAGCAGACCGAACGTAATGACCGTTCCGACAATAACCGGTCGGCAAATCGCGGCCCGCGTCGTCACCACAGCGAAGAAAAAGACGATACACCGGCAGGTCTTGATCTAGCAGTATTGCCGCCATCGATCGCGATTTCGTCGAACGACAGCGACGCGGAGATGGAAAAGCCCGCACGCAAACTACGCGCCCGCCGCGTTAAGCCAGCCGGTGATGATGAAGCTGTAGCTGCAGCGGAGTAATCCACTGCTCTGCCGTTCATCGCTTACGAAAAGCGCAGCAAATCCTAGCTTTCGGGCAGTGCCCGTGGCTTGTGGTCGTCATCTAGGGCAACAAAGGTAAATAGCCCTTCGGTTACTTTGACCTCTTGTTGGCCACGCGCACGGGTCGCAATAACCTCAACGCGGATGCCCATAGATGTGCGGCCTCGCCGTTCAAGTGAGGCGTACACGGAAATAATGTCGCGTAACAATATCGGCGCGATGAATTCCATCTTCTCAATGGCCACTGTCGCGCACGCACCCTGAGCAATCCGTCCAGCCAAGATACCACCCGCCTGATCCATCATCCCCAATACCCAACCGCCAAAGATATGGCCGTTGGCATTGATATCGGCGGGGCCCGGAACAACCCGTAAAACCGGGTCATTCCGCTTTGGAAGGTTACGAACAGCCTCGGTCACCGGTCGGCTTCGTCTTCAAAAGGGTCATCGATGGATTCATCATGACCAGACCCGCTGGACAGGAAAACAAGACCCATCAAAGCGGCGGTCAGCATGATTGCCCCGGTTATTGCACCGGCCGTGGCGATGAAGAAGTGGATGGAGACCATCCCGTTCTGCCACCAGAATGTCCCGAGGGCACCCACGGTAACGATCAATGTCACGCCAAACATCCACCGCATGAGCCGCCAATAGCGGCGCCATGCGAAGTTGGCATATTCAGGATCATCGAGGCGGGAGGGGCGAGTCATAGCTTGATAAGGTCGCCTTATGCTATAAGTTCCATCAGGGGCAAGGACATAGGGAGAGAGTCGATGACGATTTCTGCGATATTGGCCAACCATCAAGGCAATGTGTTCACGGCTGCTCCGCACGAAAGTGTCGGTGATGTAGTCGCACGACTGGCCGAAAACCGGATTGGTGCTTTACCCGTTGTAGAAGGCAAAGCCATTGTCGGCATTTTTTCCGAACGCGATATTGTTTATGGCGTCGCGCATCATGGTTCCGCTTTCCTGACGAAGACGGTTGCGGAAACAATGACTGCACCAGCCATCACCGTTGCGCCCGATACGGCAATCCTGTCGGCTTTATCGCTGATGACGAGACGACGAATTCGCCACCTTCCGGTAATGCAGGGCGATGAACTTGTCGGATTTGTCTCTATTGGCGACTTGGTGAAGCACCGCATCGACAAAATTGAGGGCGAAGCCGCCGCAATGCGGGATTACATCAGCATGGCCTGACCATCAATTGGACGAGTTGCAAGCAATGTCCAAGATAGATTTATATACCAATCCTATGTCACGCGGTCAGATAATGCGTTGGGCGTTGCATGAGGTCGGCGCAGAATATGAACAACATATTCTGGAATATGGCACGACCATGAAGTCGCCTGAATATCTCGCCGTCAACCCAATGGGTAAGGTTCCAGCCATCGTCCACAACGGTCATGTCGTAACCGAATGCGCCGCGATTTGCGCCTATCTCACCGATGCATTCCCCCACAGTGGTCTGCAGCCAGCCGAGGCTGAACGCGCCAGCTATTATCGCTGGATGTTCTTTGGGGCTGGCCCCGTCGAAGCCGCCGTGACAAATCACGCATCCGGGTTTGATCCTGCGCCTGACAAGGAAATGATGTTCGGTTATGGCAGCTATGACCGGGTTATCGACACGCTCGAAAAGCATTTCAGCGACAATGCATATGTCTGCGGCGACAGGTTTACCGGCGCGGATCTATATGTCGGCAGTCAGGTCATTTGGGGCGTAATGTTTGGCACTATGCCCCCGCGCAGTTCGCTTGTTCAATATAGCGACCGGCTAACTGCGCGCGCCGCGTATATTGCGGCCAAGGCCATCGATAGTGCCCTCATCGCCGAGGCGCAGCCTGCCTCCGCCGGTTAATCCGAAAAATTAGCCGGGATTGGCAGGCGATGTTGTTGGTCCTGCCGGAATCGAGACATAAACGGGCTTCGGCGCGTACTTCATATTCCAGTCGGCCAGATCGCGTTCATATTTCACATATGCATCGTAAAAATTGACAAACACGCCATCAATATCAGCCAAGCCGCCAATAGCATATTCCGGCAATGCCCCTGTGGGCACAGTATTTGCTTCAGTCAGTTTGCGCAGCGCCATGTCACAATATTTGGCACGAACGGGCGGCAAAGCGAAATAGTTATACAAATCGGTCATGCGCGTATCGCGAACCCGCAGACCATTTTGTCCCGGGTAGCGGGCGACATATTCACGGTCGACCGTTTTGCTGGTTTTCGACAAGATCACCTTATGAATGACGATGAACTTATTATACTCGGTCGCAATTTGACCCCATATAGGCCCTTGGCAATTCAATGCCGCTACGTTCAAAGCCGACCGAAAATGCCAGATTTGTTCATCACGGCTTAAACCGCGGTTCGGCGTCACGCGAACGCCATCGAGCCCAACCGGGGGGATCGTCATCGACAATGCTGCCCCGCCTGGCGGCAAAGGCATGGCGGGCGGAGGTGCCGGCATCGGCGCGGGAAGCAGAATCGGAACAGGTACGACTTTTACTGGCGCTGGGGCGCAAGCTGCAACAGCACTCACCATAATGATGGCAGCTAGATATTTCATGCCCCGACGCATCTGTTTTATCTCCGATTTGCTATTCTTGATTCCAACAGGATTTTAGTTCGAAAGAAAAGCCCTGTTCGACAAAATCCCAAAGAAAATGGCCCAGTGGTTTCCCACCGGGCCATATTGTGGCGTTCAAGCTGAACAGCCGATGACTTATTCGCGGTTACCGAGGAAGCTCAGTAAAAACTGGAACATGTTGATGAAGTCCAGATAGAGCGTGAGCGCAGCCATGACCGCAGCCTTGCCAATCATTTCCGCACCCTGAAGATAGAAATACTCGCTTTTTATACGTTGCGTATCATAGGCTGTCAGGCCAGCGAAAACAAGCACGCCTGCGCAGCTGATAACCCAACCCAAAGTGTCAGAGCCGACGAAAATGTTGACGATCGACGCAACAATCAAGCCGACCATACCCATGACTAGAAAGCTTCCCCAGCCACTGATGTCTTTCTTTGTCGTGTAAGCCCACAGGCTCAATCCCGCGAAAGCCGCTGACGTTGCAAAGAAAGTCTGCGCGATGGACTCACCAGTGAACATCATAAAGATGCGCGCCATTGATAACCCCATCAACACCGCAAATCCCCAGAACATGGCCTGAAGTGTGGCAGCGGAAAACTTACCTTGGCCAAAGCTCATTGCCATTACAACGATCATCGGTGACAAAATGATTACCCAGCTCATCATGCTTGGGTTCACCATCAAATTTCGTGCCAGTTCGGTCTGGGCAAACAACATCGCAACGATGCCTGTCAGCAAGACACCGGACGCCATATAGTTATAAACCTTGAGCATGTGCGAACGCAGACCAGCGTCGACAGCGACGTCGCCTGCGGGCGTACCTGCAAGACTTGACTGGGTCCCGGTTACCCGTGGATCGGACCACTGTGCCATGACTTAATTCTCCTCAAAACACGGCAAGATAGCCGCTAGAACAGTATATTGGAGGAATTCGTTCCAGATTCAAGTGAAACACGACACGCTACATTCTGATTTTTTTGATTGCTACTGCTCGGCCTTGGCTTTCAGGAATGTGGTATGGTTCCCCGCACTATCTCGCCAAACTAGGTCCGCGCATTCTGTGCGACGAGTTGAAAGGGAATTCTCATTGCGCAGGATAGCTGTTCTGCTAGCCATAGCATAAGAAGGCGACAACCGCCATTGAGGGAGAGCAAGGTGAGTGTGACGGTCGAAGGCGATAACAACGGCGCCATTTCCCCGCAATCAGAGGTTAAATCGCCTGAGGCCAGCAGCTACAGCTGGTATGTGCTCATTGTCCTTGTAATCGTCTACATACTCAACTTCATCGACCGCCAAATCCTCAGTATTTTGGCGGTAGATATCAAGGCGGACCTTGGCCTGACCGATGCCGACATGGGCTTTTTGGGTGGCGCAGCTTTCGCGGTGTTTTACGCTCTATTCGGTATTCCACTTGGCCGACTTGCCGATAATTGGAGCCGCGTAAAACTTTTGTCGTTTGGTTTAGCCTTATGGTCGATCATGACCGCCTTGTCTGGCTTTGCGCGTAATCAGGTGGAACTGACGATGGCGCGCATGGGCGTCGGCGTGGGCGAAGCCACCGCGAGCCCTACGGCTTATTCACTGATTTCAGATTTCTTCCCGAAACGACAGCGCGCGACCGCGCTCGCGATTTACTCGTCCGGCCTGTATATTGGCGGCGGCGTTTCGTTGTTTTTAGGCGCGCTCATTGTGCAAAGCTGGGATGCGGCTTACCCGCAAGGCGGACCGCTTGGACTGGCTGGCTGGCATGCAGCATTCGTTGCCGTCGGCATTCCCGGCATACTTGTTGGCTTGTGGGTCTCAACATTGCGTGAACCAGTCCGCGGCGCGATGGATGGATTGGTTACGCCCGCGCACCCGGCACCATTCCGCGCATTTGCGAGCGATCTTTCCATGATCGTTCCACCATTTACTTTGTGGGGTGCATGGCAACGTGGCCCAATGGCGCTTGTGATAAACATAGTCACGGCAGCCGCTATCGCAGCATTTGCCTTTACGATGATACAACTGACCGGCAATTTCCCACAATGGTCGGCCGTCGGCTTTGGCTATTATGCCGTCTTCTCATGGGCATCCACATTACGTGCCAAGGACCCCGCCACCTTCCGTTTGATATGGGGAACCCCGGCCTTTATCTGCACTACCATTGGCTATGGCCTTGTCGCGCTGGCGGCCTATGCGCTTGCATTCTGGTCCGCACCTTATGCCGAAACAGTCCTTGGTCTGCCCAAGAAAGAGCTCGCATTCATTCTTGGCGCAAATGGCGCAGTCAGCGGCTTTTTGGGTGTCATCATTGGCGGCCGCGTTGCGGATTTCTTGCGCACCAAGAATCCTGCAGGCCGCATCCTGGTCGTTATCTTAGGCGTGTTGGGACCAATTGTTCCCATCGGCATTGGCTACACCACCGATAACGCAACATTATTTTACATCATGAACTTCCTTGCTGCGATGTTGGGTGCAACGGCACTTGGCGCGGCAGCAGCCACCACGCAGGACCTCGTGTTGCCACGCATGCGCGGCACAGCAACCGCAGCGTTCTTCCTGGGCACCACGCTCGTTGGGCTGTCCTTTGGGCCTTATATGGTCGGGCAGATTTCCGACCTTGCAGGAACAATGGTCGACGGGAAGCTGGTGGGTGACTTGCGCGTTGGCATCCTCTCGCTCATCGCCGTCGCGCCAATCGCGCTGGGTTTGCTGATCGCTGCCTATCGCAGCGTGCCCAAGGCGGAACGCACCATCGTCGAGCGCGCACGTGATGCGGGCGAGCCAGTTTAATCGAACGATTAAATTCGGCTTGACGCCCGCGTCAACTTGCTGCCATTGATGGCGCATATTTTGCAGTCACTTCTTGCAGGGGATTCTCCATGTCGCTCGATACCATTCCACGCACCGCTTATAATGAAGACCATGAAGCGTTCCGTCAGTCGGTACGCCAGTTCCTTCAAAAGGAAGTCGCGCCCCACGCAAAGCAGTGGCAAGAAGATGGCATCGTTCCAAAGTCGATCTGGCCCAAGGCTGGCGCAGTCGGCATGCTCTGCCCCACCGCACCAGTTGAATATGGCGGCCTTGGCCTCGACTTTGGCTACAACGCGATCGTCGACGAAGAATCGGCTTATTATGGCGGCGTCGCCACGGGCTTCTCGCTTCAGTCAGATATCGTCGTAAACTATATCACCAGCTACGGCAGCGAAGAGCAGAAGAAGCATTGGTTGCCCAAGATGATCGCGGGCGAGGTCATCACCGCAATCGCCATGACAGAGCCCGGCACCGGAAGCGATCTTCAGGCAATGAAGACAACAGCGCGCAAGGATGGCAATCATTATGTGATCAACGGCAGCAAAACTTATATCACCAACGGTCAGAATGCCGACCTGATCTTGGTCTGCGTCAAAACCGACACCGAGATCCAGCCAGCATATAAGGGCATGTCGATTGTCCTCGTTGAGGCCGAGCGTTATGGTTTCAAGCGTGGCCGTAACCTCGACAAAATCGGCATGGATGAAGCTGATACTTCGGAACTGTTCTTTGAAGACGTCCGCGTGCCAATGACCAACTGCTTGGGTGAAGAAGGCAAGGGCTTCATCTATCTTATGAGCGAACTGCCGCAGGAGCGTCTGTCGATTGCCGTATCGTCGATGGCCAGCACGCAGAAGGCTTTTGATGAAACCGTCGCGTTCTGCCGCGAACGGATTGTGTTCGGCAAGCCATTGCTGGATTTCCAAAACACCCGTTTCGTACTGGCCGATATCAAGGCGAAGCTGCAAATTGGCTGGGCGCATCTCGATTGGGCGTTGAACCGCCATTACAAGAAAGAACTGACCGCCGAGGAAGGCGCGGCTGCAAAGTTGTGGCACACTGACCTGCAGTGGGAAGTTGTCGATGCCTGTCTGCAGCTGCATGGCGGCGCTGGATATATGAATGAATATCCCATCGCCCGCATGTGGCGCGCCGCACGCGTAACACGTATTTTCGGCGGCACCAACGAGATCATGAAAGAATTGATCGGTCGGGGTCTTTAGGGCTCACTAATAATACCCAAACCGTCACCCCGAACTCGTTTCAGGGTCTTGATTTTCAACGCAGAAAGTAAGATCCTGAAACGAGTTCAGGGTGACGACTTTTGATAAAGGTTTCATATGTCCAAACCCCAGGCTTGGCAGCTTAATCCTGCCAACTATCCGTTTGTCCATTCGACCGAGACCCGCTTCGCTGATCTCGACATGCTGGGCCATATCAACAATGTGGCGATGGCTGGACTGTTCGAGCATGGCCGTGGCCTTTTTACCCATTCAATTGGTTTGCCCAATTTTGCGAAAGATCACCGCTGGCTGATTGCTCGGGTCGAAATAAACTATCTGGCGGAAAGCTACTTTCCCCAGCATGTCCAGATTGCAAGCGGGATATATCGCGTCGGCACCTCAAGCTGGGAGGTCGCCTCGGCCGCGTTTCAGGGCGGCAAATGCGTGGCGACCTGCAGCACGACTACGGTGCTGACCGGCAAATCTGGCGCGTCTCCTATATCGGAAGGCTTGCGCGAAGCACTGGAGAAGTTGCGCGTTAAATCCAACTAGTCATAATGATTTTGTTCAGGCTGCCAACGCAACTAGTTCCCTGTGTTGTACTCAATCAACGAATGTAGCCGCGCGCTTCTGCATTCCGGCCATGACCGCTTCGATCTGGTTGGGCTTACGAATGACTTTGGCTTGACGGACGCTTTCGGCCATCAAAATCGCGTCTTCGTCCATGTCGGCATATTCGTTGAACAGCGCCTTGGCCTCGCGTATGGCGTCCGGGTTCCGGTCCGCGATTTCACGGGCAATGCCCATGGCGCGGGCGTGGGGGTTTTCATCCACGAACGTCGCAAAGCCCAAGCCCAACGCCTCTGCCCCTGAAAACTCGCGGTTGGTGTAGGTCAACTCGCGCAGCATATCTTCACGCACCATGCCGCGCCATAAGGCATAGCCACCCATGTCAGGGATGAGCCCCCATTTCATTTCCATCACCGCAAGCCGGGCATCAGGCGCGACTAAGCGGATGTCCGCGCCGCTGGCAATTTGCAGGCCGCCGCCAAAGCAAACGCCGTGGACTGCGGCAATGACGGGCATAGGCAGCTTACGCCAGAGCATCGCGACTTGCTGAAATGTGTTGGCATTGCCGTGCGTCCGGTCCGTCAGGCTTCCCATGCCGCTGTTGGCGCTTGCACCGCCGCTTGCCATGCTGGCCATATCGAGCCCCGCACAAAAGCTGCGTCCTTCACCCGACAGCACAACGGCGCGCACGCCCTTCATGGCTGCAAGCTCTTCTCCGGCGGATATGATGCCCTGAAACATGGCCGGGTCGAGCGCGTTCATTTTGTCGGCGCGGGTGAGCCGCACATCGGCCACATGGTTTTCAACGGTTATGCTAACGCGGTCGTTCATGCGGCGCTCCTATTCAATGCAAATTCTACCAAAGGCAGTTGGTCATTACCAAAATACATATATGTTTTGTCGACAAAAATCGTAGGTGAGCCATAGCCACCGCGCGCGATGACTTCATCTGTATTCGCGCGCAGCAGTGCCTTTACTTCGTCTGATTGCGCACGCGTACGCAAGGCGTCACCATCCAGACCCACGCTGTTCGCCACCGCAACCAGCACATCGGGATCATCAAGATTTTCCTGCGCGCCAAAATAGCTTTCGAACGCCGCTTTCGTAAACGCGTGCAGCGCGACTGGATCATCAGCAAGACCGCAGGCCATGCGCATCGCATTGACGCTCTTGGCGGGGTGATATTGGCTTGGGAAGTTCAGTGCGACGCCGGCTAACGCTGCCCAATCACGGAGTGTTTTCCAGCTATGCAGCAGTTTTGGATTGTCGGATGCTTCACGAGCGGCATAGACAGCCGGGTTGACCGCGTTGAACACGCCGCCGACCAGTATGGGCCGCAACTTCATTGTCGCCCCCGTACGGTCAAGCACGCCCATAATGTTCGTGAACGCCAAATAGGTCCATGGGCTTGAAAGATCGTAGAAAAATTCAACCCGATCGCTGTGCATTCTACCCTCCCGATATTGTATCCTGCTTTAGCATTGCGGATTATTTAATGAAGCGATTAAATGCCCGATTGCCACTTATCATTATGTTCCCGGACTGGTCGGTGAATATACACCATTCGCCGCATCACGGACCAATCGTGTGCTGTCTTAAATTGACATTAACCATATGCCGTCACAGAGGTAAGGGCATTTCAGATTGTCCGGCTGGATAAGGACAGGGTTGTGGATAGAATTCCCTATGTTTGAAGGCAAAGATACACACTTTGCCGCGGCCGGCTTGAACGGAAGCGTTACGCTTACCGATGCAATGGTTGCTCCCATGCGCCAGACCACAGAAGCATCTTGGCGCGAACGCATTGCACAGCTCGATCTCGTCCCCGACCTTGGCGAAGACATTGGCTCCGTCCGATGGTTTCGCGGCATTGGGACGCTAACCGTATTAAGCGTTGCCGCGCTTGCACTCCTCCCCGATTTCGGACCGATTTACGGCCCGCAACCGTCCATTGCGACGGAAGCCGAATTCGAAGAAGCACGCGCGCAAATGATTATGCCGATTGCCTATGGCAGTGACAGCGGCAAACGCATGGCCGCGACTGACGCAGTTATTGCCCTTGCCGGAAGCCCGGAGCGTCCACGCATCGAATTGACAGCATCCATGGGCCGCGGTGATAGCTTTGGACGGGTGCTGCAGCGCGCTGGCGTTGGTGGAAACGAAGCCAATGATGTCGCCAACATGGTTTCAGGCGTCACGTCGCTGTCGGGCATTGAACCCGGCACCCCAATCAATATCGTACTCGGTAAACGTTCTGCGAAAAATCAGCCAAGGCCTTTGGAATCCGTTGCCTTTCGCGCACGTTTTGACCTCAATCTCGCTATCAACCGCGAAGGCGGTGCGCTCAGGTTAAGCCGCAAGCCGATTATTGTCGATGACACGCCGTTGCGCATCCGGGGCACCGTCGGCAGCCAGGGCATTTACCGGTCGGCACGCGCAGCGGGTGCGCCTGCCAGCGCTATCCAGGATTATCTGAAAGTCATTTCGGGCCGCATATCCCTGTCGGCAATCCGCGCGACCGATGAATTTGATATCATCGTTGATTACAAGCGCGCTGAAACCGGAGAAGTTAAGGTTGGTAATCTTTTATATGCCGGCGTCGGCCGTGACGGCAAATCGCCAGTCCAGATGCTCAAGTGGACCAATGGAGACAACAGCCAATGGTTCGAAGCCTCTGGCGTGGGTGAATCGAAAGGCGCACTCAGCCGCCCTGTTAATGGCGCTGTCACATCTGGCTTTGGCGGCAGACGTCACCCGATTTTAGGCTATATGCGCATGCACAGCGGTCTCGATTTTAAAGCGAGCTACGGCCAACCCATTTTTGCTGTGACCGATGGTGTCGTTGCCTATGCCGGGCGCAAGGGCGGTTACGGAAACTTTGTTCAGCTAAACCATGGCGGCGGCCTCGCCAGTGGCTATGGCCATATGAGCCGCATCGCCGCACGAGCCGGAAGCCGCGTGCGGCGCGGTCAAATCATCGGCTATGTGGGATCAACGGGTTTATCGACTGGTCCGCATTTGCACTATGAATTATATCGCAACGGACGTGCGGTGAACCCGAGTTCGATCAAGTTTACGCAGCGTGCGCAACTTGGGGGCAGTGACCTTGCGCGCTTTAAAGGCACGCTTCAGCGCCTAAAATCGGTCAAGGCCGGCGCAGCGCTCGCACCATTGCGCGCACAGCGGAAAAGCACCGACGAACCGAAACGCGAAATCGACCGGTTGTCGCTTCAAATCGACCATTCGCTGACCAACGGATAAGCCATTGAGGATGCGGCATAACACCGCTACCTGTCCCTCATGAGCAACACATCCTTTTTTCCGAACACACGTCTGCGCCGCACGCGCGCCACCCAATGGAGCAGAGCAATGGTCCGTGAGACCATGCTTTCGCCTGCAGATCTTATCTGGCCATTGTTCGTCACCGAGGGAGAGGCGGTCGAAGAACCTATTTTGTCGCTACCGGGCGTATCGCGCTGGTCCGTAGATCAGATCGTCGTCCGCGCCGCGGAAGCTATCGAGCTTGGCATTCCCTGCATCGCATTGTTCCCAAATACGCAGCCAGAGCGGCGCAGCGAGGACGGTGAAGAGGCGCTCAACCCCGACAATCTCATGTGCCGTGCCATCCGCGCCGTCAAACAGGCACATGGCGACGCAATCGGCGTTTTGACCGATGTCGCGCTTGATCCCTACACGTCGCACGGGCAGGACGGCTTAATCGACGATGCTGGTTATGTGTTGAACGACGAAACGGTTGCCGTGCTTGTCGATCAGGCGATAAATCAGGCCAATGCCGGCGCCGATATCATTGCTCCAAGCGACATGATGGACGGACGCATTGGTGCCATTCGCAAGGCGCTTGAAATGAATGGCCATACCAACGTCCAGATCATGTCCTACGCCGCAAAATATGCCAGCGCGTTCTACGGCCCGTTCCGTGACGCCGTTGGCTCAAGCGGTCTGCTGAAAGGTAACAAGAAATGTTATCAGATGGATCCCGCCAACAGCGATGAAGCCATTCGCGAAGTCGCTATGGACATCGCCGAAGGTGCCGACAGCGTTATGGTCAAGCCCGGCCTGCCCTATCTCGATATTGTCCGCCGCGTGCGTGACCAATTCGATGTGCCCGTATTCGCGTACCAAGTGTCCGGCGAATATGCGATGATTGAGGCCGCCGCTGCCGCTGGAGCGGGTGACCGCGACGCGTTGGTACTGGAAACGCTGATGGCATTCAAACGCGCCGGTTGCTCAGGCATTTTGACATATCATGCCGCACTGGCCGCGCGTTTGCTGAACGGGTAAAACATGAACGACGCTGAAGCTTCCGGCGACACATGTCCGTGGCCCGATGATTATTCATCGGTTTTGCCACATTTTTCACTATGGAAAATCCGATGATCAATAACCGTACCGACATCAGCATTGTTACAGTCAATGGCAAGACCCCACAGATTCACGACAGCGCATTCATTGCGCCCGGCTGTCGCATTATCGGTGATGTCACCATCGGACCGGAGGCCAGCATCTGGTACAATTGCGTCATCCGCGCTGAAGTGAATCGTGTTGTGATTGGCGCCCGAACAAACATTCAAGACGGCACTATTGTGCACTGCGACGGCCCAATGCCCGGCGTTGAAGATGGTTTTCCGACCATTATCGGAGATGACGTGCTCGTTGGCCACAATGTCATGCTGCATGGTTGTATCCTTCACGACCGTGCGTTTGTCGGGCTGTCGTCAACGGTCATGAACGGTGCCGTCATCGAGGGGGATGCCATGCTTGCGGCAGGAGCAATGCTTACCCAAGGCAAACGCATTGAAGCGCGGCAATTATGGGCAGGATCGCCAGCCCGTTTTGTTCGCGATCTCGACGATGCGGCAGTCATGGGGATGCGGATCGGCGTTGCGCATTATGTCACCAACGCCAAGCTGCATGCTGCTGCGACGGCCGAAGCTTAAAACTTCGCCCTAACCGTAAAACGGCCGTTGATTGGCGCGCCGGTCGAGATGTTATTGTTATTGTGCGCGTCCGAATAATATGCGGTGTCGAACAGGTTTTCGACATTCAGTTGAAGCTGAAACCTGTCGCTCACATCATAATATAGAGCCGCGTCCACCCGTGTGAATGCAGGCAATTTGGTTGTCGTCGCGGATGTGCGGATGGCCGCATATTGGCTGGACTGGTGGATGATGCCGACACCTGCTGCAAACGCGTCAGACAATTCATACCGGTTCCATAGACTTGCCTGATGCTTTGGCACTTGCGCAAGCCGCACGGCATCGTTGCCCGCCAGAACAGCGTCCTGATAGCTGTAGCCACCATGTACTTGCCATTGCGACGTCACGCGCCCTGTCACAGCCAGCTCAATCCCCTGAGTCCGGGTTTTGCCAATATTGATGCTGGAAAGCGGATTGGCAGGGTCCGGCGTCGTCGCATTGCTGCGATCAAGCTGAAACACTGCAAGGGTCAGGTTTAAATTTGGCTGGACATCCCATTTCGCGCCGATTTCAAAGTTGGTGAATTTCTCAGGAGCGAGGTTTTGCTGTGTAACCGTCAGCGCCAGGAACTGGTCACCCGACCGCGGTAGGAATGATTGGCTATAACTGCCGTAAAGCGACATGCTTTCCTGCGGTTTGAAAATCAGCCCAAGACGCGGGCTTATCTTTTCATCCTTACGTGCAAAAGGCCGGTCGATTGCCGGCAGCAAATCTGCACCATTGATATCAAAACTGTCGTACCGAAGGCCGGCAACGACATCGATATGTTCGCCAAAGCTAATCTGGTCCTGCACATAAGCAGAGAAGAACTTCACATCAGAAACGCTGTCTCGTGCCAATGTGTTGAAAGCTACTGTTGGGAAAACCGGGTTCGAAAGCCCCAATGTCGCATTTGAAAGCGTTCCGTTGAGCCGACGGTTGGCCGATTGCTGGTCGCCATATTCGGCGCCAACGAGAATTTTGTGCGCAAGCGCCCCTGTTTCGATATCCCAGACCACATTTGCTTGGGCGATGACATTTTCGCGTTGGGTGGGGTCACTATAGGCCGCAAGAGCAACCGTTCCATTTTGTGCCGTCGCTGTGCCATTTGCAAAGACGTTCAGATAGATTTTATCGTAATCGCCATAGAGCATGGTACCGCTGAAATTGAGATTTGATGCCAACTGACCGTCCAGCCGCAGCTTGGCAATGTGCGCCTCGAGCCGCGCGCGATTGACACCGGGGACGCCGAAAAACTCGTCGCGGACGCCGGCAAGGGGACGATTGGGTGCATCCGCTCCCGTCGCGACCGACGGGATACCCCGATCCGTCGTGCGGTCGTCATTTACATATTCATACGAAAGGCCCAGCTTCCAAAAATCGTTTAGCCTGAACGCGACATAGGGGTTCCAAGCATAGCGTTCGCCGCCAACAAAATCGCGATGGCTGTCCAGGCTTTCGTAAACCGCGTTAATGCGCACAGCAGTAGATGCACTTAACGGAGCGTTCAAATCGGCCGAGACGTCGTAGGCGCCGAAACTGTTGACGCTGGCCTGTCCTGCGTAAATGAAATCGTCACTCAACGGAGCCTTCTGAACCCGGTTGATGATGCCGCCGCCGCCGCCACGGCCAAAGATCAGCGCATAAGGGCCCTTCAGAATTTCGACCCGCTCAATATTGTAAAGTCCGCGATAATATTGAACATCGTCGCGCACGCCATCCAGGAAAAAGTCCGCCGTTGTGTTTTGACCACGCAGGGTGATTTGGTCGCGATTGCCTTCGCCTTGGCCCACCGTTGTACCCGGAATATAGCGCAATATATCCGCCAAGGAGTGATGTGCCTGATCATCCAACTGTTCGCGGGTCACGACATTGATGGTCTGCGGAATATCGATGAGCGGCGTGTCGGTTTTTGTGGCCGTCACTGAATTGGATGCGAGGTATCCGTCGCTGACACCTGTCACAATGATGGTCCGGCTGTCATCACTTGCCCCGTCATCAAATGCCACGTCTTCGGCGAACGCATAAGGCGCGCTTATTGCCACAGAAATAAAGGCGAAAACGGAAGAGGAGAGACGAAGCATTTTCGACCTTTTTATGGCTATTGCAAATGACTCGCAATTCGATTTGCGGTCACTATTGCGAATCGTTATCATACGCAATTGAAAAATATACAAAAGTGCGTTTGCTTTTGTGGTTCACCGATTTAGGTACATTGCCACGTAAATAGCATTATCGGGAACGACCATAATCATGAAGGCAACGATCTGGCATAACCCCGATTGCGGGACGTCACGCAAGACGCTCGCACTCCTTCGAGAAGCGCCCGGTGTCACGGTCGAGGTTATCGAATATCGAAAGCACCCCTTCACCCATGCAAAGCTTGAACAATTGTTCCAAGATGCCAGACTAACGCCGCGCGATGCGCTACGCACCCGTGGGTCACCCGCTGAAGAATTAGGTTTGATCGATGGCGCTTCTGCCGATCGCATATTGGACTGTATGGTTGAACACCCAATCCTGGTCGAACGGCCATTTGTGGAAACCGATAAAGGCGTTCGGCTATGCAGGCCGCAAGAGAAGGTACTCGAACTGCTGTAAGGCTTCTCAAGCCACCTGACGGTGCGGTCGTTTAAACAATTCAAGGCTGTCGGCAAAAATCATGGGGCGACCAAAATAATATCCCTGAATTTTTTGGCACCCGAGCTGTTGTATCATTACCAGTTCACTCTCCGTCTCAACGCCTTCTGCAGTTGTGGCGATATTCAAGCTGTCGGCCAACGCGACAACCGCACGAATGATGGCAAGGCTTTCGGCCTTGTTCTTGGCTGCACCCTGCACAAAACTGCGGTCAACTTTGATTGTATCAAAACGGACGTTGCGCAAATATCCAAGTGACGAATATCCAGTACCGAAGTCATCAAGCGACAATTTGATGCCAAGGCTACGGATCCGGTCAAGCACTTGCACAGCCAGCGTCCCGTCCCTGAGGAAAATGCTTTCGGTAACCTCAAGTTCAAGCCGCCACGCGGGAAGACCGCTTTCGTGCAATGCGGAGGCAACCGTTTCAACGAAGTTTGTGCTGGTCAGCTGATCAACCGATATGTTGACGGCCACGCACGTTGATTCAGGCCAGCTCATGGCATCCTTACACGCCCGCCGCAGAATGAAGTCGCCAATGCCAACGATAAATCGCGCATCCTCTGCCACCGGAATAAATTTCGCAGGCGAAACATTTCCGAATTTCGGGTTGTTCCAACGCAGCAATGCCTCAAAACCGAGAAGCTCATTGCTACCGCTGGCGTTAACCACTGGCTGATATTCAACATGGAATTGTTCGCGCTCAAGCGCTGCGCGCAGTTCAAACTCCATCAACCGGCGTTCTTCAGCGTTCGCATGAAGCTTATGCTGATAATTATGGTGCGTGTTGCCGCCCTGATCTTTCGAACGATACAGGGCCAAGTCAGCACTGCGCATCAGCAATTCGACGGTGCGTCCATCGGCCGGACCAAGGGCGCTTCCAACGCTTGCTCCAATAAACAATGTGTTCTGGTCAACATCATAAGGCCGTGACAGGCTCTCGATGATGCGCCGGGCAAGTGTAGCAACATATTTGCTGTCGTTCGCATCTTTAATGACAACTGCGAATTCGTCACCGCCCAAGCGGCCGCACAATTCATTGTCCGTCATAATAAGCTGCAACCGGCGCGCGACTTGTGCAAGCAAGCGGTCGCCTACCGGATGCCCAAGGGTATCGTTCACCGCCTTGAACCGATCCAGGTCGATCATCAGGAACCCGCAGCGGCGGCGCCATTTTTCGGCCTCTTGCAAAGCGTCAGCCAGAGTCTCGGTCAATTGCAGACGGTTGGGAAGGCCGGTGAGCGTGTCAAAGCGCGCGAGATGGGAGATTTTATTTGCGGATTCACGCTGTTCCGTCACATCCGAACCAACACCACGAAACCCAAGAAAGCCGCCATCTTCAGAATGGCGCGGCGATGCAGACAATTCCCACCAGCGCTGCGCGCCTTTAAATGTCACAGGGACAATGAGGTTACTGAAGGACTCGCGCCGCTTGAGGCGATCTGCCAGCTCATGCAACTCGGCCGGATAATGTCCACCTTCCCATGCGTCACCCGCAATCAATTTCAACAGCGGCTGTCCTTCGACCGCTTTCGCCTCTTCGCCAAGTGCATAAGCAAATCGGGGCGATATGTGGGTTGCACAGCGCGAGACATCGGTCTGCCAGAGCCAATCCGCACCGCTGTCTTCAAACTCCCGCAGCAGCAAGCTCACGGTTTCCGATTTTTCCTGAACGATGCTGTTTGCAACCTCAAACAAGATTTGCGCACGTGCGGACCGAAGGCACGCGAAAATGAGAAGCGCGCCGATCCCGCAGGAGGCGACCGCCAAATAATAGCCACCGTGATAAACAAAGCCCAAACTTGCGCAAAAGCTGGTCACCCCAATGAATATCGTTGCCGCCATAGGGGCCGTCGGCAAAAGCAAGGATGAATATACCATCATGCCCAGCACAATGGACCACAGTCCAAGCATCTCCATGATCGTACCGCTTGCCCCCAAAAGAACGAAGGCAGACCCCCACATCACGGCTGTTATACCCGAGTGCGTGTACAGTCGCTTGATGTCCGCGCTATTATAATGCGTTCTGTCCCAAGCCCATTTGCCTCCAAATTTATAAAAGGAGAAAAGATGAAAGACGCAAAAGAGCATACCCCATGAAGCCAAAGCCCATGCTGGCGCAATTCCACGATATAAAACCAGCGCCATAATCGCGAAGAAAAGGTTCAATCCCACGCGCATTGCAGTGCGTTGCTGAATCGACCGCGCCTGTATGTTGCGCATGACGTCGCGGTCGAGCCCAACAGGGTCGGCTAGACCAAGTAACGCCTTGTAAGACAGATCGGTTGGCAGTTCGAAGGACGCATCTTTTTTAATCACACCCGACGTTTAGGGCGATATCATTACTTAAAGGTAAGGACGCGGACTAAAAAGATGCTCTTGGTCGCCAATATTTAAAGGCAATTAGGCAGCAATTGCGTAGGGCTGAATTTCACCCGACAGATACAAGTTGCGCGCTTTCGCACGGCTCATTTTGCCTGAGCTGGTACGCGGTAATGTTCGCGGTGGTACCAATTCAACGACGCAGTTCATTCCAGTCACCGACCGAACCTTGTCGCGGATTTGCTCACGCAGCTTTGCCCGCTCGGCTTCATCGGTGGTGCGGCACTGGACCAGCACTGCAGGTGTTTCCTCGCCGCCCGGCGTCGTCACGGAGAAAGCCGCGATGTCGCCAGCTTTAAATCCGGGCAGTTGCTCTACCGCCCATTCAATGTCTTGTGGCCAATGGTTTTTACCATTGATGATGATCATGTCCTTGGCGCGGCCCACAATATAGATGTAGCCGTTCGACAGATAGCCCATGTCGCCCGTGTCCAGCCAACCGTCGACCAGACATGCGTCGGTCGATTCCTTGTCGCGGAAATATTCCTTCATCAACGAGGGCCCTGTGCACCACACTTTGCCGATCGTCTTGTCCGCAAGTGGCTTGCGGTTTTCGTCGCGGATTTCGATGGTCATGTCTTTTACAGCGCGGCCGCAGTTAACGATTGCGCGATAACGGGTTGGCCGATCCGGCGCACCGGGATGGCCCGTTAGTTCAGTCTCTTCGACAAGCTCAACTTGAATACCTTCGCCCGGTGGCATGATTGACACAGCCAACGTTGTTTCAGCCAAGCCATAGCTTGGGAGGAAGGAGGACGCCTTGAAACCAGCATCCCCGAATGCATCGACAAAAGCCTGCATGACGTCAGGACGGATCATATCCGCACCATTGCCTGCAAGGCGCCATTTTGCGAGGTCAAAGCGTTCATTGACATGCGTTTGGCTAGAAACCCGTCGCGCGCAAATGTCATAGCCAAATGTCGGCGAGTAGCTGATGACCGTGCCATCCGCGGCGCTAATAACATCAAGCCACGCCAACGGGCGACGCGCGAAATCTTCGGTTTTCATATAGTCTGTCGAAACTTGGTTTGCGACAGGCGACAGGAAACAACCAACAAGGCCCATATCATGGTACCAAGGCAACCACGACACGCAGCGATCATTTGCCGTCAATTCCATGCCATGTGAATGTGCCGACAGATTGTTCAGCAGGGCGTTGTGGGTAACCGCCACGCCATGCGGAAAACGGGTCGAGCCGCTGGAATATTGCAAATAGCAAATTTCATCGGTCCGCGCCGAAGGAAGCTCGGACTTTACAGGAATCCGGTCGCCGAAGCTTTCCCAATCAATGCCTTCGACATTGCACGCGCTTGCCGCGTCATTGGCCATTTCGGCGAGTTCCGCTGGAAAGAACAAAATCTTGGGGTCACAGCTTTTCAACTGCACGGATAGCTGGTCCACATAGCTTTCTTTACCGCCAAATGACGTTGGCAAAGGCAGTGGCACTGGCCATGCGCCGGCATATACGCAGCCAAAAAACAGAGCCGCAAAATCCGGACCGGTCTCGGCGACCAGGGCAATCCGGTCATCTTTGCGGACACCATGGCTGATCAGGCGATATGCCATCTTCAGCGCGTCTTCGCGCATTTCGCTGTAGGGATAAGGGCGCGCCAATTTGCCCCGCATGTCATGGAAATTCAGTCCACGCTGCCCTTGGGCGGCATAATCCAATGCCTCACCTAAGGTCGTAAAGTCAGAAAAACGACGTGGCAAACTGTCCTGCGTGGGCGTGGATGCGCATTCGCTCATAATTTTTCCCATAGCAAATAGGGCGATGACCCAGAATTTTATTGTTATCCTACTCCATTACGCGTCGATACCAGTTCAAATTTCGACCCGACTGTGGCAAGAATAGGGCGTGAACAGCCCACGTGCCGCCAAAAAACCCGCTCCGCCGTTAAATGACGAGAGGCTCAGACAGCTGGCCCTGCATTATGTTGGCAATTACGCGACCACACAGGCAAAACTCGAGACCTACTTAAACCGCAAAATTCACGAACGCGGGTGGGACGGGGAACGCGGCGCGGACATCGCAATGCTGGTCGAACAATTTGCCGCACTCGGCTATATAGACGACGCCCAGTTTGCTGAGGCACGAAGCCGGTTATTTGTGCGCCGTGGCTATGGCGAACGACGTTTAAACGAGGATTTGCGCGCAAGCGGTATCGGCGATGCGGATGCCATCCCGGCAAAAGCGCATATGGAAGAAAGCGTATTGAGCGCCGCAGAAAACTTCGCCCGACGCAGACGTATCGGTCCATTCGCCCAAGAAGCGGCAACGCCTGAGAAACGCAATAAGCAACTCAATGCCTTTTTGCGCGCTGGACACAGTTTTGAACTGGCCAAACGTTTTGTTTATGCTGAACCCGGGGACGAAATTGGCGACTGGATTTAGTCGTACACGCGGTCTGCGGTCGCTACCGCCTCGGACGCACGAAGCGCAGATATGATGCGCATAAGGTGCTGTAAATCATGCACCTCCAAATCTATTTCAAAGGTGTGAAACTCGGCGTCGCGCGCAGTCAAACGCAAATTGATGATGTTCGCCTTGTGATAGCCGAAAATGCCTGCAATTTCACCAAGCGTGCCGGGACGATTGTGAATGATCGTGCGCAATCGCGCCGAGGCGCCATCGCTACCCTGCCCCCAGCTCAGGTCGACCCAGTCAGCGTCAACACCATTGGCCAAACGATCACATTCGATCGTGTGCACTTCGACGGGTTGTCCCGGCAACCTTAGCCCGACGATCCGGTCACCCGGAATGGGATGACAGCATTCACCGAGTTGGTAGCCAACGCCCGGCGTAAGTCCGCGTATGGAAATGGCGCGCTCTTGACTTGGAAAATCAAGCGCGATGCCATCCGCGTCAAAGCCAGGCACCAGCGCCTCCATCAGCGCGCGGTCATTAATCTTGCCAAGGCCAATGCGATGCATCAGCTCTTCCTCGTCTTCAAGCTTTAACCGGTTCACCGCAGCCGTTAAGGCTTTCTTGCCAATTTTGCCCGGCATACGCGCAGCAACTTCTTCATAAAGCTTGCGCCCAATCGCGACCAGCTCATCGCGTTCGCGGTGCCGCACATGCCGGCGGATTGCGGCGCGCGCCTTACCTGTCGTCACGAAGTTAAGCCAAGTCTGCTGCGGTTCCTGCGCTTTGGATTTCAGAATCTCGACCATATCGCCATTGTTCAATTGCGCACGCAAAGGGACATGGCGCCCATTCACTTTTGCGCCAACGGTTTTGTCGCCAAGATCGGTATGCACGGCATACGCAAAATCAACGACTGTTGAACCCTTGGGCAACTGATGCAGCGCGCCCTTTGGGGTGAACGCGAATATCCGGTCCTGATACATTGCCATGCGTGTGTTTTCGAGCATGTCCTCCGCATCTTGGCTGGTTTCAAGAATTTCGAGGAGATCGCGTAACCACGCAGCCTGCCCATCGGGCTTATCGGCTTGCTTGTAGGCCCAGTGCGCGGCCAAGCCATGTTCCGAACTTCGGTGCATTTCGGCGCTGCGGATTTGGACTTCGACGCGCATGTTTTTGGCGAACATGATTGTCGTGTGCAGCGATTTATATCCGTTGCGCTTTGGCGTTGAGACAAAGTCCTTGAACCGCCCGGGGACCATTTGCCAACGCCGATGCAGCACGCCCAGCGCGCGATAGCAGTCTTCCGTGGTCTCGGTTATCACGCGAAAGGCGTTGATATCCGTCAGCTGTTCAAACGCAACGTGGCGTTCCTGCATCTTTTTCCAGATCGAATAAGGATGTTTTTCGCGGCCGGAGATTTTGATTTTCAGCCCGGCCTGCTCCATTTCCCAAGCAATGGTCTGGTTAATCTGGTCGATTTCAACGTCGGCCTTTTCGCGGATTTGCTTCAAACGACCCGTAATCGTCTGATAGGCTTCGGGTTCCAGCTGTTCGAACGCCAGCAACTGCATTTCGCGCATATATTCATACATGCCAATCCGCTCCGCCAGCGGGGCATAGATATCCATGGTTTCTTTGGCAATACGACGACGTTTTTCGGGGCTTTTGATGAAATGCAGCGTCCGCATATTGTGCAGGCGATCCGCAAGCTTGACCAGAAGAACGCGAATATCGTCCGAGATGGCCAGCAGGAACTTGCGCAAATTCTCGGCAGCCCGTTCGTCTTCGGTCTGCGCCTCGATTTTTGATAGCTTGGTAACGCCGTCGACCAAGCGGGCGACTTCGGAACCGAAGCGGCCTTCGACATCTTCGATGGAGGTGAGCGTGTCTTCTACCGTGTCGTGGAGCAGCGCGGTGATGATCGTGTCCTCATCCATTTTGAGGTCCGTCATAAGTCCCGCGACTTCGACCGGATGGCTGAAATAAGGGTCGCCTGATGCCCGTTTCTGCGTACCATGCATCTGAACCGTGAAGACATAGGCTCGGTTGAGCCGATCCTCATCGACATCGGGAATATAGGCCCGCACCCGTTCAACCAGTTCATATTGCCGCATCATAGCCTCCAAGATGTGGCTTTTACGCTGCGTTGCAACAAGAAACTTACGAACATTGCCGATTTAGCAAAAATTTGTGCGCTGGCTACTTGTGCATGGCGCACGTGACGACCCCTGCTCCAACAAAAAATGCACCGGAACATGGCGTCCGCGACGTTGCGCGTATGCCCATATTCCGGTGCAGTTGTCTCGGCTCAAAGCGTCAATAAAATTTGTCGCAGGTTAGTGAGGGGGAGAGAAGAGTCGAGTTTGCTATTTGAGAGGTTGGCCAATTAGACGCCAGCGTTACAGGCGGCGAGTTCGTCGGCTGTAAATACGCGTTCACCAGCGGTGAATGCAGAAACTGAACCCAATTTGCGGGCGACACTGACACACATATTCTTTGGTGCGGTCGAAGCCATTGGCGCGCGGCATCCAGTGCCTTCGCACTTTACAACTACGCTACGGAGCAATTCTTGCTTCGATGCGGCTGGCTGGGCCAGTTCGATCTTGTAATATGTGCCGTTGCTTGCTGCTTTCGCCTGTGTCGGGACACCGACAAGAAGTGTGGCGCTGATAACAGACGCGGCAGCGAATGCGCCCAAACGGGCAGAAACTTGGGAGAGGGTCATAATCATATCCTTTTTAGCTTTGCTAAACGAGCAAAACGATGGCCGGCGCTATTGTCTCCTAACCTTCGTTTTGCGCTTCTGGAAAACCAGTTGCGAATCGCTACCTATTAGATTAAGTTTCGAGTTGCAACTTAAAACTTAAATGGGGTTGCAAAATTTTTCGGGTCGGCTCACGCTGTGCGTAAGAGGATAAATATATGGGCGAATTGCGCGAGTCACTTCAGGACATCACCGAATGCGGATTGCCAACCGCACTTGAGGCAATGGGCGAACGATGGTCGTTCATGATCTTGCGCGCTGCCTTCAATGGTGTCCGTCATTTTGAGGATTTCCTGTCGGAAATTAGTATTGCGCGCAACATATTGGCCAACCGCTTAAGTCGATTAAGCGAAAGTGGCATATTACATCGCACCCCCTGCCCTGATGACCGCCGTAAAGTAGAATATCGCCTGACCGAAAAAGGGCTGGATTTGCTACCCACAATGATTGCATTGCGCCAATGGGGCGAAAAATGGGGAACGGGTGTGCCATCCAATCCCGTATTGGTAGATGAGCTGGATCATCAACCCATCCTGCCGGTTACCATCAGAAGCCATGATGACCGCGTACTGGGCCATATGGATCTGTGTTGGATGAACTCGACGGATATCAAGCCGATTAGCAATGCCGTGTTTGCCGAACATGATGATCGCGTGCGAAAGTTGAGCGCCATCTGATGCCTACTATTGACACTCTATAAAGCAGCATTGAACTTTTGTTGCGAATCTGTTACACTAAGTGTCGACAGGCCAAAAATGGTCGATAACTGCCTTCCCATCATGGGATTGAGCGGGTGATGACGTAAGGGACGAATGCCAACTGTCTTATGGACAACAAGATGTTGTCAGCGAGCTTATTCGCCCGAATAATCAGAAAGGTCGTAATATGACGTCCAACGCGGCGATGTTTGATGTAGGCGATTATGTGGTTTATCCCAAGCATGGGGTTGGTCGCGTAATCGAACTTCAGGATTCCGAAATCGCAGGGATGCAGCTTCAGCTTTATGTGCTGCGCTTTGAAAAAGAAAAAATGACGCTGCGCGTGCCTTTCAACAAGGCCGAAGGCGTTGGCATGCGCAAGCTGTCGAGCGATAAAACGCTCAAGGAAGCAATGCATACGCTCACCGGCAAGCCTAAGGTAAAGCGCACCATGTGGTCGCGCCGTGCTCAGGAATATGAAGCGAAAATCAACTCGGGCGACCTGGTTTCGATCGCTGAAGTTACCCGCGACTTGTTCCGCCCCGACGACCAGCCTGAGCAGAGCTATTCGGAGCGTCAGATTTTTGAAGCGGCATCAAGCCGTTTGGCCCGTGAACTCGCGGCAATGGAAAAGACCGACGAAAAAGCGGCTCTCCAGAAAATTTTGGTTATTCTGAATGAAGCGGCACCGCAATATTACGAAAAAGCCGAGTAACGAGTTTCCTTACCGGAACATCTGAGGGGCGCTGGCAACGGCGCCCTTTTTTGGCATTGTTATACCATATTATGCCCAGCCTGACGTCCTATTGTGGCACGTCTAAACAGAGGCATGTTTAATCTCATCATCTGGTATGACGGCGCATGCCCGCTTTGTGTGCGTGAAATCGCGCTGATGCGGCGCCTTGATTGGCATCAGAAAATCGACTTCCAAGATATCGCGCCAGAAACGGCGATATGCCCGCTCGACCGGCAGCTAATGCTTGACCGTCTTCACGCTTGTGAAAATGGCGTAATGTTATCGGGCGCGGCTGCATTTGCGGGCATGTGGCGGCATATTCCCCTGCTGAAACCGCTTGGCTGGCTTGCAAGCAATCCAGTTATTTTGGATATACTCGAGCGGCTTTATGTCCGCTTTTTAAAAATCCGTCCGATTTTGCAAAAGTTGCTGGCATAACAGTGGTATCGGATGTTTTTCCCGCTTCGCGGAACGCTGCGCTCGCGCGCCTTGCCCAGTTCATACCCGGCGCAGGGCAGAACTATGCCTTTGGCCGCAACACGGATATGGGGCCAGAGCAGCCAAGTGCTGTCTCAAAGCTCTCGCCCTATCTTCGCTATCGGATGATTACGGAGCAGGAAGTCGTCCAAGCCGTTCTGGAGCAGCACAGCCTGACAGCAGCCGAAAAGTTCATTCAGGAGATATTGTGGCGCACCTATTGGAAGGGTTGGCTGGAAATGCGCCCGTCCGTGTGGACGCAGTTTCAGAAAGAATGCGACCGGCAACGCGATAGTTTCCCGAACGCGCGCGCAATCCGCAACGCCGAGGCTGGGCAGACCGGTATCGAAGGCTTTGACGATTGGGCACGCGAGCTGGTGGAAACGGGCTATCTCCACAATCACGCAAGAATGTGGTTTGCCTCAATCTGGATTTTTACGCTGCGCCTGCCATGGGCGTTGGGCGCGGACTTTTTCCTGCGCCACTTGGTTGACGCCGACGCAGCGAGCAACACATTGTCATGGCGCTGGGTCGCCGGCTTGCAAACCGGTGGCAAAACCTACCTCGCGACAACGGACAATATCGCGCGATACACCGGTGGGCGATTTGCACCAAAAGGGCTGGCAACGGTCGCTGTAATCCCGCCTGATTTGACCGTCGTAAATCAGCGTCCCGTTCCGTTCGCAGCGCAATTGGACAGGGAAAAGCCGGCATTGTTGTTGGTGACCCCGGATGACATGAACCCAGAGTCGCTCTTTGGTACTCGGGCGGAAATCAAGGCGGCGGTTGTAGCGGCCGATCCTGCAACCTTATGGGGAGACAATGCACGAGTTTTCGTCGCAAGCGCTTCACGTGACGCGGCAGAACGGGTCAGCACTGCGTTTCAGTGTCCCACGGATATTCTCAATACCCTGAATGTCGAAACCTTGATAACACAGGCAAAGGAAGCAGGCGCCGAACAGATTATCACCCCCTACGCTCCGGTGGGTTCGGTTGCTGAACTGCTCGCAGAATTCGCTCCGCGGTTGGAACAGGAAGGCATACCGATGATCCAAATCCGCCGACGCTGGGACGAGAAATTCTGGCCACATGCGACCAAGGGCTTTTTTCCCTTCAAAGAAAAAATCCCGAAGATTCTAAGTGACATGAGTTCTTAGGACGGCTTGCAATTTGCTCTTGAGTTACATTCCCGAAGTGCATCATAACAACAATACACAAGGAGATTGACTCATGCGTAAAATCACGTTGTTCCTGCCAGTTGCCGCACTCGCCCTCACGGCCTGCGGACATTCGGTTTTGGACGCTGTCGAGGATGTTAAAACTTCGGGCACCCGCGCATGAACGGTTGGTGGGACCGACATGTTATGCCCCGTCTTATTGGTTGCGCTTGTACGCAGCCCGCGGTGATGCGTGATCGCGCAAAGGTTGTTCCGCGTGCGTCGGGGGACATTCTGGAACTGGGATGTGGCGGGGGTACGAACCTACAATTTTACGATTGGTCGCAGGTGCGCACATTGTCGGGTGTTGATCCCTCGCCGGAGTTACTAGGCCGTGCGCAAGATGCGCTCTCGCGGTCAGGCCGAAGTGCAAACTTCGCAAACGGCGTTGCTGAGGCGCTTCCGTTTGAAAGCAGCAGCTTTGATACTGTCGTGACCACTTTCACATTGTGTTCAGTTCAAGATCCAACCGCCGCGCTTTCGGAGGTCCGGCGCGTCCTGCGTCCCGGCGGGCGGATGATATTTCTGGAACATGGCAAAGCGCCAGACCCTGCTGCGGCAATATGGCAAAATCGGATTGAGCCTGTTTGGAAACATATTGCCGGCGGATGCCATTTGACCCGACCCGTAACTGGGGCCATATCTGATGCTGGCTTTGTGTGTAATGCGCCGCAGGGACATTATATGAAAAGGACACCAAAATGGCTTGGCTGGGTCGAATGGGGCGAGGCAACATTGGCACATTAGGTGTTGCCCTCTCGCTGTCCGTCGGATTTTTTGCAGAAAGATCTGCGCTGGCCGACGAACGCAAAATTCTCGTCGCCAGCTTTGAAAATATTCAAGTCATCGGCGACATTAAAGTACAGGTGCAAACGGGCAAAGCACCATCTGCCAAAGCCAAAGGCGACAAAAGGGTACTCGACGCCCTGAAGCTGGAACGTGTCGGCATGACATTGCGTGTGCGTCTTCAGGGTGCTTTAAATAACGACAAAGGCGTCCCGATGACGCAGCCGCTTGAGGTCATGCTATCGACCCAGGCTATCAAAGACATGACGGTCAGCGGCAATGGAAGGCTGCAAATTTCCGAGGTAAAGCAACAAGACGCCGCACGCATGCTCGTGGCGGGTAACGGCTCCATTGCGGTGGAGCGGCTACTCACCGACCAGCTTTCGGCTACAATCGAAGGAAACGGACGGATCGACATAAAGGGCGGGAAAGTCCGTGACGGGCGCGTCACATTGAATGGCACCGGTAATTTTAATGCCGCCAATGTACCCATGCGCACATTGCGGCTCGAACATATCGGAAATGGAGAATCCCGCGTGAATGTCGACGAAGCGGCCAATATCTTCAATCGCGGAACTGGGACCATCAATGTAGATGGAAACGGAAGTTGTTTTGTGAAACAGGCAGGAAGTGCCGCTATTAACTGTGCCAGAATAGAAAAAGGATCGCCGAAATGAGTATAAGTAAGTTTGGCAAAATGGGCCTTTACGCTACCGCCCTCTCGCTTGCGGCGTGCACAATGCCGGCCAATGGCGGAAATCAGACCGCAGGTTGCAAACCCGGCACTGGTGCAGGTCAGTCTGCCGCCGGGCTTGAGCAAGTAACATTGTGCTTAACCAGCGGCGCAAAGACGCGGACGTTTACCGTCGAACTTGCGCAGACTTCAATGGAGCAGGCAAAGGGATTGATGTTCCGTACAGAGCTTGCGGACAATGCCGGCATGGTCTTCCCCTTTCCTGAACCCCGCATGGCAAGCTTTTGGATGAAGAACACAGTGATCCCGCTCGACATCATCTTTGTCCGGACAAACGGAACGATTGAGAGCATCGCCGAAAACACAATTCCGTACTCCACAATACCGGTTGCTTCGGGTGAACCCGTTGGGGCCGTATTGGAACTGCGCGGCGGGTTATCCGCCGAGTTGGGTATTTCGGCGGGTGACAAGGTTAAATGGACGGCAAAGTAAGGCAAATAGGGATTGCACCGCAACGTGCTTGCTCGTAATCGCGGGTGCATGGGAATCCTCGGTAAAATCTTCACATGGTGGGACGGCGCCACCATCGGTACGGCAATCTACAGCTGGCGTAAGGGCAAAGCTGTCGGCAGTGATGCCGAAGGAAACAAATATTACCAGTCGTCTGACGGCAAACGCCGCTGGGTCATCTACAATGGCGCGAACGATGCAAGCCGCGTTGCGCCCGACTGGCACGGATGGTTGCATGGCACCCATGACGGCGACCCGGAAAGCTATTTGCCTCCACTGCGCGGTTATGAAACACTGCCTGAGGCCAATTTGACGGGCACGGACCGCGCTTATCGGCCAGCAGGATCGATTGAGCGCGGCGGCCATCGTGCCCGCGCCACAGGCGACTATGAGGCGTGGAGTCCAGACGCATCATGATCCGCCGGCACAGCCTGATGCTGCTGCCGTTGCTCGCAACGCTCGCAGCGTGCGGACCCACTGACGAAGAAAAACTGGCACCGGAAAAATCCGGCAAAGCCCAAGCGACCGAAGATCGGATTGTTGCTGGGTCCGACAATGCACTTGGCACACCCATGGCAGAACGTATTGCCGTTCTGGGCCTGCTGAACAAACGCAACGGACAAACGCGCGACATTGAACTGAAACCCGGCGAAGCCATTCGTTTTGGCAAAGTTGTCGTAAGATTGCGTGCCTGCGAAAAAACAGCGCCATGGGAAAATTATCCTGACGAAGGCGCCTTTGTTCAACTGCTGGTGAATGAACGCCCGCCGGGGACAACCGATGCCGAAAAATGGCGCAGTGTGTTTTCAGGCTGGCTTTTCAAAGAGAATCCCGCCGCAAATGTGGTCGAACACCCGGTCTACGATGTCTGGGTCAAAAGCTGCAGGATGAGTTTCCCAGGCGAAGAGACGCCGATCGAAGAAAAGCCATCGGAGGAAGAGGCGCCAGCGCCTACCGATAACGCACCGTCAAGCACACCCCAGGCCACGCCTGCAGAACCGGCCACTCCGTCCAATGAAGACGCTAAACCCGACGAAGGCTGAACTGGCCTGGTCAACGCCGATTCGAGTAATTTTAGATAAGCGCCTTGGGTAATTTCAATGGCACCAAGGCTTGCCAGATGGTCCGTCATAAACTGACAATCCAGCAATTCGAATCCACCAATTTTAAGACGTGCGACAAGCCATGCCAGCGCCACTTTTGACGCATCCGTCTCCCGCGAGAACATGCTTTCGCCAAAGAATGCGCGGCCCATGGCGAGCCCGTAAAGCCCGCCGACCAATCGGCCATCGAACCAACATTCCACACTGTGCGCGCGGCCTTGTGCATGCAGCTGACAAAAGGATTCCTCGATATCGGGGTTTATCCAAGTGTCGCGCCGATCATCCTGCGACTCGGCGCATGTTGCGATAACTTCGGCAAAGGCTGTATCCGCCGTGACTGTAAACCGTCCCTGCCGGATCGTTTTCGCCAATGATTTGGACAGCCGAAAACCCTTCAGCGGTAAAATTGCCCGATATTCCGGTTCAATCCAGAAGGTATCGGGGTCATCACGCGCGTCGGACATCGGAAATATGCCATTGGCGTAGGCCTGAAGAAGCAAATCCAGATCGATGGGCAAGAATCTGTCCTTTCGTGTCCGTTAAGGGGCCTATCTCGAATTGCGCCCCCGCATGCAATGGATTATAGCGATCAAAATGCCCCGGCAGCGTTTGGTCACTTTACGACCGGCACCGCCGGGGCACGTCATTTTAAGCAAAGACAGGGACCGCATATGACCCGCCGCCGCAAAATATACGAAGGCAAGGCCAAGATTCTTTACGAAGGTCCTGAACCCGGCACGCTGATCCAATATTTCAAGGATGATGCCACCGCCTTCAACGCCCAGAAAAAGGGTACTATTGCCGGCAAGGGCGTCATTAACAATCGTGTCTCAGAGCATGTTTTTACGCGCCTGAGCCATATTGGTATTCCCACCCACTTCATCCGCCGCCTGAACATGCGTGAGCAGCTCATCCGGCAAGTTGAGATCGTGCCGATCGAAGTGATTGTGCGCAACGTCGCTGCGGGCACTCTGTCCAAACGGCTTGGCATTGAAGAGGGCACACCCCTGCCCCACACATTGCTGGAATATTGCTACAAAGACGACAGCCTTGGCGACCCGCTAGTGGCCGAAGAGCATATCGCATGCTTCGGTTGGGCCACGCAGGAGGAAATGCAGGACATTTCTTCGATGGCGATCCGCATCAACGACTTCTTATGCGGCATGTTCGCGGCGATTGGCATTCGATTGGTAGACTTCAAACTGGAGTTTGGCCGACTGTTTGACGGCGATTTTTCGCGTATCATTTTGGCCGACGAAATCAGCCCGGATGGGTGCCGCCTTTGGGACATCGAAACCGGCGAAAAGCTTGATAAGGATCGCTTCCGCCGTGATTTGGGTGGTGAAGCCGAAGCCTATCAAGAAGTGGCGCGCCGTCTGGGCCTGATGCCGGATGAAAGCGAAGGCGCTGTGCTCGATATGGTTAGCCATAGGTTACGAAAAGGTAAGTAAAACTGGATTTTTTTACTAGAATAGCTTGCCGAGCATAGGATTTTACGAAAGAATATAGCGCATGAGAACTGCGCTTAATATTCTATCTGCTACGGCAATATTTTTTGTCGCAGCGGCGTCTTCACTTGCAGCGCCTGCAGAGCGAACTCCGCCGTGGAACGCCGAGACATCCGACCTCGAACCAGACGCCAGCATCATTTACGGGCGGCTGCCCAATGGACTGCGCTACGCCATTCGCCCGAACCAGCGTCCCCAGAATCAGGTGGTTGTGCGCATGGCCATCGACTTCGGTTCGGCAGCAGAGGCTGATGACGAGCAAGGGCTCGCGCATTTCATCGAACATATGGCGTTCAACGGCAGCACCAACGTGCCCGAGGGCGAGATGGTGAAAATGCTTGAACGGCTTGGCCTCTCCTTTGGCGCCGACACGAATGCGTCAACGGGGTACACACAGACCCAGTATAAGCTCGATTTGCCGAAATCCGACCCGCGCCTGATTGAGCGCGCTTTGTTCCTGATGCGCGAGACCGCAGGGAATATCTCGTTTAACCCCGCATCGGTTGATCGTGAGCGTGGAATCATATTGGCTGAGCGACGCGAGCGCGAAAATTTCGCGTTTCAAAGTGGGCGGGCTGCCAACAATCTCTTTTACCCCAACACCTATTTTTCGACCCGCTACCCGATTGGGCTATCCGAGATCATCGAAACCGCACCTGCGGATCGATTGCAGGCGCTGTATCGCAAATGGTATCGGCCAGACCGGATCAAAATTATCGTTGTTGGGCCAATTGACCCCGTCGCGATTGAACGCGAATTGGTGAGCAAATTCGCCGATTGGCAGGTAACAGCGCCACCATTGGGGGACCTTGACCGGTGCGAACTCGATACGACGCGTGGCTTGTCTGCCGCAAGTTTTACCCATCCTGAAATCGGTGAAGCCATTGGCGTGCAGCAGTTTCTCAGGGACAAACCCCGTGCCGACACCGTTGAACGAGGAATGATTGAACTAAAGATGCAAATTGCATCGGCCATCATTTCCCAGCGGATAAGCCGCCGGTCGCGTTCAGACGACATTCCCTTTCTGGGCGGTGGGGTAAACTTCGCTTTAGGCGCATGCGACAGTTATGCCGCAGTCGGCTTTAGCGCAGGCGGCAAAGACGGAAGTTGGAGGGCATTGCTTCCATTTACAGAACAGGCTGTCAGGCAAGCCGTGCAATATGGCTTTGACGAGGCCGAAGTTGCCGAGCAGATAAAGCGCCTCGATACGTCTTATGAAAACAACGCCAAGGCAGAGGGCACAGAGCAAAGCGCTTCGATTGCCAACGATTTGGTCGGACTTGACGATGACGTCTATAATTCAGATGCCTACCGGTTGCTGCTATGGCGCCAATTGCGCCCGTTCATGTCAAAAGCTGCCGTCAATGCGGAATTCGCAAAATGGTTTGGCCAGATGGCGGCACCGCAAATTTTTCTATCCACGAAGCAGACGTCAGGGACGCAGTCCGATGATATCTTGGCCGCCTATGCCGCGACCCGCGCCGTTGCGGTGGCTGCACCCGTCGCGCGCGCGACAACAGCATTTGCCTACACGGACTTTGGTCCAGCCGGCACTGTCGTTGAAGATACAGTCGTTGCCGACCTTGGCATTCGCACAATCCGCTTTGCCAATGGTGTTTTGCTGAACCTCAAAAAAACCGATTTCGAGTACAATCGCGTGCGCTATTCCCTGCGGATCGATGGCGGACGACTGCATTTTGGCAAGGACAAGGCGGTGTTGGCTTGGCTGATGTCCGGGGCATATGTTTCCGGGGGTCTTGCGGCACATGACTTTGAAGACTTGCGCTCATTGCTTGCCGGGACAACCGTCACAACCGCATTCGGGGCAGCTGAAGACTATTTCGGCAGCACTGGCGCTGTCGCACCTATAGACTTGGAACGCCAGTTGCAGGTGATGGCGGCGTACACCAGATATCCCGGCTATGCCGATAGCGCCCTCCGCTTGTTCCGCCGCCCATTACCAGAACTTTACGCGCGGCTGGATGCATCTCCGGGCTCGGCATTGAGCATCGCCATGGCGAAGATCATGACGGACAATGATCCTCGCTTTGCGCTTGCACCGCTTGAAGACATTCAAGCTGCAGATTTTGATAAGCTAAAATCTGCGTTGGGCGATGCCCTGATCCAGAACAGAATGGAAATCGCAATCGTCGGCAACCTCGATGAAACCGCTACAATTGCCGCTGTTGCCCGCACTTTTGGCGCAATGCCCACTCGAACGGGGACAGCAGATATTACCCCTCAACACGCAAGCTGGAGCACCGCAAGCGGGAATTTCGATATCCCGCACAAGGGTGAAGCCAATCAGTTGGGATGGCGCCGGGTTTGGACAACCACGGGTGACACCGACCAGAAGCTGACGCAGTCGATGGACCTTTTGGCACGTGTCGTAACCCTTCGCCTTACCGACGAATTGCGTGAAAAGCTGGGCGCAACATATGGTGTACAGGCCGGATCAGACATGTCGGATGTCTATCGCGACCGTGGTGTATTTTCGATTTCAACATCAGGCGACCCCAAGGACCTGGCGGCCATCGAAAGTGCGGTTGATCAGGTCATGACGGAAATCGTGAGAGCGCCCGTTGACGGCGACCTTTTCGAACGCGCACGCAAACCTGTTCTCGAAAGCTATGCCGACTGGAAAAAGCGCAATCCGACATGGCTGGGTGTTGCGGCAGAAGCGCAAACCAATCCGGACAAGCTGAACCGGTTCCGGCAGAACGAAAAAACGTTCAATTCGATTACTGCACAGGATTTATGGGCACTGGCCAAGCAGTATCTCGGTAAGGCCGCTCAGTTCACATTCCGGGCATTACCTGACGAGGCAATTTCCAAAACGAACAAATAAAGCCATCAGCCTTTGGTTTTATATCCGCAGACAATGCCAAGAATGAATGCGACAAACAGGCCGAGTTGCACCTTGTCGCTGGGCGCTGCGCCCCAGCCCAACAGTTCGTGTCCAAAGGCGAAAAGCCCGATAAACATCGCAGTTGCCAAACCGACCATGGGCCCTCCAATCGGCAAAAGCGCCGCAACGACCAAAATATGGTAAAAATCGGTACACGCGGCGTCCTGAATATCGCCTTGCCGAACATCGTTAAAATCCCGTTAGGCGCGAGCTTACCCTTGAATCGCTCGGCACGCCTTCTATAGGAAAGGCGAACAAACAAGCAGATAGGGCCCACATGAAAACCCGTATTTTTGTCACCCTGAAGAACGGTGTGCTCGATCCGCAAGGGAAAGCCATTCACCACGCGATTGAAGGCCTTGGGTTTTCGGGCGTTCATGATGTGCGGGCGGGCCGCCTTATTGAGATCGAACATGAGCCTGGTCTGTCGAAGGCTGATCTGGAATCAATGTGCACGAAATTGTTGGCCAATATGGTCATTGAGAATTTCGAAATCGAGCAAGCATGATGCGCGCTGCCGTCATTCAGTTTCCCGGATCGAATTGCGACCGTGACATGGCGGTCGCCATTCGGGACATTACGGGCGCGGATACCAGTCTGGTGTGGCACCGCGAAAGCGTATTGCCAACCGGACTAGACCTCATCGCAATCCCTGGCGGTTTTTCCTATGGAGATTATCTGCGTTCAGGCGCCATGGCGGCACGTTCGCCCGTGATGCAGGCAGTGATTGCCGCTGCGGGTCGCGGGGTCCCTGTGCTGGGCGTCTGCAATGGCTTCCAGATCTTGACCGAGGCAGGCCTGCTTCCCGGCGCACTGATGCGCAACGCGGGCATTCGTTTCGTTTGCCGCACTGTCGGTCTAACGGTCGAAAACAGTCAATCCATGTTTACCAGCAGTTATTCGGCCGGTGAAAAAATCCACATTCCGGTGGCGCATCATGACGGCAATTTCTTTGCGGATGATGCAACGCTTGATCGCATGGAAGGCGAAGGCCGCGTTGCATTTCGCTATGCCGAGCCAGTCAATGGTTCAGCGCGCAACATTGCCGGCGTGTTAAACGATGCCGGCAATGTTCTCGGCATGATGCCGCACCCTGAACGGATGATTGAGGCCATGCAGGGTGGCTCAGACGGCCGCAGATTGTTTGAAGGGCTGATCCGCGAAATCGCCTGATATGTCGGTTTTTGCGTCAGGTTTTTTTGGCGCGCGGAAACATAAACCGACCCAACAGTAGGATTATCGTCGGCCAAAACATCGTATTGTAAAGATCGTGCATCGCGGCGTCGATTGTCGCCTCGCCCGGCGCCTGACCCTGCAGATCAGCGTATTCGTTGAACAATTCGGCGACGAGCACGATCAACCAACACCAAACACTGTCGGGCCTGCGGCGCAGGACAATGGCTGAACCAATTAATATCAACAATGAACCGTGGATATGCATGGCATCGTTGGTCAGTCCCACCGTCTCAACCAAGCGCATTTTATAGCCGATCCAATATCCGGCTAACTGCTGCAAATAATCCTGCATGACGTCCTAAACTTTGGTTTTAAACGGCGAGAAATTCGTTCCCTCGTCGAAAATATCGACGCCTTCTTTACGTTTCAACCAGCCTACAACGACATATGTCACGGGCGTTAGCACAACTTCCCAGACCACTTTCAGCAACCAGTTGGTAATCATAACGCTGATCACCTGCTCTTGGCTCCATAGGCCCCAAAAGGCGAGCGGATAAAATATGATGCTATCGACACCCTGCCCCACGACGGTCGACCCAATGGTACGCGACCACAGATGCTTACCGCCAGTCCATATTTTCATGCGGGCCATGACATAGCTATTCACGAACTCGCCCGCCCAAAAAGCGGTGATGGACGCAATCACTATTCGCCATACTTGTCCGAACACGCTTTCATATGCAGCTTGCCCTTCCCAGCCCGGGGCTGGCGGCAAAGCGACGACAACCCAGCTCATGAACGCCATAAACAACAGGGCAGCAAAGCCAGCCCAGATGACGCGCCTTGCGCGGGCATAACCATAAACCTCGGTCAGTACGTCGCCGATGACGTAGCCAAGCGGGAAAAATAATATCCCTGCGCCGAATATCCATTGCTCACCGCTTATGGTCACCGCAGCCGGCTTTGCCGCGCCAATGATGTTAGACAGCAGCAAAATGGCCACAAATGCGGCCATGACGAAATCATAATAGCGAAACTGACGTCCGGCGACGGCACTTGCGCTTTCGGTTACAACAGGAGCATCTTGCATAAAACAACATAAGCAGCTTTGCGTTCGTAGGGAAAGCCGTTATTGCGCCTCCCAGCGCGCGCCCTTAGCTCAGCTGGATAGAGCGCGAGACTTCTAATCTTGAGGCCACAGGTTCGACTCCTGTAGGGCGCGCCAATTGCGAACATAACCGCGAACATTTTGCGGACCGTCTTTTCGGCCTGAAACCGCTCCTGCCAGTACGTTGGTATCCCCGATAATCCGGATCTTTTCTTTGCTCACTTCGATGCGCGTGATGATTGATCTCAAATAAGCGCGGCGGGCCTGCGCATCGCCCTTCAGCAGTTTGTCCTGCGCAAGTTTAGCGAACGCCGCGATCCTGTCGGGCGTCAATTCTTGGCTGTTGGTAGCTTGCACGTGGATCCGATCAAGCGAGGTTTGAACGATGTCGCGTTCTTGCTTGATGGTTGCGATTCGCACCTTGAGGTCGTCGTCGAGCTCGACAATGCCGTCTTCGATGGCGCGGTAAAGACGCGCAAGCTTCTCTTGTTTGTCCTTGCGTTCGGCTTGTAGCCGGTTCCGCCGATCATCTAGAGCAGCATCTTTGGTATTTGTCCGCTTCACGAGCGCCCCAAGAATTATGGCCATCCGCTCAGGATTAAATAGCTGCTGGGTCACATTGTCCAGAATTAGACCATCCAGCTTTTCAAGCGGTATGTTGCCACCCTTACAAACAGACCGACCGCGGAGCTTACAGCCAGCGCAGCTATAATAGCTGTATATTTTGCCGCGACGACGCGTCCCCGATTTGGTCATGCCTGAGCCGCATGAAGCGCATACAGCAAGGCCAGCCAGCAATGTTGGTCCGTTGACCACACGTGGCGGCGTAACCTTCGGGTTATTGATTGAAAGCCGTCGTTGTACCTGCTCGAACAATTCCATGGGTACAATGGTCGGGATGTTTATCTCGATCACTGTGCTGGGGTCGTGCTTTTGTTTGGTCTGGAAGTTTTTCACACCGTAGGGCCACTTGCCTGTTGCGTAGCATTTATTGGTCAGAATGCCGTGAACCGGTCCTATGCCAAACGTAGCACCAACACGGGTTCGGTAGCCGTTGGAGTTCAACCATTCGGTTACTTTTTTTACACCAATGGGGCCGCTCTGTCCGTCTCCTTCGGCGTAAAGCCGGAATATCAGACGGACGGTCTCGGCATCAACAGGGTCAACCTCCAAACCCTTTTTCATTTTGGCTCCGCGCAGCTCTACGTCGCAGATGCGATATCCAAGCGGCGGCTTAGCGCCATTCCAAAAGCCTTGCTTTGCATTCTCGCGCATCGCACGCGTAACGTTCTTGCCGTTCTCGCGAGATGTATATTCGTCGAAAATGCCAATAATCTGGCGCATCAGGGTCTGTGAAGGATCATCACCAGTTGGCTGCGTCATGTGTCCCCCGTCAGCATTCAATAGACACACTGGCTGCATAAAATAGGAGAGTGTTTTGGGTTCATCGTAGTGACTGTAAGGAACGAAGATGAACACGAAACACTCAAAGCCGTCCGCGCAAGCGG
>NKIR01000026.1 GCA_002255985.1 Sphingomonadaceae bacterium PASS1
CCGCGCGGTCCGTAGGTGCGTCGCATCCCGATTGCGTGTGGGCCCTTAGCTCAGTCGGTAGAGCAACTGACTTTTAATCAGTAGGTCGCTGGTTCGAACCCAGCAGGGCTCACCACCAAAGCATTGATTTTCATGAATAAAATGAAATTTCAGTGCTTGGTGAACGCTCCTCCAAAAGGTGTAAACAGGTATAAACTGTTTTTGTGGTGAAGCTCGGGATTCCGGGGCTTGAGTATGGCGTAGCTCGCTGTCCAACCCAAGGAGCCTCATACGTGAATCTATTCCTCATTGCAGAGTGACACCACTTCGGTGATAATCTCTCGCGGGGGTACACGGATGTCACACATCAAGCTGAACCAAGGTCTTCGTCGAATCGAAGTCACCAGCCTCGAAATCGAAAACGATCTGGCTTTTGAGCATTTTGACAAGCTCCCAGCCGATCAGCGTGACGCTGAGTTCCTCAAAGCCCTGTACATCGGCGTCTTAGCGCTCAGGCAAGACCGCCTCGCCGCCTTCATGGCGCGCACCAACAACGAGTTGGGCACCGAGCTCGAAACCCTGAAAATGATGTATGAAATGAAGTCCGAGCTTTTTGCCAAAAGCACGGTTAAAGGTGCCGAAGCCGAGCTTCACGTCCGCGACTATCTGGTTGATCTGGTCGATTCCCACAGCCATGCCGACGAAATCGATCTAACTGGCAACAGTACCGGCGTCATTACGAAAAACAAGACCGGCGACCTTCTTTGCCGTGTGGATGGCGATGAAGCCCGAAGGGTCGTTATCGAGTGTAAGTTCGACAAATCCATCCGGCTCGGGGAGATTGAAGACGTCGATTGGTACGGCAAGAAATTCGATACAGCGCTGAGTCAGCTCATAGAGGCACAGGCAAATCGCGATTGCCACCAAGCTATCATTGTTTTCGATAAGTCATCGGTTGCACCTGCCTTGTTGAATTTCGTCGGAAGCATCTCATTCCGGCCAAAATATGGCTTCATTGTTATCGTAGACAGCTTACGTGGTGACTATCAAAACCTTGGCTTGGCTTATTTGCTCGCCCGTGACTTGGCTTCTGCTAATCCTTCACTTGAGATCGAGCATGACCTCCTGTTGATCCTAATAGAGCGAATTATTGCCGACGCCAATCGTCTCGCCGGCATCCGTTCTTTGGTCGAGGATGGAATCAAGAAATCCCAAGAGGTTATCGATCGGCTGGAGCAGGGGCGGCTATCCTTGGATTTTTGCCGCTCATATCTTAAAAAATTCCTCGAAACTGGCACGCTAACGCGCACCGATTTTCTCGATTTTTACAGCGGAAAGGATCTAAAATTTAAGCATAAATCAGTTAATGATTTCGTAAATTCAGTTTTTTAATGAGGAGGCTTGTGTGGCTGTAATTAAATTGCGAGGTATTATCGAGAACTCTGAATCACAGGAGCAAAAAGAGCTAGATGATTCGTATGAAAGCAATAGTTTAGAAGTAGAGACTGCGGTAAACGCGTTGGCGACAGCTAAAGGCACGAAAGAAAAAGTAAAGAAACTGCAATTAGCTCTCGCAGATGGAACCGAAATTCATAATTTTTACCGGGATCTGCTTGTGCGATATGCACATGAAGGGTCGGGCTGGCATATGGTTATGATTTTTATTCAAGGCGTGACGGCAAATGAAACGTCATTTGAGTTCGATCATGACGAAATGGTTGATAACAATCTTAGTGACTACGTGGCACTAGATTTGGTCCGTGACCCAAATGGAGCGTATATAGAGTTTGTAGACAAAATAGATGATTTATAATCATTTTATTATAATTAAATAATTACACGCGTATTTTGTATCAAATAATCCCTTATTTCATGTATTTATTAAATACATATAATATTCAGCTAATAAGGATTTTTACTAAATGCTCAGTAAAAGTCCTATATGGGTAGAGAGTGGGAACTTTTACGGAGGCATTAAGTCCAAAGGATTCCCATTTCTCGTAGTTGGATTTGATACCGAATACAAGACGCCGTCAGATGCATTTGATCGTCAAGGCCTAGAGGCGGGTCTCGGGCGCAATTCAATCTTATCCTATCAGGTCCATTGCAAGGTCTACGATCCCAGTGTGGCCGATAGCCGGGAGTGGGGCGGCATCTGCTATCCGGCCGATGGCTCCGTCGACAACCGCCTTTCTCTGTCTGAGATTCTTACCTTCGCCATTTGGAAAGGGGTTTCGACGGGGGCGGTCAAGGCGGTCCCACAAGCGCTCTATCTCGTGGGCCATTTCACCAGAGCCGATGTTCCAGCCTTATCGGATTTCCAAAATCTCACCCAGATGATGTCGAGCGTTCGCAACACGTTCCTGTCGATTGATGGTCACATAGCGGTCGATATTCCATGTGCCGATGGCAGTACGGTTCCGCTGAAAGTTCTGCTGCGAGACACAATGCTGCTAACACCTGCGGCATCGAAGGGTTTGAAAGCTCTTGGTGAACTCGTCGGACAGCCGAAGATTGAGCTCGATCCAGACCCGGCCAAGGATCAATTCTACAAGGAGAATATGGACGTTCTCCTCGCTGAGAATCCCGAGCTTTTTGAGAAATATGCTCTCAATGATGCGGTGATCTGCGTTCGCTACGCTGACCGGGTGATCGAGCAGAGCAGGGCCTTGCTCGGCACAGTGAAGTTGCCAGCCACGCTCACTTCCATTGGTGTCAATCTGCTATGGAAATCATGGGAACGGTCCGGGAAGGCGTATCCGCATGACGTGCTTGGCAAGGAGGTGCTCTGGGAGAGGCAGTTCAATAAGCGGCTAGGTTATTTCGAAAACCGTAAGCGCGTGGTCGATCTGCCAGAGGTCTCATGGCATGTCCCACTTGCCACAGAATGCTATCATGGCGGGCGCAATGAGCAGTTCTGGTTTGGCCCTGCCTTTGAGGATGACTGGACCGATTACGATCTTTCCAGCGCATACCCGACAGCAATGGCGCTGATCCGTAAGCCTGACTGGAAAAACACGTTCGTCACGACTCGCATAGCTGACTTTAAGCCTGACACGCTGGGCATCGCCAATGTCGAATTCGAGTTCCCTGAGCATGTTCGTTTTCCAACGATGCCGGTGCGAACCGATAACGGACTTGTGTTCCCGCGCACGGGGATCAGCGATTGCGCCGCCCCTGAGATCGCTTTGGCGCATGCTCTCGGTGCCAAGCTCAAAATCAGGCACGGAGTTGTCGTTCCATATGGCGCAGACGAGGCCGTGTTCGGTGATTTCATTGCTGATTGCATCGGCAAACGTTCTTCCTTTCCAAAAGGTTCGTTGGAGAATCTTTTTTGGAAGGAGCTCAGCAACGCCTCCTACGGCAAGACCGCACAGGGCCTGAGAGAGAAGCGGGCCTTCGATCTAAGGGATCGGACAACCAAGCCCCTGCCACCTAGCAAGATCACCAATCCCTACTTCGCTTCGTTCATCACGTCATTCGTGCGCGCCGCATTGGGTGAAATCATGAACGGGTTGCCGGAACGTGTTTGCGTTTTCAGCTGCACCACAGATGGCTTTTTGACCAATGCGACACAGGCGGAGATTGATGATGCGTCGGGCGGCCCGATCATCGCCCTCTATCGTCAAAGCCGCTCGATGCTCACAGGTGATCCGACCGTATTGGAGATCAAACACAGGGTGCGGCAGCCTCTCGGTTGGCGCACGAGAGGTCAGGCGACCCTCAAACCCGGCCTCGACCCTAACGGCGGTTCAAAGAATGTTGTGCTCGCCAAGGGCGGTATCCGTCTGCCGGAGTTCATCGAAGACACGGCGCTTGAAAATGCTGAGATCGTTCGCCTGTTCCTTGGCCGCTCTCCCTATGATCAGGTGACGCTACGGCTGAAAACCGGTGTCCGCGATATCGTGACCTTCGATGCCGACCTGGTGGACAAAAGTCTGACCAAGCGGCTGAGCATGGAATTCGACTGGAAGCGCAAACCGCGTTCGGCTGTGCAATCCACATCACCCGATCATGTGGCATTTTCAACCGAACCTTGGGCTACCGTTGATGAGTTTATCCTGATGCGCCGGTACTGGGAGGAGTTTGCCATCCAGACTCCGTTTTGCCTGAAATCCCTTGCCGACTACCGGCGGTTTGCCACGTACGTCATGTCGCAGTCGGCTTTGGGTAAAGCTGATAGCCGGTATATGCGGCGTGACGGCGGTGACCTGAATCGTCTGCGCCAATCGCTGGGAGCCGCATGGCGTCATTCGAAGGCTGGGTTAGTCTGGCAGCAGCAGGGTATAAGCAACGCTGAGTTTGCCTCGATTCTGTCCGATGCGGGTATTCCAGCAAAACGGGCTGACATCGAGAACGCCGCCCGCAAGCCCTTTGCGCCTAAGAAATGCCCGCCGACTCCCGATGTGTTTGAAGCTCTGGAAAAACTCACACGGCAGTTTCCATCCCTCGAAATGGATGCCTTCATCGCCAATGCTAAAGGCGTGATCGATCTCATGTCGACCATCAATGCAGTGTGTCCTTTTGCCGAGCGGGTCTGAGGTTCTCGAATATTTCCATTGGATAAATAGGACATAACGATCCTCAAATTATCGAAAATGGATTTTCATGGGCTATGGCGACTACGCGAAACTTCAATCGTCACTACGTGATTGGGTGTCCCTTGAAGAGTAAGCGCTGTTCTGCCCCCACCTTGCGTGGGTGATGCCCAGCGTGGAGTTTGCGCGACCTGATTGGGGCTGAGGGCGCTACTCCTATGATAATCCCGTGTGATGATCCTGTGAGCAAGGGCGCGCA
>NKIR01000027.1 GCA_002255985.1 Sphingomonadaceae bacterium PASS1
TGATGAGCGACAATCGTACTCTGCTCACCGATATGGCCGCTGGCCTGTTCGCCGATCTTTCCGGCAAGCCCTTTGCCGAAGCCTGGCCGCAAGTGGCCGAGGCAGGCTTTTCCACGCTGCTGGTGCCCGAGGATGCGGGCGGCTTTGGCGGGGACTGGGGCGATGTGCTCGCCGTGCTGCGCCTTGCGGGGCTGAACGCGCTGGCCGCGCCGCTGGCCGAGCCGGTGATCGCGCATTACCTGCTGGCGAAGGCGGGGATTGCCGCGCCAGAGGGCCTGATTTCCATCGCCGCGCCCGGAGCCCGTGTGCCTTATGGCCGCCATGCTGCGGCGGTGGTGCATGTGGATGGCGGCGCGTGCGATATCGATCTGCTGGCGCTGGGTGCATTTGCCCGCGTGGCGCAAGCCTCGGGCGCGCTGGAGGCGGCGTTCACGCTCGCCATCGATCACGTGAACACCCGCGTGCAGTTTGGCCGGGCGCTGGCGAAGTTTCAGGCGGTGCAGCAGGCGATGGCCGAGTTTTCCGAGGAAGCCGCAGCCGTCGACGCCTCAGCCGCAGCCTGCGCGGCGGCGCTGGATTATGGCCACGCCAGCTTCGAGATCGCGGCGGCCAAGCTGCGCATGGGGATCGCCGTGGACCGCGCAGTGCCCATCGCGCACCGCATGCACGGCGCCATCGGCTTCACCATCGAATACGCCCTCAACCATCTGACCCGCCGCCTGATGGGCTGGCGCAGCGAATTTGGCGGCGACGCCTTCTGGGCAGAGCGGCTTGGTCGGCGTGTGGCTGGGCTCGGCGGGCATGGGCTTTGGCGCGAATTGACGGCGCGGACGGACCGGTTGGTTGGGTGATGGGTTAAGTCCGTGAAAAGCTGGCGCTTGCCTCCCTCAGCGCAATTGTAAGAAGATGCACTGTTGTCGATGGTGGTCCCATTGAACTACCTTCATCAATACGGCGTTGGAACTGCGAAATTGCACGCGTTTCAGCTATTGAGACTGATTTTACTAACTTATTGCAGTTCGGTGATTTGCCGGAGTTGCGGTCATATTCTGGGCAGACACCTTCTAGGTGTTTTTGGATCGTGTGGCGATCACAGGCTTGATCAAAGTCTTGGATGTGCAATGCAAGCCATAGCTCAAAGCACGGATTGGAATATGCAACACCAACCCCAGCATCTCTACATTGCGCAATTGCCTGCGCGACATGGAGGTGGGCGTCTTGATCAAAGACAGCCCATACCTCATCGAGTTGGCCAAAAGATTGATTTCTCTTGCGATTATTACGTCGAATTGATGCAGCTTCAGCGACCGCTTTCCGTGCTATTGTAGTTGGGACGCCGGCTGCGCCTAAAATTTCGATGTCAATAATTGCGCCTATAAAATATTGTTGTAGTGCCCGAAAGTACACGGGCTCTGTATTGGCACCTTCGCAAAATATTACAAACTTTCGCTTTGGCGCACGAAGGCTTTGACGTCGTTTGAGCGAATTTTGGTGGGTCAAAGTTCCGATCCTTGATCAGAATTTGCGGGGGCCGAAATCTCACTTTTGAAACTGCGCCGACTTGGAGGTGCAATGGTGCCTCCATATCGCCCTTGTAGATAACCAAGTTCAAAGTTGTCGGACGGACGTGACCTGATCTCTGCAAGAGCGAAGATCTCAGTTTCCCCTCTATCGTTCTTCTCTGTAAGCCAGATTTGATCGCGGCTGAGATAGGTCGATGTAAGAAGGTTAGTATCATGAACCGTTGCAATTAGTTGTGCGCCGTTTCTGTTAATTTCATGATCATCGAAGAGCGCTAGAATGGCCTCAGATGCGAAGGTGTGCAAGCTCGCATCGACCTCGTCGATAACAACAAGATCGCCAGAATCTATTGCTTGAAAGACATCGTTAAGAAGTAGAATTAGGCGTCGAGTTCCTGCACTTTCGCTATCCAATTCAAGATAGCAGAGTTCTCCAGCTTCGGTTTGGTGGGCTAGCTCAACAGTTACGTTCTTATCACCTCTGTTTTTAATTTCGATATCAACATCTCCTGCATTATCAGCAACATGTCTTTTGATAAGCGCTGTGAGATCGTGCATCATTGCTCGCGTGGAGTCGGATATTTCTTCGGAATTCTTTCGGTAGCCTGTGATGCCGGTGCCGACTCGGCCTAGAAATTTGATTGTGCGTTGATCAATTTCGGAGTTCGATAGAGCATCATTTATCGTATGCCCTCCAACTGATATTGATCTAATAATCTTGATGTTGGAGAAGAATTTTCTGATCTCGGAGAGTTGTTCGTGATCATTTTGTGTCGCGGTTGACAGGAAAAGGCTGTTCGGCCTCATAAGCTCGGAGAGTAGTCTCTTTGGTCCTCGCATGCTTGGACCGAACGAAACGTTCTGATCGGTCCTGTCGTACAGCTTTCTGCGTTTGCCCTCCGGGAACGAATAGAGCCATTCCTTTGTAAACCGCTCATTATTGGCTTCAAAGCCAAACTGATAGCGGATGCCATCAATGAGAAAGTCGGCTTCGAGTATGGACGGTCGCTCCGTTGCGCTCGCGTCTAGAGCGAATGGGCGGCGAGGAACGCCGCCTTCCGGATTGCCGCGAGTGTGCGAATGTAGGATCGCACTGCGCATGAAGCTTAAGGCGGCAATTATGTTCGATTTGCCAGAGGCATTGGGGCCATAAATCACAGCACTTGGCAGCACCGATACGCCAGCTACCTCAAAGCGTAGGGCGTCTTCGGGTGCCTTGAGCCTGCTCGCAACAAGGCTCAGCTCTTGGCTATCAAGGATGGAAAGATAGTTCGCGACGGTAAAGCGAAGGAGCATGGCTTGGGCCTAGAATGAGTGGAGACTCTGATTACGGAGGGATTTACGCATGATTTATGCACAAAGCCATAAGAAACTGGGCCTAGGGCTTTGTATGTGGGAGCCTGTCCGAACGCGAGCGGGCTGCTCATTCTCGGAGATCACTAGGCGATCAAGAAGTGCCGCGCCCCATCCCAATCCCTTGACCCCACCCCCCGGACCCCTTAATCGTTCAGTTAAACGAACGCATACGGGAGTCGATTGCCATGGCTGTAGCCTATATCGTTGATGCAGTGCGGACCGCTGGCGGGCGGCGGAATGGGCGGCTCGCTGGGGTTCACCCGGTCGATCTTTCGGCGGCGACGCTCGATGCCATCATTGCGCGCACGGGGATTGATGGCGCGGCTGTCGAGGACGTGATCATGGGCTGCGTCTCGCAAGGCGGGCAGCAGGCGGGGCAGGTGGGGCGCAATGCCGTCCTCGCGGCGCGGCTCCTGCCGGATTCGGTCCCGGCCGTGACGATTGACCGCCAGTGCGGCTCCTCGCAGCAGGCGATCCAGTTTGCCGCGCAGGCGGTGATGTCGGGCACGCAGGATATCGCCCGCGTGCCGATGGGCTCCACCGCGATCTTTCACATGAAAGAGGGGCTGGGCAACTACAAGTCGCCGCAGCTGGAAGAGAAGTATCCGGGCATCATGTTCTCGCAGTTCATGGGCGCGGAAATGATCGTGAAGAAGCATGGCTTCTCCAAGGATCAGCTCGATGCCTTCGCGCTGAACAGCCACCTCAAGGCGATTGCCGCGACCAATGCGGGCGCGTTTTCGAACGAGATCGTGCCCATCGCCATCGAAACGGCGGACGGCCCGGCAATGCATACGCAGGACGAAGGCATCCGCTTTGACGCGACGCTGGAATCCATCGCAGGCGTCAAGCTGCTCTCGCCCGATGGTCTGCTGACGGCGGCCAGCTCCAGCCAGATCTGCGATGGCGCGAGCGCGGCGCTGA
>NKIR01000016.1 GCA_002255985.1 Sphingomonadaceae bacterium PASS1
TCCTGAACTCAACCCGGTAGAGAATATCTGGCAGTTCATGCGCGACAACTGGCTATCCAACCGGGTGTTCACTTCCCACGACAATATCGTCGACCTCAGCTGCGAGGCGTGGAACAAACTCATAGATCAGCCTTGGCGCATTATGACCATCGGGCACCGCAAATGGGCCAGTGGGTTATGATCATTGCAGGTTGGTATTATTGAGACCTGTGCGCGGGTAGTGCTGGACGGCGGGCTGTTTTTCTGATTCTGTGTGCCTTGTCGAGGTGCAGGAGTGCGAGATGGCATATCGTTCAATTGGTCAGGAGCGGCTTGGATTTACGGTTTCATCGGGGAGTGCGTCATCGCTTGATGATCTTTCCCGTCTGATAGACTGGGACAGGATCGCGGGCATTCTTGGACAAGTTCATTCAAGTGCAAAAGGCGAACCAGCATGGCCGCCGCTGGCGATGTTCAAAGCGTTGCTGCTTTCGGTGTGGTACGATCTGTCCGACGTAAAGCTCGCCGAAGCGCTCGATGACCGCGCTTCATTTCGAGCCTTTTGTGGCTTTTCAAGAACGGAAGCGACGCCCGAGCGGACAGCGTTCGTTCGCTTTCGCAAGGCGTTGATCGCTCACCAGCTTGACCGGCTGTTGTTCACGACCGTGACGGCGCAGCTCAAGACCAAGGCAATCACGGTCAAGACCGGGACATTGGTGGATGCCACGATAATTACGTCTGCGAGCCAAGGCGATGATGATGCGCGCTGGGTCAAACACAAGGGTAAGCCTGCTGTGCACGGCTTCAAGGCACATGTCGGCGCCGATGCCGACACAGCGTTAGTCGAAGAAATTGCAATCACGCCCGCCAATATCAACGATGGCCGAGCTGGTCCCGATGCACTGCCCAGCGATCCCGGCGAGGTATTTGCAGATAGCGCCTATCGCGGTAGCCATTTCGGTGATGCTGTTCGTGCAAAGGGCGGAGTACCGCGCATTGTCGCCACGGGCATGTGGGGCCGCGACGAACAGGCGACGCTGCGAAAGCTCAAGGAATGGAACCAGCCAATCCACCGGGTACGGGGCCGCATCGAAAAGATATTTGGGACATGGAAACGAAGCTATGGCCTGCGACGAATGCGATGGCGTGGCATCGCCAAAGCCGCCGTTCAAATCCACCTCACCGCAATCGCCTACAATCTCAAAAGAACACTGAGTATCATCCAGCAAGTGTGATGATAGTGACCTGATTGAAATTGCGGCAGATGAAGTCCTGGTGAGGCGAGGAAAAACTTGCCTACCGCTCACGCCACGCCAAAAATAGACGCAAAATTGCCGTCCAGCACTACCCGCGCACAGGTCTCATTATTACCTACGACCGCTACCCTGACGGTTATGAATTTTCGGCAGAAGCAGAAGCGCGAATGCTGGTCACGGAGCAAAATCGCTATGTTGATTTTGAGGAAGCGGACGTTTTTCGGATTTTTGCGCCAAGCATCAGTGCACGAGACAAAATTGCCAAATTTTTAAATGAGAATTGGACGGCGCCTCCATGTGTTGAACTGTTTCCCGCGGGTATCTTAGCGGCGCAGTAATTTGACGCTTCGCTTTATCCTGTAGATGTACGTTGCTATTTCAGGAAATTTGAGAGCTGTGATTGTGGATCTTCGCTGCAGTTAGAACCCGAGGTTCTGCAACAACAATATGTTCAACCCAGATTCCTTCGATCGGTATTCCGCCTGTGGATGCGCGAACTCGTAAACACGCGTTCTAACACGTTTTTGTTTAGCTGCTTCTTTAGATCTATCCGCAAAAGCTTCTGTGTCCGCAACCCATCATTCTTTAACTCCGAAGTTTGCAGATCCGTTAAAGGGCGGTTGGGGAATAAAAAGAACCCCGAGATGGTATCTTGGGAGGGCCATCTCGGGGTCAGGGGAAAGAAGCTGGCAGAGCCATTTCCTTCGGGTCGCAAGTGGGGTTTAACGGGCGGGAAACGCTGCTTCATTGATCTGCGTCAAAAAACACCGGATAAAATGGTTGGTGTAATGATTTAGGGTAGGCCTGTGAGCTGATCCCGCTCCAGCGCGACCAAAAATATTCTCTAACAGGATATACTTGGGCGTTTCGTAAGTTTGTCATGGCTGCAAGTGTTGGCGTTTCAACTCCACACATTATGCTCGGCGAACTCCAGATAGCGCCCAAGCACGTTGATCGACTTCCATCCGCCTGCACGCATGATGGCTGCGGTATCAAAGCCTGCACAAAGTAGGTCCTGAGCCGCCCCCACACGCAGTGAGTGACCACTAAAGGCATGTACCTCTTCCGGTGTGAACCCCGCCGCGGCCGCGGCCTCCTTGATGATCAGTTTCACCTTCGTGGTGCCAAGCGGGCGGTTAATTGGCTTCCCCTGGTAAATCCCGCAAAAAAGCGGCGCAATATCCGGCCCGCGCCACGCGAGCCACGCGCTGATCAAATCAGCCGAACGTTTCGAGCTGAACGCGATCCGCCCCATGCCGAACGGATCGGCCTTGCTGCGGCGGATAAGTACCCGCAGCGTATCATCCTCCCTAAATTCAATATCGCTCGTCTGTAGTGCCACCAATTCAGAGCGGCGCGTCAGCAGGTCGTAGCCGAGCGATATCATGGCCTGATTGCGCAGGCCCCACGGATTGTCGGGCTGGGCGGCCAAGCATTTGTCGAGATGCCCGCGCGTCATGCCCTTGGCCTGTTTGGGACGATTGGCCTTCGCGCGGCGAACCCGCCGCAGGGTCAGGTTAATGTCCTCGTCCCACGTCGGGTCGGGGAGCGCTAAGAGCCGGTGCGCCTTGCGGATGGCGTACAGCCGCCGCCGAACACTCGACGGCGTAAGGAGGTCGGCTTGGTCCTCAAGGAACGCGCACACCGTCTGGGTAGTTGCGGGGAACGGGCTGAACGCCTTTCCGACGCACCACTCCTCAAAAATCCTGACATCGGTATAATAGGACTTCATGGTCGCGGGGGCATAGGCGCCCTCAAGGCGCTTGAATTCTGCGCGCCAATCTGGTGTTGATATGCATCTAGGTAGTACGTATGGCTTCATGTGAGCCATTTGGTATCAAATGAGTCTAATGTCAAATGATTTCAGGTATTCAAATCCGTTGCGCCCGCTCGGCTCTCCGTTGGAGTGTGCAAGAGCTTGCGGGCCGTTCGATGGTAAGCACATCCACGATAAAGCGCATTGAAGCCCAAGATGGAATCTCGTCGGCTACGTTCGCCAATTTAGCTGCGCTTAAATCGGCATTCGAGAGCGCCGGTATAGAGTTCATCGGCACGCCCGACGATGGCCCAGGGATCCGCGTCCGCACTTAGTCGCGCCACACGCGACCGTAAGCTCAGATCTTTGCGATCACATCTCTACTCTTGCGCATCAGCTCGTTGATCTCTTTGCGCCACGCAATCGCTTTTGCGGTATGGAGCCCGTTCTTAAGCGCATTCTTATTGCCCTTTGGCGCGCCTGAGCCCTTGGCCCCGCCGTGCATGCGGCACCGCGCCTTGCCCTGTGTTGCCGGCGCCTGACAGGGCGTGCCTGCACGGGTCTTGGCGCCGCAGCGCGCAGCCTGCATCATTGGCCCTAAATTGCGCTGGTGACGCCCGCTCACCTAAGCACTTTTCTGCGGGTGGTTTTTTGGAACTCAGCCGCCGGCAGGATAGCATCCGGCTTTTCAAGGGCAGGAGGCGCGTCCACAGGCGCTGCCTTGTTCTGTCCGGCGTCAATATTTCCGACGATGGCCTGGCCGCCGCTTGCAACATTCACGTGCCTTACCGTGATATTTTGCTGTCCCTTACCGCGGTGCTTGTCGAGCGCCGTTAAATGGCGCGTGTAAAGTCCCATCAACCGCTCCGCTTGCGAGAGATATACCTTCTGAGCCTCTAAACGCTGGTCGGGGATCATGGCCCGCCTGAAGCACTCAACGATCGCGTTATGCGTACCGATCATCTGCACGGCCAGCATACCCTCGATCACGTCTACGACCTTGAAGCTGTTGAACATATCGGTTGCCTTGACAAGCAACGCATGGCGCTCTGCCTCGCTACTTGTGGTCGCCATCCAGATCATACCCATGATCTCCTGAATTTTTACACGCTCAATATCGGCCTTACTGCAGCTTTCGGCCGCTTCAAATTTGGCAAGTTTGTAGGGAGGTAGGCGGCCCTCCAGCGAGGGCTTCTTGACTGCAGGTTTTTTGGCAGATTTTTTAGGCATAAACGAAGTTTGCCGACATTAAACAACATTCGCAAGCAGCTAAATTCTACTGTGCATGGGGTTGTTATGCATGTTTGTTAAAAGACCCTCACCCCCTACTGGCAAACTGCCGATAACGCGTGACCCGGTGCTTGGGCCAATACACCTTCACCACCACCAAACAGAAATGTAGCCATTGACTACAATGTAGCTTTGAGCTACTTCAGGCAAATGAGGGCAATCAGCTATACCAGACAGGCACTGAAGGCACTGCGCAGAATGCCAGCCGATACTGCTCAGCGGATCATAGCCAAGATTGAACAATATGCACAGGAGCCTGAAACACAGGCCAACAATGTTACGGCATTGAAGGGGCGGGAAGGCATCCGTCTTAGAGTTGGTGATTGGCGAGTTATCATGAACGACGACGGGGTTGTCCTTGCCGTTCTTGAAATTGGTCCTCGTGGCAGCGTGTACGAATGATGGAGATGGCAATGGGTAAAATGATCACGATCCCCCTTGATGAGTACAAGGCGCTAAAGCTGGCTGCTGAAGATTTGGCCGACCTCAGCGCCTATGACCGTGCCATGGCAGCGATTACGCGTGGCGATGATGAACTCATCCCTGCCGAATATGCCAAGCGCCTGATTGTCGGTGAAAGCCCCGTTCGTGTGTGGCGAGAATTTCGTGGTCTTACGCAGATGGCATTGTTCGAAACGTCAGGTGTAAATCGTGTTCAGATTGCTGATATCGAAGCTGGCCGGAAATCTGGTTCGGTTGAAACAATCCGAAAGCTAGCTGATGCACTTGGAGTGGCAATGGACGATCTGGTGTAAAAGCCGTTTAGCGCAGGTGCAGGCACTCAGCGGGCGCGTGAACAAAAAACTGCATCACGCCAACTTCTAAAATGTCCGGAATACCAAGCTTGCACCGCTCACAGCGTGCAAAAAGTTGGTGACCCCTACGGGAATCGAACCCGTGTTTCAGCCGTGAAAGGGCCGCGTCCTAACCGCTAGACGAAGGGGCCAATCGCTTGGCGAGCCGCGCCTTTACGGATTCGTTATGCACTCGTCAAGGCCAAGTTCGCGCAATTCAGTCGGCGAATGCGATGTCGTCGATGTGAAGCTCGGCTTTTGGCGTTGCGCCCCAATCGTCGATCTTCGCGCGGCCCGCAAACCAGTACCGTCGCCCGCGATCTGCGTGCAGCATTGTCTGGCCCAAAACGGTCTCGCCCTGACGGAAAGCCATGGCTTTGAACGACTGCCCGTCGTCGCCCGCCACGATCGCGCGCACATGGTCTTTGCCGACGATATCGCACTTAATGATGCGCAGCGGCCCCGTGACCACGCGTGGCCCCGGCCAGCCCATGCCATAGGGGCCGGCGGATTCCATCGCGTCGACAAAAATCGGGTTTAGGCCCCGCGGCGCGACGATGGCGTCGATCAAAAGGGCTTTGGATCCCGATGCGTTGCTAACGTCTGCCGACAGCCGCGCGTCCAACCAGTCGGCCAGCGCATCGATTTTGTCACGCGCTACGGTCAGCCCCGCCGCCATGGCGTGGCCGCCGCCGGCTTCAAGCAAGCCAGCCTCACGCGCGGATATGATCGCGGCGCCCAAATCGACCCCCGCAATCGATCGGCCCGACCCCTTGCCGACGCCATGTTCGTCCACGGCAATGACAATGGAAGGCTTTCCAGTTTTTTCCTTAATCCGGCCCGCGACAATGCCAATGACGCCGGGGTGCCAGCCTTCGCCCGAAAGTAACGCCACCGCGCGGTTGTGCTGCCCCGCCAACATAGCCTCGGCCTGTTCCTGAACCACCGATTCAATCGCGCGACGTTCTTCGTTTAGCCGATCGAGCTCAAGCGCAATCTCTTGCGCTTCTGCCGCGTCCTCGGTTGTGAGCAGGCGCACGCCAAGGTCTGACTTGCCCACACGGCCGCCGGCGTTGATGCGTGGGCCCAAGGCAAAGCCAAGGTCGGAGCAAATAGGTGCGCGGGTCAGGCGGCTCGCCTGAATGAGCGCCGACAGCCCAATGTTGCGGCGCGCGGCCATCACCTTTAGCCCCTGCGCAACGAACGCGCGGTTCAGTCCCCTGAGCTGCGCCACGTCCGCCACCGTGCCCAGCGCGACCAAATCCAGCAAGTCCATGATCTTTGGTTCTGCGCGGGTTGCGAAATGGCCACGCGTGCGCAGTGTCCGGATGAGCGCCGCGCCCAACAAGAATGCCACGCCAACCGCGGCCAGATGCCCGTGGGCGGCCGCGTCGTCGGTTTCGTCCAAACGGTTGGGGTTTACGAGCGCAAAGGCTACCGGAAGCTCACTGGCGCATTTGTGATGGTCGACGACGATGACTTCAAGTCCAGCGGCCTTGGCTTGTGCAAGCGCATCATATGCCATTGCACCGCAATCGACGGTCACGATCAGGCGGCTGCCACCTGCGCCAATACGCACAAGGGCTTCACCTGACGGGCCATAACCCTCCATCAACCGGTCGGGGATGTAATAACCTGCATCAAGGCCCAGCATACGCAACAGGCGGATAAGCAACGCGGCACTGGTCGCGCCATCGACGTCATAGTCCCCATAGACAGTGATCTGCTCGCCCGCCTCGACCGCTTGCGCCAATCGCAGCGCCGCATGTTCCATATCCTGGAATATCGATGGGTCAGGCATGAAGTTGCGAATGGTCGGGTTACGGTGTCGTTCGATATCATCCCTGTCGACGCCGCGGGCCATAAGCAACTGGGTCACCAGATCGTCAGGCTGGAAATCCGGATCACGCCCATCGGTGCCACCGCCGCGCCAATGCCAGGCTTGCTCAAGAACGGAACTTTTAATGTCGAGTACGGGCTTCATCCCGCTTCCCTATGTCGCACCAGCGGTGCTAGCAAGCATCGATGCGGCAATTGTTGATAATCTGGCACAGTATGACGGGCGGGTCCGAGGCGTTGGCCCGCGCTGCCTATGACGGTGCCTGCCGTGCGCAGGGTGTCGATGTCCAATTGGTCAATGCAGCAGATGCAGGCGCTGCACAGGTTATAGCGGCGGACGGATATCTGTTCGCGTTCCCCGAAAACCTCGCGGCCATCAGCGGCGGCATGAAAAGCTTTTTTGACCGTTGTTATTACCCATGCCTTGGCGCGCTGAACGGGCGGCCATATGCGATGATCGTGTGCGCCGGATCGGACGGACGCAATGCTGTGGCGCAGGCGGAGCGCATCGCGACGGGATGGCGCTTGCGGCAGATTGCGGAGAGCAGGATCGTCTGCACCCATGCACAGACGTCACAAGCGATTTTGGCACCAAAGACCATAAATGAGGCCGATCAACGGGCGGCAGCGGACCTCGGTGAACAGATCGCAACGGGGTTGCTGATGGGTATTTACTGATCACCCGATAACGAAGGCGCGCATCGCTGCAGACCGTCGCAAAGCGAACGTTTGCGAATTTTTCTGACCAATCCGGTCAGTTGGTTCAGCCGAGATGGCCAGCCTTGCGATGCTCACTCTTGACCCAGCGCACTGTGCCTGATGATGCGCGCATCACGACGGTTTCTGTGGTGACCCGCCCATCGCGTAAAGTTTTGACGCCAGCGAGCAACGAACCTTCGGTGACACCAGTTGCTGCAAAGATGCAGTCGCCCTTTGCCAGCTCTTCCAGATCGTAAATCTTGTCGAGATCCTCGATGCCCCATTTGCGCGCGCGCGACCGTTCATCGTCGTTGCGGAACAGCAGGCGGCCTTTGAACTGGCCGCCGACACAGCGCAGGGCCGCTGCCGCCAGCACACCTTCTGGCGCACCGCCGCTGCCCATATAGATGTCGACCGTGGTATCGGGATTGGTTGTTGCGATGACACCCGCAACGTCGCCATCGGGGATCAGCATCACGCCACAACCCAGCGCCCGCAGCTCGGCGATCAACTTTTCATGACGCGGGCGGTCGAGTACGCAAACTATGAGTTCGCCTGGAGCTACACCCTTTTCCTTGGCAACTGCATGCACATTTTCAGCAACCGTTTTGTCGAGGTTGACGATGTTGGGCGAGTAACCAGGGCCAACCGCAATCTTGTCCATGTACACATCGGGTGCATTGAGAAGATTGCCCTCTTCGGCAACTGCCAGCACAGCAAGCGCATTGGGACCGGCCTTTGCGGTAATCGTTGTGCCCTCAAGCGGATCGAGCGCGATGTCGATGCGTGGGCCAGTGCCGATGGCGGAGCCGACTTTTTCGCCAATAAACAGCATGGGCGCTTCGTCGCGTTCGCCTTCGCCTATGACAACCGTGCCATCCATATATAATTCGTTGAGCGCCGCGCGCATGGCTTCCACAGCTGCGGCATCTGCTGCCTTTTCATCGCCACGTCCGATGAGCTTGGCTGCGGCAATCGCCGCGGCTTCGGTCACGCGGACCATTTCCAAGACAAGCACGCGGTCGAGTATTTGGCTTGCTGCAGTCATCGTATTTTCCTAGCTATTTGAAAGTCAGGGTGCGAAGTCCACACCCCAAATGGAATGGCATTTTGGGAGTTAGCTTCCGATAGGGAAGGTCGCGCCAAATGTCGAGATTAGTTGTCGCCATTTTCGCTGCGCACATCTTTTTGACGTCCGCCGCGGCACAACCATCTACGAATGAAGATGGCGTTGCGGCAAGCATTGAACGCGCGCGCAAATTGGTTGCCGTCGACGAAGAAGGCTGTGTGAAATATCCGCAGAATGACGAAATCGTCGTATGTGGCGAGAATTCCGACAACAAAAGCCAGCGTATTTTTCGCGACCGTGGTGCGCCGGATGAAGACCGCATCCGGATCGGCGAAGCGGTGTCGAGCAAAAGAGCAGCGGCCTGCTTACGCGGCGACAATAACTGCAAAATTTACATGAAGGGTGTCGGCATGGGCTTTGGCTATGTACCACCGCCAGCCATTCCGCTGGAGGAAATCCTCAAAGGTCTACCTGAACCTGATATGGTCGTGCAGGAGGGCACGCCGCCCCCATAAGCTTATGCGCCCAAAATGTGCATGACCATTGGTTCGCCAAGCAAGCTGTCGGAATGCTTGAGTGCCTGAAGCGTGTCATTGACCGCTTGCTCTGGACCAGCATGGGTGACCATCGCTACCAAAGCCGTTCCGTCGTCACCTGCTTCGGTCTGGATCAGGCTTTCAATCGAAAGCCCCGCATCGCGCATCGCCGCTGTAATCTCGGCGAGCACACCGACGCGGTCGGCGACCACCATACGCAAATAGGATTTGCTGACACGGTGTGCTGATGCTGCACGTGGTAATTTTTCGAGCTCTGCCGATGGCATCGAGAAGGCGGGCCCTGTTTCCTTGCGCGCAATGTCGACAAGGTCGGCAACAACAGCGGATGCCGTTGGCTTGTCCCCTGCGCCCGCGCCTTGGAATAAAAGCCGTCCGGAGAAGTTGCCTTCAGCCACGACAGCATTGGTGGCGCCGATGACATGCGCCAGCGGATGGCTGAGCGGGACAAGGCATGGTTCAACGCGCTGGAAAATATTGGCTGCGCCATTGTCGCCGTCGATTTCTGCAAGCCCGATGAGGCGGATGCGATAACCCAGCGTCTTGGCTTGGGCGATGTCGGCCGCCAGTATTTTACGAACGCCACGCGCTTCGACGCCGCCAAAATCAATGACAGAACCAAAGCTGAGCGAGGCCAGAATGGAAAGCTTATGCGCAGCGTCAATGCCGTCGATATCGAACGAAGGATCGGATTCGGCAAAGCCCTTTGCCTGTGCGTCGGACAGCACCTGCGCAAAATCGAGCCCATCACGCTCCATCGTCGATAGGATGAAATTGCAGGTCCCATTCAGGATGCCATATACGCGATCGATCCGGTTGGCGGCGGCACCGTCGCGCAAGCCCTGAATTACCGGAATACCGCCAGCGACGGCAGCTTCAAATTTGAGCGCGGCTTGCTTGCTTTCGGCCAGAGCCGCCAGCTCAGCGCCGTGATGGGCGACCATGGCTTTGTTGGCTGTTACCAAAGCCCGTCCGTTCGTCAGCGTTTCGCGCGCCAATGTAAGCGCTGGACCATCAGCCCCGCCGACAAGTTCAACGACGACATCGACATCCTCTGCGGTGGCCAGTTCGCCCATGTCGTCGACCCAGCGATAGCCGGACAGGTCAACGCCGCGGTCTTTGGTCCGGTCGCGCGCGGTGATGGCAACAATCTGAATTTCGCGGCCCGCGCGGCGTGCGATCAAGGCGCTATTTTCTTCAAGAAGGCGGATGACGCCACTTCCTACGGTGCCGAGACCAGCCAGACCCACCTTAAGCGGGGCGATACGAGAGGGAGTGGACATAGGTTCTAATTTCCTGCCGAAAGAATGCGCATTGGCGCCGCGCTTAAGCGGATTTGCGTTCAATTGCCAGCCCCAGCTTGCTGCAAAGTCACGGCCTGACAAACTGCACAGGGCCTATCGCCCCTGCGAAAAAAGCATTGCGACGCGTGCCAACGTCTTTTTGGTGGGAGGAAGCTGGCCCTTTCACCCATCATTCGCTAGGGGCCACTAATTGGTTTTACAGGGAGCGGCAAATGCGTGCAGTCGGCGTTATCGGAGCAGGTCAAATGGGTGCGGGCATCGCACAGGTCAGTGCTGGCGCTGGCTATCATGTCTATTTGTCTGACCTTGATCTGGCGAAGGCGGAAGAAGGCAAGGCCGGCATCGCCAAGGCCCTGAGCCGTCTGGTCGCCAAAGAAAAAATGGCAGCGGGCGACGCAGAGACGCTGTTGTTACGCATAGAACCGGTTGCCAGCTATGAACCGATGGCCGATGCTGGGCTGATCATCGAGGCCGCGACGGAGCGGGAAGAAATCAAGCGCAAGATATTTGAATCGGTGGGCTCGGTAATGGGCGATCAGGCTGTGTTGGCGTCCAATACGTCATCCATTCCGATCACGCGACTTGCGCAATCATCACCCGATCCACAGCGTTTCATCGGGGTACATTTCTTCAACCCTGTTCCCATCATGGGCCTCATTGAAATCATCCGCGGATTGGCGACGACCGATGCGACTGTCGATGTCGTTCGCCAATATGGCGATGCATTGGGCAAGCAATTGGTGTTTGCAAATGATGCCCCCGGCTTCATCGTTAATCGCGTGCTGATGCCGATGATCAACGAAGCATGTTTCGCGCTGGGTGAAGGCGTTGCCACTATTCGCGATATCGACATGGCGTGCCAATTGGGGCTCAACCATCCGATGGGGCCACTGACGCTGGCTGATTTCATTGGCCTCGATACCTGCCTTGAAATCACAAATGTGCTGTTTCAATCGACAGGCGATCCGAAATTCCGGCCAGCGCCATTGCTGCAAAAATATGTTGAGGCTGGCTGGTTCGGACGCAAAACGAAACGTGGCTTTTACGATTATTCAGGCGAAGTGCCGCAGCCGACACGCTAATAGCTAGCGTTGGGTTCGGGCCACTTCAAAGGCTCGGCCAAGGTCGGCGATAAGGTCATCTGTGTCCTCAAGCCCGATTTGCAGGCGGATAAGCGTGCCGGGCTTATCCCACGCCACGACTGACCGGTATTTTTCGGGCTGCACGGGCAGGGCCAAGCTTTCAAACCCGCCCCAGCTATAGCCAATGCCAAACAGTTCCAGCGCGTCGACAAAGGCGGCTGCGGTTGCAGTGTCGCCCGTGTGGATGAATGAAAATAATCCTGATGATCCGGTAAAGTCGCGTTTCCAAATATCGTGTCCCGGGCAATCGGGCAAAGCGGGATGGAAAACGGCCGCGACATCGGCCCGTGTCTGCAGCCATTGCGCAATATGTAACGCAGAAGCCTCATGCGCCTTCATCCGCACCGACAATGTCCGTAGGCCGCGGCTTGCAAGATAGGCATCGTCGGGTGAAACAGTCTGGCCAAGTTGCTGCGCGGTTTGGCGTAATTTCGTCCATAGCTTATCGTGCGTGGTCACACTGCCCATCATCACGTCGCTATGGCCGACAATATATTTGGTGCACGACAAAATTGCCATATCGATGCCCTTGTCGAGCGCGGTATGGAAATAGGATGTTGCCCATGTGTTATCGAGAAGGGTGACGACATTGTGTTTTTTCGCAGCGGCGCAGATTGCAGGAATGTCCTGCATTTCAAACGTCAGGCTGCCAGGTGATTCCAGCAATATGGCCCGCGTGCGATCGCAAAATAGCGCATCGTAATCGGTGGTGCGTGGGTCAAAATATCGGGTCTGTACCCCAAAACGCTTCAGAAACCCGTCAGCCAAAGACCGACTCGGGTCATAAGCATTGTCGGTCATCAGCAAGATGTCACCCGCCTTGAGGACCGACAGCAGGGAACAAGCAATCGCGGCAACACCAGACGGGTACAGCATGGTCCCATGTGCGCCAGGCTCCATCTCGGTCAGCGCGTCGGCGAGGGACCATTGCGTCGGCGAACCACGACGGCCGTAGAAAAAGCGGCCGTCTTCGTTGCGCCCTTTGCCCGCCTCCAGTTCAGCCACATTTTCATATAAATGTGTGCTGGCTCGCCAAACAGGCACGTTCACGACTGGGCCCGTGAGTGAAGCTTTGCGCCCTGCAGTGACTGTTTTGGTAGCTGGCTTTTGGGGCTTTTTGGAACTCAAGCCGCACCCTGTGCCTTGGGAGTATCCTTGTCCAAGCCCCATTCGGACCAGCTGCCATCATATAAGGCAACGTCCGATTTGCCGGTCAGGCGCGCGCCGAACAGAACAACAGCTGCGGTCATTCCAGAGCCGCAGGTTGTGATCATGGGTTTGTTCAAATCAACGCCCGCATCGGTAAAGGCTTGGGTCAATGCATCGCCGCGCTTCCAAGTACCGTCGGCATTATAAAGATTGCCAAAGGGCAAGTTGCGGCTGCCGGGGATGTGACCCGAAGCCATGTCAGGCCGCGGTTCAGCTTCTTCGCCGGTAAATCGTCCTGCGCCACGGGCATCCACGACATCGGCTTCCTTGCTGTGCAGATTGGCGAGCATGTCTGCTTTGTTGCGCACGGCCTTGTCGTCTTTCCAGACAGTGAAGTGGCGGTGGCGCAACGCAGGCTTGCCGGTTTCGAGCGCGCGGCCTTCGGCTTTCCATTTTGCAATGCCGCCATCGAGGATCGCAACATCATGCGCGCCAAATAAGGTCAGCATCCACCATGCGCGCGTTGCCGATTTGAACGGGCTGTCGTCGTAGACCACGATACGGCTGCCGTCGCCAAGGCCCAGCGATTGCATGCGGCTGGCAAATTTCTCCGGCGGTGGCAATGTATTGGGCAGGCTGCTGTTTGCGTCGGCGAGCTCTTGTAAGTCCATGAAAACAGCACCGGGAATATGGCCACCTTCATATTCGGCCTGCGCATTGCGGCCGGCATCCGGCATGAACCAGGTGGCATCTACCACGCGCAAATCAGACGCGCCGATTTCGTTCGCCAACCATTCGGTGCTTACTACGAATTCCATTTTTTTGTCCTTGCCCGCTATTTTTGATTCTGGTGCGCCGCAAGATAAGCAGCTTTTCCAAACTAGCCAAGCGTTTCGAGAAATTGCTGTGCCTGACCACGAAGCGCAACTTTATCGGCCTGCGCCATACGGTCCCAGTTTTTATATGGCATAGCCATGCGCGGGTTTTTGCGCAGTCTATCTTCGTTACGCGCAATAAATTCCCAATAGAGCGCATTGAACGGACACGCCTTGGGCCCAGTTCTTTGTTTCACATCATAACGGCAGCTGGAGCAATAATCCGACATGCGGTTGATATAGGCGCCACTGGCCGCATAGGGTTTTGACGCGAGCATGCCGCCGTCTGCAAACTGGCTCATGCCAAGGCTGTTTGGCAATTCGACCCATTCATAAGCGTCGGCATAAACGGCGAGATACCATATATGCACTTCGACCGGGTTGATGCCCGCCAGCAGGGCGAAATTGCCTGTAATCATTAGCCGCTGGATATGATGGGCGTAGGAATATGCGATCGTCTGATCGACTGTTTGCGATAGGCAATGCATGTCGGTTTTGCCGGTCCAATAGAACTCCGGCAGCGGCCGTGCGGCGCCAAGGGCATTGTTCTCCACATATTGCGGACCAGCATGCCAATAAATGCCGCGCACATATTCGCGCCAACCAATGACCTGACGAATAAAGCCTTCGGCCGCGTTGATGGGCACTTTGCCGGCCTGATATTGCTCTTCGACCGCACGGCATAATTCGAGCGGATCAAGCAATCCGGTGTTGATGTAAGGCGACAAAATCGAATGCCATAAAAATGGCTCGCCGGTGAGCATTGCGTCCTGATAATCGCCAAAGGACGGCAGGGCATGTTTCAGGAAATGTGCTTGCTGTTTCAACGCGTCGGCGCGCGTGACCGCAAAGCCGAATTTCGCGGTCTGGCCCATATTGGTCGCGAATTTTTCTTCGACCATTTGAATAACATTCTGCGTGATATCATCCGGCGCGAAACGCAGTGGTTGTGGCATCGCCAGATCACGCTTGGCCGGCTTGCGGTTTTCCGCGTCAAAATTCCATTGCCCGCCTACGGGTGCATCGCCAACCATCAGCAGCCCTGATTTCCGCCGCATGTCGCGATAGAAATATTCCATGCGAAGCTGCTTGCGATCCTTGGCCCAGCTTTCGAATTCGGCATGGTCACACAAAAAGCGGTCGTCGCTGCGTATCTCTACGGGCACATCAAAGCGGTCGGTCCAGCTATCAAGCATGGCCTTCACCCGCCACTCGCCAGCTTCCGTGACACAAATGGCGGATGCGTTATGGCGTTCTAATGCGCGGGCGAGTTCTCCGGTAAAACTGCCGCTGTTTTCAGGATCGGTCAGCTTCACATAGTCGACGGTCCATCCGGCTGAACGCAGGTCTTCGGCATGGTGGCGCATCGCCGATAATATGAACGCCATTTTGGATTTGTGGTGCGGCACATAGGTCGTTTCTTCGTTGAGTTCGGCCATCAAAATGACACAGGCGCCTTTGTCCTGCCCCGCCAATGACGCGAGCGCGTGGCTCAGTTGGTCGCCGAGTACCGGAATTAATGTCGTCATGATCGGAGTGTTAGCGAGGCCATGTCCGGGGCACGATACAGGTTTTGAGGAAACAAGCGCGCGTTGCCCAGCCCAATGCGTTTTTGCGTGCACGCGAAGTGAATATCTGAGCGAAAAGGCATGACCCGTTTGCTTCCCGTGGTGAAACGGCTAAATGCGCAGCTATGACTGACGAACTAAAGCCGATGTATCTGGGTGCGCAAAGCGCACTTCCCCAAACGCCTGAAGAGGCCGAGCTGGATTATGTCCCCAATCCGCGCCCCGATACGCTGTATCTCGCACGCTTTGCCGTGCCCGAGTTCACGTCGTTATGCCCGGTCACAGCGCAACCCGATTTTGCACATCTGGTCATCGATTATGCGCCCGACAAAAGCATTGTTGAATCAAAGTCGCTGAAGCTGTTCCTTGGTTCTTTCCGCAACCATGCCGCCTTCCACGAAGATTGCACCGTTGGCATAGGGCAGCGGCTTTTTTCCGAAATGAAGCCGCATTGGCTCCGCATCGGCGGCTATTGGTATCCGCGCGGCGGAATTCCCATCGATGTGTTTTGGCAATCGGGGGAACCGCCAAAGGGCTTATGGCTTCCGGATCAGGGCGTTGCACCCTACCGAGGCCGTGGCTGAGCCTATTTAAACAGGCTTCCCAAGATTCCCCGAACGAGGGACTTGCCGAACGATCCCGCCACTTGGCGACCAATTGATGTTGCAGCGGAGCGCGCTGCCGATTGCAACATCTTGTCCGCAATGCTCGGTTTCGCAGCTTCACGCGCATCTGCAGCCTGCTGACGTGCCAATTCCCTGGCGGCAATGGCATCCGCCTTGGCCTGTTCCTTTGCGGCGGCTGCGGCTTGCTTGTCGGCTGCAACCATCGATTTGGCTTCCTCGGCAGCGGCAGCGGCCTGCGCACTTTTTGCCGCTAATATTTCCTCTGCCGATTCACGGTCGATCAGCATGTCATATTTGTCGCCAATCGCATCAGTTGTAATCATCACGCCGCGTTCTTGTGGGCTTAGCGGGCCGACGCGGCTTGCCGGTGCCTTAATCAGCGTACGTTGGACAATAGAGGGCGACCCGTCAGGCTGAAGCAAAGATACCAAAGCCTCACCTATTTTAAGTTCGGTGATGACCTGTGCGACATCAAGATTGGGATTGGGCCGGAAGGTGTCTGCTGCCGATTTTACTGCCTGCTCATCGCGCGGGGTAAAGGCGTTCAGCTTGTGCTGAATGCGGTTATTGAGTTGGGCTGCGACCGTATCTGGAATATCGATCGGGTTTTGCGTGATGAAATACACGCCGACACCCTTTGACCGGATGAGCCGGACGACCTGTTCAATTTTCTCAAGCAGGGCTTTTGGCGCGTCATTGAAAAGCAAATGCGCTTCGTCAAAAAAGAAGACCAGTTTTGGTTTTTCCGGATCGCCAATTTCGGGCAGCGTTTCAAACAATTCGGAGAGCAACCACAACAGAAACGTGGAATACAGCTTTGGGCTGGACATGAGCTTATCAGCGGCAAGGATATTGACGACACCGCGACCGCTGTCGTCGCAACGGATCAGGTCTTCAAGCTCTAGCGCGGGTTCGCCGAAGAAATTCTCTCCGCCCTGCGCGCGCAGCTGGAGCAGCGAACGCTGAATACTGCCCACCGATTGCTTGGAAATATTACCATATTCGAGCGTCAATTCGTCCGCGCGCTCGCCACAGCTTACGAGCATCGCCTGCAGATCGTCCAGATCCAGCATCAGCAAGCCATCTTTGTCGGCGACGTGAAAGGCGATTGTCAAAACGCCTTCCTGGACTTCGTTCAAGTCCATCAAGCGTGCGAGCATCAACGGGCCCATTTCGGAAACCGTTGTCCGGACAGGGTGACCTTGCTCGCCAAACAGGTCCCAGAATTGCGATGGATTGTCCTTATATACCCAATCTTGCTGGCCGATTTCCGCCGCGCGTCCGGCAAAAATCTCATGCGTTTTGCTTTGCGGTGAACCTGCCATTGCCAGGCCGGACAAGTCGCCTTTCACATCGGCGACAAAGGACGGTACGCCCGCCGCGGATAATCCCTCGATGATACCTTGCAGGGTAACGGTCTTTCCGGTGCCGGTCGCGCCAGTGATCAGGCCGTGGCGATTTGTCCGTTTCAGGTTGAGCAGTTCGGGCCCGTTTGCGTGCTTACCGATAAAGATGCCGTCCATATATGATCCGCCCTTGCACGTTAGAATGTTACAACGACAACTATGGAGTGAGTGTTAGGTCAAGTAAATCCTGGAATGGATTGTAAGCTGCGCCCCGAATACGCGCTTTCCTCTCGTCGACAACATCGAATCATTCGTCGCAAAAATCACCTTTACCGGTGACAGATCGCCCGCGAGGTATCTATGATAGCTTCATGGCTCAAATGTTTTCGATGACCACGAAGCGTGTGTATAAAGCTGGCCAAACAGGCCTTGCTTCTTTGGCGCTGTTGTCCGTTTTATCGGGGTGCGTATCCGCGCCAGCGCGTCGGGGACCTGCTTTGCCGACAGCACAAGCCCCAGCGCCAAGCCGCGCAGCTGCAGCAGTTGTGGCGCCCGCACGCCCCGCAGTGGGACGGCCGCCTCTAGGCCTTGAAAATCTGATTCAAGATCAATGGCGTTTGTTTCCGGGGCGGACCGGTGTTGCCATTATGCGCGTTGATGGCGGTGAGTGGGTTTTAGGCCGCAGGATGGATGAGTTGTTTCCCCAACAAAGCGTATCCAAAACCTGGGTTGCGCTCACCGTGTTGGATATGGTCGATCAAGGAAAGCTTCGCCTCGACCAGAAAGTACGGATCACGCGAGATGATCTGGCGGTTTTTCATCAGCCAATTCGTGATCAGGTGATCGCCAATGGCAGCATTGAGGTGTCGGTCCTCAATCTGTTGGAGCAGGCCATTCGCGCGAGTGACAATACGGCCAATGACTCGCTGCTGCGCACTGTAGGCGGCCCGCAAGCGGTAACCAGTTTTATCGTACGCAAGAATTTGGGCGCGATCCGTTTTGGGCCGGGCGAACGCGCGCTACAAAGCGGCATTGCCGGACTCGACTGGAAACAGGAATATTCAATTGGCCAGCGCTTTTATGCTGCGCGCGATGCCGTGCCGTTGGCGAGCCGCAAGGCTGCGCTTGACCGCTATCTGAATGATCCAATCGATGGAGCAAGCCCGCAAGCCATTGTCCGCGCATTGGCGAGGCTCGCCAAAGGCGAGCTGTTGTCGGCGTCTTCAACGCGTCTCATGCTCGATATCATGTCGCGGACGTCAAGTGGCCCTAACCGGTTGAAGGCTGGCGTGCCTGCGGGCTGGAGCTTTTTGCACAAGACAGGAACGGGACAGGTGTTGTCGCCGGTGTCCACGGGATATAATGATATCGGGATTATGACCGCGCCAGATGGCACACGTTACGCTGTCGCAGTGATGATGGGCAGCACGACCGCGTCCATTCCGCAACGGATGACGTTCATGCAATTTGTATCTCGCGCCGTGGCTTCATACCACCAGCACTGACGCCTTATTGCGATGTTTTGGGTTGAGCGCCGCGCGCGGCATCCAATTTGTCTACGGCGGACAAAGAAAAGGGCCGTCCTGCAAGCAGAACAGCCCTTCTCAAAAGCTTTCGCTAAAAAGCGCGAATATTACTTCGCAGCTTCTTTCGCAGCGTCTGCAGCAGGTGCAGCAGCGGCAGCGTCTGCAGCTGGAGCAGCAGCGTCTGCAGCAGGAGCAGCAGCGTCAGCGCCTTCTACAGCAGCGTCAGCAGCTTCAGCAGGAGCTTCTGTGGTTGCTTCAGTTGCTTCTGTGGTTGCTTCTTCAGCACCTGAGCAAGCAGCCAAACCGAGCGAAGCGGCAAGAACGAGAGATACAGCAATTTTCTTCATATGGGAAACCCCCTAGCAAAACTTATGAAAACCTGACAGGCACACCACAACGAATGCAGTAATGTCTGCGGAAAGCCCTCTAGCCCGTTCACAATTCGGTGGCAATGCGCTTTTTTATTCCGGTAAGCTGATCGGCCCCAAAATTGCAGTTATCTCTACTAGAACGGTAGAAAATACGGGGGATTTGAGCGGATTGACTTGATATAAAGAATTCTTTATATGATGCCGAGATGATCAATTTACTTAACATCATGCGGGCTCTAGCCGACCCGACCCGGCTTCGAATCGTTTTTCTTGTGCTTAGGCTTGAACTGTCGGTGGGCGAGTTAGTGCAGATATTGGATCAAAGCCAGCCCCGCGTTTCCCGGCATATCCGTATATTGGATGAAGCTGGATTGTTGGAGCGACGCAAAGAAGGAAGCTGGGTTTTCCTCCGGCCGGGCGCTGTTTTGGAGGATGGACGCCTCACTTCATTGCTGAAAGAAGCGGATGTTTCGCAGGCCAAGGCATTTCAAAAGGATCTGGCGCGGCTGGACGAGGTCCGCAACGCTCGCACGAATATGGCAGCATCCTATTTTGCGGCACATGCAGAAGAATGGGACTTCCTGAGATCGCTGCATGTTGCCGATTCGGAAGTTGAGGCGAAGATTGCGCAGATTTTGCATAGCGCGCCATTGGGCCGTGTATTGGACGTCGGTACAGGGACTGGCCGCATTGTTGAATTGTTCGCGGAGAGCGCAAGCCGGTTTGTCGCTTTGGACAATAGCCCCGAAATGTTGCGGCTTGCCCGCGCAAAAATAGCGAATTTCAGCGCCGATATCGCGAGCAAGGTTGAAATTAAATTGGGTGACTTCAACATGCTCCCCGTCGGCGATGGTGAGTTTGACACCGTCATTTTCCACCAAGTGCTGCATTACGCCCAAGACCCCGAGGCAGTCATTGCCGAAGCCATCCGGACAGTTGCGGACGATGGGCGGCTCGTGATCGTCGACTTCGCGGCCCATGACCATGAAGAACTCCGCACCGTCCATGCCCATGCCCGGCTTGGCTTTACCGATGAATTTATGCGGAATGCGTTCTCTGCACATGGCCTGCAGATGGTGCATCAGGTCGCACTTGAGTCCGGTGAACTCATTGTAAAAGTGTGGATGGGGCAAAAGCTATCGTTCGCCACCCCGCGTCCGAAAAACAACTTAAGGATTGTTGCATGATTCTCCCGTTTGCACAGATGCAGGAAGCCAGCCGGGCGCTGGCCGCGCCCCTTTTTGCCGGTCTTGCCGGTGATTGTGAAATCAGCTTCGAATTTTTCCCGCCGAAAACCGAAAAAATGGAAGAGCAGCTTTGGGATTCGGTTGTCACGCTTGCCCCGCTTGCCCCGCGCTTTGTGTCGGTCACTTATGGTGCTGGCGGCACAACGCGTGAGCGGACGCACAACACCGTCGCCCGCATTGCGCGCGAAACCAATATTCCAGCCGCAGCGCATTTAACCTGCGTCGAAGCATCAAAGGGCGAAATTGCCGACGTTGCAAATGCCTATTGGGAGGCCGGTGTCCGGCACATCGTTGCGCTGCGCGGAGATGCACCGGGCTCGGACGGTAAATTTGTTCCGCATCGCGACGGCTATGCCAGTGCCGCGGAATTGGTCGAAGGGCTGCGTAAGCTCCACCCGTTTGAGATATCGGTCAGTGCCTATCCCGAAACCCACCCGGAAGCCCTGTCCGCTGCAAGCGATATCGATTTTTTGAAGCGCAAGCTTGATTCCGGCGCGAGCCGGGCAATCACACAATTTTTCTTTGAACCTGAAACATTCTTCCGTTTCCGCGACGCCGTCGCTGCCGCAGGTGTCGATGCCGAAATCGTGCCGGGTATCATGCCGGTTTCAAATTTTGGCGCTATCACCCGCATGTCCGCTATGACTGGCACCGCAATTCCGGTGTGGATGGCGCATTTGTTTGAAGGGCTGGATGACCATCCGTCTGCACGGCAACTTGTCGCGGCCACCGTAGCAGCCGAAATGTGCCGCAGATTATATGCGGGCGGTGTGCGCGATTTCCATTTCTACACGCTCAACCGCGCCGAGCTGTCTTATGCAATTTGTCATTTGCTTGGAAAACGGCCCTCTGGCGCTGCGCAGGAGCAAGCGGCATGACCCCGCGTGAGGCATTTGTTGCAAGAGCGGCCAAGCAAATTTTGGTCTTCGACGGCGGCTATGGGACGGCCATTCAGGGTTATAAATTATCCGAGGCTGACTATCGCGGTTCATTGGAACTGACCCACGATCAAAAGGGTAATAACGACCTATTGTCGATCACACGGCCTGACGTGGTGGGTGCCATCCATAGCGCCTATCTGAGCGCTGGGGCGGACATGATTGAAACCAACACTTTCAGCGCCACGAAGATCAGCATGGCTGATTATGGCTGCGAACATTTGGTCCAGCAATTGAACATCGATTCGGCAAAACTCGCGCGCGCCTGTTGTGACGCCGCAGAAGCCGAAGACGGCAAGCGGCGCTTTGTTGCGGGCTCGATTGGGCCAACGAACAAAACATTGTCATTGTCGCCAGACGTCAACGACCCCGGCTATCGCGAAATCGACTTTGATTATCTCAAAGGCGTCTATCGCGAACAATGCGACGCGCTCATCGAAGGCGGGGTAGATTTCCTGCTGATTGAAACGATATTCGACACGCTAAACGCCAAATGTGCAGCCATGGCGGCGCAAGAAGCCGCACTGGCATCGGGCAGGGACGTGCCCTTGATGATATCCATGACGATCACCGATATGGCCGGTCGCAATCTTTCGGGGCATACCGTTGAGGCATTTTGGGCCGCGATCCGGCACGCCAAACCACTTACCATCGGGTTGAATTGCTCGTTCGGCGCAGACCTATTGCGTCCACATTTGGCCGCTTTGTCAAAGCAAGCCGATGCACTTGTCATGGCCTATCCCAATGCGGGCCTGCCCAATGATCTTGCCGAATATGACGAACTGCCCGAAACGACGGCGCAGCTGATTGGCCAATGGCTGGATGACGGGCTGGTCAACATTGTCGGTGGTTGTTGCGGCACCACGCCTGCGCATATCGCCGCGATTGCCAAGGCCGTTGACGGCCGCGCCCCGCGCAGCATCCCGCAGCCACAAGTGGTCACGCGGCTCGCTGGCCTCGAACCCTTCATCATGGCCGCCTGAACTCCTTAAAGCTGAACATAGATATGACATCCTCCTCCTCCCGTTTCGTCAACATCGGTGAACGTACGAACGTCACCGGCAGTGCCAAGTTCAAGAAGCTCATTCTGTCCGGCGATTATGAAGCCGCTGTCGAAGTCGCGCGCGACCAGGTCGAAAATGGCGCGCAGATTATCGACATCAATATGGATGAAGGTCTGCTCGACGCGCATGAGGCGATGACCACGTTCATCAAACGAATTGCTGCCGAACCAGACATTGCGCGCGTGCCGTTGATGATCGACAGTTCCAAATGGAGCGTCATTGAGGCGGGGCTGAAATGCGTTTCGGGCAAGCCCATCGTGAATTCGATTTCGATGAAAGAAGGCGAAGAAGCCTTTTTGCATCATGCGCGGCTGTGCATGGCCTATGGCGCTGCTGTTGTCGTGATGGCGTTCGACGAGACAGGCCAGGCGGACACCAAAGAGCGCAAGGTCGAAATCTGCAAACGTGCTTATGACTTGCTGGTCGGCATTGGTTTCCCGCCCGAAGATATCATTTTCGATCCCAATATTTTTGCGGTGGCAACGGGGATTGAAGAGCATAATAATTATGGCGTCGACTTTATCGAGGCGTTGAAGGAATTACGCGTCCTATGCCCGCATGCCCATTATTCGGGCGGCCTTTCCAACCTGTCCTTTTCCTTCCGCGGTAACGAACCTGTCCGCCGCGCGATGCACTCGATATTCTTATATCATGCTATCCCTGCCGGCCTAGACATGGCGATCGTCAACGCAGGGCAGTTGGATATCTATGACGATATTGATTCGGAACTGCGGGTGGCGTGCGAAGATGTAATCCTCAACCGCGACCCCGATGCCACCGAGCGCCTCATCACGCTGGCCGAGAAATATCGCGGTACCGACGTAGCGCAGGAAAAGGCGGAGGCCGAGTGGCGCGGCTGGGAAGTTAAGAAGCGCCTTGAGCATGCCTTGGTCAAAGGCATCGATGCGCATATTGTCGATGACACCGAAGAAGCGCGGCTTGCGATCAAGGCCGCTGGCGGTAGGCCTATCGAGGTTATCGAAGGCCCATTGATGGACGGCATGAATGTCGTTGGCGACTTGTTCGGGTCGGGTAAAATGTTTTTGCCGCAGGTCGTGAAATCGGCGCGCGTCATGAAAAAAGCGGTCGCGCATCTGTTTCCCTATATCGAGGCCGAGAAAGAAGTCGGCGCGAAGGGTAAGGGCAAGATCATCATGGCCACCGTCAAGGGCGACGTGCATGACATCGGCAAGAATATCGTTGGCGTTGTGCTGCAATGTAATGGTTTTGAGATTGTCGATCTGGGCGTGATGGTCCCGTGGCCAGAAATATTGAAGGCGGCGGTCGAACATGATGCCGACATGATCGGGCTATCGGGCCTGATCACACCTTCGCTGGACGAGATGGTCACCGTCGCTGAAGAAATGCAGAAGGCGGGCATGACAATGCCGTTGATGATCGGCGGCGCAACCACGTCCAAAACGCATACGGCGTTACGGATCGAGCCTGTCTATTCGGGCCCCGTCATTCATGTGCTCGATGCATCACGCGCTGTCGGTGTTGCAGGCACATTGGTCAGCGATACCATGGCCGAAAAGTTCGTCGCTGACACCCGCGCCGAATATAGCCACATCCGCGATGCCCGTGCTGGCAAGACCGCAAAGCCATTGGCTTCGCTGGATGAAGCCCGCGCCAATGCGTTCGAGATTGACGAGACGCTGAAGCCTGCCCCGCCATTAAAGCCTGGCGTGCATGTCTATGATGATTGGGACCTTGCAGATCTGCGCAATTATATCGATTGGACGCCGTTTTTCCGCGCATGGGAATTGCATGGCAACTACCCCGCCATTTTGACCGACGAAGTCGTTGGCGAAAGTGCCACCAGCCTGTTTGCCGATGCCAACGCGATGCTCGATAAAATCGTCAGTGAAAAATGGCTGCGCGCAAAGGGCGTTGCTGGGCTGTGGCCATGCTGGCGCGATGGCGACGATGTTGTCGTCTATTGCGAAAAGACCGAGACCCATATTCGCCTGCCGTTCCTGCGGCAGCAAATCGCCAAGCGCGAAGGCAAGGCGAACATGTGCCTGGCCGATTTCATCAGCCGCGACGGCGACTGGATTGGCGGCTTTGCCGTAACCACCGGCCATGGCATCGGCGCGCATTTGGCGCAGTTCAAAGCCAATATTGATGACTATTCCGACATCATGTTGAAAGCGCTCGCCGACCGTCTGGCCGAAGCCTTTGCTGAGCGGATGCACGAGCATGTCCGCACAACATTATGGGGTTATGCGCCCGACGAGCAGTTCACCATGGAGGCGCTCAACCGTGAGGAATATCGCGGCATCCGGCCCGCACCGGGCTACCCCGCATGTCCGGACCACAGCCTGAAGCCCATATTGTTCGACCTGCTGGATGCCACCCATAAAACGGGTATCACCTTAACGGAAAGCTTTGCCATGTTGCCGACCGCAGCGGTCAGCGGCTTTTATTTCGGGCATCCTCAAGCGGAATATTTCGGCGTTGCGCGGATTGGCGAAGATCAGGTTGCGGACTATGCCACACGGCGTGAACTCGATTTGGATCGGGCGCGGCAGTATCTGAGGCCGAACCTCAACGAATGATCGGCGCACTGTCTCTCCCGGGGACGCGCCAATCAATGCTTGGTTAATCGGCTGGATTTATTGTGCGGCATGGGGTTAATTCAACACCGAAGTGCTGAGCCTGTCGAGGCACGTCTTTCGGGATTGCGCTCAGCTGAGAAGCGCCCTTCGACAGGCTCAGGGCTACGGTAAATTTTACGGACGAATGCCCATGAAGAACACCGCACTCTTTATCCTGACCGCCATTTGCGCGGTGGCGGCATTTGCCCAGAACCCGGCCCCATTCCGCAATGGCGAGACGGGGCGTGGCTATGCCAGCCTTCAAAAAGCGGTCGATGGCATAGGCAGCGGCGAAGGCACGATCATCATCGCGCCGGGCACCTATCGCCAATGTGCTATCCAAAAAGCAGGCATCATCGCATTTCGCGCCGCAGTGCCGGGCCAGACGATATTTGATGGCGCAACCTGTGAAGGCAAGGCCGCTTTGGTCCTGCGCGGTCAGGCAGCACGCATTGATGGCGTCATCTTTCAAAATATGCGCGTGCCTGATGCCAATGGCGCGGGTATCCGGCTGGAAAAGGGTGACCTGACGGTGACGCGCGCCATCTTTCGCAACAGCGAACAGGGGATCTTAACGGCCGAGGATAGGTCCGGCGCAATCCGCATCGATCAGTCGACCTTTTCCGGCCTTGGTCGCTGCGATCGGGGGCTGTCCTGCGCGCATAGCATTTACATTGGCGGCTATGGCAGCCTGACCGTCACCAACAGCCGCTTCGAACGTGGCAATGGCGGGCATTATGTCAAAAGCCGCGCGTTGCAGGTGTCGATTACCGACAACGCATTTGACGATACGCGTGGCCGCGAAACCAATTACATGATTGATTTGCCCAATGGCGCAACCGGCAACATCGCCCGCAATGTGTTCGTGCAAGGCGCGAGCAAGGAAAATTATAGCGCCTTTATCACCGTTGCACCCGAAGGCCGAACCCAAAGCAGTGCTGGCCTGGCGATTAACGCCAACGAAGCCAGCATCGCGCCCGGCGTGAATCGCGAAACCGTATTTCTTGCGGATTGGTCAGGCGACCGGCTGGCGTTGGGTGGCAACCGGTTGGGCCGCGGATTGAAACCGTTCGAGCGGCGGTAGTTGGCATTAAGTTGGTATTTTCAACGGCAGCGCAACCAGCTTAAAGATACAAATGATACCGATGCGTTGGGCCGCACTGTATTCTTTGTATCTTTAGCGGACATCGATGGCCCTTCGGATTTCGGGCAATCTCGACACTGAGAAAGAGCGGCTCCAGCCCTTGCGGACCGGCCAAATGACGCTCTCAAATCAAATCCTACATTGCAAGGCGGCAATGGCCTGTGGGCCGCACTCCTTTCTCCCCCTTAATGGAAAGTGGGGGAGTTGCCTGATTCGTAACTTGTCCACGAATTTGTGACGAAGATGGCGTAAAATTGACTCTACCACCGGACACTGTATTTTGCCCATGACGGATTTCTGGGGGGATATCGGTATGAGGCAGCGGTTAATTTCGATTTCATGTTGTGCGATTGCAGTGAGCTTGTCGGCACAGGCCAAAGCACCCGTTCCGACCGCAACTTTAAACCTTAAAAAAGGCTATGACAAAGGCGCCGGACTTGCGACGGGCACTGCGCAATTTTATGATTATGCCCCGGATAACCGCTGCATTGGTCGCAAACGGCTGTATAAATTCTCCGTCATTACGAAGGGACAAGCGAGCAAGCCGGTGCCCGCTGGGCAGAAAGTCGTAATTTCCGCCTACACCAACCGCTACAACTCGACCTTGGATGTGTCCGCTCCGTCGGGTGTGGGCGTATCCACCGCGACTTGTGAAAATCGCGTCGCGTTCACGCCTGTCGCTGGGGAAAGCTATGACGTCTTGCAACCGGTCGAAGTCGGCAAACGCTGTACGATGAAAGTGACAGTTGCCAGCAGCGGCTTGCCACCGGCAGATTTGCAGTTGCTTGACCCGGCTACGTTTACAGCCAAAAAGTAACAGCTGACCTCACCGGCCCTGCGCACGCCACCTGCGTACGACGCGGTCCAGTATTTCCGGTTCGCCGCCAGTTTCCAGCCATAGCTGGCTGAACAGCGGATCTTCCGATGCTGGGCGTTTTTTCGATTCCAGATGATCGAGCGAGACACGTATTGGAATGCTGACACCTTCGCCGCAGATGATGCATTCGCGGTTACGCAAGGCGGGGATGGCATCGAGGAACCCACGCGCACCTTCCGGCATTGCTGCGCGGACAAATGCCTGATCGCGTTCGTTGTTCAATCGCATCGAAATGATCGTGCCGCATTGCGAGAGCACGCCTTCGGCCAAATCGGATGGACGCTGGGTAATCAGGCCAAGCGACACGCCATATTTACGGCCTTCCTTGGCAATCCGTTCAAGGATGGAGCGAACTGCGCTGTCTTTGGAAACGCGATCCGAAGGAATGTACCGGTGGGCTTCTTCACAAACGAGCAGGATTGGGCGCTGCAGTTCGTTGCGCGACCAGCTGGCAAAGTCAAACACCAGACGGGACAGAACCGCGACGACTGTCGAAGTGATGTCGGCGGGTACGCCGGACACATCGATAATCGAAATCGGTTTGCCATGTGATGGCATGCGGAAAATCTTGGCGACAAACTCGGCCATTGTGTCGCCGACCAGCATTCCGGAAAACATGAAGTTATAGTGTGGGTCAGCTTTCAGTTCGTCAATTTTGCTCTTCAGCCGCATGAACGGCGCGGACGACGTCACCTTGTCGAGCTTGCCCATTTCATTCTGGATGATGTTGGTCAAGTCAGACAACAAATAGGGGATAGGTGCATCTACCGTTAGCTTACCGATGGTTTCGGCCATCCGGTTTTTGGCGCGTGCCTGCAACAGGCAGCGGGCGAGAATATCTGCGTCAATTTGCTTGTCGTCGCCGGTGGATGTGACGAACACTTCGCAATGCTCTGCAAAGTTCATCATCCAATAGGGCATGGCCAGGTTATGCACGTCGAACAACGCGCCATTATGTTTGAACGCCGCACTATATTCGCCATGGGGATCAATCATGACGATATGGCCTTCGGGCGCGATATCGCAGATCTTGTGTAGAATGAGAGCTGCACTCGTTGATTTACCGGTACCTGTCGAACCCAAAAGCGCGAAATGCTTGCCGAGCATTGCGTCTACATACAGCGTCCCGCGAATGTCCTTGGTCGGGAAAACGGTGCCGATTTCAACATGCGCTCGGGCGTCTGCAGTATAGATTTGCTTCATGTCCAAGCTTGACACGGCATATACTTCGCTGCCGGGGATGGGATAACGCGTCACACCGCGGCGGAAATTGTAGATCTTGCCGGTGAGGCGTTCCTCGCTGCCTTCGCCGAGAAAGTCGACTTGCGCCATGATCACGCCGTGGTCTCGTTCGTGTATGCGTTGCGTTCGGATGCTTGCGAGCAGCCAGCTATTGCCAACACGAATCTTGATTTGGCTGCCCACCTGTCCGGCCATCGCAATGCTTGGATCGCTATGCGACATCAGCTTCGTCAATATGCTGGCATCTAGGGTAAGTTGAGAACCTGATCCGGCAACTTCCATGACAAAGCCGATATGGTGCAGTGCAGGGCCGTTTATAGGCACGCCGCCGGTGCATGTCGCCGCGCCAGATTTATCGCTTGTCGCAGGGGTAGCTTTTGCCACTTGTTGTCCCTGCTCACTTGGTTCTGCGGATGTAAACTGCCGATGCCCTGTCATATCCATTGCCGAACTGCCTTTGAATTAAGGAAGCGACCAGCGATAGGTACAGAAGGTAAAGATATATTTACCATGACGGCCGCCATGGCCACCGCGGACCCCGGCTATAAGCGCTGGAAAACATATCCTGCGAACCAGCCAAGTAGCAACGAGACAAGCACCGCCATAGCGCCATAGAAAAAGGCGTAATCCTGTGCCAAGATGGTCACCAGTTGCTCAAACCCGGTTTTGCGTATCCGTACTTCGACATTATCGTCCGCGACAATGACGCGGCCATTGCGGATGAGCAATGTTTCGGCGGTATATGTGCCAACAGGCACGCTGGACGGAATGTTGAGCCGCGCGCGGTACAATACCTGATCGGTGATTTCGACGGTGCCTGCCTCCTGCCGGAAAAGACCGTTGCGGCGATTCAGATCGACAAGGCCATCGACAAAGCGTTTTTGCTCTGCGGCATCAACTTCACCGCTCGGCGACAATTGCAGTCTTTCCAGGCCGAGTTCGTAAATGGCCGCGGTTTTGCTATCGACGATCTCGCTTAGCGGGCGCGAGGAGGCGATCGCGTAATAAGCGGGGACTGATCGGAAATCCGTGCTGTCCGCATTAATCCAGATGCCCGCAATATTCTGCTTTTCCCGCAGCGTTACCGAGCGCGTTGGCCCGCGCAGGACAACGGCGACGTCAACTTGACCCTCCGGCGCAACGCCGCGCGGGTAAATGATCGCGCCAAACAGCAGCATTTCAGCGCCAGTGAAACCAGATTGAATGTTGATTTCGCGCTGCGATACATCGGGCACAAGCTTGGGCACATTTTGGGCGCTCGCCACCATAGGCAGCAAAAACAGGAGTAGGGCGAGCAAGCGCATCATAAGGCTTGCAACGTGTAAATTTCGTCCGGACGCCAGCCAAGGCCGAGCGCCATCCGGATAGCGACAAGCAGTACAATAACTGCAAGGAAAAGGCGTAGATAATCTGGACGCATCCGCTGCGCCAGTCGTGCGCCAATTTGAGCGCCAATGACGCTTCCAATCAGCAAGAATACCGCCAACACAATATCGACCGCCTTGGTTGTCAGGCTGTGCATCATGGTGGATGCCATGGTGACGAACAATATCTGAAAAAGCGATGTTCCCACAACAACCTGCGCACCCATACCAAGCAAATACAGCATGGCCGGCACCATGATAAAACCGCCGCCAACGCCCAGCAGCATGGTCATAATGCCAGTGATAAAACCTAATATGAGGGGTGCGAGTGGCGAAATATAGAGGCCCGACCGGTAGAAACGCCAACGCATGGGCAAATTGGCGACCAATGGGTGGTGCCGCCTTTTGGCTGCAGGCAACGGTTTGCCTGCACGTGAAGCGCGGACGCTGGTCAGGCTTTCTTTTGCCATCAGTCCGCCGATGCTGCCCAACATAACGACGTAAAGGATGTTGATGACGGTATCGATCTGGCCAAGCGCTTCCAGTATCTCAAAGATCGCAGCCCCCGCCGCTGTGCCAAAAATGCCGCCGAAAACCAATACAGCGCCCATCTGGAAATCCACACCGCCGCGTTTCATATGCGCAAAAACACCCGATACGCTTGCGCCTGTTACCTGCGTTGAGGCCGACGCTGCTGCAACAGCCGGCGGGATACCGTAGAAAATAAGCAGTGGCGTGGTCAGGAATCCGCCGCCCACGCCAAACATACCTGACAGCACGCCAACGCCGCCACCCAGCAGGATGATGACCAGCGCATTGACCGACAAATTGGCTATGGGAAGATAGATATCCATGTTTGACTAACCGACCCTAACGGCATTTAGCGGCAGGATAAAGGCTGGCGCTTAGAAACTCGTGCACAATGTTACCGCTGACGTTTGCGTGCGCATCTGGCGCAACATGGATACGCATGTCATTGTCCTGTCCGCGCCTCAAAAACTCTCTGCGCCAAAGGCAAGCGGGTCCTTTTTCGACTTTGCGATTGGTCGGAGTGCTTGCACGGTAACATCAGCAAAAGGGCCGCCGCTAAGGCAAGGGATATGCTCAATCTTTCGTGCTGTGCTTGCTATCGATTATGCAGGCAGGCATAAAGCTTGCGATGACTGAAACGCTCCAAAAGCGCCACGACCAATCCGCATTGCGCGCGTTTCTTTCCAGCGAAGCGGCCGGTGGAATTTTGCTGATGGCTGCAGCGGCTTTGGCGCTGCTTGTAGCCAATTCGCCTTTTGCCGATAGCTATGCCCATTTTGTGCACGCGGTGATTGGGCCTGAACTAACGCAAAAACTTGGTCCGATGACCGTCCATTTATGGATAAATGATGGACTGATGGCGATATTTTTCCTGTTGGTCGGGCTGGAGATTAAGCGCGAGTTTGTCGACGGCCATCTGTCAACGTGGAGCGATAGGCGGCTACCCATCATTGCGGCTGCGGCGGGCATGGTCGTTCCGGCGCTGATATATCTGGGCGTGGCGGGCGGCGACCCAGATCTGCATCGCGGCTGGGCGATACCGGCTGCAACCGATATTGCATTTGCCATAGGCGTGCTGGCGCTATTGGGCAGCCGCGCCCCTGCATCTTTGAAACTGTTTCTAACGACGGTTGCGATTGTCGATGACATGGGTGCGGTCGCCATCATTGCGCTGTTCTACACCGCGGAACTGAACATCATGGCGTTGGCCGCGGCGGGCGCAATCTGGCTGTCGATGATGGCGCTCAATCGTTTTCGGGTGCATGTGCTTTGGCCCTACCTCATCCTTGCGGCCTTGCTTTGGTATGCGACATTGCTGTCTGGCGTTCATGCCACGATTGCCGGTGTCATGGCCGCATTTGCCATTCCGTTTCACCGGACAATCGCAGCGCCTGATGCCGAAGATTCGGCGTTACACCGGCTTGAACATGCCTTGTTGAAGCCTGTCGCGTTTTTCATTGTCCCTATATTTGGCTTCGCCAACGCTGGCGTTTCGTTGGCGGACACAAGCTTTGCTGCACTGGCTGCGCCGCTTCCGCTTGGCATTGCCATGGGGCTGTTTCTGGGCAAGCAAATCGGCATTTTCGCAAGCGTCTGGCTTTCCGTGACATTCGGAATAGCTGCCCGCCCAAAGGACGCCAGCTGGGTTCACGTCTATGGCGTCGCTTTGCTGTGCGGGATAGGTTTCACGATGAGCCTGTTTATCGGCGGCCTTGCCTTTGTCGGGCCGGAACAATCCGACGCGGTCAAAATTGGCGTTTTGATGGGGTCGGTGGTTTCTGCAATGGCGGGCTATTTCATTTTGCGCTTTGCGGCGCGCCAAAACCAAATATCGGGACACGCAATATGAAGCTTTTCTATCCCATTCTCACGGTCGCGTTGCTGGCTTCGGCCTGCAGCGCGGTTCCCTTGGCGGCACGTTCGGCGACGCCGGCCCCGGCGCGTTCTTTAACCAGCATCTCGCAAGATTATGTCGGCCTCACGCTTGAGGCCGGAACGCATGAGGCCGAATATGTCGATGCTTATTATGGGCCTGAATCGTTACAGGCAGCGGCGAAAGCCCATCCGCGTTCGCTCACCGAACTCATTGCGGAAGCCCGCAAGCTTACGGCTGCTATTGATGTAAGCCTGCCGACCATCAAGGATGATGCCGACCGCCGCCGGGGCTTGGCCTTGCGGGGCATGCTCGTGGCCGCAGATACCAGACTGCAAATGCTTCAGGGCCGCAAATTTGCGTTTAATGATGAAGCAAACGGCCAGTTTGCGACTGTCCCGGCGCTTATGACGCTTGAACATTATGACGCTATATTAAGCGGGCTTAATACGCTGATTCCCGGTACGGGCCCACTCGCGGCGCGGGTCGATGCGTTTAACGAGCGTTACACCATTCCCAAAGAGCGGCTGCAACGCGTATTCAATGCCGCGATCTCCGAATGCAAACGCCGCACCGCGCAGCACATCGCGCTCCCTGTTGGCGAGAGCTTTGATATGGAGTTTGTAACGGGGAAAACCTGGTCCGGTTACAATTATTACAAGGGCAATTACAAAAGCCTGATCCAGATTAATACCGACCTTCCGATCCGCGTCAGCCGCGCTGTCGATCTGGGTTGTCATGAAGGTTATCCCGGCCACCATGTTTTGAACCTGATGGTCGAACAACGGCTTGCGCGTGCAAAAGGGTGGAGCGAATATGAGGTCAACCCGCTCTATAGCCCAACCAGCGTCCTTTCCGAAGGCAGCGCCAACTATGGCATAGATCTGGCCTTCCCGGCGCAGGAGCGCTTGGCATTCGAACGCGACATTCTGTATCCGCTCGCTGGCCTCGATTCGAAGTCTGCCGATGCATATTGGAAAATGCAGCAAATGACCGAGATGCTATCCGGCGCGCGGCTGACCATTGCAAAAATGTATCTCGACGGGGAATTATCCCGCGCGCAGGCACTTGAACTGACTCAGAAATATCTGCTGTTATCGCCCGCGCGCGCCGAACAATCGGTGGCATTTACGGACCATTACCGCAGCTATGTTATCAACTATGGCTGGGGCAAAGACCTCGTGCGTGGTTATGTCGAGCGCGGCAATCCGGATCAAGCCGAGCGCTGGCGGCGGATGGAAAAGATACTCAGCGAGCCCACGCAGCCCGCCGATTTGCTACCCTAGGCAAGATGATCGCGGAACCAGGCGGTTAGCTCTTCTTCGGACAATTCACCGGCGGCGAGGGCCAAAACAATGCGTGTCGCGTCCTGTGGGTCGAATGTTAGTGCATGCCCGTTGAGCGCTAAAAACAAACGCGCAAGTACCCATGCTGTGCGTTTGTTGCCATCGGCAAAAGGATGGTTCCGGGCAACACCATAAGCATAAGCCGCAGCCAGTGCAGCGGGATCGTCCGTGCCATAATTCCACTGGTTCACGGGTCGTCCTAATGCCGAATCCAGCAAGTTGGAATCGCGCACACCGCTAATCCCGCCATGCTCGGCAATTTGCCGGTCGTGGATGGCAAGCGCATCACGTGCGTCGAGCCAATGAGGCTCAATTCGAATGGGCGCAGGCAATTGCGGCCCTTACTGTGCCAACACGCGCAATATGTCGCGGTCTTCACGCATGATCGTTTCGGCCAACGCCATCTTTGCCTCAAAGCCGGGGTCGCTTGGGGTCAGGTGAAAGCCGTTAGCGGTTTCCGTCAGATACAGATCGTCGCCAAGCGACACCCGCAGCTTGGCGAGTATCTCTTTGGGAAGAATCATACCGGCACTGTTGCCGACTTTTATAACTTTAATTGGTTTGTTCATACGTCCGTTATAACACAAACAGTGCTACAGCTGCAAGTCCGGCATATTGACGTTCACGGATTGCGAAATCATGTTGGCGGTGCCGAAGATCGTCATAAAGCTGATGTCGGTTGCATCGCGGCCCACGGCAATACGGACCAGATGTTCCTCGGGCGCGAGCCGCGTTGGGTCGACAAGGTGCCATCGGCCATCAAGATAGACCTCTACGACGGCGTGAAAATCGGGCGGATCAACGCCCAAGCCATATGCCGACACCATGCGGGCAGGGACATCCGCCGCACGCGCAAAAGCGATTAAAAGATGCGCGAAATCGCGGCAGACACCGCGCCGTGAAATGAAGGTGTCGGTGGCGGTTGCGCCAATGGGCGAATACCCCGGCGCATAGGAAATATTGTCGAACAACCATTCGGCCATTTGCAATATCTGGTCACCCTTTGTCGCGCCATCGAATCGCGTCGTCACAAAGTTTTCATGCCGGTCGGACGGGCAATAGCGGCTGGGCATAAGATATTGGATATAGGCAGGTGGCAGTTCCAAATGGGGCAGCGTATCCAGCCCAGCAATATTTGTCGTTTCGCGGTCAATCTCCACGATCGCCGTGTAACTGATATCAATACGGCCCTCGGCATGCAGCCAGGTGCGCCGGCCAAGACCATCCATGCCCTCGATGGTCTTCAGCGGTGAACAATCGCCCTTCACCTTGAGCAGATCTTTCAGCAACCTTTGGTCCGCCATGGGAATAGCCTCCACCACAAGCAGGACGTCGGCCGGATTGGGCAATTGGTAATGGAGATTTGCGGAAATTTCGACAGTGGTCATGGGTGCGACCATCGGGCATTTGCAAGAGTCGCGCAAGCTCTCGCAAAGTGCATGTTGTCGGGCTATGCGGTGGCATACTGTAAACTGGAATATGCCGAACGATGCGCCTGTTTTTTGATCCCCGCCAGCTTGACCATGCGCCGGTTCAAGAGCTGCATAATGGGGCGTTCGTCCCTTATGCCGAAACCCCCGCGCGCGCACAGGCGCTATGTGCGGGCGTACCCGCTACGGATCGGCCCACCGACCATGGAGAGGCGCCGATATTGGCGGTACATGACGCAGACTACATCGCATATCTAAAGACTGCGCATGACCGTTGGGTTGCCGCCGAACGGTCAGGTGATGTGATGGGCTATATATGGCCAGTGGTGCGGCGGCGCGGGTTGGACTTAACGCGTATTGACGCCTTGGCCGGTCGCTACAGCATGGACAGCTCTACGCCGCTCACCGCCGACAGCTGGACCTCGGCCTATTGGAGTACGCAGTCGGCCTTATCGGCGCTTGATACTGTGCTGGCTGGCGACCGCGTTGCCACCGCCTTGTGTCGCCCGCCGGGGCATCATGCAGGTAGCGACTATCTTGGCGGATATTGCTTCATCAATCAGGCGGCGGTTGCGGCGCAAGCGGCGCGCGACGCCGGCATCCCGAGTGTCGCGATTCTCGACATTGACTATCACCATGGCAACGGCACGCAGGATATTTTCTGGGACCGGGGCGATGTCTTTTACGCCTCTGTCCACGCAGATCCTGCGACCGATTTCCCGTTTTACTGGGGCCATGCCGATGAAGTCGGCGAAGGCGCAGGGGCAGGCTCGACGCTGAATCTGCCATTGCCGCAAGGAACAACACTGACCGCCTTTCGCGCGGCACAAGCGACAGCCCTTGAAGCGATCGCCCAATTCGACCCCGGCCTGCTGATTGTCAGCTTCGGCGCAGATACGTTTGAAGGTGACCCCATCGCCAATTTCGCACTGAAGACATCGGATTATGCCATGCTCGCCCAAGACATTGCCGCGACCGGATTGCCGACCGTGGTTCTGACCGAGGGCGGCTATGCGGTCGATAATTTGGGCGAAAATCTCGCCAGCTTCTTAAGCGGGTTTTGATACTGCGTTTCTGTTGCTCAAAAGAAAAGGGCGGCCATTTATGACCGCCCCTTTTAAAGCTCAAGTTTGAACGTGCCTACAGCTTGCCGACCAACTCCGGCACGACCGCAAACAGGTCACCGACGAGGCCGATGTCTGCGACCTGGAAGATCGGTGCGTCTTCATCTTTGTTGATGGCGACGATGACCTTGGAGTCCTTCATGCCCGCAAGATGCTGGATCGCGCCGGAGATGCCGACCGCGATATAGACTTCAGGGGCAACGATCTTGCCGGTTTGGCCCACCTGATAGTCATTGGGGACATAGCCTGCATCGACAGCAGCGCGGCTTGCGCCAACGCCAGCACCAAGCTTGTCCGCGAGTGGCAAGATGACTTCGCTGAACGTCGCCGAGTCCTTGAGTGCGCGGCCGCCGGATACGATGATCTTGGCAGAGGTAAGCTCAGGGCGTTCCTGCTTGGCGATCTCTGCCGAGATGAACGTCGACGTTCCTGCATCGCCGCTGCCCGAGACAGCTTCGATTGCAGCTGAACCGCCAGTTTCCTCGGCCTTGGCAAAGGCTGTGCCACGAACGGTGATGACCTTCTTGGCGTCGGACGACTGCACAGTCGCAATCGCGTTGCCGGCGTAGATGGGACGCGTGAACGTGTCCGCGCTTTCAACGCTGAGGATGTCCGAGATTTGCATGACATCCAGCAAGGCAGCAACGCGTGGTGCGATGTTCTTGCCGTTCGATGTGGCAGGCGCCAAAAATGCGTCATGCGTGGCCATCAATGATGCCACCAAAGGCGCAACATTTTCAGCGAGCTGTTGTGCATAAGCTGCATCATCAGCAACATGTACCGTGGTCACGCCAGCGATCTTTGCCGCCTGCTCGGCAACTGCACCGCAGCCGGATCCAGCGACGAGGACATGCACTTCGCCAATTTGCGATGCAGCGGTGACGACCGCAAGCGTTGCATCCTTCAGCGATGCATTGTCATGTTCGGCATAAACGAGGGTCTTCATGCGGCCACTCCTATTTCCTTGAGCTTTGCAACCAGCGCATCGACGTCGGCAACCTTGATACCAGCGCTGCGCACAGGCGGTTCAACAACCTTCAATGTCTTCAGGCGCGGGCTAACATCCACACCATAATCGGCAGGTGTTTTCTGCGCGAGTGGCTTGGACTTTGCTTTCATGATGTTCGGCAGCGACGCATAACGTGGCTCGTTCAAGCGCAGGTCGGTCGTGATGATGGCGGGCATCTTCAACGCTACCGTCTGCAGGCCGCCATCGACTTCGCGCGCAACATGCACGTCATCACCGGACACGTTGACCGTGTTGGCAAAGGTGCCCTGCGGACGACCGGTCAACGCAGCGAGCATTTGGCCCGTCTGGTTCGAGTCATCGTCAATCGCTTGCTTGCCAAGAATGACGAGGCCGGGCTGTTCTTCGTCCATGATCTTCGCAAGAATCTTGGCAACTGCGAGCGGCTCGACATCTTCAGCAACGACCAGGATTGCGCGGTCAGCGCCCATGGCGAGCGCAGTCCGCAATGTTTCTTGCGCCTTGTCTGGTCCGATCGACACCGCGATGACTTCGGTCGCAACGCCCTTTTCACGCAAACGCAGCGCTTCTTCGACCGCGATTTCGTCAAACGGATTCATGCTCATTTTGACGTTCGCCAAATCAACACCCGAACCATCGGGCTTAACCCGCGGCTTAACATTATAATCAATGACCCGCTTAACGGGGACGATGATCTTCATGTGCTCATCCTTCCATACCTACTCAAACGGCGAGTGAATGCCCGCCTAAACTGGTGCGCCTATGCTTAAGGTTGACGTGAACGTCAAGCTCCAAAGCGGCGACGCACGCGATTCAGCGCATTGTCCGCAACCGCCGATAGTTGCATTTTAGCTTTAAACGCGTCGGGGTGAACGACATCAATAAGTTTTGGAGTAACATCGCGTTTTTGGTCCAAAGTATCTATCAGGACCTGATTACTTTTGTCTGCAAAAATGACCATATTCTGCCGATGCCACCATTGCACCGTCTCGTCGTGCCAAAATGCCGGACGAATGATGTCGAAAAGGCGATAACCGCATTTCGCAAAATGCTCGACCCAATAGGACAAAGGTTGTTCGTTCACATGATGTGTGCCGCCCTGCCCCGGGGGTGCAGCCGAAAACAATACGGCCGGACTATGCTTGCAAAGCAGCTCGACAAAACCAGATGCCCGATCTGCGGTCAAATGCTCCGCCACTTCAATACAGGCAACGAGATCAAAGGTACCGAGGTTGCCGTCAAAGCTGGCGAGATTGACCGACGTGAAATGCGCGTCGTCAATCAGCAAAGCTGAACGCGCGTAGTCGCCGTCGCTGGCGCGCAAGTACGGCACATTATTTTCGAGAAATGCCCGCGACCACGCGCCAGAACCGCACCCGACGTCAAGCACCGATTTTGGGGCAATCAGATCCGTAACAAATGGCACGATCCGGCTAGCAGACCGTGCAGATGTCGAATTCTGACGCTGGAAAAAACCGGAGCGGTAGACGTTCGGGGCAGCGTTATCAGCCATTTAGCTAGGCCGCTTTGCGTACTTCCGCGACAATCTTCTCGGCTGCATCGCCAAGGTCGTTGGCCGATACGATAGGCAAGCCGCTATTGGCGAGGATGTCCTTGCCCTGCTGCACATTGGTGCCTTCAAGGCGGACAACGAGCGGTACCGACAGGTTCACTTCCTTTGCCGCAGCAACGATACCGTCCGCGATGATATCGCATTTCATGATGCCGCCGAAGATATTGACCAAAATCCCCTTTACGGCAGGGTCCTTCAGAATGATCTTGAATGCCGCAGTCACCTTTTCCTTCGAAGCGCCGCCACCGACGTCCAAGAAGTTGGCGGGGAATTCGCCGTTCAGCTTGATGATGTCCATGGTCGCCATCGCAAGACCAGCGCCGTTGACCATGCAGCCGATGTTGCCGTCGAGCTTGATATACGCAAGGTCATATTCGGATGCTTCGACTTCAGCAGGATCTTCTTCGGTCAGGTCGCGCAACGCGGCGAGATCCTTGTGGCGGAACATGGCATTGCCATCAAACGCAACCTTGGCATCCAGCACCAACAGCTCGTCGCCATTCTTGCCTTCGCACACAGCGAGCGGGTTGATTTCAATCTGTTCGGCATCGGTGCCCAAGAACGCGGCATAAAGACCAGCAAGGACAGTTTGCGCCTGCTTGGCCAAATCACCCGTCAGGCCAAGCGCCTTTGCAACGCTGCGGCCATGATGTGGTTGAAGTCCGGTTGCCGGATCAACAACGATGGTGTGAATTTTCTCTGGGCTGTCATGCGCCACGTCTTCGATGTTCATGCCGCCTTCGGTTGAGGCAACAATAGCAATCCGGCTGGTTGCGCGGTCCACCAGCAATGCGAGGTAGAATTCCTGCTTTATGTCGGCGCCATCGGTGATGTACAGACGGTTGACCTGCTTGCCTTCAGGGCCGGTCTGGATCGTCACCAGCGTGTTGCCCAGCATTTCTTTTGCATGCGATTCAACTTCGTCCAAGTTGAAGGCAAGGCGAACACCGCCCTTTGCATCCGGACCCAATTCCTTGAACTTGCCCTTGCCGCGTCCACCCGCGTGGATTTGCGACTTCACGACATAAAGAGGACCAGGCAATTGCTTCGCAGCCGCAACCGCTTCTTCAACGCTGAGCGCCGCGATACCAGCGGGGCAAGCCACACCAAATTTCGCAAGCAGTTCTTTGGCCTGATATTCATGGATATTCATGGGAGATTACATCCTCGACTATAAAAAGTTTCGCCGGTCGCTTAAGCACAGACGGGCGCTGAATGGAAGGGCTTGCGCCGATGTTTTTTGGTTGATGCAGAGCCGCAGAGCGCGCCGAGGAAATCATATATTCGCTGCGTCCTTGGCGCCTCTGCGTGCGAAAAAATTAAACCAGTAAATCGAGCTCCACCAATTCGCGACGCAGCGTTTCTGCATCGGTGAAATGATGCGCAGCAAAGCCATTGGCGCGGGCGCTGACGACATTGTCGTGATTGTCATCGATGAATATCGCTTCACCGGGCTTCAGCCCAAAGCGCCGCAGCGCAAGCGCATAGATATCAGGGTCTGGTTTGACCATTTTCTCGACGCCCGAGACGACAATATCTCCGAATTGGTCGAATATGGGCTGGGTCGGACGGAACATCTCCCAAAACTCCGCGCCAAAATTGGTAATCGCGAAAAGCGGGACGGCGGCCGCGGCCAGTTCGTGCACGATTTCCAGCGCGCCCGTGACAGGGCCCGGAATCGTCTCGTTAAAACGTGTTCGGTACGCGTCGATCTCGTTTTCATATTTTGGATATAGAGCGATCCGTTCAGCGGTCATCTCTGCCAACGGACGACCGGCGTCATGCTGAAAGTGCCATTCGGGCGTAACAACATGCGTGACGAAATATTCCAGCTCCGCCTTGTCGGCGATCAACTTTGCAAAAAGATGCCGCAAATCCCATTCGAACAGCACTTTGCCGACATCAAACACGACGGTGGTGATCTTTGTCATGGGAAATATCTCACCTGAAGACGCAAAAAAACCGCCCGCGAATCAGATTCGGAGCGGTCTTTTGATGCAACCATCTGCCCGCATTGCGCAGGCAGCGGCCAATTAACCCTGGCGCGCCTTAAAGCGTGGCTGGGTCTTGTTGATCACATAGGTCCGGCCACGACGACGAATCACGCGGTTGTCACGATGGCGGCCTTTGAGCGACTTGAGAGAATTAACGACTTTCATCGGATTTACCCGTCTTTTTGATGCATAAAGCTTGAATTGAAGGCGCGCTCCTATGGGTGGGGCAGCGGAAAGTCAAGCGCGTTCGGCGCTATTATGCGATTCAGCCCCCATACATAGCTTGCCATGATATATGACGCGCTTAAGGATAGGACCATGATGAAAACTCCAAGAATCTTTCCGCTTTTCGCGCTTTCACTGTTGTCGGCCTGTGTCGTTCCCACTGGCCCTGTCGAGGTTACGCGTTTTAACCGTGCGGCCGAAGGCGTGCCTTATGGCAATGGCAGTTTCGTGGTGGATGTTGCCGGCGAATCGGCGGCGGACCGATCGCTATCGGCTTCGCCTTATGTTGCGGCGGTGACGCGCGAAATGCAGCGGGTCGGCTATCGCAGTCAGGCCGGCACAAGCGACGTTGTTGCCGAGATACGCTTTGGCGCGAGTATGATACGTCCGGATCGCCGGTCACCGGTTTCCGTGGGCGTCGGCGGATCAACCGGCAGCTATGGGTCGGGCATTGGCTTGGGCGTTGGCATCAATCTCGGTGGTGGCTCGGCAGCGCAATTGCAGACCACATTGTCGGTGCGCATCATCAGGCGCAGTGACCAGCTGGTGATATGGGAAGGGACGGCGGTGCAATCTGCCAAAGCGGGCTCGCCTGCCGCGCAGCCCGGTATTGCTGCCTCTAAATTGGCAGAAGCTTTGTTTAAGGACTTCCCCGGCGTGTCTGGCGAGACTATCCGCGTTCCATAAACTTCATTGCGAGAGCGAACCAAAAATGCCGATCACCGATATCAATGCTGCATTCGACAGCGGTAACATCCTAGTGCACGCCATCGATGGCAACAGCGCCACCCTTGGCATTCGCAAAGATAAGGATTCGGAGTTTGCGCAATGGTTCCACTTCCGTGTTGCGTGCGCAGCGGGTGAAGAAATTGAACTGCGCATAACGGGCTTGGAAGGCAGCGCCTATCCCGGCGGCTGGCCAGATTATCGCGTCTGTGTTTCCGAAGACCGCGATTACTGGGGCCGCGCCGATACAAGCTATGACAAAGCCGCGGACGGCGGCACCCTGACAATCCGCTACACGCCCGCCAGCGACATCGTCTGGTTCGCCTATTTCGCGCCCTTTAGCATGGAACGGCACCATGATCTGATTGCCGACGCCGCAACATGCGAAGGCGTTAGCTACCGGTGCTTGGGCCACAGCCTTGAAGGGCAGCCGATTGATTGTCTGTCGATGGGGGATGGCGAAACGCAAGTCTGGCTTTATGCGCGCCAGCATCCGGGCGAAACGCAGGCCGAATATTGGATGGAAGGTGCGCTGGATATGCTCACCGACCTTAGCGATCCGCACACCCGCGTGCTGCTGGAAAAATGCCGGTTGCATATCGTGCCCAACTGCAATCCCGACGGCAGCTGCCGCGGACATTTGCGTACCAATTTTGCGGGCGTAAACCTGAACCGCGAATGGGCCGAACCAAGCTTGGAGCGTAGTCCAGAGGTTCTGGGAATCCGCAACGCCATGGATGAAACTGGCGTGCACTGGGCGATGGATGTTCATGGGGATGAGGCTATTCCCGCTGCATTCATGGCGGGGTTCGAAGGCATCCCGTCATGGACCGATGATCAAGGCGCGCGATATAACAATTTCATCAACCGCCTCGCCGCGCGCACGCCCGATTTCCAGACTGAGTTGGGCTATGGCAAGGCCGGACCGGGCAAAGCCAACCTGACCATGTCGACAAACCAGCTCGCCGAACGTTTTGGCCCGTCGCATAGATGCGTGTCGATGACGTTGGAAATGCCTTACAAAGACACCGTGCACGGCAATGATCCCTATCAGGGATGGTCGCCCGAACGGAGCCGCCTGCTGGCCCGCGAGTGCCTCGCGACGCTGGCGGAGACGGTGTAGCCAGTCCCCATGCGCATCATCGTGGATGATCTTTCCGGCAACGAAATCCGCGCATTGCTGGAAACGCATTTTGCCGGGATGCTGGCAAGCTCGCCACCGGAAAGTTGCCATTTTCTTGATTTCGACGGGCTGAATGCGCCCGATGTGACCTTTTGGTCGATCTGGGACGGGGATGCGCTTGCGGGGTGCGGGGCGTTGAAAGAGCTGACGCCCGAACATGGCGAGGTCAAATCGATGCGGACGCACGCGGACCATTTGCGCAAAGGTGTCGGCGCCAAAATGCTGACGCATATCATTTCGGAAGCGCGCACCCTGGGTTATCACCGCCTGAGCCTTGAGACAGGATCGTCGGCGGACTTCGCGCCGGCGTTGGCGCTGTATGAAGCGCACGGGTTTCAATATTGCCCACCCTTTGGCGATTATGTCGAAGACCCGTTTAGCCGTTTCATGACCTTGGCGATTTGACCAACTTGCGTTAGGGCGCGGTGAAACAACGAAGGAAATCCCATGCCAAAGCTTATCCTCATTCGCCACGGACAATCCCAATGGAACCTGGAAAACCGGTTCACCGGTTGGTGGGATGTTGATGTGACCGAAAAAGGCGCAGCCGAAGCGTGGGCCGCGGGCGAGTTAATGAAGGCCAAGGGCATTGCACCTGATGTCGCCTTTACCAGCGTGCAGACGCGCGCGATCAAGACGTTGAACCTTGCGCTTGAGGCGATGGGTCGGCTTTGGATTCCCGTGACCAAGAACTGGCAATTGAACGAACGCCATTATGGCGGCCTGACGGGCCTTGATAAGGCAGAGACGGCGGCCAAGCATGGCGACGAACAGGTCAAAATCTGGCGCCGCAGTTTTGATATCCCGCCGCCGCCATTGGAGGTGGGATCGCCTTATGACCTGTCGTCTGATCCGCGTTATGCGGGCATCAAAATTCCAGCGTCGGAAAGCCTGAAGGACACGATATTGCGCGTTCTGCCATATTGGGAGAGTGCAATTGTCCCTGAGCTAAAGGCCGGAAAAACTGTTCTAATCTCTGCGCATGGCAACAGCTTGCGCGCGCTGGTGAAGCATATTTCGGGCATTTCGGATGCGGATATCAATGGCCTTGAAATCCCGACGGGCCAACCGATTGTCTATGAACTCGACGACAATTTGAACGGTGAATATCACTATCTATCTGCGCGGTAACAATGTCGTGCCGCGTGCGTGCGCGGGTCGGCGATTATCGCATTGTTGCTGGATTGCGCCTTTTGCACCACGCGGCTAAGGCCATGCCATCGAAGTTGTCAGGGGAGTGACACATGACTGACTCAGCGCCGCTTATTGGCATCATCATGGGAAGCCGTTCGGACTGGGAAACGATGCGCGAAGCGTCAGCCACGCTGACCGCGCTCGAAATTCCCCATGAATGCAAAGTGGTGTCCGCGCACCGAACGCCCGAGCGTCTGTATGCATATGCAAAAGGCGCGGCCGATAGGGGTCTGCAATGCATTATCGCTGGCGCCGGTGGCGCGGCGCATCTGCCGGGTATGGCGGCATCGATGACCCGGCTTCCGGTGCTTGGCGTGCCGGTGCAGTCGAAGGCGCTGGATGGCATGGACAGCCTGTTGTCGATCGTCCAGATGCCAGCAGGCATTCCCGTCGGCACGCTCGCGATTGGCAAGGCGGGCGCAACGAACGCCGCGCTTTTGGCAGCAGCGATGCTGGCCAATAATGATACAGCGCTCGCGTCACGGCTGGATGCATGGCGCGCGGCCCAGACCGCGTCGGTAGCCGAAACGCCAGAGTGAGAGTAAGCCGATGACTGCGTTGCCGCCTGGTTCGACCATTGGAATATTGGGTGGCGGCCAGCTTGGCCGGATGCTGGCGGTTGCGGCGGCCCAGCTTGGCTATCGTTGCCATATTTACGCGCCAGCAGGTGACAATGTGGCGTTTGACGTCGCCGCGCAAAGCAGCATCGGCGCGTATGACGACCATGCCGCGTTAAAAGATTTTGCGCAGCAATGCGATGTCGTGACCTTCGAATTTGAAAATGTGCCGGTTGCACCGCTTGAAACGATTGCAGGCCTTGTCCCCATCTATCCGCCGGCCAAGGCGTTGGAAGTTGCGCAGGATCGCGATGCCGAAAAGCGCTTTGTGCGCAGCCTTGGCGGACAGACAGCCAACTTCGCCATCGCAAATGTGCCAGGCGACGTGCAGGCGGCGGTTGATGCGGTTGGTATCCCGTGCATCCTGAAAACCATCCGCATGGGATATGATGGCAAGGGGCAGCTTCGCGTTACGTCGCAGGACGATCTGGCCGATGCATGGGCGCAGACGGGTGCGCAGCCGCTGATCGCGGAAGCCATGGTGCAGTTCGATGCCGAATTTTCGGTGATCTTGGTGCGCGGCCAAGATGGCGAGATCCGCTATTGGGATAGCCCGCACAATGTGCATGTCGGCGGCATTTTGGCAACGTCGACGCTACCCGCCGGAGCACTTGTGCAAGGCCAGCAACAGGCGGCACGCGATATGGCGGCGGCGGTTGCGACCAAGCTTGATTATGTCGGCGTATTCACCGCCGAATTTTTCGCCAGCAGCGCCGGTCCCTTGTTCAATGAAATCGCGCCGCGTGTGCACAATAGCGGCCACTGGACGATTGAAGGCGCGGCCACCAGCCAGTTTGAAAACCACATCCGCGCTATTTGCGGACTGCCGCTTGGCAGCACCGAAACGGTGGCGGCCCGTGTCGAAATGCAGAACCTGATCGGGGATGATGGCGATGCCTTTGAACAGGTTTTGGCCGACCCCGCGGCGCATCTGCATCTCTATGGAAAGGCGGAGGCGCGCCCGGGCCGAAAAATAGGCCACGTCACCCGCTTGTATCGCTAAGTTTTTCAAGGCAAAGCGGGGTTATGAATCGTCCCGAAATTATCCTTGTCCTCGCCCGCGCCGCCAATGGAGTCATCGGGAAAGATGGCGGCATGCCGTGGCATCTCCCTGCGGACCTGCGTCATTTCAAACAGATAACCAAAGGCCGGCCCATGATTATGGGGCGCAAGACCTTTGACAGCCTGCCCGGCCTGCTGGATGGCCGACGCCACATTGTTTTGACGCGCGATACCGAATGGGAAGAAGACGGCGCCGAAATCGCGCATTCGGTGGCCGACGCGTTGAAGCTCGCCAATGGCCCGCATGTGTGCGTTATCGGCGGTGCGGAAATCTATAATCTGTTTCTGCCGCTCGCAGACCGCATTGAACTAACCGACATTGCCGCGCAGCCCGAAGGCGACACGTCGGTCCCGGATTTCGATATGGCGGAGTGGGACGAACTGTCTCGCGAACACCATGCTGCGTTGAACGACGCACCAGCGTTTGATTTTGTAACGCTCGTGCGGCTGGCAAAGAACTAAACGCGCGGTATATTGGGGGACATAATGCGTAAGAAATTCTGGATTCCGCTGACGCTGATTGGCGCGGCTGCGATTGGCTTTTTCGGATTTTTGCCCGGCTATGTCGAAGGTTCGATGAACGCGGTTGACGGTCAGCCGCTGATTAAAGTCAGCGATGAGGCCAAGGCGTTGCACAAGACATTGAACATCGTAGACCTGCACAGCGACACGTTGATGTGGAACCGCGACTTGGGCGACCGAGCGGATCGCGGCCATATGGATTTGCCGCGCTTGCAAGAGGGCAATGTCGCGCTTCAGCTTTTTTCGTCGGTCACCAAAACGCCCAAAGGCCAGAATTATGATGGCAATGGCGCGGACACGGACAATATCACTTTGCTGACCTTCGCGCAGTTGCAGCCGGTCAAGACATGGCGATCATTGGTGGAGCGGTCGCTGTATCACGCGTCGAAGCGCGACAATGCGGTCACGGGATCGGACGGGAAATTGCAAGCGGTGGACAAGGCGCAGCAGCTCGATGCCTTGCTTGCCGCGCGGCAAAAGGACCGGAGCACCGTCGGCGCCATGCTGACCATTGAAGGCCTCCATAATCTTGAAGGCAAATTGGAGAATCTCGACCGATTGTACGACGCAGGGTTCCGCATGGCGGGGTTCACGCATTTCTTTGACAATGAATTGGGCGGGTCGATGCACGGCCTGAAAAAAGGCGGACTGACACCATTCGGCCGCGACATACTGCGCCGGATGGAGGCGAAGGGCATGATCGTCGACATCGCGCATCTCAGCCATGCTGGCGTTGCCGAGGTCTTGGCGATGGCGAAACGTCCCGTGGTCTCCAGCCATGGCGGCGTGCAAGCGACGTGCAAGGTCAACCGCAATCTGACCGATGACGAAGTGCGCGGCGTCGCCAAAACCGGTGGCATCATTGGCATCGGCTATTGGGAAGGTGCAATATGCTCCACCGATCCGCGTGCCGCGGCCAAGGCGATGAAGCATGTACGCGATCTCGTCGGCATTCAGCACGTTGCTTTGGGGTCGGACTATGATGGCGCAACCACCGTGCGTTTCGATACGTCACAACTCGCGCAAGTCACCCAAGCGTTGATGGAAGAGGGTTTTACGCCAGACGAAATTCGCGCTGTCATGGGCGAAAACGCATTTCGCGTCATCCGCGCTGGCTTGGTACCGATGGAAAAGGCTGCCGCCGCGCAATGACCATTCCACGCCTTTCTGCCAAAGACCAAATGCCTGACGCATTGCGCGGTGGTGTCGTTGCCTTGGGCAATTTTGATGGCTTTCATTTGGGGCATCAAGCGGTTGCTGGCGCAGCGATAAAACAGGCAAAGGCGGCAGGTAAGCCAGCGATTATCGCGACATTTGATCCGCACCCCGTGCGCTTTTTTGCGCCGGAATCGCCGTGGTTTCGGCTGACGACGCTCGAGCAGCGCCAGCAGCTTTTTGAAGAAGCCGGTGCCGACGCAATGCTGGTGTTTGATTTCGATGCAGATCTGGCCGCAACCAGTGCGGAAGATTTCATCGTCAAATTGCTCATGGAACGCTTGGGCATTTCGGCGGTGGTAACGGGCGAAGACTTTACCTTTGGGCATAAACGCGGCGGCAATATTGACGTGATGCGCGACTTGGGCGGCGCGCATGGCTTGACGTCGACCGCCATGGGGCCAGTGGTGGATGATGGCGGCGTGATATCGTCGAGCCGTATCCGCAGTGCGCTCAAGGATGGCGATTGCGCCACGGCCACGGCCTTGCTCACCCGCGCGTTCACGGTTGAGGGCATCGTGCAGCATGGCGATAAAAACGGGCGGCTTTTGGGTTTCCCCACCGCCAATATCGACATGGGCCATTATCTGCGCCCGCGTTATGGCATTTATGCGGTGAAGGGACGCTTGCCCGATGGCCGCGTGCTGAATGGCGCCGCGAACCTTGGTATTCGCCCAACATTTGATCCGCCCAAGGAATTGCTTGAGCCGCATTTCTTCGACTTTGCCGAAGACCTGTACGGGCAGAATATCGAAATCGAATTCCACGCCTTCATCCGCGGAGAGGCGAAGTTTGACAGTCTGGACGCACTGATGGCGCAGATGGCGAAGGATTGTGACGAAGCCCGCCGGATATTGAGCGCGCAATGAGATTTAACCGCCAACAATCGATCATCATATTGCTGATTACCGCATTGCTGATGGTCTTTACGCTGTTTCAGGCAAGCTGGCTTGCGGACAAGCCCATAGGCAAACCAAAGCTGATCGCTGATCATGCAGCAGATCCCGTTCGCGACAATTCGGGCTGTGTCGCCAGCGCGAACAGCGGCTATGGCGGCGCGGTGGTTGGGCCAGATATTGCCGCGTTACAGGTGGCGGCGGGCATTGGAGCAGATGCGATCCGTGTCACCACGCAAATGACGAATAGCGCGCTGAACGTTGCGCCGCAGTTCGAAAGTGCCTGTGTAGCCGACAATGCGCGCGCACCGGCCAGTATAAAGGACGCTGTGGCCGGCCTCACGAAACCTGAACTTTTCTGGCAAGTACAGGGTGCGCTCGCAGCCAAGCAACTGGTGGCAAGCCTGCCGCCGCCGTCGATTGACGTTACCGGCCAAAATATATTGATCGGCGATGCCGCCGCCGTTGCTTTCATCGAAAGCCTTCAGCCTGCGCATGCGGCATTCTCCATCGCTGGCGCGCGGAAATGCGCATCGGATTATCACGTGTCCGGCATGTGGGGCAGTGTTCCGGAGTCGTGCAACAACGGCACGATGCTGCTGACGCTGGATGACATTGGCTATAGTTTGTGGGGCTGGCCCAACCGCTTTCTGGCGCGGATGAAGGCCGCGAACGTGCGGCTGATTATCGCGGAAGATGTTGTGGATGGTCAGATCAAGGGCCTGACCGACGTCACCCAATATGGCGACATTGCCAACAGCTATAATGGCTATATCTGGGTGGATAACATCGAAGAGCTTGGCCCAGCGCTGCGGCGGTAGATTTGGTGCACGTGGGTGCGCAGTGGACGGAGAGATAAACTATCGCCGTCGTCCTGAACGCGTTTGTGCGCTGCACGCCTTCGGCTCCAGGGTCTTAATTCCGAACGGCTTGAAGAAGTAAGATGCTGAAACAAGTTCAGCATGACGGTGTAAGGCATCCCTTCCCAAACCATCTCCACATGAAGCGGTGCGAGCAACAGCGCGGATACAGGCTTTATTTGCAGCGCCATATCCTTTAGGCACCCGCACAACATGACTGACCCTATCGACTATCGCGACACCGTTTTCCTGCCGAAAACAGATTTCCCTATGAAGGCTGGCCTTCCGCAGAAGGAACCGGGCATTCTCGCGCGTTGGCAGGCGCAGGATTTTTATGCGGCGCTGCGCAATCGCCGTCGCGGGCGTGAGAAGTTCATTCTGCATGATGGCCCGCCATACGCGAATGGCGACATGCATATCGGCCATGCGCTGAACCATATTCTGAAGGACATGGTCGTCCGCACGCAGACATTGTTGGGCAAAGACGCGCCTTATGTGCCCGGTTGGGATTGCCACGGCCTGCCCATCGAGTGGAAAGTCGAAGAACAATATCGCAAGAAAAAACTCAATAAGGACGAAGTGCCCGCTGTCGAGTTCCGCGCCGAATGCCGCGCTTATGCGCAAAATTGGGTCGATACACAGCGCGAGCAACTGAAGCGGCTGGGCATCAATGCCGATTGGGACAATCCCTATCTGACGATGGATTTCCAGGCCGAGGCGACGATTGTTTCGGAGCTATTGAAGTTCGCTGAAAGCGGTCAGCTCTATCGCGGCGCAAAGCCCGTCATGTGGTCGCCCGTCGAAAAGACCGCCTTGGCCGAGGCCGAGGTCGAATATGAGGACATCGTCTCGACG
>NKIR01000002.1 GCA_002255985.1 Sphingomonadaceae bacterium PASS1
CGCCGCCGATGTCCGGCGGCCGCCGTCATAAATCTCAGCCAATGCCAAAAGCCGCCGCGCTTGGTTCGCGCTCTTCGACGTCCGTGCCAGTCGCCTCAACGAAGCGCCGTCAAAATCATCCCGCAAGCTAATCGATGCTCCCATGTCACCTCCTCCAAATGAAGATCAACATAGAATCAGACTTTCAACCGCTTGGGAATCCCAAATCTGAGTCAGCCTCAGCGCAGGTTGGTATAAACTGACAATGTCCGCAATGTTGTCGTATTCGGACAGTCGGCTTTCTATAAATATTCCGGGAAAGCTGCCCTTCAGTTATAATATCAGCAAACGTCTTGAAGATTTGAAGTCCCACTAGTTCTGTTAGTCAGATTATCACGATAACGGAAAGGAACCGTGCCAATATGACGATAAAAATGCTTGGCACGATGGCCTGTAACCCTTAGGAAACAGCCAAAGTTGCTGCACAACTCCTGCCATTTTATTGGTACCGCCTATAATTTGGCCTCTTCGCGGATCTTCATCCGCCAGCCCCAGATACTCAAAATAAACATCGCAGCATTCGATCCAAAATCTAATGCCATCCAGCGGTTTAAAATGGGCAATTCATATACAAAATAATAGTTGAAGCCAAAGAAGGGCAGCAGCGCGACGGCATAAGTCAGAAACGACGCACGCGTAAATCGGCTAAACCAAATGAACACGCCGCCCAAAACGGCTTGTGCGCCGAAACAACCAATAAAGAGCGCACTGGTCGCGCTCAAATGTTGGTACTCCGGATTGATTGTCATCCGTTCGACCATATTGGGTGCAAACAAGCACCAGCCGCCCAAGCCAAAATAGGGCAAAGCGATAAGGCGCTGGATGTGGATAGACTGCATACACCTCCTCCTTTTCATCATCCGTAAAGCGACAGGTTACGGCCACGGCGCGATGAACAGCCCATCCGCTGCCTTCAATGCGCCTTGCGCTTGGGAATCATGTGATGGGCCAATACAATCACGGCGCCAATGGCAATCCCCACGATACCGCATAATGCTGCATCAACAACCCACGCCAACGCGCCTTCATGCAGGCCGAAAAACTCCGCGGGGTGAAAGCCAAAGCCATGGACAATAATTTGTCCGCCGACCCACAGCATTGCCGCGGTGCCGATGGTTGATAAGGCGGCGAGCAACTTTGGCATCCCCTTCACCAGACCACGACCAATGGCCTGCGAACCACCGTTTTCCCGCTTCGCCATGTGCAAGCCGATGTCGTCCATTTTAACGATCAACCCAACCACGCCGTAAACCGCAACAGTGATCGCTATTGCGACAAAGGCCAAAACGCCTGCTTCAAGCCAGATTGACGTTTTGGCGAGGCTTTTCACTTCGTTCAGCGCAATCGCCATGATTTCGGCCGATAGGATAAAGTCGGTACGTACTGCGCCCTTCACCATATTTTGTTCATGCTCGGCGCTGGTCAATTCCGCCACGTCCTCGGCGAGATTTTCTTCCTCATGCGGAACCAGTTTTTCCCAAACCTTTTCGGCACCTTCGAAACACAGATACGCGCCACCTAACATGAGGATTGGTGTAATGGCCCACGGCAGGAAGAGGCTGAGCAGCAACGCCACGGGCAATATGATTACCAGCTTGTTGAAAAACGAACCTTTCGCAATGCGCCAGATTATTGGCAGTTCGCGGTCAGGCGTAAATCCAGTAACATATTGCGGCGTCACCGCCGTATCGTCGATTACCACACCTGCAGCCTTGCTACCGGCTTTGCCAGCGGCAGCGGCGACATCGTCCAATGATGCGGCCGCAACTTTGGCAATCATGGCAATGTCATCAAGTAACGCAGCAAGACCGGATGGCATTTGGATTTTTCCTTGATGAGATGAAGCCTTGAGGGATAGCCAAAAACCGCAACAGTTCAAGGCTGTTCAAAACGGATAGCGGGCCAAGGATGCATTCCCAAAGCCACTTGCCTCGCACCGAATCCATCGCTAAAGGCCTAGTCTTTCCGAAATCGGAACCTATATTGCTCTCGACCTGCCGGTCGGAGCGCTGGCGGCTATCCTCGGGATCGAACAGGAAGACAGTATATGGCAAAGACAAGCCCCGGTGAATTCATCCGTCAGGTACGGACCGAAATCGGCAAGGTAGTATGGCCGTCGAGGCAGGAAACCGTGCAGACCGCGATCATGGTATTGATCATGACGATCATCTTGGCCGTCTTCTTTTTGGGCGTCGACGCGGTATTCGCCGCAATCGTAAAGGGACTGCTTGCGCTAGCCGAAGGCTAAGCCGCGGTCACTCGAAAGAGTTTTGAGGAAAAGAAGAGATATTATGGCACGCTGGTACATCATTCACGCTTATTCGGGTTTTGAAAACAAGGTCCGCGACCAGATTCTTTCTGAAGCCGAGCGTATTGGCCTCTCGCAGCTTGTGGAAGCGGTCGAGGTTCCGACCGAGCAAGTTACTGAAGTGCGCCGTGGCAAGAAGATCAAGGCCGAACGCAAGTTCTTCCCGGGTTATGTCCTTGCCAAGCTGAACATGAACGACGACGTTTATCATTTGGTCAAGAACACAGCCAAGGTAACGGGCTTTCTGGGCGCGGGTAACAAGCCGCAGCCAATCAGCGAAGCCGAAGCAGCGCGCATTTTGAACACGAAGCAGGAACTCGAAGCTGCGCCGAAGAAGCGCGTTTCGGTCGACTACGAAATCGGCGATCAGGTCAAGGTACTGGGCGGTCCATTCGCAAGCTTCAACGGCGCAGTCGAAGAGCTCGATTTCGACAAGAACCGCGTGAAGGTATCGGTCAGCATCTTTGGCCGTGCGACACCGGTCGAACTGGATTTCGAAGAAGTCGAATTGATGAAGTGATGGCCTTCGCTGGCCATCTTTCTTTCCTATGACCTCCGTACTTTCGCCTGAACAGATACAGGCGCGCATCGAAAAGGCGAACGCGGCGCACAGCGCGATACCTGCTGACAAGCTGGTTCGTGGCCTTGTGCGTCTGTTCGATTTTTCCGCTGCAGACGAACCCGACGAATTCACATTCCCGGCATTCTCTCATCCGTCGCGCGACCGCATTTTCGGCGGGCAGATTATCGCGCAAGCCATGATGGCTGCGGCGCGTACCGTTGACCCGGACAAGCAAGTCCATTCGCTGCATGCCTATTTCTTGCGCGGTGGCAGCGAAGCCCTACCGCTGCATTTTCGCGTTCACCGCGATTTTGATGGCCGCGCATTTTCGAACCGTCGGGTCGTCGTCCGGCAAGAAGGCAAGGTTATTTTCAACCTGACCGCCTCCTTCCAAAAGCCTGAAGCAGGCTTTTCACATCAAGTAACGATGCCCGATTTGCTACCGCCCGAAAAATGCTGGGAATTTCCGGAAGCCATGGCGCGCAATCCCGATATACCGGACAATATACTTGAGCGCATGGCACATCCCCGGCCATTTGAACTCCGCAGCTTTCGTCCTGCCCCCGATGCCAAGGCTACGCGCCATTATCAATGGTTCCGCTTGCGTGCGCCGATTGAGGGCGACCAGTTGCTGCACCGTGCGCTTCTGTCGTTTGCGTCCGATATGGGGCTGCTGTCATCCGCGATGCTGCCGCATGGACTGCATTGGGTGACGCCCGGCCTGTTTTCCACCAGCCTGGACCATGCCATGTGGTTCCATAACGATGTTCAGGTGGACCAGTGGTTCGTGTATGTCATGGACAGCGACTGGACCGGGGGCAGCCGCGGCATCAACCATGGCTGGATTTATAGCCAAGATGGCACATTGGTCGCATCCGTCGTTCAGGAAGGTCTGCTGCGGCTCACACCGCCGGCATAACCGCGCAAAGGCTTGCATTATCCCTGCATTGCGGATAGTGGCACCGTTTCTCGGCGCATTAGCGACGTGATTCCGTGTGGGAGGACATCATCTGATGTCTGTTGGACCACTTAATTTGACCCGTTTCCGTCCTTTTAGGGCATTGCGGCGATAGAATGAAAGGACGCCATTCATGGCAAAGAAAATTGACGGCTATATCGGCCTGCAGGTTCCTGCAGGTTCGGCCACCCCATCCCCGCCAATCGGCCCAGCATTGGGTCAGCGCGGCGTAAACATCATGGAATTCTGCAAGCAGTTCAACGCTGCGACCGCTGACATGGAAAAGGGCACCCCGATTCCAACGAAGATCACCGTGTTCGCAGACAAGAGCTTCACCTTTGCGATGAAGTCGCCACCAGCGACCTACCTCATCAAGAAGGTTCTTGGCCTCAAGTCAGGTTCGAAAGAACCAGGCAAGATCACCGCTGGTACAATCACACGCGCGCAGCTCGAAGAAGTCGCAACCATCAAGATGGCCGACCTCAATGCGAACGACATGGACGCAGCAGTAAAAATCATCGCAGGCTCGGCTACCGCCATGGGCCTCGAAGTAGTGGAGGGCTGATCCGATGGCCAAGCTTACCAAAAAAGCAAAATCGCTCGCGCATTTGGATGCCGACAAGCTCTACGGCGTTGATGAAGCGCTGAAGATGATCAAAGAAATGGCTACCGCCAAGTTTGACGAAACCATCGAAGTTGCAATGAATCTGGGCGTTGACCCACGTCATGCTGACCAAATGGTTCGCGGCATGGTTTCGCTTCCAGCCGGTACCGGCAAGGAAATGAAGGTTGCCGTCTTCGCACGTGGCGACAAGGCTACTGCAGCTTCCGCTGCTGGTGCAGACAAAGTCGGCGCCGAAGACCTGATGGAAGATATGTTGGCCGGCAACCTTGATTATGACCGCGTTATCGCAACGCCGGACATGATGGGCATCGTTGGCCGCTTGGGTAAGACCTTAGGTCCAAAGGGCCTGATGCCAAACCCGAAGCTTGGCACAGTCACCATGGACGTTGCTGAAGCTGTAAAGGCTGCAAAGGCCGGTCAGGTTGAGTTCCGCGTTGAAAAGCAGGGCATCATCCACAGCGGCATCGGCAAGAAGAGCTTCTCCGACGCTGACCTGCGCAAGAACTTTGACGCGTTGATTGACGCCGTCATCAAGAACAAGCCAAGCGGATCAAAGGGCAAATATGTCCGCCGCGTTGCGGTCAGCTCGTCAATGGGCCCAGGCCTCAAGATCAATCTGGCGGACGTCGCTGGCGCTTAAGCCACGACATCAAACGAATATCAAAAGGGCTGGAGGGAAACCTCCGGCCCTTTTTCTTTGCGGCTGATGCCGTTATCCAATAGCCTTTCAAGATGCGATTATTTTTGGCCTTTATTATTGCGCTGCTTACACTGGCCGCCGTTGCGACTGCGCCGGTTCAGCCAAAAGCTGCAACCCCCGTCAAATCGATCGCCGTTCCCATCAGGCATATCACCCCCGGGATCGAAGCCTTGCTTTACGACCGACTGGCGCTGCTCAAGGGAAAGCGGGTCGCACTGTTGACCAATCAGACCGGCGTTAATCGCAAGGGCGTCAGCGACCTCGATCTGTTGCGCGCGCATCCCGCTATCAATCTCGTCGCGCTTTTTAGCCCGGAACATGGTGTGCGTGGCGAGGCCCAAGCCGGTGAAAAGGTGGCTTCGGGCATCGATCCAAAATCCGGCTTGCCAGTCCAAAGCCTCTACGGCGAAACCAAGATGCCGACTGACAAGATGATGCAAGGCATTGATATTGTGCTGGTCGATCTGCAGGGCGTCGGCACGCGCTTTTATACATATTGCTCGACATTGCTGTTCATGCTGCGCGCCGCAGAGAAATCCGGAGCCCAAGTAATCGTGCTGGATCGTCCCAACCCGCAAGCCGGGGTGATGATAGAGGGGCCAGTCCTCGAACCTGCATTTACCTCTTTCGTCGGAAGTTTTGCCATGCCGGTACGCCACGGAATGACGTTTGGAGAGCTGGCGCAGATGTTCGTCGGCGAGGAAAAGCTGCGCACGCGCTTACGCGTTATTCCCATGCGCGGCTGGAATCGCGACTTGGCGCCCTATGTCGGCTGGAATTTGCCTTGGGTGCCGCCCTCACCCAATATGCGGTCACCCCGAACAGCCGCAGTATATCCCGGCACGGCCTTGTTCGAGGGCACCAACATCTCCGAAGGACGGGGCAGCGCAAAACCCTTCGAATATATCGGCGCGCCTTTCATCGATGGCGCGGCACTGGTAGAACGATTAAATGCAATGGGATTGCCGGGTGTCACTTTCGCGCCCATTTCCTTTACACCGGATTTTTCCAAATATGCCGAGCAGCAGTGCCACGGCGTGTGGGTCATCCCCACCAACAGCTCGACATTCCAGCCATTCCGCACCGGTATAGCGCTGGTGAAGGCTGTCCACGACTTGTACCCCAACAAGTTTGAATTCCGCTCCGGCTCTCCAAGCTTTTTTGACCAGCTGGCAGGAACCGACACGGTCCGTAAAGGCATTTTGGACGGAAAAGCTGTCAGCGAGATCGAAGCTCAGTGGCAACCCGGACTTAACGCCTTTATGCAATTACGGGCGCGGTATCTGATTTATCATTGATATCACGGCCTGCGCAGCAAACACCAAATGCGACTGCCGTCCCGATACATAGCTGCCATGGGAAGGCCAGAGCCTTCCACGTCGTTGGGAGGCCAAGACTGTCCACGACATAATGCTGTTGCAGCAGGATTGTCACAAAGCCAGCCAGCAGAGCGGCGATCACCGACCATGTCGCCCCACGCTTCGTAAACACCACGGTGCCATAGACCCCCAGCAAGCCCGAATAAGCAAAGACCATGACGCCGAGTACAAATTCAAGCAACGGCGTGTCGCTATAATGCTGCCAATAGAAACACAGTATCGACATCGCAAACAGCGCACATGCGAGCAATATCATCGCCACGCGGCCAGCGTTGACATAATGCTGCTCGTTGGACGGTGCGCCACGCCGTTCCCGCCAAGGCCGGTAAAAATCGTTCACGACCACCGCCGACATCGAAATCAGTCCGGAATTGATTGCTGCTGCTGCAATTACGCCCACGGTTACCAGCCCGCGCAAGCCGGGTGGGATTTCAGACAGAATGAACGACATGAAAACCGTGATTTTTTCGCCTGCGAACGCATTGGTAGCGCCAACGCTCACGCCCATCAGGTCGGGGCGGTTGTAGAAGATGTGGAGCAGCGATCCTATTGCCATGAATAACGCCACCACAGGGATTGCCGCCCACATGCTCGCATACAAAGCGCGTTTACCCGATTGTGCATTTTCGCATGCCAGAAAGCGCTGCGTCGTGTCCTGATCGAGCCCGGCATTGCCGATATTGAGCAGCACCAGCCCGGTCAGGATCGCCCAAACGGTAAACGGCTTGGTAAAGTCGAACGACCAGTCAAACAAACGCAGCTTGTCCATTCCGTCCGGTGCAAATTGAAGCGCGTCCCAGATTTCCGGAGCAGGTGCAGGGATTTTCACCAGCAGGAAAATGAGCACCAGCACCGCACCACCAAGGTAGAGCACGACCTGCACCAGGTCGCTCCAGATAACGGCATTCAGGCCGCCGAACAGTGTGAACACAACACCGAAGATGACTAGAACCGCCGACGCGATAACGATATGCTGCGGCTCGACATCAAGGAAGATGATCATCGAAACCGCAATAGCGGCAAGATACAACCGCGCGCCGCTCGCCAAGATCCGGCCGACGAGATACATTCCCGCCGCCGCGCGTCTTGCGGTCGCGTCGAAACGGGCTTCCAACAATTCATATACCGTGGTCGCACCGATTGCGTAGAAACGCGGGATCAGGAAACGTGCGACGATAAAGGCAGCGATGATCGCGGCGAAGTTGCTTGTGAGATAGCTGTAATCACCGCGATAGCTGTTATCGGGGGCGCCGAGAAATGTTGCCGCTGACTGCATCGTCGACAGAACGGACACTGCAACCAACCAGACCGGCGCATGATGCCCGGCGAGGAAATAGTCATCCGCCGTCTTGGTCCGCCGTGTCGCCTGATAACCGGAAAATGCCAGCAATGCGACATAGGCAAGCAATATGCCCCAGTCGTAAACGGTGAATGCTAATGGCATGAATGCTCCCCCAAGGCTGAGCCTTTAGCGGAACATGCCTGTTTGTTCAAATGCGCTACCGCGCCATATATGCATCCAGCGTTTCGTGGTAATGGCGTATGCGGCTTTCCTGATAGCGCGCCAATGTCACACCCGCTTTCTTCGACGCGCGCAGACCTTTTTGGATCCGTTTCAGATTGTCGGTGTCCTGATCAGCAACCATTGCGGCCGAACCAAGCTCCGGTGCGTCAGCCCATTTTTGATCCAGTCCCAGCATCGTCATTTTTGCGGGTTCCGGATGCGATCCGTCGGGGGCTTTGGAAAACAGGAACATGATTTCCATGATCGAACTTTCGGGATCGTCGCCGTTCGGGCGAAAGCGGTAGGTGATGGGCAAAGCCTGCCCGCCCCACGGAACCATATTGGGAAAAAGCATATATTCGATCAGGTCGAGCGATTCCGAGTCCGATAGGGCCGACATGTCCCGGCCAATCGAGCGCGAAATCTTCTCGCGCGCACGTTCGGCCAGCTTGCCCCGCGCCGTTTCACCCTCGCCCACTTCAATGGGCTTGCCCGCAAAAAAGGGCACGTCACGGCGCATTTCCTCTATGGTTTGTTCAGCCGTGGTTGCGGGCTTTGATGGGCTGGCGACGCCCTGAACGCTGATCATACGGCTGACATGGCGCACACCGGGCCAAACGTCATACTGGGTATTACTGTCCCCATAATAGCTCAGCACCTGTCCATGCGCGAAAGGTACATGGTATGCCTCAACAAAAGCCTCCATCGCCAGTTTCCAGTTGCACGGCATAATCTTGGCAACATGCGCCGCGACATAGCGGTCTTCCAGATTGAACGACGCAAAATGCTCGGGTAGATTTTCGAGATAGGTTTCAAGTGGTTCGGCATCGGCATCAAAATTAATGAAAACAAAGCCGCCCCATGTGCCAACGCGCGCTTCGGGAAGGTGCATCTTGTCCTTATCAACATGCGGGAAATCCCATTGGCCGGGAATGACAGATAATGCGCCATCCAGCTTCCAAGTCCAGCCATGGAAGGGACAACGAAACTGCTTAACGCAACCGCCTTCGGTGCGGAGCATCGTCCCGCGATGCAGGCACGAATTGATATAGGCTTTGATCTCGTCCGGGCCTGTTCGCACAACAATGAGCGAGTCATGCACGATGTCATACACAATATGGTCGCCAATATTCGGAATATGCTCCAGCCGGCACGCAAGCTGCCATGTCTTGCGCCAAACCTGCGCGACTTCGCGATCATGCCAGTCTTTGGCGAAGTAACGCGCAATAGAAACATCATCACTGCTTTGCCCAATGGCGGGTGATTCCACGCGCATGACCGCAGGCGCTGGATTACGGTCGCCGTCGAACACTTCCTGAACCGATGGGCCCGGACGGCGCGCAATTATGATGTCCAAAACTCTCTCCCTGATATTTCTTGCGCCATCCTGCCGCCATGGTAGCAACTGTGCAATGAACAATTTACCGCACCACCACCTCATTACCATGACGCTGACCGTTGATTTCGCAGGGATGATCAGCATTGGCCAAACCCCCGCCGGCCTGCGCCGCATCGCTCCCGTCACAGGCGGTCACTTTGCTGGCGAGCGGCTGAACGGCACGGTTCTACCGGGCGGAAATGATTGGGTCGTCAACCGTGAAGATGGTGTGATGGTAATCGACGTCCGCCTGACGCTGCAAACCGACGACGGGGCGATGGTTTACCTCAATTATCAGGGTCGTTTTCTTGCCGAAGCCGAACCAATGTCTCGGTTCCGCAAAGGCGCATTGCTGGAGCCCCACGAATATTCACTGGCAGTCGTCGCAAAATTCGAATGTGGGGATAGCAGCTATAGCTGGCTTAACAATATCATCGCCGTCGGCACCGGCGAACAAACCGCTACGGGTCCGGTCTATTCGATTTTCGAAATAGGTTGAAAAAATCTCGGCCATAAAAGGCTTAACGCCAATCCGCCCATGACAAGCGCAGCGGCCAGCAATTTCCAGCTCTGTAATGGCTCGTTCAAGAACAATGCGGACACCCCCATTCCGAATACCGGCACCAACAACGCCATAGGTGCAACGGTTGCCGCAGTATGTCGCGCGAGAAGCCATCCCCAAATCCCATAGCCGAACATCGTGTTGCCAACCGCTTGCCAGACCACCGCCGCCCAGGTCGTCGCTGTTGCTGCATGCACGCCCGCAATCAAGGCCGACGGGCCCTCAAATAGCAAGGCGAGGGTCAACAGTGGCGGTACGGCAAAGATGCTGGCCCAGACCACATAAGCAAGCATGTCGACCTTACCCGCGGCGCGCGAGACCATATTGCCACTCGACCAGCAAAAGGCCGCAGTTACGACAAGCATCAATCCCAATGGTGTCGCGCTGCCGTCCGAATGGGTTAGAATGACGGCCAGCCCGCTTGTCGCTAACGCAAGTGCAGCCCATTGGAATCCGCGCACCCTCTCCCCCGTCAGCCGCATGGATAGGGCAATGGTAAAGAAGACCTGGATCTGGACGACCAGCGAGGCAAGGCCCGGCGTGATATCGCCTTTCATCGCCAGAAACAGCAGGCCGAACTGCCCGGCCCCGATCAGTACGCCATAAGCCGCCAGATTGGACAAAGGCACCGCAGGCCGTTTTAGGAAAAATGCCGCTGGCAGAAATGCGCACGTAAAGCGCAGCGTCGCAAGCCATAACGGCGGCAAATGGGCCAGCGCCAATTTGATGACGACAAAATTCGTTCCCCACACCGCCATCACTGCAATCGCGAGCAGAAGGTGCAGGCGTGGTAGGGCGGCGTTTTGTTGCATAGAAGTCCCCCTAACCGCTCAGCCCGTTTTTGCGAACAGTTAATCCAGCGGCACAACTTCTACCGGCAGATCGCCGGCCATTGCGCCGCAATATTGTTCGGGCCAATGGGCGAAGGGACGAACGGCCCCTTCGGTTCGCCAGCGGTTCACGCGCGCAAGATCAGCGTCTGCCATGACCCACGCCTCCTGCCCTTCGGTTCCGATCGCCACAACGCCGTCGTCCGGACTATCCCCATCAGGCGGAACGAACAGCCCTGCTGCACCATAATTTTCGTCCAGCGCCGGCGACCATGGGGCCATGCCAACGGTCGGTGCCTGCGCCACAAAAATCTGGTTTTCTAATGCCCGCGCCTGTGCCCCAATCCGAACGCGGTGATAGCCTTGCAAACTGTCTGTGCACGACGGGCAGAGAATGGCCTGTGCGCCAGCTTGTGCCTGGGCCCGCGCGATCATCGGGAATTCGATATCATAGCAGGTAGAAATGCCCAGCATTCCCAAAGATGTCCGAAAAACTCGCAGGCTTTTTCCGCCTTTAATGTCCCAGGATTCACGTTCGAACCGGGTCATCATAATCTTGTCCTGATACGCCGTTTGCCCGTCCGGCATATAAATGGTCGCCCTGTTTACAACCTGCCCATCTTCTTGGCCAAAGGGTCGGGTTCCGCCGAGCAGGATGACCCCAAATTGCCGGGCGAGATCCGCATAATGGGCGTCAATTCTTGCCCCCAAGGCAACCACAGCCCGCAACGAGGCATGCAGATCGCTTGCTGTCGCCTTGTCGATTGCGGCCAATTCCATCGCCGCATATTCGGGAAACACCAACAGCTGTGCGCCTTGCGTCGCGGCATCGCTCACCCACTGCCCGACTTTCGCTTGCCAACTGGCAAAGCTATCGGGTTCCCCGATGGGATATTGGGCTGCCGCAATACGGACCGACGCGGTCACAGGTCACGCATCCAGAATTGCATGGCATGCGCGCTTTCGAAATCATCGCCCAGATCCTGCCATTCGAGCGTTCCGGTCAAACCGGGCACCGGGGCATAGCCGCGGGCGCGCCAGAATGGATGCAAATCGCGTGGCGTTTCGGGCCGCATCGGATGATCGTCAGGGCGGATCACTGCGCAAAAGGCGGTTTTCCTTGCCCCTGCGGCGCGCGCTGCGTCTTCACGCGCGTTGAAAAACTGGTGGCCAATGCCTTGCCCCTGATATTGCGGCAATAGAACGGATTCCCCGAAATAGAATATCTGCGTAACATCAAGCCCTTGGTCGCAGAAGGGATGCTGGATGTCGGGCTTCTGCCCTTCCAATGGAGACGCCGTAGCAGCCCCGATGATTGAGTCCCCGTCCCGGGCGACGACAAGCACCGAACCCGGTTCGCGCACAAATTCGGCCATATAAGCGGCTTCATACTCTGCACTGCCGTCATACAAATAGGGCCAGCTGCGAAAAACCCGGATTCGCAGATCAGACAGTGCCGGAATGGCTGCCCAGCGCTCCCCCGGATCAGTCAAAGTGCGGACGTCTACAGTCATGAAACCTGGGCAATCCAGTCGGCAAGATTATAATATACCGAGACGCGTGTGATTTTTCCGTCTGCGACCTCAAAGAAACCGCCAGCTGGCAAGCTGTAGCTCTGGCCATGCGCTGCAGGAAAGCCTTCATCTGCAACCTTGTAAATCCCGTCGACGATGAATTCCGCCGCCGCGCGCCTGCCATCTTCGCTGGTCATAATGACAATGTCACGCAGCTGTTCGCTATAGGCATGATCCATTCGGCCAAGAAATGCGCGAAAGGCCTCTTTGCCGGCTTCACGGTCCCCTTGATTGATATCATGCGCCACATTGTCATCAAGGCACGCCAATATAGATTCAACATCCATGGCGTTGAATGCAGCATAATATGCGCCAATCAGCGCAGCCGTTTTTTCACGCGTGTCGGGCATGTATCATTTTGTCCTTTAACCTGATGAATTCCTTTTCGATTAAGTCAGCGAAGCAAGGCTTGTCCAGTAAGATAAATTGTCCAGACTTTCATAGGATTTTGAAACGCGATCGCTACGGACAGCGATCAAAGGGGCGGCCACCCTTGACTCTCCGCCCAACCCTGCTAATGCCCGCTTCGTTCGGTGGGGCGACGGCTCCACCGGCAACCGTCCGAGACAGTTGGTGAACGGAATTTGCCGTTCTTAATTTCCAGCCTAGACGGGGATAGAGATTTCAGGACTGGCTTTTGCCATCCTTCGCCACCGCTCCCGATTTTAGATCGTGTGAGTTCGGCATGAAACTTCCCCACGGACTGAAGTCAGCGGATCGCCCAGCCGGGTGTTTCGCTTTTCGTGTTGGATTTTGTTGGTTCGCCAGCGAAGTCTGAAAAAGGAGTAATGCATGAACCGTTCTGAAAAGACCGAAACAGTTGCATCGCTGAACGCCACTTTCAATGAAGCGGCGGTTGTCGTCGTCACCCGTAATCTCGGGCTGACGGTTGCACAATCGACCGACCTTCGTTTGAAGATGCGGGATGCTGGCGCAAGCTATAAGGTTGCCAAGAACCGTCTTGCCAAAATCGCTCTTGAAGGAACGCAATATGGATCGGTAGCTGAATTGCTTACTGGCCCTACAGCGCTCGCCACATCGTCGGACCCGGTTGCAGCTGCAAAGATTGCTGTCGAGTTCGCAAAGACCAATGACAAACTTGAAATTGTCGGCGGCGCGATGGGTGACACGTTCCTTGATGTAAACGGTGTAAAGGCGCTGGCTTCGTTGCCATCGCTCGACGAACTGCGCGGCACGCTTATCGGGCTTATCCAAGCACCGGCAACGAAGCTTGCTCAGCTGTCGACCGCACCTGCTGCGAAATTGGCACGCGTTTTTGGTGCCTATGCTGACCAAAAGGCAGCATAACTTTTTTGAATTAAACTGGCTGCGTCCCATGGTTTTAACCGGCTGGGCGGGCCCTACAGATATGACAGAAAATCGGAGTGTTATTTAAATGGCTGATATTGAAAAGCTCGTAGACCAACTTTCGGCGTTGACCGTTCTCGAAGCGGCTGACCTTGCAAAGGCTTTGGAAGAAAAGTGGGGCGTTAGCGCCGCTGCTGCTGTTGCTGTTGCTGCGCCTGCCGCTGCTGCTGCAGCTGTAGAAGAGCAGACTGAATTTGACGTTATCTTGACCGGCGACGGCGGCAACAAGATTGCAGTCATCAAGGAAGTCCGTGCGATCACTGCACTTGGTCTGACCGAAGCAAAGGCTCTTGTTGAGTCCGCGCCAAAGGCGATCAAGGAAGGCGTAAACAAGGCAGAAGCCGAAGACATCAAGGCGAAGATCCTTGCAGCCGGCGGAACCGTCGAACTGAAGTAATTCGGTTTCCCTTTCGGGATATAAAATGGGGCGGCCTAGCAATAGGCTGCCCCTTTTTTATTGTCGCTCGTTCGTCATCAATAAACACAAATTTTCCGGCCCTTTTCTTTTGAAAATCCTGCGGGTTGCGGGCACTCATGACGCATGAATAGCAACGCCGATCTCGCCGCCCTGATTCGCAACATTCCAGATTATCCCAAACCGGGTATCATGTTCCGCGACGTGTCTACCCTGCTGCTTGATTCAGGCGGCTATCGCATGACCATTGATCGGCTCGCGGCTCTGGTGGACGCTGATACGCAGCTTGTCGCGGGTATTGAGGCACGTGGCTTTATCGTGGCGTCTGCTCTGGCTTATGTGCTTGGCCTTGGCCAATTGATGCTGCGCAAGCCCGGCAAGCTGCCGGGCGAGAAAATCGGCACGGATTATACGCTCGAATACGGCACCGACCGCATTGAAATGCATGTCGGCCATGTGCAGCCTGACCAGAAAGTGCTGCTGGTTGATGATTTGATTGCCACTGGGGGCACGGCCTTGGCTGGCGTCGACTTAATCCAGCAAGGCGACGGCAAAGTTGAACAAGCATTGTTCATCGTTGACCTGCCTGACCTCGGCGGCGCGGCCAAGTTGCGCGCCCAAGGCGTTCGGGTCACATCGCTGATAGGTTTTGACGGCGATTAAGCACGCTACAGAATTCCGTTTAACTTTGCGGATAAAGTGAAGCGCACGCCTTTATTTTTGATGGCTCAGGCCGCTTTCCGCTGACTTCAAAGCGGGCGATATATCCGCCCAGCTTCAATTGTTCTGTAAATCCGGTCAAGCGATACCCCACGGCATCAAATTCGCAGAACAGCAGCTTTGGCGGAATACCGTGTTGGGCGGAGGGGCGGTCGCGATCTACCACAATGACTTGTCCGCCCTTGGCGAGCGCTGGCCGCATGCGCCAAAGGAACGCATATGGCTCGCCTATTTCATGGTACATATGCACCATGAAAACGCGGTCAAAGCTGTTTTCTGGCAACCGGGGGTCATCCAGAGCGCCTTCCTTGATGGCAACATTATCGAGCTGTTCGCGTGTGACTCGGTCACCAAGTCGGTCAAGCGCATCCCGATTGATATCCTGCGCTAGCACGCGCCCTTTGGGTCCAACGCGTTCCGCCAGGCGGATGGTGTAGTAGCCCTCGCCTGCACCGATATCGGCCACAGTGGTCCCAAGCTGGATCCCTGCCCAATCCATCACGAATTCGGCCTCACCGGCTTCATCGCGCGCTGCCTCAGTCGAAAATTCCGTATCGCCAGCTTTGGACACCAGACGTTCCGCGCGCGGGAATGCTGCTGCGCTCTCGCTACGTTCGTCTCCATTGGCCGCTGGCGTGCAGCCGCTTACACATAGCAAAGGAAGCGCAATAATGGCCAGCAAGCTCAACCGGGCGTTCGTGCGCATGCCTAGCTCGTCTTACGCGTCGGCCATTACAGCTGCCGGATTGGCAGCCTGTTGATCGAAGTTCAAGAAAACATCCTTCACCCAATGTGGCAAGGGAATGGGGCGATGTGTGTCGAGGTCGACATGCACGCTGACGAGGTCAACTGTTGCGCGCAAATCGTCTAAGCCGTCTTCTGTAATGCCGTGGATTTCGACGATTTGGGTCATGCTGGTCCGACCAGTCGCAACCGTGCGCGCCATAACCTCAATAAACTCATCCGGCTTGATCGGCGCAAACCATGTGACGGTTGCCTTTTTGACATGAAACTCCAACGGGGCGCCATCGGCATAATCGCGGAATTTCGCCTCGCGCCAATATTCGGTAACCGCGACGTCGGCATAATCCAGATAACGTGCGTTAAAGACGACGCCTTGCGCATCGGTCTCTGACCAGCGCACGCGGAAACGGTGATGGAAAGCAAACTCGGTGCGCGCCATGTCAGATTGCCTTTGATTGGCCAGGGGTGTTGACCCCCATCGATTGCAGGTAACGCTTCACGTTCCGTGCGGCCTGACGCAGGCGATGCTCGTTTTCAACCATAGCGATGCGGACATAGCCTTCGCCGTCTTCGCCATATCCAACGCCCGGCGCGACCGCGACCTTCGCCTCCGTCAGCAACTGTTTGGAAAACTCAAGGCTACCGAGATGCGCAAGCGCAGGCGGCAATGGTGCCCATGCGAACATCGACGCCTTCGGTGCAGGAATATCCCACCCCGCACGGCCAAATGCCTCGACAAGGATATCGCGGCGCTTGTGATAGAGCTGCCGATTTTGTTCAACAATGTCTTGCGGGCCATTTAATGCTGCGCATGCCGCAGCCTGAATGGGCGTAAATGCCCCATAATCGAGGTAGCTTTTGACGCGCGTCATCGCTGCGATCAGATCGCGGTTACCCACTGCAAAGCCGATACGCCAACCTGCCATCGAATAGGTTTTGGACAATGACGTGAATTCAACCGCAACATCCTTGCCGCCCTTCACCTGCAAAATCGACGGGGTCGGGTTGCCGTCAAAATAGAGTTCCGAATAGGCAAGGTCGGACAATATCCAGACCTTGTTGTCTTTCGCCCATGCAACCAACCGTTCATAAAAAGCAAGATCGACGGTTTCTGCAGTGGGGTTGGACGGATAGTTGACCACCAAGATCGAGGGCCGCGGGACTGTGAACGCCATTGCGCGCTCCAACGACCGGAAATAATTTTCATCAGGCGTCGTGGGTACGGACCGAATGGTCGCGCCCGCGATGATGAAACCGAACGTGTGGATCGGGTAGCTCGGGTTGGGCGCCAATACGACGTCACCCGGCGCCGTGATGGCGGTTGCGAGACTCGCAAGACCCTCTTTCGAACCCATCGTGACCACGACTTCGGTTTCGGGGTCAACATCAACACCAAAGCGGCGCGCGTAATAATTGGCCTGCGCCTTACGTAGGCCGGGAATACCTCTGGAAGCCGAATAACCATGGGCATCGGGCTTTTGCGCGACTTCGCACAGTTTTTCGATGACATGCGGCGGCGGCGGCAAATCCGGATTGCCCATGCCCAGATCGATAATGTCCTCTCCCGCACCACGGGCCGCCGCACGCATCGCATTAACTTCAGCGATAACATAAGGCGGCAGACGCTTGATGCGGTAAAATTCTTCGGACATTGGCTCCCGTTTCCGGTTAGTTGATTACAGAGCCGCCCTCATGCGCGAAGTTTTCGTGCATTTCCACAAAAAGCTGTCGGTACGCAGATCAGCGAGGTCGATTGCCTTTAGCCTTATGCCGCACGCCATGCTTTGACGGCGGTGGCCCATCATTGCGGAATGGACGCGCACCGTCACGGTTCGATCCACCACGTGGTCCACCGCGCGGCGGTCCATCACCGCGAGGTCCATCGCCACGAGGATTGACGCCCAGTTGGGGACGCGGCGGACGACCGCCATCGCGGCCTCCGTCACGACCCATGCGCTTGTTCTCACGCGCAGCTTCGCGTGGCGGGCCATTGGCTTGCACGATCTCGACATCATTGTCTTCGTCATGCCCCGGCTGCGCGATTGCCTTGGCAAATTTTGCAACAGCCGCGGCAGCGATACCCACATGGGTTTCGTTCGCTGCAATCCGGATGGCACCAATGTCGTTCTTGGTAACACCGCCACGGCGGCACAACAGCGGCAATATCCATTTTGGATCCGCATTATTGCGGCGGCCAACGTTGAGCTTGAACCAAACAGAATCATCAAATCCGGCACGATGGTCATCACGCGGACGTTCGCGCGTGCCGTCATCCAGCATGTCTTCTGCCTGCGGCATTTTGGCGCGATGCACACGAACCAGTGCAGCAGCGATGTCTTCAGCCGACATCGTTTCAAGCAGCTTTGCACCCAATGCACGATCTTCGTCTTCAACTTCGACGGGTGTCAAAAGTGTTTCGAGAAGACGCTCATGGTCCTTGGCCCGGATATCCGCAGCAGTCGGGACTTTAATCCAGTCTGCCTCAATCTTCGCGCCGCGCAACATCGATTCCACGCGCTTGCGACGCTGATATGGAACGATTAGAACTGCCGTACCCTTGCGACCCGCACGCCCGGTACGTCCGGACCTGTGCTGAAGCCCTTCGGCATCGCGTGGCAATTCGACATGGACCACCAACGACAGGTTGGGCAAATCGATACCGCGCGCCGCAACGTCGGTTGCAACGCATACACGGGCACGGCGGTCACGCAGCGCCTGAAGCGCTTGATTTCGCTCGGACTGCGAATGCTCACCAGACAGCGCAACGACATTGAAGCCGCGCTCGGTCAAGCTGGCATGCAGGCGGCGCACATTTTCACGCGTCGCACAGAACAGGATAGCGGTTTCTGCTTCATGCAGACGCAGCAAGTTAACGACCGCGTTCTCGATATCCGGTGGAGCTACGGTTACGACCTGATAGCTGATATCACCATGGCCGCGGTCTTCACCGACGGTTGAGATGCGCAGGGCGTCTTGCTGGTAACGCTTGGCCAGCGACACGATTGGTTTCGGCATCGTGGCCGAGAAAAGCAAAGTGCGGCGGCCTTCGGGCGTCGCGTTCAATATTTCTTCGAGTTCCTCGCGGAAACCCATGTCGAGCATTTCGTCAGCTTCGTCGAGAATTGCGACTTTCAACGCCGACAGGTCGAGTGCGCCACGCTCCAAGTGATCGCGCAAACGGCCGGGTGTTCCGACGACGATTTGTGCGCCTTGATTTAGGGTGCGGCGTTCTTTCGAAGCGTCCATGCCGCCAACGCAGGTAGCGATGCGGACGCCAGCCTTGGCATAAAGCCACATGAGTTCGCGGCTGACCTGCAGGGCCAGTTCGCGCGTTGGTGCGATGATGAGTGCGGCGGGTTCGCGCGCAAGGCTGACCAGTCCACCATCAAGGATTTGCGGTGCCATGGCCAAGCCAAAAGCAACGGTTTTGCCTGATCCAGTCTGGGCCGACACAACAAGGTCGCGGCCTTCGGCTTCAGCTGTGATCACAGCAGATTGAACAGGGGTTAAAGCAGTATAGCCACGAGCGGTGAGCGCTTCATCAAGAAGCGGCGGAAGATTTTCAAATGTCATTATTGCGCGCCTTTGCGCCCTTTTTTAAGTAATGTCCATGCTGCGCCGCACAACAAAACAAACTTCGACAATTTTCTGACATCGGTTATGCATTGAATATGGCTGATTCACCGAAATTCCCACCCTTCATGGATCCCGACCAGTTCGCAAAAATGCTTGAGGGTTCGGCAGCCTCTGCGGCTGACCCAATGAAGGCATATCGCGCCGCAATGGACGCATGGGGAACGATACTTGCGCCATTGGCCAAAGCTGGCCGCAGCAAGATTGATCCATCGGATCGCCGCTTTGCTGCACCTGAATGGGAACATCCCGTTTTCGACTTGATGCGCCAGGGATATCAGGTGATGTCTGACTATATGCTCGGCGCGGCTGATCAGCTGGATGGCGTCGCCGATAGTGACAAAGCAAAAATGGGCTTTGCGATGCGTAGCATGATAGAGGCGATGAGCCCTGCAAATTCCGCCTTCACCAACCCCGTCGCACTACAACGGGCGATGGAGACCAACGGTGCAAGCCTGATGGCGGGCATGCAAAACCTGATGAAGGACTTGCAGCGCGGCCAGCTGACGCACACCGATGCCTCTGCCTTCAGGCTGGGCGAAAACATCGCCGCAACGCCGGGCAAAGTCGTCCATCAAACGCCGTTATACCAGTTGATCCAATATGACCCGACGACCCCGGACGTTTTGGCAACGCCACTGATTATTTTTCCGCCATGGATAAACCGGTTCTACATTCTCGATCTGACAGCGGAAAAAAGCTTCATCAAATATTGCGTTGACCAAGGCATCACCGTTTTTGTCGTGTCCTGGAAATCTGCTGATAGTTCGATGAAGGACATCATCTGGGACGATTATATCGCGGCGCAAATAGATGCGATCGACACCGTACGCGACGGCCTTGGTGTGCCAGATGTGCATGCGATAGGATATTGCGTTGCCGGCACGACCTTAGCCGCGACGCTTGCCGTCCTCGCGGCCACCGGCGGTGCCGACAGGGTGCGCAGCGCGACATTCTTTACCGCGCAAGTCGATTTCAGCACGGGCGGCGAATTGCTGAATTTCATCGACGACAATCAGATCGCGATGGTCGAAACGTTGAGCGCACCGCATGGTTATCTGGACGGTCGCTTCCTTGCGCTGACGTTCAACATGCTGCGCGGCAAGGACCTGATTTGGTCGACGGTCGTCAAAAATTATTTGCTGGGCGAAGATTACCCCGCGTTCGATCTGCTGCACTGGAATGGAGACGTAACCAATCTTCCGGCCAAATGGCACAAAGCCTATCTGACGGAACTCTATCGCGATAACCGTCTGGTTGCGCCGGATAGTCTATCTGCTCTGGGTACGCCGATTGATTTGCGTCGCGTGCAAACGCCTTCGTACATTCAGGCTGGGCGTGAAGATCACATTGCCCCGGCCGAAAGCGTGTGGAAGCTTCAGGATCACTTTAGCGGCCCTGTCAAATTCCTCTTGGCGGGCAGCGGGCATATTGCAGGCGTGGTGAATCCTCCAGCACAGATGAAATATCAATATTGGACCAACGATGGCAACGCAGAATCGCTGGAAGAATTCATCGACGGCGCCACCGAAACCAAGGGCAGCTGGTGGCCGGATTGGCTTGTTTGGCTGCTGGACAAGGGTGACGATAAAGTCCCTGCCACGGGCGCCCGCATACCCGGTGAAGGCACGTTGAAGGCGCTGGAATCTGCTCCGGGAAGCTATGTAAAAGCGCGATGAGATTCAGTTGACGTTTACGTAAACGTCGACTAATTCTTCGTCAGCTATGTTTAGGAGAATCGTGATGCAATTGGAATTCAGTCCCGAAGAAATCGCCTTCCAGCAGGAAGTGCGCACATTCATCGCCGAAAATTATCCCGAGAATCTCCGTTCGGTGCAAGACGAAGGGCATGATCTTTCGAAAGAAGATTTTCTGTCATGGCATCGCATTCTCGCGAAAAAAGGCTGGATCGCCCCGGCATGGCCTGTCGAATATGGCGGCACTGGCTGGACCGCAACACAACGTTTTATCTGGTCTGAAGAACTTGCTGCTGCGGATTGCGTTGGCACCATGCCATTTGGCCTATCGATGGTCGGCCCCGTGATCTACACCTTCGGCACGCCTGAGCAAAAAGCGCGCTTCCTGCCCGGTATATTGTCGGGCGATGATTGGTGGTGCCAAGGGTATTCGGAACCCGGCGCAGGTTCTGACCTTGCTTCGCTGCGCACAAAAGCAGTCCGCGATGGCGACGATTATGTTGTGAACGGTCAAAAGACATGGACCACAATGGCGCAATATGCAGACTGGGGCTTCTTCCTCGTCCGCACCGATTCCGATGCCAAGGCGCAGGAAGGCATCAGCTTCCTTCTCATCGACATGAAGACGCCCGGCGTAACCGTTCGCCCAATCATCACCTTGGGCGGCGAGCATGAAGTCAACGAAGTATGGTTGGAAGACGTCCGCGTGCCCGTTGCCAATCGCATTTATGAAGAAAACAAGGGCTGGACCTGCGCCAAGTTCTTGCTGGCGCATGAGCGTACCGGCATCGCCGCCGTTGCCCGTTCGAAGCGTGGCGTTGAGAAGATCAAATCCATTGCCCGCACAGAGCAGGACGGTGACCGTCCATTGATCGCCAACCCATTCTTCAAACGTAAGATTTCGGAACTTGAAATCGATCTGACCGCATTGGAATTCACCGAATTGCGTAGCCTTGCCGGCGAAGCGGCAGGCAAGGGCCCTGGCCCTGAATCCAGCTTGCTGAAAATCAAGGGCTCGGAAATTCAGCAGCGGATTACCGAACTCGCATTGGAAGCAGTCGGCCATTATGGCGCGCCCTATTTCCGCGGATTTGGCGAAGGCGACAATGAACATCCAATTGGTCCGGATTACGCGCATCGCGCTGCTCCAACCTATTTTAACACCCGCAAGACGACGATTTACGGTGGCTCCAACGAGATCCAGCGCAACATCATCGCCAAGATGGTGCTGGGTATTTAATCTAACATTTTGCCGTCACCCTGAACGCGTTTCAGGGCCTTAATGCGCAACGTTGACATTAAGATGCTGAAACACGTTCAGCATGACGGACCACTGGACAGGATAATTATAATGGATTTCAGCTACACCGAAACGCAGGACATGATCCGCGAAACCCTCAGCCGCTTTCTGGCGGACACATATGATTTCGACAGCCGCAACAAGATGATCGCCAGCGGCAGCGGGCGTGACCCCGGCATCTGGAAGGCACTGGCGCAAGATCTCGGTATGCTTGGTGCATCATTTAGCGAAGAACATGGCGGACTCGGTGGCGGCCACCTCGAAAATGCCTTGATCATGGAAGAATTGGGCAAGGTCATCGCGATCGAACCTTATCTGCAGACCGTCGTTCTTGGCGGCGGTACGTTGAAGGCTGTTGGCGGCGCGATTGCCGATGCCGTCATTCCAGAAATCATTGGCGGCAACGTCATCATCGCATTTGCCTACGCGGAACCACAGGGTCGCTATAATCTTGCGAACATTCGTACGACAGCGAAGAAAGACGGCGCAGGCTATGTGCTGAACGGCCATAAGGGCGTGGTTTACGCCGCCCCTTGGGCAACGCATTTGCTTGTCTCCGCCCGTACCGGCGGTTCAGGCAGCGAAGCCAATGGCGTATCGCTGTTCCTGATTGACGCAAATACCGCTGGTATCGTGCGCCGCGACTATCCAACCGTTGACGGCTTCCAGGCTTCTGAAGTCTATTTTGAAAATGTTGCTATCCCCGGTGACGCGTTGTTGGGTGATGAGGGCGCTGGCCTTCCGCTGATCGAGCGCATTGTCGACGAAGCAACGGTTGCCGTCTGTGCAGAAGCCTGCGGTGTTACCGCCAAGCTGCATTCGGGTACGCTGGAATATGCGCGTCAGCGCAACCAGTTCGGTCAGCCCATTTCGCGCTTCCAAGTATTGCAACATCGCATGGTCGATATGTTCATGGAAGTTGAACAGTCAAAATCCATGACCACAATGGCGACCTTGAAGCTCGATTTGCCAGCGGCAGAACGTATGGCTGCGGTATCGGCATGCAAGGCGAAGGTATCGCGCGCAGCGAAGTTCGTGGGCCAAAGCGCCATTCAAACACATGGCGGTATTGGCATCACGCAGGAACTGGCCATCGGTCATTTCTTCAAACGCGCGACGATGATCGAAAGCCAATTTGGATCTGCTGACCATCATTATGAGCGTTTCGAACGGCTGACATTGGCGGATTAACCCGCCAATTCAACTTATTGTGCAGTGCAACATTTTTGTTGACAGTGCGTGCACGAATCTTTATTGTGCACTGCAACACAACAGAAATGGTGCACGCCATGGTACGCAAATTAGCAGCTACGCCTTCGACTAAAACCGTTGAACCAACGGCGTCGAAGGCTGCGCCTGCGAAAGCTACACCAAGCACCGTTGCAAAGAAGAAGGTTGCGAAACCTGCTGCTTTACCGGCCAAGAAAGCCGTGTCTGTTGGATCTGAACCGATTGCTCAAGGAGTAACGAATATGACTGACACTGTAAAAGCCACCGCTGAAAAAGCGACCGAGTTTTTTGCTGACGTGCGCGAAAAGGCAAGCGAAGCGACTGAAAAAGGCAAGAAGTTTGCGGCTGAAGCCGTTGAATTCAACAAAGCTAACGTTGAAGCCATTGTCGAAGCTAGCAAGATCGTTGCCAAGGGCGCTCAGGAAATGGGCAAGACCAACATCGAATTCGCCAAGAAGAACTTTGAAGATGCTCAGGTTGCGGTGAAAGAAATGACTGCCGTCAAATCACCAACCGATTTCGTTAAGCTTCAGGGTGAACTGGCACGCAAGGGCTTTGACACTGCAGTAGCGCAGGGTTCGAAGAACACAGAAGCGATGGTCAAACTGGCGAACGAAATGTTCCAACCCATATCGAACCGCATCGCGGCAACGAAGGAGCTTTTCAAGAAAGCTGCATAAGATCCCGAGGTCATTGCACTGGTGCATTTCGCGCCCGCTGCTCTCTCTCCTCCTTATGGTGGTGGGCAACCGAGAAACGCTAGTGCAATCATAAAAGAGCCGTCCTTTCCCCTGCGGAAAGGGCGGTTTCTTTTTAGCCAATGGAAATTGATGGTGAACAGGGGTTGCAGAGTCACCCTACCCTGACCTATTTTAGAGTGATGCAGATCCACATGGCACAAGATGACGACGATAAATCAGGGAGCACACCCGGCGTCGGCCTTGCCACGCGCACACGGCCAAAGACTCAAAAGCCCAGCTTGTATAAAGTCCTGCTGCTCAACGACGATTATACGCCGATGGAATTTGTCGTTCATGTGCTGAAGGCATTTTTCCAGATGGACACAGATCAGGCCACCCGTGTGATGCTCCATGTCCATCAAAAGGGCGTCGGCGTGTGCGGCATCTTCACCTATGAAGTTGCTGAAACCAAGGTGACGCAGGTCATGGACTTCGCCCAAAAAAATCAACACCCGCTGCAATGTACGTTGGAAAAAGACTAGGGTCAGGACCTATGGTTCGCGCGGCGAACCCAACGACCCATATATTTTTTTGCCATCTTTAATCGTCGCAACCACTTTGATGCTGTATATTTTGGCCGCGTCCACGGTCAGCGGGTTTCCGTCCAGAACAACAAGATCCGCGCGTTTTCCTGCCGCCAGACTTCCTTTGACTCCGTCCTCTCCGATTTGCCACGCGGCATTTATCGTCACCTGTTGCAACGCGCGATAGGGCGATATCCGCTCCATTGGCCCCAATATGTCGCCACTCTGCGTCAGCCTGTTCACCGATGACCAGACCAGCCGCATCATGTCGGGCGGCACAACCGGAGAATCATTATGCGCCGTCGGGCGAAGCCCCAGCGCCCAGGCCGTTGCCTGCGGCGAGATAAAATCGGCGCGCTTGGGACCAAGCGCTACGTCGCGGTGCCAGTCGCCCCAATAATATGTATGGTTGGCAAAAAAGCTGGGTTGGATATCCAGCGCCTTCATGTCCTTTAGCTGATCCAGTTGAACCACTTGATTGTGGATGGCGATGGTGCGTTTGCCTGCCAGACCATTATCCCGAACTCCGTCGATCAAGGCCTGCGCCGCGGCGTCGCCGTTGACATGGACAAAAACTTGCCAGCCATTTTGTGCGGCATCCGCCAGTTTGCCGTTGAACAATTTCAGATCAATCGCCGGATAACCGGCATAGCCCTGCTTCTGGCCATGTGGCGGGATGGGTACCGGGTCTTTCAACCATGCCGTGCGTCCCTGCGGCGAACCATCGAGCGTCAGTTTAATGCCGCCAATGCGCAAATGCCCGCCCGCTGGATAAGTCTTTCCAATCCGCGCACGTACCGCCGCGGGCCAGTCGCGCTCAAAAGAGGTTAGCGCCACGACATCAATCGGGAATAGTCTGCGCCGGTCTGCTTCCTCCATCGCTGCCCAGCTTTCCGGCATGATCCGTCCGTCCTGCCCGGTGGTGATACCATTTGCGGCATAGATTTTGGCACCCGTCACCAGCGGCGCAATGCTGGCATCCAGGCTGGGCGGTGTCAGCACTTTCATCACAGGATAGAGAGCCGTTTCCTCCAGCACGCCATTGGGGGTTTTACCATCGGCCTCACGCCGGATCACCCCGCCCTGCGGATCGGGCGTTTCTGGGGTATAGCCAACCAGTTTCAGCATAGGCGAATTCATCGCGGCAAAATGCCCGCTGACATGCAGAACCAAGATCGGAACATTTCTGGAAATCGCATCCAGATCTGTCCGTGTCGGATGGCGCCGCTCGGCCAGTTGCGAGTCGTCATAGCCATTGCCAATAATCAGCGGCATGCCGTCGGGGCGTGGATATTGGCGCAGCGCGTCCTGCAACTCTGCGATCGATTTAACGGTCCCAACGGGCGGTGGTTGCAATTGCGCCATTGCTGCATTCTGTCCGACATAGCCCATATGCCCGTGCGCATCGATAAAGCCGGGCAGAACTGTGCGCCCTTTTAGGTCCAGCAATTCGACCTTTTTGGCGGCAGCTTTTTTGACCGAGGCGAGCGTGCCAAGAGCGGCGATCTTGCCGTTGCGCAGCAATATGGCTTCAACAAACTCCGGCTGATCGCCAGCCATGGTGAGTATCGATCCGCCCGTTAAAATGATGTCCGTCGTTTGGGCGGGCGCCGCAGCCAATAGCAACGGTGCAAATGCGCAAAGCAGGCCATATTTCAAACGCATCATTCTCTCTCCCAAGACTTTATCGGCCGACTATCGGTTGCAAATTCCGGGCTGGCAAGCCATCCAGTCTCACAGGGAGAAATATTATGGCAGCAGCATTGATCGTTGGCGCAGGGGACGCAACGGGCGGGGCGATTGCAAAGGCTTTTGCCCGCGAAGGTTACACCGCCTGTGTCAACCGACGCGCCCGCAATGCGGACCAGCTTGACGCGTTGGTACAGTCCATTCATGCCGAGGGCTATGCTGCCCGCGCCTATCCCGCAGACGCGCGCATTGAGGAAGAAGTCTTGGCAATGGTCGACGCGATTGAACGCGATGTGGGCCCGATTGAGGTCGCCGTGTTCAACATCGGTGCCAATGTGAACTTCTCGATTTTGGATATGACTTCCCAAGTCTATCGCAAGGTTTGGGAAATGGCGGCCTTTGCAGGTTTTCTGATGGGACGCGAGGCGGCGCGCCGAATGGTTGAGCGCCAGTCCGGAACAATCATTTTCACCGGCGCGACCGCAAGCATACGCGGCGGGAGCGGTTTTTCAGCCTTTTCGGGTGCAAAAGGCGCGCTGCGTATGCTGGCGCAGTCGATGGCGCGCGAACTTGGGCCGAAGAATATTCACGTGGCGCATGTCATTATTGACGGCGGAATCGACACGGCCTTTATCAGGGGCATTCACCCCAATTTCGAAGCGGCCAAGGCGGCGGACGGCGTCTTGTCACCTGATGCGATTGCGCTGCAATATGTGGCATTGCACAAACAACACCGCAGTGCGTGGACGCACGAGATGGATTTACGGCCATGGACGGAAAATTTTTGATGACCAAAAGCTTCCAATTTCTTTTCGATTTCGGCGGGCCCAACAGTTATCTCGCCCACAAGATGCTGCCCGATATCTGCGCGCGTACGGGCGCCGAAGCGGTCTATATCCCCATCTCGCTGGGGGGACTGTTCAAGCTTACGAACAACCAGGCGCCATTTATGCGCTATGCGGAGACACCGGCAAAACGCAATTATGAGATGCTGGAATTCGACCGCTTCGTCAAAGCACATGCACTGCCGTTCAAAATGAACCCGCGCTTTCCCATCAATTCACTGCAACTGATGCGCGGCGCGGTGGCCGCCCAACATCTCGGCTGCTTTGCGCCTTATGTGGACGCAGTGATGGCGGCAATGTGGGAAGACGGCGCGGACATGGGCGATACACAGGTTGTTGCGTCGGTTCTAGACGCAGCTGGCCTCGACAGTGCAGCATTGCTCGCCAAGGCCGAGGATCCGGCGGTGAAAGCGGAATTGATCGCGAACACCGAAGATGCCGCCAAACGCGGGGCATTTGGCGTCCCGACATTTTTTGTGGGTGACGACATATATTGGGGCAAAGAACGGCTTGGTCAGCTTGAGATTGCGCTCACCACGGCCTGACTTCCAATTCCTAAGTTGCGCCGCAATCGATTCCCGCTAAATACCCTGCGATGGATAAGATAATCGTACGCGGCGGCAATACGCTCAAGGGCAAGATCCCCATTTCAGGCGCGAAGAACAGCGCATTGACGCTGATACCCTGCGCATTGCTGACCGACGAGCCGCTGACCTTGCGTAATTTGCCGCGCTTGGCCGACATTGACGGTTTCCAACATTTGATGAACCAGTTCGGTATTTCCACGACGGTTGCCGGATCGCGTCCTGAAGATTTCGGCCGCGTGATGACGCTCGAAGCGACGCGTATCACCACAAACATCGCACCCTATGATCTTGTCCGCAAAATGCGCGCATCGATTCTGGTTTTGGGCCCAATGCTTGCCCGTGCGGGCGAAGCGACGGTGTCGCTGCCCGGCGGATGCGCCATTGGCAACCGGCCAATTGATCTTCACCTGAAAGCGCTGGAAGCCTTTGGCGTCGAAATTGAAGTCGCCGCAGGATATGTGAAGGCGGTTGCCAAAAAGGGTATTCCCGGCGGGACCTATACCTTCCCTGTCGTGTCCGTGGGTGCGACCGAAAACGCTTTGATGGCCGCCAGCCTCGCGAAGGGCACATGTGTTCTGCACAATGCCGCGCGCGAGCCCGAAATCGTCGATTTGTGCAACTTGCTAGTCGCGATGGGCGCGCAGATTGAAGGCATCGGCACATCCGACCTTATCATTCACGGCAAAGACCGTCTGCATGGCGCCACATACCGCGTGATGAGCGACCGGATCGAAGCGGGCAGCTATGCCTGCGCTGCAGCCATTACCGGCGGCGATATTGAACTTGTCGGCGCAAAGGCGAGCGAAATGGATGCAACGCTGGATGCGCTGCGCCAATCAGGCGTCACGGTTGAAGAAACCGCAGACGGGATCCGCGTCGCGTCCGATGGCAAATTAAAGCCGCTTACGATTTCAACCGCGCCATATCCGGGCTTTGCGACCGATATGCAGGCGCAGTTCATGGCCATGCTGTGTATTGCAGACGGCGCAAGTGTTCTGACCGAAACGATTTTCGAGAACCGGTACATGCACGTGCCTGAACTCAACCGTATGGGCGCGCATATCGAAACCAAGGGCCGTACGGCCATTGTGCACGGCGTGAAGAAAATGACGGGCGCACCTGTGATGGCAACCGATTTGAGAGCCTCTATGAGCCTCGTGATCGCTGGCCTGGTCGCAGAGGGCGAAACGCATGTGAGCCGTCTGTACCACCTCGACAGGGGCTATGAACGGCTAGAAGAAAAGCTTCAGCTTATCGGTGCAGATGTTGAGCGGGTGGGCTCAGAATAAAAAGCACAATTCGAATCGCAACATCACTTTGAAGGAACAGTTGCCACATTGATATTTTTGCGGCATCTTCCATGGAAGTGAAAACGAATTTGAATCCGAAGCCAAGCCAAGCCACATGTCATCCAGTTTTGGATTCCATCCGCTTTAGCCCCATCGCAACCGTCGTCAGCGACCCCACAAAGCCAGACAATCCCTTGATTGCAGTGAATGAGGCTTTTTGTGCACTGACAGGCTATGCAAAAGACGAAGTTATTGGACGCAACTGCCGCTTCCTGCGCGGTCCGGACACCGAAAATGGCCAGACGGAAAAATTGCGTTCGGCAGTGTACGCGCAGCACCCTGCTCTGGCAGAGCTCATCAATTACCGAAAAGACGGCTCACCCTTTCGCAACGCGGTCATGATCGCGCCATTGTTCGACGATGATGGGAATCTTGAGCTGTTCGTCGGGTCCCAGATCGAAGTGCTACCCGAAGAGGAGAGCATTGGGCTGGTGCGGCAACAACAGGCTGCACAGATCGTCGACCGACTTTCGCCCCGCCAGCGCGAGATTTTGCAGCAGATGGCCCGCGGTTTCCGGACAAAGCAGATTGCCTATCGATTGTCCTTAAGCGAAAAAACGGTTCAAATGCACCGCATGCTGATGTTCAAGAAACTGTCGACGTCAAATGCGGCAGATGCCGTCCGCATAGCCGTCGAAGCAGGGCTTTAACCGACGGGACAGGTCGCGACTGGCGGCGGGGTTTTGCCAGCCGGTAGCTTACGCCTAAAATGCCTTACGCCCATCGCTTCGTGTCGCCACATGTCGATTTGGCGGTTTTTTATGCGTTCGCCATTACCCACAACCGAATCGCACTCGCCAACCCGCAGGGTGTTCCGGATTCCAGACGCTCAACATCGATTTGCGCGACCAACGCATTGACGGGCAAATCCCTCTGCTCGGCAGCCAGCTTCAACGCGTCCCAGAAAAGCGGTTCAAGGCTGATGGAGGTTTGATGCCCCGCCACCGTCATGCTGCGCTTTACGGGCGGATGATAAATATTCGTCACCCGCGAACGGCCATCAATACATGTGCTGACCACCGTTGATCGACAAAGTCGAACCGGTGATGAAGCCTGCATTGTCGCTCGTCAAAAATTCAACGCCGCGCGCGATTTCGTCGGGTTGACCCAATCGGCCAACAGGGATTTGTGCGACAATCTTTTCCATCACATTTTCCGGGATCGTCGAAAGCATTTCGGTACCGATATAGCCCGGCGCGATTGCATTGGCGGTCACGCCATAACGCGCACCCTCGGCGGCAAGCGATTTGGTAAAGCCATGGATGCCTGATTTCGCGGCCGCGTAATTCACCTGACCGATTTGACCGCCCTGACCGTTGACCGAGCCAATGTTTACGATGCGGCCCCATTTGCGTTCGCGCATGCCGGCAAATACCGCCTTTGCCATGTTGAAACAGCCGGTCAGGTCGACACGGATCACTTCGTCCCATTGTTCAAATGTCATCTTCATCATCGTAGCATCGCGGGTGATGCCAGCATTGTTGACCATGATGTCGATCGGCCCGAACTCGGTTTCAATCGCAGCGCAGGCGTCCAGACAGCTTTGATGATCGCCAACGTCCCACTTCCGCACCGCAATGCCGGTTCGCTCCGAAAAAGCCTTCGCGGCTGCGTCATTGCCACCGTAGTTGGCGATGACCATCCGGCCTTTTTCCTGAAGCTTCAAACAGATCGCTTCGCCAATACCTCTGGTCCCGCCTGTAACCACCGCAATTCGTGACATGCATTGCTCTCCTGATTGCCAATTTCGCGATGATTAATGCACAAGGACACAAGTGCAAGTTGCCGTAAACGTTAGCACAAAAAAGCCGCAGCCACTCTGTGCCAACGATTAGATCCAGCCAGCGAGTTCCTGCGCGATAATCTGTTCAAGCATATCCATGCCGATATCGCTGTCGTTCAAGCACGGCAGATAGGCATAATGCATGCCGCCCGCTTCTTCGAATTGCTCATGCCCCTGCATCGCGAGCTCTTCGAGCGTTTCGAGGCAATCGACCGAAAAGCCCGGCGCAAAGATCGCGACTTTCTTCGTCCCTTCGCGCGCAAGCTTCATCAGCGTGTCGTCCGTGGCGGGTTCAAGCCATTTTGCCCGCCCGAAACGGGATTGAAAACTCACAACAAGCGCACGGCCCATGGCTTCTGAAAGAAGCCGTGCAGTTTTTTGGCAGTGGCAATGATAAGGGTCACCCAAATGGAGCGTCCGTTCCGGCATCCCGTGGAAACTGATCACAAGCGCGTCGGGTACGAAATCCAACTTTGCCAGCGAAGCCTCAATCGACGCCTTCAATGCGCCGATATAGCGCGCGTCGTCATGATAGGCAGGCAGCGTTCGGATCGCCGGATGCCAACGCATGGCGGTAAGCGTGGCATATGCCTCATCAAGCACAGTACCCGTCGTCGCCCCTGAATATTGCGGATATAATGGCGCAATCAAAATCCGGTTGCACCCCGCCGCTTTCATGGCGGCCAGTTGGTCAGCGACGGACGGATTGCCATAGCGCATGGCGTACCGCACATCGGCGATCCCTTCCATACGCGCCTGCAAAGCTTCCGCCTGTCCGGCTGTAAAAAACGCCAGCGGCGATCCTTTTTCCGTCCATACCTTGGCATATGCCTTCGCGGATTTTTGCGGACGGGTGTTCAAAATGATGCCGCGCAAAATCGGTTGCCACAGCAAAGGCGGAATTTCGACAACGCGTTGATCCGACAGAAACTGTTTCAAATAGCGTTTCACCGCTGACGTGGTCGGTGCATCTGGCGTACCCAGATTCACCAGCAGGACGCCGACTTTGGGCGTCGCCACGGGTGGGTGGTCAATTGGTAATGTCATCATAGTCCCCGAGACAGCAATGGAAGTTCACGCAGACGTATTCCGGCTGCGGAGAATAATGCGTTTGCAATAGCGGGGGCAACTGGCGGCACCCCGAGTTCAGTCACACCGCCCGGCGCGGCATCGCTGCGTGCAAATTCAACGGTGATTTCCGGCACATCGGCCAATTTCGGCAAGTCCACATCGCGCAGGCAGCGGGCGGTTGGCATGCCGTTCTGATATTCGGTTGTTGAACCCAGTGCCTGAGCCAATCCAAACACAATGCCGCCCTCAATCTGCTGGCGCGCCAGATCGGGATTAATAAGCCGTCCGCAATCCGCCATCGCATGAATCCGATCGACACGCACGCCGGTTTCGCTGGTACGCGCCGTCACGATAATGGCAATATGGCTGCCGCGCATGCTGTGACAAGCAATGCCGCGTCCGCTGCCAGATGCGCCCCCGTCCCAACCCGCCATATTGGCAACGCCCGTAAGGCATCGGGCAAGGCGCGTTTGGCCGACAAGCATTTGCATGCGAAACGACAAAGGCTCGACGCCCGCTTTCTGGGCAAGCTCGTCGATGAAGCCTTCGACGAAGAAGCAGTTGTAGCTGTGCGCAAGGCTACGCCACGGACCGGTCGGGACCGGCATGCGCACGGGGAAATGGTCAATCGTCAGATTGGGAATGGCATATGGTATCTCCGCACCGCGCACCGCGAGTGCGTCAAATTCGCCTGCCGACGACTTGCGCGCTTCGTCAACGCTTTGGCTATCGATCCGGTTTGCAAGCTCACGCATGCTTGATGCCGCGGCTACCCGCACGCTCATGGCGGTCACTGCGCCTTCGGCATTTATCGCGGCGGATAGACGGCCCAGCGCCGGTGTCCGGACATGATCCCGCAGGAAGTCTTCGGGGCGCGACCAGACCAGTTGCACCGGCCGGCCCACTTCCTTGGCAATGACCGCGACTTGCGCGGCAATCACATTGTCGAAATTGCGGTCAAAGCTTCCGCCTGCCATGACGGGGTAGAGAACGACATCATTTACATCGATGCCAATGGCGTTTGCTGCGGCAACGCGCGCGGCCTGAGGTGCTTGCGATGCGATCCACAATTGCAGACGACCATTGCGATAATCCGCCGTCGCTGAACGTGTTTCAATAGGGGCGTGCACCGCCGCACCCACCGAGTAGTCGGCTTTCAAAATGCGCGTTGCCGTCTCTGGCGCCATTGCCGCGTCAACGTCGCCTGATTTTAAGGCACGGAAGCCGGGGCCTTTGGCGATAGCGTCGTTGAGCGACTGACCAATTTTCTGGCTGTCCGCCAGGCCACCTTTTGTCGCGAACACGGGCTTCATTGCATCGAGCGCGGTGTTGGCTGCCCACCAGTTGCTTGCCACCGCAGCAACCCAGCTTTTGGTCCGCACCACTTGCACCACGCCGCGCATTTTCAGCGCCGCTTTTGTATTGACCGATTTCAACCTTGTGTCGCCCGCTGGCCCGCCCCTGACAGACACGTAGAGCATATCGGGCAAACGAATGTCGCCCGCAAAGCTTGCGCTGCCATCGACCTTGGCAGACAAATCGAGCCGCGGTGCGTCACGGCCCGAAAGGCGGTTGCGCGGCGAAGAATTCAGCGGAATCGGCGATGGCGGCGCGAGCTCTGACGCTTCAATGACAAGATCAGCAAATGCGAGGCGTTTCTTTCCAAAGACCACAAAACCGCGGTCCGTTCGGCACTGTTCCCACGAAATGTCCCAGCGCGCTGCCGCGGCCTGACACAAGACCGCCCGGGCCGCTGCGCCAGCTTCACGGCATGGCTGTTCAAATTGACGAATGGAGGATGATCCGCCCGTCACAACAAACATATCGCGTCTCGCAAGTTCGTTAATGCTGCTGGCAACGGGACCGCCATCTGCGTTGAGCGCGAGGTTTTCGGGCATGAATGCAGGGGACCACTCACGCGCCAATAACGTATTTGCGAATATCGGACTGGGCGGGACTGGCTGGACTGCCACCGATCGCCAGTCAGCGCCAAGCTCTCCGGCGACGATCTGCGCCAATGCCGTATACACGCCTTGGCCAGACTCGCTTTGTGGAACGCCCACGACGATTTTGCCGTCCTCGGCTATTTTAAGCCACGGTCCGAAAAGATGCTCTCCGTCTACCGTCCGTAAATTGGGCGTATAGCGGCGTGGCCACAGGCCCCAAGCCACAAGCAAACCGACGCCAGCGCCGCCACCAATGAGCAGCTTTCGGCGGCTAATGCCTTCGCTTGCCCCTGCGTCTTCCGTCATGCAGGCGCGGCCTTCGGCGCATCCATCCATGCGGACACCTGCCGGGCAATCGCCGCATACGCGTCGCTAATGGGGCCTTCATCCAGTGCCGGTGGGTTGCCCGCATCGCTTGCCATGCGGATTTTGATATCCAACGGAATGCGACCCAAGAACGGAATACCCAATTCCTTTGCCGCGGCTTCTGCTCCGCCCGAACCAAAAGGATCGCTCATTTCACCGCAATGCGGACAGAGATAACCTGCCATATTTTCAACGAGCCCAATGATCGGAACTTTCGCCGTGTCAAAAAAGCTGATGGCGCGGGTAGCATCAATCAACGCCAAATCCTGCGGGGTGGAAATGATAACGGCACCGACGGGCTTGTGTTTTTGGATCATCGACAACTGGATGTCACCGGTGCCCGGCGGCATATCGACCACTATGTCGCGCACATCGCCCCATTTAGCGTCGACAAGCTGCGACAGGGCATTGCCCGCCATGGGGCCACGCCACGCAATGGCCTGACCCGGATTGACCAACTGGCCCATCGACAGGAAAGGCACGCCGCCAGCGCCCATTACGGGTATCATATTCTTGCCTTCGGCTTCAGGCTTCACGCCCTCAACACCCATCAACCGTGGTTGCGATGGACCGTAGATATCGGCATCAACCAGCCCAACCGATCGGCCTGCCCGCGCCATGGCGATGGCAAGGTTCGTCGACAGCGTTGATTTACCTACGCCACCTTTGCCGCTGGCCACAGCGATCAAGCGCGGCGTAATCCGCTCAGCGGTCAACATGATCCGAACCGACGTCGCCCCTGCGCGTTCAACGGCGCTGCGAACATCGGCCTCCATTTGCGCGCGCGCATCCTCGTTCAATCCCGACACATCGAGCACAAGCGAAACCGCTCCATCGGTGATTTTCAAACCGCTTGCGCGTGCGCCGGCAACGGCGGAAATGGCATGAGAAAAATCTTCAATATTTGGCATATCATGCCGAATAGATTCAGAATTGCGGGATTGACACTGTTTTTCTGAAAAACCGCTACTACATAGACTTTATGAGCAAGAAAATTGACGAGCAGGGGTCACAAATTTTGGCGGTAGAAGGCAAAGGACCGTGGGATTCAGAAGATTCCCACGACACCGGTACATCCGGTAACGCAAATGAAAAAGGCGGCCGATCAAAGCCTGATCCGGTTAATCCGTGGGACCCAACACCGGAAGGTGCGGCGAAACAATCGCGCACCCGCGGCCCATCACTGGAAGAATTGCTGCGCCGCAAAGGCGGTGGCTTTGGTGGCATTCCGCAACGGCCGGATGGCAAAAGCTGGTGGCCGCTTATCGTCGGTGGCTTTCTTGTGCTCTGGCTGGTCTGGTCGACAATCCACCGGATTGGCCCTGAACAAGAAGGCGTTGTAACCCAGCTTGGCAAATATGCCCGTACGGTGCAGCCCGGCATTCGTTTCACGCTGCCCTCGCCCATCGAGAATATCACCAAGATTGATACCAAGCAGATCCAGACGACCTCAATCGGTTCGCCCAAGGCAAGCAGTGAAAATCTGGTCCTGACCAAAGACCAGAGCATCATTGATATGGCCTATGACGTCCGCTGGTCGATCAAGAGCCCCTCATTGTTCCTGTTCCAACTCGACAGCCCTGAAGGCACCGTCAAGGAAGTCGCGGAAAGCGCCATGCGCGCCGCCGTTGCCAATTATGATTTGACCCAAGCCATTGGCCCGGGCCGTGGTGCAATCGAATTGGAAGTGCGCCGCCGCATGCAGCAGATATTGGACGAATATCGCGCCGGTGTGTTGGTGCAGAGCATTTCAATCCGTCAATCAGACCCACCGGCTGAAGTGAATGACGCATTCCGCGAAGTAAACGCGGCGCAACAACGCCGCGAGAGCTATCTGAACGATGCCCGTGCTTATGCCAGCCGCGTTACCGAGTTGGCTCTGGGTGAAACTGCCGAGTTCGACAAGATTTACGTGCAGTATAAGGAAGCGCCCGAAGTCACCAAAAGGCGGCTGTATTACGAAACGATGGAGCAGGTGCTTGGCAAGGTCGACAAGACGATTGTCGAAACCGGCGGCGTGACGCCGTACCTCCCGCTCCCTGAATTTCAGAAAAAGGCCGCACAAAAGGCTGAACCCGTTGTTGTGACAGGAAAAAAGCAATGATGACGAATATCATCAGAAACCCGATTTATCTGGCATTGATTGGGATCGGTACCCTCATTTTGTTGAGCATGTCGGTCACCATCGTCCCTGAAACGCAACAAGCGATTATCAGCAGCTACGGCAAGGTTGATCGCGTCGTGAACAAATATCGTCCGAACGAACGCTTTGGCGAAACGCGTGCGGGCCTCACCTTCCGTGTGCCGCTTGTTGAACAAATCCAGATTATCGACAAGCGCGTGTTGAGCGTCGAAATGGATCAACAGGAAGTGCTTTCGACGGACCAACTGCGCTTACAAGTTGACGCTTTTGCCCGGTTCCGTGTCACGCAACCTGATGTGATGTATCGGACCATCCGTACCGAAGATCGCCTACGCGACCAGTTGAAGACAATCTTGGGCTCATCGCTTCGCAACGAACTGGGTAAGCGCACCTTTGTTGCCTTGCTGAGTGCCGAGCGCGGCGAAGTTATGGAAAATATCCAGACTGCTCTGAACCGTGAAGCCAAGAAATATGGCGCCGAAGTCATTGATGTCCGCATTAAGCGCGCCGATTTGCCCGCAGCAACGCTGCAGTCGGCCTATAACCGGATGCGCAGCGCGCGTAATCAGGAAGCGATCGCCATTGATGCCGAGGGGCAGAAAGAAGCACAGATTATCCGCGCAGACGCCGAAGCAGAAGCTGCACGCATCTACGCCATAAGCTATGGCAAGGATCCAGGTTTCTATGACTTCTACCGCGCCATGCAGAGCTATCGCCAGACATTCCAGAATGGCGAGGGATCAAGCAACATCATATTGTCGCCTCAAAACGCGTATCTTGAGAAATTCCGTACCGGGCGTTAATCGAACGACAGATGACTTTGGCCGATTGGATGGCATCCATTCAATTGGCGTTAAGCTTTACCACGCCATCGAATGGGCGACTTTCGGGCGTGCTGCCCAAATGAATATACGAGAGGAATGATATCCGTGCGTTACGCTTATGCAGTTACCACCGCGCTTTTGATGACAGGCGGCGCCGTAGCTTTGGTCAACGACAATCCCGTGACCGCGCAAACCGGCCTTGCTGTTTCGGAACAAGCTAATCTCGCGCCCGGCGGCGCACCGTCGAGCTTTGCAGACTTGGCCGCACAGTTGCAGCCAGCGGTGGTCAACATCGCCACGCGTCAAAAGGTGCAAGTCGCCACCAGCTTTAACCCGCTAACCGGCGAACGTCGTCCTGTAACACAGGAACAAGCAAGCGGCGGTTCGGGCTTTTTGATCTCGAGCGATGGCTACATTGTGACCAACAACCATGTCGTCGCGGGTGGTCCATCGGGCGACGCTGTTGACCGCGTGACCGTCACCTTGTTTGATGGCAAAGAATATGAGGCCGAAATTGTGGGCCGCGACCCATCTTCCGATATCGCACTGCTTAAAATCCGTGCGACCGATTTGCCATTCGTCAAAATGGCAGATTCCAAGAAAAGCCGTGTGGGCGACTGGGTCATTGCAATCGGTAACCCGCTTGGCCTTGGCAACACGGTGACCGCGGGCATTATCTCCGCGCTTCAGCGCAACATTGGAGCCGGCGGCGCCTATGACCGCTTCATTCAAACCGATACCGCTATCAACCCCGGCAACTCGGGTGGTCCGTTGTTCAACCTCAAGGGCGAAGTCGTTGGCATCAACAACCGCCTGATCTCGCCAGTGGGCGCTAACATCGGCGTCGGATTTGCCATTCCCGCTGAAGAAGCCATTCCTGTTGTCGAATCTCTGAAAAAAGGCGTCCGTCCGGAACGCGGCTATTTGGGGATCAGCATCAAACCCGTGGATGAGGATACTGCCGACGCGCTTGGTATGGAAAAGAACCGCGGCGAATTTGTCGCGCGCGTTGTCGCTGGCGAAGCCGCTGATAAGGCTGGCCTGAAAGAAGGCGACATCGTTCTGCGTGTCAATGACCGCGAGGTTTCGCCGGAAGCCACGCTGTCGTTCATCGTCGCCAATATCAAACCTGGCACACGCATTCCGCTCGATATCTTGCGTGAAGGCAAGCCGCTGAAACTTACCGCAACTGTTGGCGCACGCCCTCCAGAAGAGAAGTTGGCGCAAAGCAATTTCAATCCTGAAGAAAACAAGGATTTCGATCAGCAAACCGACACGCCTGATTCAAAGATCGTGCGTGATACGCTGGGTATCAGCGTTATTCCGCTTGATGCCGAAATCGCGCGCGCACTTGGCATGACGACTGACATAAAGGGTGTCGTTGTTGACGTTCCGGGCACGGGCACGGGTGCGCAGGTTGGTCTGCGTCGTGGTGACGTCATCGTATCGGCAAACTACAAGCCATTGAGTACGGCTGCAGCACTCGGCGCCGCCGTCAAGGAAGCACAGGCAGCTGGTCGTGGTGCTATCTTGCTTGGGGTCAAACGCCGCGGTGCCGCCACGCAATATGTGACGGTACGTTTGGAAAAATAAGGCAGTTGTCGGCCGTGCCAGGGTGGTGCTAGTTAAGCTATGGACTTAATAAGCACTGGCTGGCGCGACGACGCCGAAGACATCCTTCCCGACCTGATCGCTCTGCGCCGCGCAATTCATGCCGAGCCTGAGCTTGGCCTGCAAAACCCCAAGACATTGACTAAAATCAAGGCCGCGCTTGCTGGGCTGCCGTTGGAGCTGCGTGAAGGGCCATCAACCACAGGGCTCATCGCGACCCTGAAAGGCCCGGCCAATGGCCGTACGGTGCTTCTACGTGGCGATATGGACGCGTTACCGCTCCAGGAGGACACTGGCCTTGATTACAGATCACTGACCGATGGCGCAATGCATGCGTGCGGGCATGATACCCATGTCGCGATGCTCGTTGGTGCGGCCAAGATGCTCTGTGCGAAAAGAGACCAGCTCGCCGGCACCGTCCAATTCATGTTCCAGCCCGGCGAAGAAGGCCACCATGGCGCGCGCTTCATGCTCGACGACGGCTTAATTGATCCGCTGCCCGACGCCGCCTTTGCCTTGCACATCATGCCCAACGCCCCGCGCGGAGTGTTTAGCGGCCGAAACGGAACATTGCTGGCGTCAGCTGATGTCTTAACCATTACCGTCAAGGGCGCGGGCGGCCACGCGTCGATGCCGCATGACGCCGTTGATCCCATACCCGTTGCCTGCGAAATCGTATCGGCCATCCAGACGATGGTCACGCGCAAGATTTCCGTGTTTGACCCGGCCGTCATCACCATTGCCAAAATCACAGCAGGCACGACCAACAACATCATTCCGGAAACCGCGCATCTTTTGGGCACTATCCGTACATTGTCGCCGCAGTCACGCGCGCGCGTGGCCGAGGAACTGCATCGTCTCGCCCCGGGAATTGCGGCGGCCCATGGTTGCAGCGCCGAAGTCCACATCGAAAAAGGCTTCCCTGTCACGGTCTGCGACGACCGTGCGGTTCAATTCGGTAAAGCCGTGGTTGAAGACATATTTGGCGCAGAAAGCTGGATCACGCTCGATACGCCGATCATGGGCGCCGAAGATTTCGCCTATGTCCTTGAAAAAGTACCCGGCGCAATGTTCTTCTTGGGCGCGTCACATGAGGGCGACGACTGGCGATCCTGCTGCGGCCTGCACTCGAACCGCATGGTCCTAGACGACAGCGTCATGGCCCGCGGAGCCGCCCTCCACGCCGCAATAGCCGAGCGGTATTTGTCCGAGGGCTTTGCGTAACTTTTTATAACGCAAAGCCGCGACAGCTATTTCCCCGCAGCCTTTTCGACCCCGCGCATGACGCGTAGGGCGTTGCCTTGGGCTATTTTGGCAAGATCGCTCTTCGAATAGCCACGACGTACCAGTTCCGCGAACAGAGCCGGATAGGTCGATACGTTTTCCAATCCCACTGGCAGTTCATCCACACCGCCAAAGTCGCCGCCAATGCCGATATGGTCAATGCCGGCAACTTTGCGGATGTGGTCAATATGGTCAGCGACTTGCGCCAATGTTGCTTTTGGCTGAGGGTTTGCGGCAATCCATGCGTCTACGGCGGCTTTCTCGCCGACAGGGTTGCCGGAAAATTCCGTTTTCGCACGACCTGCCACCGCCGACCGTTCAAACTCCCATTGGCGGCGTTCGGGCGACGTGAAACCGGGGACAAATGTGACCATGACCACGCCGCCATTTTGCGGCAAACGCTTCAACACGGAGTCCGGCACGTTACGTGGATGTGGTGTGATGGCGCGGGCATTGCTGTGCGTGAACAGCACGGGCGCCGTGGTTTTATCCAACACGTCATGCATCGTTGCCTCTGACACATGGCTGATGTCCGCAATCATCCCCAGCCGGTTCATTTCCGCCAGCACTTCAAAACCAAATGGCGAAAGCCCATCATGCTTTGGCGCATCGGTCGCGCTGTCGGCCCAATCGGTCGTCAGGCTGTGCGTAATGGTCATGTACCGTGCGCCCAGCGCATAGGTTTGCCGCAGGATCTCAAGCGAGTCGCCGATGGAATGTCCGCCTTCCATGCCAATCATCGACGCGATCTTGCCTGCCTTCATCGCGCGCTCCACCTCAGCGGCGGTCGATGCATAAGCAAAAGTCTCTGGATAACGCGCAATCATCTGCCGCACGACGTCAATCTGCGCGATGGTGCGCGTTAATGCCTCATGCTTTGACAGTGCGGCATCGACATATACCGACCAAAATTGTCCGCCGAGGAAGCCGGCCCGCGCGGTGCGGATATCGGTATGCGTTTTGGCAAGAACATCGGCCGGCAGTGCCGAGAGGTTGAATTTCGAGAAATCCCGATCGAACAGTTCCGCAATCTGGTGCGGCGTATCATTATGTCCGTCAATGATCGGGGACTTTGCCAGCACCTCCCGCGCGGTTTCTTCGGGGGTTGCGGCATATGCCGGCGAGAGCGCAACCAAGGCAAAAAGCGGGAGCAGTTTTTTCATGGGACCAACACGGTATCAACCGCCTCCTTTAGCGTTTCGGGATAATCGAGCGTGAAATGCAAACCCCGGCTTTCATGCCGCGACAAAGCGGACTGAATGATAAGCGCCGCGACCTCGACCAGGTTGCGCAGTTCAATCAGGTCAGGCGTCACACGGAAATGGCTGTAATAATCCGCAACTTCGCTGCGCAACAAATCGATACGGTGCTGTGCGCGTTCCAGCCGCTTGGTCGTGCGGACGATTCCGACAAAGTTCCACATAAACTGCCGGATTTCGCGCCAGCATTGCGCAATGACAACTTCTTCGTCGCTGTCCGTCACGCGGCTTTCATCCCACGCGCGGATGGGCGGCGGTGGCGGCAGGCTATCCCAATGGGAATCAATATGGCGCGCGCAGGCGTCACCAAAGACGAAGCATTCCAGCAGCGAATTGGACGCAAGGCGGTTGGCGCCATGAAGTCCGCTTTGCGTCACTTCGCCAGCCGCATACAGCCCCGGCGCATCGGTTCGGCCATCAAGGTCAACCAGAACACCGCCGCAGGTATAATGCTGCGCTGGCACCACAGGAATGGGCTCGCGCGTGATGTCGATGCCAAGCCCCATCAGCTTTTCATAAATGTTCGGGAAATGCCCCTTCACAAAATCCGCGGGCTTGTGGCTGATGTCCAAATGGACATAGTCAAGCCCGTCGCGCTTAATCTCCGCATCATTGGCGCGCGCCACGATATCGCGCGGCGCAAGCTCTGCGCGTTCGTCATAATCGGGCATATAGCGATGCCCGGTTTTGGGATTTTTCAATATCCCGCCTTCGCCGCGCACTGCCTCGGTAATGAGGAAGTTTTTCACCTCAAGATTGTACAGGCAGGTCGGGTGAAATTGCATGAATTCCATATTCGATACGCGGCAGCCCGCGCGCCACGCCATCGCAATGCCATCACCCGTCGCCCCGCGTGGTGCGGTGGAATAGAGATAGGTCCGTCCGGCACCCCCGCTGGCCAATATCGTGGCCCGCGCGGTGAACGCTTCCACCTGCCCCGTCTTGCGGTTGAGCGCATAGACGCCATGGACGCGTCCTGAGGTCGAAAACCGTTCTTGATGGCGGCCCGATATCAAATCAACGGCGACCATATCGGGCACCAGCACGATATTGGGATGCGCTCTCGCTGCGGCTTCCAATGCCTGCTGCACCGCCCATCCCGTGGCATCATCGACATGGACAATACGCCGGTGGCTGTGGCCACCCTCGCGTGTCAGATGCCAGTCATTGCCCTCAAGATTAAACGGCACGCCCAGCTTTGCCAGCCGCTCGATGGCCACAGGCGCATTTTCGACAACAAATTCGACGGTCGCACGGTTGTTCAGCCCGGCCCCCGCGACCATTGTATCTTCGATATGGTTTTCGAAATTGTCGCCGGGCTCCAGCACCGCGGCGATGCCCCCTTGGGCCCAGGCTGTCGCGCCGTCGGATATCGCGCCCTTGGCCAATATGGCGACTTTTCGGCTTGTTGCGAGCTGCAGCGCAGCGGTTAATCCCGCTGCACCTGATCCGATTATGAGGACATCGACGTCCATTTATGCACTGCTTGTGAGACGCAGGAAAACGTCTTCAAGGTCCGCTTCCTTGGTTGTCACGTCCAATATCCCAAGGCCGAGTCCCTGAATGGTCGCCAACACCTCGCCCGCATTCATGCGATCCTTGTTATAGGTAATCTCGATTGTACGCTCATTCACCAATTCGGATTTTTCAAAGGCGTCATGGGTAGGCGCGGCGGTGACATCGCGATCCAACGTCAGAACAACGGCCTTTTCCCGGGCCATGCCGACCAACTCGCGGGTTGGCTTGTTGGCGATCAGCTGCCCATGGTTGATGATAGCGATGCGATCACACAATTGTTCGGCTTCTTCGAGATAGTGGGTGGTCAACACCACGGTCACGCCTTGCTTGTTCAGTTCAAGCACATAATCCCACAATTGTTGGCGCAGCTCGATATCGACACCAGCCGTGGGCTCATCGAGAACAATAACCGGCGGTGCGTGAACCATGGCTTTGGCCACCAGCAACCGTCTTTTCATGCCGCCCGACAAAGTCCGGGCATAGGCATCCGCCTTGTCCTCCAACCGGACAGCTTTCAGCAGCTCCATCGTCCGCCGCTTGGACTTGGGCACGCCATATAGACCCGCCTGCAATTCAAGCGCTTCCTTGGGCGTGAAGAAGGGATCAAACATGATTTCTTGCGGAACAATACCGATCGATGCCTTGGCATTGCGTGGGTTTGCATCGATATCAAAACCCCAGATCGATGCGGAGCCGGAGCTTTTCATGACCATCCCGGCCAAGATGTTGATCAGGGTAGACTTGCCAGCGCCATTGGGGCCCAGAAGCCCGAAAATAGATCCCTGAGCGACGTCGAAACTGACATCGCTCAGCGCCTGTTTGCCGCCGGCATATTTTTTGGAGAGATTCTTTATCGAGATAGCTTGTTCAGACATATGCATCCGATAGCGAAGGCCGCCCTTCTAAGCAATCACAGGAAATGGCCGGTTTCTGGCGTAACATGAAATGCGCCCGATGATTTGATGCGGGTGCTTGTGTTGTGGCGCGCTTGGAGAGAATATCTTTACCTTTTCGGCTTAAATGCTTGAGTATGATCAGGACCAACCGATTTCTTCAACGCGCCGCAACAGCATCACTGCTCGCTGCTTTTGCAATTATGGCGGCGCAACCCGCATATGCAGGAACGACACCCGGTGGCAGTGAGGTAACCATTGTCCGCCCCTTATCCTTCGTCATCGATAACAATCTCGATTTTGGAACAGTCGTTCGGGGAACAACAGCCGGAACGGTCACCATCACACCAACGGGAACGCGCACACAAACAGGCGGTGTAACCTTAGCCAATGGCGGCGGACATAAGCCCGCGTCCTTTGCCGGCCAAGGCACATTCACCCAGCGCGTCGACATCTCACTTGGCGCAAACAGTATTCCTTTGAATGGTCCGGGCACCCCTATGCGGGTCCGCGATTTCATCATCGGTAGTACGCCGACGGCTGCTCTTACAACTGCGCCACTAAGTTTTCGGATTGCAGCGTTGAACGGTGTTTTTTCATTTCCGATCGGCGCCACGCTTGACGTTGCCGCAAACCAGGCACCGGGCGTGTATTCAGGAAACTGGTCGATCACGCTCAATTACTTCTGACCCGTTGCAGGCCGGCAGCGGCTTTGCTAGACGCCGCCCATGAATAACGAACCTGAAACGATCCGAGTCCGTGAACCGCGCGTTGCTTGCGACGGCAGCGGTGACATCCCTGCCGCATTGGGTCACCCCCGCGTCTGGCTTCAGATTGACGAAAAAGGCTATGTCGATTGCGGCTATTGCGACCGGCATTTTGTGCTTGTCGGCGGCCCTGCGGATAACGGCAAAGACTAAAGCCTCCGGTTAAACCAATATTTCCTGCGCCGGCCCTTGGCCAAGGAAATTGGCGGGACTGGCGCTGGCACCATATGCGCCGGCGCAGAAGATCGCGACCAAATCACCGACATTTGCGCGCGGTAAATGGGCTTGGTCCGATAGCTTATCCAGCGGCGTGCAGAGGCAACCGACGATAGACGCAACCTCTTCAGGCTCCGCGCCAAATTTATGTGCAATGGCCACCGGATAGTTGCGTCGGATGACAGTTCCGAAGTTACCGCTTGCAGCCAGTTGATGGTGCAAACCGCCATCGGTGATGAGAAAAACCTCTCCGTGGCTAACTTTGCGGTCCACAATGCGCGTCAGATAGACGCCTGCTTCGCCGACAAGATAGCGGCCAAGCTCAATACAAAAATGGGTATCAGACAGGCTCGACGGCAGCGCATCAAATGCTTCGCCAAGCGCACCGCCCACGGCAACGATATCAACCGGTCGATCGCCCGGGAAATAAGGAATGCCAAAGCCGCCGCCTAAATTGACGTGCGGCGGTGACACGCCAATGGTGTCTGTCAGTTCCGCCACCAATGCGATCGTCTGTGCCTGCATCTGTATGATCGCGTCCACTTTGAGCGACTGCGAGCCTGCATAGATATGAAAGCCGCAATATTCGGCACCGGAGGCGATAATACGCTTTACCAGCGTTGGCACGCGCTCGGCGTCCACGCCGAATTGCTTCGCCCCCCCGCCCATTTTCATGCCTGAACCTTTCAGATCAAAGCTGGGATTTATGCGAACGGCAAGGCGCGGTGTCACGCCAAGTTTTGCGCCAATGATGATAGCGCGTTCGACTTCGCCTTCGGATTCGCAATTCAGCGTTACACCAAGCGCAATAGCGCGTTCCAATTCGCGGTCGCGTTTGCCGGGACCAGCAAAGCTGATCTTGGTTGCTTGCACCCCAGCGGCCAGTGCCAATTCAAGTTCACCGCCCGATGCAATGTCGAATCCGTCGACAAGGCCGTTCATCAATTCCAGCACGGGCGGAAAAGGATTGCCCTTCATCGCATAATGTATCGCCAGACGCTGTGGCATTGCAGCCCGCAAATCCGCAACGCGTCTGCGCGCATGATCGGCAGAATATACAAACAAAGGGGTATCCCCGGCGCGATCCACCAGTGCAGAGGCGGTCATACCGCCAATGGCAAGTTCGCCGTCGATGGCGACGTAACCATCTGGGATGGGACCAGTTTTTTTCACGCGGCCAGCCTTAGCGCCAATATATTTCGATCAAGTTTACCGTTTGCATTTTTCGGGAAGGCATCAAGCCAATGGATTTCCGCTGGCTGCATGAAATTGGGCAACGTCGTTTTCAAATATGACTTCAGCCCGTCATCATCGCCGCTGCCCCGCACAAAAAGCACGATTGCAGCACCCAACCGATCGTCCTTGCGGCCCAAGGCGCAAGCTTCAGCGACCAGTCCGCTTTCGACAGCCGCTTCCTCAATTTCAGTTGGTGATATGCGGTTTCCGCTCGTTTTAATCATCGCATCATCGCGCCCGACAAAATAGAGCAGACCGTCACCGTCGCGGCGGACGGTGTCGCCCGACCAAACCGCTATACCACCATATTTCGAAAACTCTGGAGCGGGTTTGAAACGTTCGGCGGTACGTGCTGCGTCCTGCCAATAACCCTGCGCAACAAGTCGCCCGGCATGGACAAGTTCGCCCGGTTCGTCAGGCCCGGTTTCGCTACCGTTCGGGGCAACGACCATGACCTCGGCAAAGGGAATATTGCGCCCCATGCTCGTCGGGTTGCCGTCAATCAAAGCGGGATCGAGATAGGTTGAACGAAAGGCCTCCGTCAGACCGTACATCGCATAGATATCGGTGTTCTTACCAAAAATGCTGCGCAGCATTTTCACAAGGCTTGGGGTAAATGCACCGCCCGAATTTGTCAGTCGCCGCATGTTCTGTGTAGCTTCAGGCGGCCATAAGTGTTCAGTCAGTTGCACCCACAATGGCGGAACTGCGGCAAGCGTGGTGATTTTATGCTGCACGCAGGATTTAATGACATCGCGCGGCGTGAGATAATCCAGCGGTACGACACAGCCCCCTGCCCGCCATGTCGATAGCAATTGGTTCTGGCCATAATCAAAGCTGAGCGGCAGCACCGCGAGCACTTTATCATCCGGAGAGAGTTTGAGATATTCCGCGACACTGACAGCGCCCAAAACGAGGTTCGCGTGGGAGAGCATGACACCCTTTGGCCGCCCCGTAGAGCCGCTGGTATACAGGATTGCGGCGAGCGTGTCGGCGTCGGTTGTTACAGGGAGTGGAGGAAGTGACGGGGCGGAAGAATCGTCCAAAAACTCCAACACGGTCTTTTCATCGATAATGCTAAAACCCAATTCGTTCCGGGGAGGATTTAGGGTTCCCGCCCGGCCAGCATTGGTAATCAAAAACCGCGCCCCGCTGTCTGCCATGATGTAGGCCAGCTGAGGGGCTTTCAGCAACTGATTGACGGGCACATGCACGAGGCCCGCACGCACGGCGGCCAAAGGCATCAGGCACGCGATTTCGCCTTTGCCCAACCATGTCGCCACCCGATCACCCGAATGCAGGTCGGTTGCCGCAAGCCATGCAGCCAGACGACCGATACGGAGATTTAACTCCTGATAATTATATGTTCGATCACGAATCGCCAACGCGCTCGCCATTGGTTGCCCAAACAGGGGCAAATGATCGAGCGGGAACAGCGGCAAATCGTGCGTCATATGTGCAATATCGCTTGGAGTGAAAGTTCATGTCAGAGGTCAGCTATTTGCCCGCAAAAGGTGAATATCACGATAATTTTCTGACGGCCCAGCTGGCAGCCGGAGGACGGCTTGACCGCAAATTTCAAAAGAGCCTGTTCGACCGGTTTGATTGGCTTAATCAGCTCCATCGTCTCGCGCTGCCCGACAAACCTCCATTATTGTTGCGCGCCCAACAGGGCGAGGCGGACGCGTGGATGCCGCTGATGCGTCAAGGTAAGGGACATTTTGTAGCGCTTGCCAACTGGTACAATTTCAGATGGCAACCGATTTTTGGTGGCGCCTATGACGCAGTGACCCGCATGGCACTGCTCCGTCAGTTTGCGCATAGCACGAAGGATCGCGCGCGCAGACTGACATTGGCACCCGTTCCCGACGAAGATGGATCAGCAAGCCAGATTGCCGCAGCCTTTGAATCGAGTGGCTGGGTCGTAGAAATGTCCCCCTGCGATGAAAATCACTATCTGCGCGTGAATGGCCGGACGTTTGAAGAATATTGGACAGGACGCCCCGGTCAGCTGAAAAACATCGTCAAGCGCAAGGGCACAAAAGGCGTTGTTTCAATCCGCATTGAACAGGTCTTTGATGAAACCGCTTGGCGCGATTATGAACGCGTCTATGCCCGCAGCTGGAAGCCATCTGAAGACAGTCCAGCGTTTCTGATGCAGATCGCCCGGCAAGAGGGTGCGGCAGGCAATTTGCGGCTTGGATTGGCATATATCGATGGCCAGCCTGTCGCTGCGCAGTTCTGGACGGTTGAAAACCAAATAGCGCTTATTCACAAATTGGCGCATGACGACCAGCACTTGGCGTCATCGCCTGGTACGTTATTATCGGCGGCGTTGTTTCAGCATGTCATTGATGACGATAAAGTTACTGAAATTGATTTTGGTACTGGCAGCGACGGCTACAAACGCGAATGGATGGAAGATATGCGTCCCCGGTTTCGAATTGATCTGCTGTGGCCAAACCATATCGCAAATTGGCCCGTGATTGCGCGCCACCACTTACGGAAAATGCGCGGCCAAGCCGCTTAACCCGAAAGAGAACAATGTCACAGGACATAGAAACCATAATCCGCACGCTTCTATCAGATGTGCTTGGACTGTCATCGGAACAGGTCTCGGCTTTGCACAATGACAGCGCATTATTCGGCGCGATCCCCGAACTCGACTCCATGGCAGTCGCTGGTCTGCTGACCGAACTTGAGGATAGGCTGGATATCACCATCGACGACGATGAAGTCGATGGAGAACTGTTCACGACATTTGGCAGTTTGGTGGGCTTTGCCGAAACGAAAGGCGCTGCGTGAGGCCTCAGCCGGTCCATCTGCATTACAGCACGGCCACGCAAAGCGAATATGGCCTTCGCTTTGGGCCAGCTGATGCCGACCGTATAATTTTAATCGTTCCGCCCCTGTTTGACGAAATGAACCGTACACGGCGCATGGTGGCTGAGGCGATGCGCGGATTGGCAAAACGCGATGTGGCATCACTGCTGCCTGACTTACCCGGATGCAATGAGAGCACCGCAGCGCTTTCAAGCCAGTCGATAGAAAGCTGGCGGCGTGCCGTGTCTGATGTCGCCACGCAATTGGGGGCAACGCATGTGGTTTCAATCCGCGGCGGGGGCTTGCTTGACGATGCTGCGGGCCTTCCCATGTGGCGATTGGCACCGGTGAAGGGTGCATCGCTTTTAAAAACGCTTCTGCGCGCGCGGATTGCGGCGGATAAAGAAGCCGGTATCGTGACAACTGCAGAGCAGCTCATCATCGAGGGGCAGCATGATGGGCTAGATCTTGCTGGACATGCGATTGGTCCAGCGATGCTTATGGATCTCGAAAAGGCACATCCTGTCGCATCCGACGAAATAACAGAAGCAACCCTCACCGACGTGGCCGGGACAGCGCTGTGGCTGCGGTCAGAGCCTGGTGAAAGTCCGGAAATGTCCGCTGCGCTGGCTGGGTACATTGACCGATGGAGCGCATCATGCGGACGATAGTCAACTTTCCGTGCGGCACCGATAGCCTTAGCGGCGCGTTTGACGCAGCCGACGGCTCGACTGGTCTGCTCATCCTAAGCGGCGGGAATGAAATCCGCAGCGGGGCGTATGCAGGGCAAGCCGCCATGGCGCAGCATTTTCAGACGCTTGGTTACCCCGTTTTCCGCTTTGACCGGCGCGGTATCGGTGACAGCGAAGGGCAAAACAGAGGCTTCGAGCATAGCGCGGACGACATTGCTGCGGCTTTAAAAGCCTTTCGTGCGATGGCGCCTCAATTGCGTAACATTATCGGATTTGGCAACTGCGACGCCGCGACCGCTCTAACGATCTTCCCAGATCACGATGCGTTCAGTACGCTGATTTTGGTCAATCCATGGACTATCGATGCAGCACCGGAAGCGGACGAAACAGCATCCCCCAATGCAGCCGCCATTCGCGGGCGTTATTGGGCAAGGTTGAAAAATCCGCGCAGCATCATGGATCTTTTGACCGGCAAAATTGACATCAAAAAACTTGCTGCGGGTCTGGCCAAAGCATCGGTGCGCGAACCGGTTTCCGATTTAGCGACACGCATCGCTGAAGGCTTTCTGGACCGCGACGAACCCGTTGCACTGCTGCTTGCGGAACGCGATACGACTGCGCTCGCTTTTCTCGCGGCGTGGCGATCCCGGACGTTTCAGGCCGCGCGGGCCAAAGACAACATATCGTTGTCGACCTGTGACAGCGCGTCACACAGTTTCGCCGATCCTGCCGCGCGCGCATGGCTATACGGACAAGTCGAGGAAATCCTCAGACGGCAGAGCGGATTATAAAAAACCGCCTCATGCGGCGGCGGAAAGATCCTGAAGCCGCGCTCGGTCTTGAATGGCCACCGTCCGGCGGTCTGGCAAGTTAATGACGCCGTCGGCTTTCAACAGCGATAATTGCCGGCTGACCGTTTCAATGGTTAAGCCAAGAATATCGCCCATCTGTTGGCGATTGAGGGGCAATTCAAACCTGTCCAAGGCGCTTTTGCCCGCCGAACAACCAGTCTCACCAAGTCGCGCAGACATTTCCAACAGCAAGGTCGCAATGCGTTCCGTTGCGGTCTTCTTCCCCAACAGCAGCATCCATTCATGGGCGCGATCAAGTTCAGTCAACGTCCGCCGCAGCAGCTTATGCTCCAGTTCCGGATGCTGCCGCGCGAAGCTGTCAAAGGTTGAGCGGGAAAATATGCATAATTCTGCATCTGTGAGCGCAGTGACGCTGTATGGGCTTTGCTGACCAAAGGGACGGCCGATAAAATCAGAGGCGAAGACAAGGCCGACAATCTGTTCGCGTCCATCCGAAATGCTCATGGACACTTTCAGGACGCCTTCGATGACGTTGGCGACGACAACCGAATCATCGCCTTCCCAAACAACCGTCTGTCCCTTTGTCACGCGCTGCTTGCGGCCAAGCTGCCCCAACGCATCGAGTTCATCGGGTTCGAGGCCGGCGCAAATTGCACGGTTACGCACAACGCATTGGGAGCAGTCCTTCATAACCCAAGCTTAGCTGTCGCGTGGGCGACGGGCAACAGCTCATGATGCCGTCTGGCCTATTGTGTATGTGGGAGGATGGTAGCGAAGGAGGGACTTGAACCCCCGACCTATGGATTATGATTCCACCGCTCTAACCAGCTGAGCTACTTCGCCATCCAAGCGTGAATCCCGGCGTTTGCGGGGAAGCACGCGGCGCTATAAGCGTGGGGGTTGCATGGGTCAAGGGCTGCGAAACGTTATTCAGCCGCGAAATGCCCATCTGCCAATCTGTTCCCACGGACCGCCGCGATAATAATAAGCAGCGAGGCCATAAATCGACAAGGGTCGAGGCTGAAAATTGCTGGAAAGCGTTTCATACAGCGCTTTCGCAATGGCGGGTTCGACCTTGTTCTGAACGGTGATGTGCAGCCGCGGACGCGCTTGGTCCTGCGGGATGAGCAACCCGCGAAACGCTTCCGCCAGCGCGTCGCGAATCGAGAGAAGTTCGGGGCTTTCAACGTGATAAGCAACGCCGCCGCCCAGATTCATAAGGTCGCTTAAACGGGCCTTCGGAGAAGGGCATTCAGCCGCAAGAGCCGCCAAGCGGGCTTTGACCTCGGCAATATGGCCCGGGGGCAAATGGTGGAACAGCGTGATATGCGCATCGACCATGTTGCGGTCGGCAGGATAATGCGCGCGACGCAAGCCATTGGCCCACGCCTGATCCGCTTTGCCCATTTCGGCGGTGATGATGATGGGTGCGGTCATCGGTTGGCTTTAACGGTGCGGGCGCTCCACCGCTACCACGCAGTTTGTAATTGGCCTGCCAGCGCTTTGTGATTGCTACATTCGTCACCCTGAACTTGTTTCAGGGTCTTAATTTATTCGAAGGCGCAGTAAAAAGTAAGATCCTGAACCAAGTTCAGGATGACGAATTGTGTCGCACGGGCAAAATATGGCACAAAAAAGCCGCCCGGTCTTGCGACGGGGCGGCTTTTTGTTTTTTAGGTGCGAAAGCTTACCCTTCGTCAGCCTCGGCCGACAAACCACCGGCAGCTTCAGCAGCAGCCTTGGCAGCAGCTTGCTCTTCGCGGCGCTTTGCGTTTGCAGCGGCTTCAGCTGCATCCGCAGCGTCGGCAGCAACTTCAGCTTCAACCTGCGCTTCAATGACTTCAGCAGCGATCTCGGCCTGTTCAGCTTCGAACATTTGGTCGAGAACGTTGACGCCATCCTTCTGCAACTCGGCTTCGTCGTCCGAACGGGCCACATTGACCTGAACAGTTACCGAAACTTCGGGGTGCAGAACAACCTTAACGTCAAATACGCCAAGCGTTTTGATTGGGCGTTCGAGAACGATCATCGACTTGGAAACCTTGGCATCCTGGGCGACCAGACCGTCAACGATGTCCTTAACCGAAACCGAACCATAAAGCTGGCCAGTTTGCGAAGCCGCACGGATCAGAACGATCTGCTTGCCTTCGACGCCGCCAGAAGCCTTTTGCGCTTCGTCACGACGGGTTGCGTTATCGCTTTCAATTTTCGCGCGGTTGGCTTCGAAAACCTTGCGGTTTGCGTCGTTCGCACGGAGCGCTTTTTTGTTTGGCAACAGGAAGTTACGGGCATAGCCGTCCTTCACAGTGACAACGTCACCGATTGCACCAAGCTTTTCAACGCGTTCGAGAAGTATGATATCCATGTTTCGGCTCCTTACTTCACGATGTACGGCAGAAGGCCGATGTGACGGGCGCGCTTGATAGCTTGGCCCAGCTCACGCTGCTTCTTTGCCGAAACGGCAGTGATGCGTGATGGGACAATCTTGCCACGCTCTGAAATGTAACCCTGAAGCAGGCGTACATCTTTATAATCAATTTTCGGCGCATCTTTACCCTGGAATGGGCAGGACTTGCGGCGACGGAAAAACGGACGTGCCATAATTTAAGCCTCCTGCTCTGCACGGGGTGCGCGATCGGGACGGTCGCCACGATCTGGACGTGGGGCACCGCGGTCACGGTCGCCGCCACCAAATCCACCGCGCTCACTGCGCTCTGGACGGTCGCTCTTGCGCATCATGACCGATGGGCCTTTTTCATGCTCGTCAACGCGGACAGTCATGTAACGAATGATGTCTTCGTTCATACGTGTCTGACGCTCGAGCTCGGCGATGGTGTCGCCATTAGCTTCGATGTCGAGCATTACGAAATGCGCTTTGCGGTTTTTCTGAATTTTGTAAGTCAGTGTGCGAAGACCCCAAGTTTCGGTCTTTACGACCTTACCTTTATTGTCTTCCACAATCTTGGTGGCAACTTCTGCCAGCGCATCAACCTGGGCCTGTGAAAGGTCCTGACGCGCCAAAAATACATGCTCGTACATTGGCATGGGCGTTTCCTTGTTCCTACCGATCGCTGACGCAGCACCATGCATACGCCCCTCCGGCTTTCTTCGTTTTCACAAGGGTTACCCCAAGAGAAGTGGCGCGCTTAGGTGGGATTTGCGGGAAAAGCAAGCGATTCGCCGGAATGGCGCGACGTCGAGCTATTGCTAGGCGCCAAGCCGCGCCAAAATATCTGCCGCAAACGCGCTCAACGTATCATCGCGCGCGCCCATGATGACGATACGGTCGCCGGGTTGCGCGAGATCGACCATGCGGTTGCCGCAATCTTCGCGCGACGGGACATATTCGGCGTTTTGGCCTGCTGCAGCGACAGCGTCAGTGATGCTTTGGCTGCCAATGCTTTTGTCGACAGTGCCGCCAAAGTAGACGGGATCGCAGAGGATGAGGTGATCGTCCTTACCAAGCATGCCTGCAAAAACGCCGGCCAATTCAGCACCCATCACGCGAATTGGGCCGTAGCCATGCGGTTGAAAGAAGGCGATGATCCGGCCCGGGAAGGCTTTGAGTGTCGCAAGCGTTGCGGCGATCTTGTCCGGGTTATGGCCGAAATCGTCGATGACGGTGATGTCGTTTGCGGTGCCGACAATGTCGAAGCGGCGGGCGAGGCCATTGAAACGCTCTATCGCGCGAACGGCCTGCGCAACGGTTACGCCGAGCGCGGTCGCGGCGGCGATGGCGGCAAGTGCGTTGGCGATATTGTGGCGACCGGGGACGATGAGCGCGACGTCATGGGTATCGCCCATGGCGTGCAGCGTGAAACGGCTGCCCAGCGGCAGGTCCACGATATCGGTCGCGCGGAAATCAGCCTGCGCTGAAAAGCCAAAGCTGATGGCCCCTGCCAGCGCCAAGGGTTCCACAAGCGCCACAGTCTCCGCGTCATCGGCGTTCCACACGCTTGTATTTGCTTTTTTGGCAAAGTCACCGAACAGCTGCCGCAATTCTTCAAGGCTTTTATGGTCGAGGCTGACATTGTTGAGCACCGCGACTTCGGGGGTGAACAAGGCGATAGAGCCATCGCTTTCGTCGACCTCCGAAACGAAAACGTCCCCCTGCCCCACGCGTGCGCTGGCAAAAGGCGCGTCATCGGCGACGAAATTTTTCATTACCGCGCCGTTCATGATGGTCGGGTCCAGCCCTGCATCGGTCAATATCCAGCCGATCATGCCCGTGACGGTGGATTTCCCGCTGGTCCCGCCAACGGCAACGCTGCGCGGCGCATTATTGAACAAATCCGCGAGCAGCTCAGCGCGCGTCATGCGGTCGCAGCCCAAGGCGTTCGCCTTGGCAACATCAGGCACGCTGTCTTCGATAGCAGCAGACGCAATCAGGATTTGGTCGCCGCTGATGAGGCCACTGCCGTCTTGGGCAAACAGGTCGATGCCAAGGCTTTGTAACCATTCAAACTTGGCGCCCAAGCGGCCCTGATCCAGCGCGCGGTCCGACCCAGCGACGGTTGCGCCTGCATCGCGAACGATATTCGCCAAGGGCAACATGCCCGAACCGCCAATGCCACAGAAGAAATAGGATTTGTTTTTGTGCATAAGCGTCGGTTATTGGGTAGCAGGGGTTTTGGCAATGGCAAGCGAAGGTAACCGCAGTCCTGAGAAGCAGTCGCATCGCGGCTGCGCCCGTCAAAGGGCGGTTATCAGCGGAAAAACACCCTTCGACTTTTCGCCAGCGCTTGCGCGCTGACGGCTCAGGGCTACGGTGTGGGGATGGAAGGTTTTTCATGAAAATCGGGATATGCGCACCATCGACACCTTTTACGCGTGAAGACGCCGCACGCGTTTCGGCGCTCGCCGCAACATCACATCCGAGCGCGGAGCTGTATTTCCATGACCAATGCTTTGCCGAGGCCGGGCATTTCGCGGGTTCGGATGACGAACGGCGCGACGCTTTTGTGGCGCGTGCCAATGATCCTGACTTTGATGCGGTCTGGTTTGTCCGTGGCGGATATGGGGCATGTCGGATCGCCGAAGACGCTGTCGCGGCTCTAAAATCCGCTGCGGCCGACAAGATATATATGGGCTATAGCGATGCCGGCAATTTGCTCGGCGCTTTATATCGCGCGCGCATTGGCCGTGTGTGCCATGGCCCTATGCCCGCAGACATACGGCGCGCAGGCGGCGATGCAGCCGTGACCCGTGCACTCGACTGGATCGTGCACCAATCGCCGCACGCGCTTGAACCGCATGTGCAGGGCGGGGAAAAACATGCTGCGTTCAACCTGATGACGCTGGCCATGATGGCCGGAACGCCGTTGATGCCCGACCTGAATGGTCATGTGTTGATGGTCGAGGAAATCAGCGAATATCTGTATGGATTTGACCGGGCCTTTTTCAATGTCGGCACCCATTTGCAATCGGCTGGACTCGCCGGATTGCGGCTTGGCCGTGTCAGCGATGTGCCCGAAAATGACCGGCCATTTGGCGAAGGCGCAGAAGACATCGCCCGGCGCTGGTGTGCCAAGACGGGCATAGCCTATCTGGGCCGCGCGGACATCGGCCATGACGCCGATAACCGCATCGTGCCGTTCGGGCTTGCATCATCCAGCGCCGCACCATAGGCGATTTGGCACAAACAAGGACTGACGGGAGCAAATATGCGCGCATTTATATTTCCAGGACAAGGCAGCCAGGCGGTTGGCATGGGCAAAGCGCTCGCCGACGCCAGCCCCACCGCCCGCGCGGTGTTTCAGGAAGTCGACGAAGCGCTTGGCCAACATCTGTTCCGGTTGATGTGTGATGGCCCCGAAAGCGAGCTTACGCTGACCGAGAACGCCCAGCCGGCGATTATGGCAAATGCCATTGCGACGTTGCGCGTGCTCGAAACCGAAGGCGGCGTCCGCCTGTCGGAGAAATGCAATTTCGTCGCGGGCCATTCCTTGGGCGAATATAGCGCGCTGTGTGCCGCTGGCGCGTTGCCATTGTCCGTGACGGCAGCATTGTTGAAGCTTCGCGGTCGCGCAATGCAGGCGGCTGTTCCCGTTGGCATTGGCGCCATGGCTGCGTTGCTTGGGGCAGACATTGAGAAAGCCGAAGCATTGGCCGCGGCTGCGGCGCAGAGCGAAACCTGCACCGTTGCAAATGACAATGATCCGTCGCAGGTGGTCATTTCAGGACATAAAGGCGCAATTGACCGCGCCATTGAGCTGGCCAAGGACCATGGGATCAAGCGCGGCATATTGTTGCCGGTATCCGCACCCTTTCATTGCCCATTGATGCAACCTGCAGCCGATGAGATGCAAAGCGCGCTTGGCACGACGACCATTCATGCGCCGCTGGTCCCGCTTTTTGCGAACGTGACGGCGGCGGCGGTGTCCGAACCCGATGTCATCGCCGCGCAATTGGTGCAGCAGGTGACTGGACGCGTGCGCTGGCGTGAGTCGGCAATGGCGATGGCAGAGACTGGCGTTACCCATTTTGTTGAGTTCGGCGGCAAAGTGCTATCACCCATGGTGAAGCGCAGCACGCATGAAGACATCACCACCACGAGCGTCATCAGCATGGATGACATCGAAGCTTTGTTGAAAGCGATATAATGACGGACCAAATTCTCCAGTCGCGCGATGGCGGCATCTTGACCATCACGATGAACATGCCCGAAAAGCGCAACCCGATATCGGACGTCGGCGTCGTCGAACACATATGCGATGCCTTCATAGCCGCCGATCAGGATATGTCGGTGCGCTGCGTCATCCTAACGGGGGCCGGAACGGTATTCTCGTCCGGCGGCGACCTGAAACAGATGCGCCCCGACAGCGGCGGCCTGCGCGCCGGATTACCAGCCGAAACGCGGCGGAACTACAAATATGGCATTCAGAGGTTGCCGCTGATGTTTCAGGCGCTTGAGGTTCCCGTTGTTGCGGCCGTCAACGGCCCCGCCATTGGCGCAGGGCTTGACCTGACCACCATGTGCGACATCCGCATTGCGGCTGCGTCAGCCAAGTTCGCGGAAAGCTTTGTACGCCTTGGGATTACGCCGGGTGATGGCGGTGCATGGCTTTTGCCGCGCATCGTCGGCTTTTCCAAAGCGACCGAGCTTGCGTTGACGGGCGAAACCATCGACGCGGCAGAGGCGCTGCGCATCGGCCTCGTGTCCGAAGTTGTGGACGACGCCGATCTGATGGCTGCTGCACGCAAGGTGGCGGACAAGATCGCGGCCAACCCGCCACATGCCGTCCGCATGACCAAGCGGCTGTTGCGCGAAGGCCAGACGGCGGACCTGAAAAATATCCTCGAAATGTCCGCCGCGATGCAAAGCCTTGCGCATGCCACCGCGGATAATGACGAAGCCATCACCGCGTTTCTCGAAAAACGCGCACCCGAGTTTAAGGGAGAATAATATGTTTGATCTTACTGGCATGACGGCACTCGTGACCGGAGCATCGGGCGGCATTGGCAGCGCAATCTGCCACGCGCTTGCGGCTCAAGGCGCGCAGTTGGCTGTTTCTGGCTCTAACGTCGAAAAACTTGAAGCCTTTCGCGCATCACTGGGCGGCGATCATGTCGCGGTGCCATGCAACCTTGGCGACAAGGATAGCGTTGAAGCGCTTGTCCCGGCTGCGCTCGAAAAATTGGGCAAGATCGACATTTTGGTCAACAATGCAGGCGTGACACGCGACAATTTGACCATGCGTATGAAGGATGAGGAATGGGATGACGTCATCCGCATCAACCTTGAAGCGACATTCCGCCTCATGCGCGCCGCCACAAAACCGATGATGAAAGCGCGCTTCGGCCGTATCATCACGATAACCAGCGTTGTGGGCACGACGGGCAACCCCGGTCAAGCCAACTATGCCGCATCGAAAGGCGGCCTCACCGCCATGACTAAGGCGATTGCGCAGGAACTGGCGAGCCGCAATGTCACCGCAAATTGCGTCGCGCCGGGCTTTATTGCGACCGCGATGACCGAAACTTTGTCAGATGCGCAAAAGGAAGCGCTGAACGCCCGCATTCCTATGGGACGCATGGGCGAAGGCGCGGATATTGGCGCTGCGGTGGCTTATCTCGCGTCGCGAGAGGCTAGCTATGTCACTGGCCAGACAATCCATGTAAACGGTGGTATGGCGATGCTTTGACGCATAACCCTCGCTTGCCACTTGCCAGCGGGCAATCTGGACATTAGGGCGATTACTGAAATTCATCCTCCCAACATTATAAGGGGCACAAAAAATGAGCGATACCGCAGAACGGGTCAAAAAAATTGTAGTCGAGCATCTCGGCGTTGAAGCTGACAAGGTCACGGAAGCTGCAAGCTTCATCGACGATCTTGGCGCAGATAGCCTCGACATCGTCGAACTCGTTATGGCGTTCGAAGAAGAATTCAACGTTGAAATCCCTGACGATGCGGCTGAAAAGATCGCTACCGTCAAGGACGCAATCGACTTCATCAACAGCAACGGCTGAACCGTCTCGCGCGCTGTGTCGCGCGGGCAGTTATAAATTCCAGCGGCTTTCCGACCGGCGTCAACAGCGCTACCGTCGGAAAGCCGTTTGCATTTTGGCATTTGTTCGCGGTATTGGGCTGCGAAGAATAGCATTTTGGAGATAACGCAATGCGTCGTGTCGTGGTCACTGGACTGGGTCTCGTTACACCTTTGGGAGCGGATGTCGAAACGACATGGTCCAACCTGATTGCTGGAAAATCCGGCGCAGGCATGATTACGCGTTTTGACGCCAGCGACCAGAAATGCCTGATTGCTTGCGAGGTGAAGTCAAAGGACCACCCATGGGGCTTTGACCCCGACAAGCGCGTTGACCACAAGGTTCAGCGGCAAGTTGATCCCTTTATCATTTACGGCATCGATGCCGCAGGTCAGGCATTGGAAGATGCCGGCCTCACCGAACTGACCGAAGAACAAAAGGTGCGCGCAGGCTGCTCCATCGGATCCGGCATTGGCGGTCTGCCCGGCATTGAAAGCGAAGCATTGCTGCTCGCTGAAAAAGGCCCCGGCCGCGTCAGCCCGCATTTTGTGCATGGCCGCCTGATTAACCTGATCTCTGGTCAGGTCAGCATCAAATATGGCCTGAAAGGCCCCAATCACGCCGTGGTGACCGCCTGTTCCACGGGCGCGCATTCCATTGGTGATGCCGCGCGTATGATCCGCGACGATGATGCGGACATTATGTTAGCTGGCGGTGCAGAGGGCACGATCAACCCACTTGGCATTGCCGGCTTTGCGCAAGCACGTGCACTGAACATGAGCTTTAACGACCGCCCCGAAGCGGCAAGCCGTCCCTATGACAAGGACCGCGACGGTTTTGTTATGGGTGAAGGCGCAGGCGTTATCGTTCTTGAAGAATATGAGCACGCAAAGGCGCGCGGCGCAAAAATCTATGCCGAAGTTGTTGGCTATGGTCTTTCGGGTGATGCCTATCACGTCACCGCACCGCATCCCGATGGCGACGGCGCCTATCGCTCGATGCAGATGGCTTTGAAAAAGGCCGGCATGACGCCAAGCGATATTGATTATATCAACGCCCATGGCACATCGACGATGGCAGACACCATCGAACTTGGCGCTGTGAAGCGTCTATTTGGTGATGCGATTGCGAACGTCTCAATGAGCTCGACCAAGTCCGCCATCGGCCATCTTTTGGGCGGCGCTGGCGCGGTCGAAAGCATTTTCTGCATCCTTGCGCTCCGCGATCAAATCGTTCCGCCGACGCTCAATCTGGACAATCCGGATGAAGGCACTGAAGGCGTCGACTTGGTGCCGCATGTGGCCAAAAAGCGTGAAGTGAAAGCTGTCCTGAACAACAGCTTCGGCTTTGGCGGGACCAATGCCAGCCTGATCATGAAGGCCATCTGACGATATGCGCCGCCTCGCCAGATGGGCGATATTAGCGGCGGCGCTGCTGCTTGCTATCATTGCCGGCAACTTCATCTACGGCTGGACCGCACCCGGTCCGCTGGCGCGCGAAGTTACTGTCGTTATCAAGCCCGGCTCAAGCATTACCCTGGCCGCACAGCAGCTTGAAAAAGGCGGAGTCATCAAGTCTGCCGATGCCTTCGTAAACCGCGCGCGAATCTTTGGCAGTACCAGCACGATTAAGGCTGGCGAATTCATCATCCAGCCGCAGGCTTCGAATTCCGAGATATTGTCCATCCTGACCGGCGGCAAAACCGTCCAGCGGATGGTCACAATCCCAGAGGGGATGCCATCGATCATGGTCTACGAACGGTTGATGGCGAATGACCGCCTCAGCGGCACTATCGCAATGCCGGCCGAAGGCGCCGTGCTTCCCGACAGCTATGCCTTTGGCATAGGTGAACCACGCGCTGCCGTGCTCAAACGCATGCAAGACGCGATGACAAAAACAATGGACGAGCTTTGGCCTGAGCGAAGCCCGAACACGGTCGTCAAAACGCGGCTTGAGGCGTTGACGCTGGCGTCGATTGTCGAAAAGGAAACGGCGCTGAAATCCGAACTGCGGATTGTGGCCGGGGTATATTCCAACCGCCTGCGCAAGGGCATGATGCTTCAGGCTGACCCGACCATCATTTACCCGATTACCAAAGGCAAACCGCTTGGCCGCCGCATCCGCAAATCCGAAATAGGCGACGTCAACGACTATAACACTTATGCGATGACGGGTCTGCCAAAGGGCCCGATCGCGAATCCGTCACGCGCGGCGATTGCTGCCGTGCTGAACCCGCAAGCGACCAGCGCCTTGTTCTTCGTCGCCGATGGCAAGGGCGGCCATGTGTTTGCCGACACGCTGCAACAGCACAACGCCAACGTCGAGAAATGGTACGCAATTCGCCGCGAACGCGGGGAAATGTAATCCCTTAGGGTTCGACGATGTGGAATGCGCCCGGCATCGGGTCAAGCGCTGCCTGAAGCTTATCAACGACGGACCGGTCGCCTTCGATCTTCAGCCCAGCCATTTGCAATTGCGCTGCCGGCATTTTCAGGAACAACAAAGCAAGGAACAGCTGACGCGGTCCGGAAATGGTTACTGCTGGCGTGGCATGGCCTGTTCCCATTTCGCTGATCATCACCGCGTTGCCGACTGTGATTTTTGCCGTCTCTTTCCTGTCCGAAATCACAAAATTCAGGGTCAGCGACGTACTGCCGATAATCGCCGGATCCAATCGGGTTGCGACAGAATCAAGCAACAGGCCAGTTGGAATGGCTGAAATCATATCGATGCTTTGCGAACTTACGCCCGCCTTCATGCCTTGCCTTAGCTCGGCTGCACCAGTCAGAAACATGTTACGCCAAATCGCAGATTCAGCCTGAAACCCTTGCTGTTCATAGCTGTCGGCTAGCAAAGCGCGGCCTTCAACATTTTTGGAATCGGCAAAAACCAGTTGGTTCAACAGGTCCGAGGACCAGCGATAGTCCCCCACCTTCATCGCTTTCTTGGCCGTCGCGAGCAGCTTCTTTGCGCCACCCATTGCCGCGACCATTTTCGCCGCGCGAATTTCGGGTGGATGGGGGTTCAGATTGGCAGGGACTGCGTCGTACCAGCCAAGATAATATTGATAAACTGCCTTCGAATTGTGGCTGTAGGTGCCGTAATAGCCCTTGTTGAACCACTGGTCACCAATTGCTGGCGGCGCTTTCAAAACCTCTGCAATTTCCGCCTGTGTCATACCCTTGTTCATCATGCGGACTGTCTGGTCGTGCAGATAGCGGTAATTGTCGCGCTGCCCCGACAGCGATCCTTTGACTTCGGATTGCCCAAAGCGCGGCCAGCAATGGCTTGAAATCATTATATCGCTGCGGTCGCCGTAAAGGTTGACGGCTTCGTTGAGGAACCCGGACCAACCCAACGCATCACGAACCTTTGCGCCGCGCGGGGTCAGAATATTGTGCAGGCTGCACGTCGCTATTTCCGCCGCCAAAAATGTGCGCGCTGCCGGGTTATAAACGTTCATTTCCGCTGGCGCTTCTGTCGCAGGCACCATTTGAAATTCGAGTTTCACCCCATCAATTTCGCGTACTTCGCCGGTTTTGCGAATGTCGATGGTTGGCGGAATGAGCGTAATGTCGCCGCCGCCAATGCCTTTGCCGATGCCACTGCCCATTTGACCCTGCGGCCCCGGTGCCAAGTTCGTGCCAAATTGGAATGTCGCGCGTCTGGTCATGGCGGGTCCCGCCATCACATTTTCGGATGCTGTTTCAGCCAGAAAATGTTCGGGCGCGATAATGGCTACCTTACCCGACTTAACGTCGGCTTCATTGACGATGCCGCGCACGCCACCAAAATGGTCGCCATGGCTATGGCTATAAATGACTGCGGATACAGGGCGCGTACCCAGCTTTTCATTGACCAATCGAAGCGCCGCAGCGGCGGTATCACGGCTGGTCAACGGATCGATGATAATCCAACCCGTTTGCCCTTTGATGATGGTCATGTTGGACACATCAAACCCGCGCACTTGCCACATATTGTCGGTCACCGCATATAGGCCATGCTTACGCAAAATCCCCATGTGCCGCCACAGGCTGGGGTTTACAGAGTCCGGCGATGCGCCATTGCCCATCCAGTCATATGCGCCCAGATTCCAGACAGGCTTGCCGTCTTTGTTGGTGATAATGGAGTCTGCCAGAGTTCCGATAAAACCGCGATCTGCAAATTCGAGGTCACGACCATCTTCGGCCGGAAGCTGGGCCGCAATGCTACGCTGTGCGGCAACCGTGGCATCCGATGCTGGCTTGGCGTCTTGTGCGAAAGCACCGTTGGCCGACGCCGTGCTCAATAACACGGCACACAAGAATTTCTGCATGTTGGTCTCTCCCCCAAAATTTTTTTGGACGATGCATCATAAGGCCGCGCAGGTAAATCGGGTTTTTCGACCCGGGATTATCCAGCCATCAGAATTTATAAGAAACTGTACGGATCGACGTCGACCCCGACCCGAACGCTCCGGGGAAAATGCAAGCTGCCCAGCCATTCGCGAATGATGGTCTGCACTTCGACCGAACGTTGTGCATGGACCAACAGCCGCTGGCGGTACCGGCCACGCAGCATAGCCAGCGGCGCTGGCGCAGGGCCATAGACATACATGCCGTCGACCTGCGGCGCGGCGCCACCGACCGCGCGCGCCGCCTCAATGGCCTCGCGTTCGTCTTCTGATGAAATGATGATCGCGGCGAAACGCCCGAACGGCGGCGCGCCTGCGGATTTGCGTTGCTCGGTTTCCGCATCATAAAATGCATCGCGGTCCCCTGCGACCAACGCGGCGATGACGGGGTGATTGGGATTACGCGTCTGTATGAAAACCTCACCCGGCTTTTCACCACGCCCTGCCCGGCCGGCCGCCTGCGCGATTTGCTGGAATGTCCGTTCAGCAGCGCGCAGGTCGCCGCCTTCAAGACCAAGGTCAGCATCAATAACGCCCACCAAGGTCAGCTCAGGGAAGTGATATCCCTTAGTCACCAACTGCGTGCCAATGATGATGTCGACCGCCTTATTTTCAACCCGCGAGACGAACTCGGCGGCTTTTTCCGGCGACCATAATGTGTCCGATGTCGCAACGATGGTGCGCGCATCGGGCAGCAGGCGATTTACCTCATCACAAATGCGTTCAACGCCGGGACCACAGGCAACCAAAGTATCGCTTTCGCCGCATTCAGGGCATTCCTCCGGCGGCGGCATGACATGGCCGCAATGGTGGCAAGCAAGCCGGCGAACCAACCTGTGTTCGACCATCCAGCTGGTGCAATTGGGGCATTGAAAGCGGTGGCCGCATGTTCTGCACAAGGTGAGCGGCGCAAAGCCGCGTCGGTTGAGGAACAGCAGGCTTTGCTCGCCGCGTTCCACGCGCTCTTCCAACGCCTTGAGCAATGTTGGCGCAATCCAATGTTGACGCTCGGGCGCGTCTAAGGTGAGATCTATCGCCTTGATCTCCGGCATTTTGGCCGCGCCGAAACGGGACGGGATTTCCAACCCCTTATAGCGGCCAATCGTGACCATATGGCGCGATTCCAACGCTGGCGTGGCAGACGCCAGCACCACCGGAAAGCCTTCAAAACGGCCACGCATCACGGCGACATCGCGGGCGTGGTACCGCACGCCATCTTCTTGCTTGAAACTGCTCTCATGCGCTTCGTCGACAATGATCAGCCGCAAATTGCCAAAGGGCAAGAATAAAGCCGACCGTGCACCGACAAGCACCTTTGCACTGCCGTCCGCCACCGCGCGCCACACACGGCGGCGCTGCGTTGACCGCAAATTGCTATGCCATACGGCAGGCTCCACCCCGAAACGGGCTTCAAAGCGGGCCAGAAACGGCGCCGTCAGTGCGATTTCGGGGAGCAGTACGAGAACTTGCTTGCCCAGACGAATGGCCTCGGCAACGGCTTCAAAATAGGTTTCGGTTTTGCCAGACCCTGTCACCCCGTCGAGGACGAAGGTATCAAACCCGCCCGAGCGGACGGCGGTGACCATTGCGTCTGCCGCGACCATTTGCGCGTCATTCAATTTAGGCGCGTCGAAATCTGCGAGCGGTTCAGGCAGCGGAGAATCCACGCTGATCGTGACCGGTTCAAAGGCCCCTGCCTTTATAAGCCCGCGGATGACAGCGTCGCTGACACCCGCTTCTGCCGCAAGTTCGCGTACAAGGCCTTGCGCACCCTCCAATGCGTCCAGCGCGGCGGCGCGTTGCGGGGTGAGCCTTGCGGGTTCAAAGCCGGTGCGGCGATATTCAATGATGGTGCCGGACACCTTAAACGCCGCGGACGACGCCAGGACCATACGCAACACCGCAGCATGGCTGGTCAGATAATAATCGGCAACCCAGTTGACGAGGCGGCGCAGTCCTTGCCCAAGCGGCGGACAGTCGACCCGTTCCAACACGGGCCGAAGTTTGCTGGCATCGACGGCTTCATCGCCAAAAACATCATCATCCCAGATAACACCAGCCAGTTTACGCGGACCCAGCGGGACCATCACCACGCACCCGGGGCCCGCATCCATGCCCGCAGGCAACCGATAGTCGAGCGGACCAATCGCTTGCGTCAACAGGACGACACGGACACGGTTGGTGGGCGGATTCATCCCGTCGATATAGGCAGACAAATGGGGGACGTCACCCACCTATCCCCGCCAATTCAAAAGCATGTTCCTTTGGCGTGATATATTGCGGCAAATCCGCACGGAATATTGCCTGTCATTTCCGCCCTGACTTTGGCATTAGGCAATCATCCGAATCTACTATCAGGAATAACGTGCCATGAAATTTTTTGCCGACACCGCTGACATTGCCGATATCAAAGATCTGGCAGCGACTGGCTTGCTTGATGGCGTCACCACCAACCCTAGTTTGATTGCAAAATCGGGCCGGGATTTCATTGAAGTCACCCGCGAAATTTGTGCGCTGACCGATGGACCTGTGTCGGCCGAAGTCGTTGCGCTGGATCATGCAACGATGATGAAAGAGGCGGAAATTCTCCGCAAGATTGCAAGCAATGTCTGCATCAAGGTGCCATTGACGATTGATGGTCTAAAAACCTGCAAAGCGCTGACGTCAGAAGGAACCATGGTCAATGTGACCTTGTGCTTCTCTGCAAATCAAGCGCTGCTGGCGGCAAAAGCCGGTGCAACATTTGTATCGCCCTTCGTCGGTCGTCATGACGACAATGGCTTTGACGGCATGCAGCTGATCAGTGACATTCGCCTGATTTACGACAATTACGCATTCGACACTGAAATCCTCGTCGCCAGCGTGCGCCATGGTGTGCATGTGCTCGAAGCGGCCAAAATCGGCGCTGACGTGATGACTGCACCACCTGCTGTCATCAAAGGTCTGTTCAAACATATCCTGACGGACAAGGGCATTGAAGGCTTTTTGGCAGACTGGGCGAAGACTGGACAAGCCATCAGCTAAATCCATCGGCACGGGTGTGCTTGAAGCACCACCCGTGCATGAATATGATACCGTATCATGGTGAAGTGCCTATGGGTTATTCGCCGTATAGAATATAAAGGCGGGCAGACCTATTTTTGGGAATGACGCTAGCGAGCACTAAAATCCGCTAGAGACCCAAAATATACCAGCCCGAAAAGGTGTTTCCCATCGCACATATACATTATGAAGACGAAATCGGTGAGAACGGCAAAATTGTCGTTCCTGACGACGTTCAAGACGCCATTCGCACCTTAATCCGTTGGTCCGGTGATGACCCAGCCCGTGAAGGCTTGCTGGATACACCAGCACGCGTCGGACGCGCTTGGCGCGAATATTGCTCAGGCTATGCGGAAGACCCCGCTGCGCATCTGTCGCGGACATTTCAGGAAGTCGGCGGATACCACGAGTTGGTCCTGCTGAAGGATATCCCGTTCCAGTCGCATTGCGAGCACCACATGGCGCCGATTGTCGGCAAGGCATCGATTGCCTATATGCCGACGGATCGCGTTGTCGGCATTTCAAAGCTGGCGCGCGTGCTCCACGGTTTTGCACAACGGCTGCAGGTGCAGGAACGCCTGACCGCCGAAGTCGCAAACTGCATTTGGGAACATCTGAAGCCAGAGGGCGTCGCCGTGGTCATTGAGGCGCAGCATGGTTGCATGACTGGCCGCGGTGTGAAGGTGCATGGCGTTGGCATGGTCACGTCAAAACTTATCGGCTGCTTCCTTGACGACCAATCCAGCCGCAAGGAAGTCATGAGCCTGATGGGCTACTGATTACGGCATTGCTGCCCGGTTCGAACGCACTTATGGATGAGGGGAACCACATCCGATAAGAATCGCCGGACTGCACTGACATGGCCTTTACCCTTCCCCATTTTGATCTCGACGCCTTTGTCCGCGCGACGCTTGCCGAAGATCTGGGGCCAACCGGCACCGACGTTACATCGCAAAGTGTTATCCCTGCGGATGTCCGGTTTGAAGGCACGATGGATAGCCGCGACGCAATCGTCGTTGCAGGTCTGCCGATTGCCGTCGCGTTCTTCAAATCGCTCGATCCCGCGATGGAAATCGACCTGCTGGTCGAAGAAGGACAGCGCGTTGCCGCTGGAACTGACCTCATGCGTCTTCGGGGTAATGCCCGCGCGATGCTCACGGCGGAGCGTTCCGCACTGAACACGGTCCAACATCTTTCGGGCATTGCCACGCTAACACGGCAATATGTCGACGCAATTTCGGGCACGGGCTGCACCCTTTTGGACACGCGCAAAACCATTCCAGGGCTTCGCGTGCTTGAAAAATACGCCACGCGCATGGGCGGGGCAACGAACCACCGCATGGGCTTGTGGGACGCCGCGATGATCAAGGACAATCATGTGGCGGTCGCAGGCGGCGTGGCAGAGGCGGTACGCCGCGCACGTGATGCAGGCGTCGAACGCATCATACTAGAGGTCGATAGCATCGCGCAGATCGAACCGGGACTTGCGGCGGGCGCGAGCCATTTGCTGCTCGACAATATGGATGCAGACACGCTGCGCACGGCAGTTGCCTTAATTGCTGGCCGCGTGCCGACAGAGGCCTCTGGCGGCGTTACGCTTGATAGCATTCGCGCCAAAGCGGAAACCGGCGTTACGTACATCTCGGTTGGACGCTTGACGCAAAGCGCACCCGCTGCGGATATCGGCTTGGATTTTGCGCAGGCTTAGCGGCCTCGTCCTTCTAGGCGCGGCCGTGTGCCTTTCGCCAGCACCGGCGCTGGCGCAAGCATGGCAGTGCCAGCCAACACACTATCTGCCCCGTCCAGCACTTGAGTTGCCGTCACCCGATCAGGTCCGGCGCACGGCGATTGCGGGTTATGTTCTGGCATTAAGCTGGAGCCCCGAATTTTGCCGTGGACGGGAACACGACCCCGCGATGTGGTTCCAATGTTCAGGGACAATTGGCGACTTCGGCTTCATCCTTCATGGCCTCTGGCCCGAAGCAAAAGGGCCAAATTATCCGCAATATTGCCGGCCGGTGGGCGTGCTGCCACGGCAGATGGTCGCCAACAACATCTGCCTTAGCCCTTTACCACAATCGCTGCAGCACCAATGGGCAAAGCATGGCAGCTGCATGGCCAAAACGCCTGAGGCTTATTTCGGTGCAGCGCGGCTGTTGTTCCATGCGCTTGAGTTTCCCGACATGGCGCGGCTTTCGCGCGAGCCAGAACGCGGGACGCCATTAACCGCAGCGACGATTGCCGAGAGATTCGCCGAGTTAAACGAGCGCATGCCAGCGGATTCGATAACCGTTAAGGTCAGCCAGAAAGGCTGGCTTCAAGAAGTGCGCATTTGCCTAGACCGCACATTCAAACCGCGAAGATGCCCCAGTTTTAGCCGGGTTGCATCACGCACGGCGCACGTCAAAATCTGGCGCGGGCGTTAACGTTCGATAATCCGCGTGGACGGATGATGCTTGTCCAGATGCTTGCGGATTATCTTTAGGTTCTTCGTATTTGAACGCCACACCAAGTCAAAGGCATCACCCAATAATGGCACCGCGCCAATCGCGGTATCTATGCCGATGTTCGCACTCATGCGCACCAGTTGCCATTTTGACATGCCCAGATTGCGGCCTTCCCAGACGATATAGGCGCCCATGGCTGCCGTCACGAGATCGCCAAGCACCGGCACCAAACCAATAACGGTGTCTAAACCCACCGGAATTTTTGTGCCGGGAATGTGGAATGCCCGTTCAAGCACTTTTTCGAGTGCTTCGACGCGCATACGAACTGCCTGTGGGTGATTACCCATTCCGGGCAGATCTTTGGCAATTTGTGCAAACTGTTCCTGCGAAATCGGCACTGGCATAACTCCTTTGGACTTATGTTGGGTCCCGCCCGAGATATTGCAACAGGTGCCAGCCCCGTCCGTTGGCAAAGTGCCCCAAAAGCCCCGGCCGCACGACCGACCAGCGCAGCGGATTGGCAATCGGAATAAAGCCAACCGTGGATTGCATTTCAGCCTCCGCCTGCCCCAATAATTGCGCGCGCACCGCCATGTCCTTTGTCATGCGCGCCTCTGCGACGATTGCGTCCGCCCGCGCGCTGCATATCGCGGCAAATTTGCAGGACAATTGGTCCAGATACCATGCAGGGCTGGATTGTTGTGCCGTCAGGTCAATCAAACGCAGGTCATGCGGCCGGTCGGCGGTCACCCGCTCAATCTCGACGCCCACGGCTGCCAGATCAGCGCGCAGGCGCGCAAAAAATATGCGGCCGCCGTAACCACGCGGCAGCGCGACCCGCAAAGGCCGGATGGTCCCGTTCGTACGCTTCCAGTCTGCAATGCTTGCCGCCGCCATGGACCGCCGTTGGTCCATGGACGGCGCAGCCCAATCAGGCCGAGAAATGTCCGCGCGGTTCGGTAAGCTTTCGGGCACCAGCGTGACAGTTTCCCGCCATGCGAAAATGTCGAAAGCTGTGAGCAGCTTTGGCCGGTCAATAGCCATCGCTATCGCAGTGCGGTTGTCCTTATCCGCCAAAAAGGGACCGGCTTGCACCACCATTAATCCAAACAAACCCGGGACAGCATCAAACTGGATCTCATTGGCATTGATCTTTGCCGCTTCGAGCAGTGGGAAAGTTTCAAACCGGCCACCCTCAATCAAATCCGTCTGCCCAAGCACATAACGGGCGAGCACCAACGAAGCTTCGCCCCGGCGGAGCGTAACGGTTGCGTTGCCAAGAACCGCCGTTCCCTCGGCATCGGTTTCGTTGCGGCGCAGCTGCATTGCCTGAGCGTTTTTCTTGGCCTGCATCGGGCCAGACCCGGCACCACGACTTAGCAATCCGAATTCGGGCAGGGCAAGCAGCTCAAGCAAATATGGCATCGGGGCCTTAAGCCGGATTTCAACGACCTTGCCTGTCATCGCTACGACGCGGTCAATGACGGCAAGCTCCGACCCCAAACGGCCCTTTTTGAGTTCGCTTATGCGCCGGGTCAAAAGCTGTGCGACCTCTTGCGAGTCTAGTTCGCGTCCATCGTTCCACCGCGCCTTATTCAGGCGGAAGATATAGCTCATACCGTCGTCATTAACGATCCATCGGTTCGCTAACCCCGGCGCAACGCGTCCTTTTTCGTCGAAGGTAACGAGCCCCTGTGCCGTTGCACTGCGCAGATAGGCAGAGGTGAGCGGCAATGGCACCGCAGACACGTTGAAAGGCTTGGGACGATCCTCAATCACATCCACGCGGACCCGTTCATTATCGACGCCCTGCGAACAACCGGCAAGTATAGCCGACAGCAACAAAAGCAAAAACGGCAGCAGGCGGCTCATGTGGCTACCATAATCAGAATGTCCCGGTGCACAATCCACGATTCAATGGTCAGTGCAGGCGAACAGCAATATCTCGTTCGGGGCGGGCGGCACTTGCGCTGCAATCGCCTTATTCATATTGTCGATATTGGTAAGCTGGCCCGCGTCCGTTGTACATGTCTTCACGTCATAACGCTGACGCGCTTCGCGGGCGGAACGCATGGCTTCTGTACCAGGCAGAAAACGCTCGATACGATAAATATTGGTGTCGGGGGCGTAACTCGTAACCGAAATTTGTGCATCATTGTTCGGCACAAAGCCTCGGATCCATCGGCCACCGCTTTCGACATATTGTGTGCGGCCGTTGACGCATCCGTCCGGCCGCCATGTGAAATCAACATCGGCGGTATCGGACATGGTGATACGGCTGCGTTCGGGCTGCAGCACGCATATTTTGGCCACTTCCGTCACGGCAGCTTTGACCGCTTTGTCCTGCGGCGCATCCGCGGTTAGGGCCGCACGCACCCTGTCATCGACTTCGTCGAAAGAGGGGCGCGCTGCAAACATACCGACCGCCGAAACCAGTAATATCGTGCCCGCAGCGGCAGCCGCCTTGAAACGATCACTTTGCGCACGCTCCGAAAATTGCCACGCTGCGCCGCCGGCGACAGCACTTAAGACCAGCAGCAAAACCGCAAGCGCAATATGGTTTTCGCGGGACGATATGACTGCGTGCTCGGCGTCACTGCGCACTTTGCCTTCACGGCTGCGTTGCAATTCGGCAGCGACGCGGGCTTCTTTCTCGACCTTGGCGCGGGTGGCAGCTTCAAGTTCCGCCTCAGCGCGGGTCAATTCCGCGACCGAGCGGCAATCACCACGAACCGTTCGGAAGGCGACGCCTTGATTGTCGAGAAATGCCGCAAGCTCGCGCGTTGAAATAGCGAAATAGAACTCGGCCCCGCCATCGTTCGCTACCGATCCAAAGCTGTTGATACCAACAACGCGGCCACATGCATCGACAATCGGCCCGCCGCTATTGCCCGGTGCAATAGGCGCGGTGTGCAAAAGCGATTCAACGGACTTCGATGTCCGGCCTGAAGAAATAGTGCCCCGCGTTTTAACAGGCGGTTGAGGCCGCAGCACGTCCGCCTCGCTTTGTTCAAGCGCGACATCCACGCTGGCCGGATAACCAATTGCGAAAACATCCGCGCCATCGGATACCGTGCCCGCAAATATGCTCGCGGGGACCAACGCCCCCGAAGAAAGCTGCAGGAGCGCAAGGTCCTTGCGCGCGACCACGGCGGACACCGTGGCGCGATAGCTTTGCGTCCCATCGGAGGGGACGACAACAATTTCAACACTATCGTCGAAGCGCGCCTGTTCCACGACATGTGCGTTGGTAATGACCTTGTTCCGGTCAACAACCACGCCGGAACCAATGCTGACAATGGTCTGCTGGCCTTCTGCTGAGCTAAAAACGATAATGCGAACGACACTGCGTGCCGCAGCGTTAATATCGCTTGCGTCCGCATATAAGGGGGTCGCAACGACCGTGCCGAGAAGCAATGCCAGGGCGAGCGCAAGTTTTCGAATAGTTGAACGTAAGGAACGAACGACCATCACCGAGAGCCCGGCGCTGGTCGCGTTTCGGGCGGAGCAGGCTGAATATTCACACCGTCACGGTCAAGCTTGACCTCCACCGGCACGCCACCGACCTCGGTGTTGACGGTTACACCTTGGCCTTGGTCAATCCGAACTTCAGCGTTGCCAACATCGACTGGAAATTCGCTGAGTTCCGGTAAATCCAACGGTTCGATCGGGCCTTCGGGATCAGGTTGCTGACGCGGCTTAGGCCTTGCCGCAGGCGCCGCATTGCGGATCGATTGCGCCATGAAATCGCGCCAGATGCGCGCCGGCAAACCGCCGCCGTTAACACCGCGCAACGGGGTGTTGTCATCATTGCCAATCCAGACCCCGACCACGAGGTCACCCGCAAATCCGACAAATAATGCGTCGCGATTGTCCTGGCTTGTTCCAGTTTTGCCATAAGCGGGGATGGACAGCCGCGCCGCGCGTCCGGTCCCCTTATTGACCGTCGCACCCAGCAAATCGAGCAACATCCCGTGCGTACGACTGCTGAATGAACGTGGTCCGGAAAACAACCACTCGATCCAGCCTTGCTCTTCGCGTTTGATGGCGTGCGGTTCAACGGGCCACTGGTTCCCCGCAACCCCAGCATAGGCAGCCGTCAACTCCATTAGCGTCAGGCCCGAACTGCCCAACGCCATGCTCTGATCCATGGTCAATGGACTGCGCACGCCCAGATCCGTTGCCGCGCGTGCCACCGCTTCGCCGCCAACTTTTTGATACAGGCGCACCGAAGCGACGTTGCTTGACTGGGCAAATGCCTGCTCCAGCGTAATGTCACCGCGGTAATTTTGTCCCGAATTTTTGGGGCGATACGCGCCTTCATTGATCGGCGTATCGGCAATCAACGATTCCGGCGTCATCCCCGACCGGAGCGCCGCCAGATAGACAAACAGTTTGAAGGTCGAACCCGGCTGCCGTTTTGCCTGTGTCGCGCGGTTGAAGGCAGAATCTTTATAGCTTCGGCCACCGACCATGGCGACGACTTCGCCATTGGGGCGCATCGCAACAAGCGCAATTTGGGCATTGCCAACGGCGGATCTCGCCACGACCTTGCGGGCGATGTTCTGCAATCGCGCGTCCAATGTCGTGGTAATCCTGACGTCGGCATAACCGCTGTCGGTCAGCAGCCGTGCTTGGGGAATGGCCCAGTCCGCAAAATAGGTGCCCGTCGGCAGCGTTTCCCGCACGCGAACATCAAGCCGCGCGACCGGTGTCGCGTCGGCCTTGGCCCGCGTAATGACATTATTGGCGACCATTGCATTCAGCACCAATTGCGCCCGCTTGGCCGCCCGTTCGGGGTTCTTTGTCGGGGCAAGCCGCGACGGCGCCTGCACAAGGCCAGCGAGCATCACCGACTGGCTGAGCGTCAGACGCTCTGGCTGTCTGTAGAAATAATGTAAGGACGCTGCGCGCAGGCCGTAGACATTGTCCCCAAAATAGACGTTCGACAAATAACGCTCAAGAATTTCGTCCTTCGTCAAACGCCCTTCCAGCCAGAAAGCGATGAGCATTTCGCGGGCCTTGCGCGTCAGGCTGCGCTCCGGCGTCAGAAACGTGAATTTCGCGAGCTGCTGCGTAATCGTGCTTCCGCCCTGCGTCATTCCGTTACCAAAAGTATTCGACCAAAACGCACGCGCAAGGCCGCGGGGATCGATACCGAAATGCGAATAAAACCGGCGATCTTCGATGGACAAAAACGCCTGCACGACGTGCGGGGGCAGCGTGCCGACATCAACCGGTTTGTCGACGATAGCGCCGTTCCGCGCGATCGGCGTGCCATCCGACGCCAGCAGCGTAATACGCGGCGGTGCGATGGGCTGAAGCGACTTGGACAATGGCGCCGTGATCGCAAGCCATAAAATCAACAGGATAAACAGGCCAAGCAGGGCCGCGCTGATACGGCTAAACCACCACCAGCGGGTTTTGCCCAAGATAATGCGCCGTGTCGACGCTGGCTTTGCATCGGGATTCCGAGGCTGCGGGTCATCGGGAAAGCGCTGCGCATAGTCTTCACCGAAGGCCGCAAGTCGGCCGTCAATATCCGAAGGAATGTCAGAAGAGGAGCGCCGGAAAAGCATCGCGTGGCTGTATTATATCGATATAACGGTGAATGCGAGGCTATATTTGCGCTTTTTGCTGAACGTCAGATGAAGACGCTTTTTTAGCGTCCGCCGGCATCCAACCAAGATTGTCCAAACATCTTATCAAGCGCAATCGGATTGAACTTATCCAAGCCCGACCCCGGGTAAAATGTCATCTCGCCAAACAGCGGCGTACCATCGATTTCGTAAAAATCGCAGCGCACGAAATCAAACCCCCGGGCCAATGTTTCCGCCGCGTCGAGCATACGATCCAGCGATTTCGGACAGACTGGGTTAGCATCCGCCGTGGCCGCAGAAACACGGGCCCAGTTGCGATCCAACACAATCCAACGGTGCCGTTTTTCGCGTTCAAGATGCACCTGAACATAGGTTGCCCGTCCGCCGAAGACAAAAATCTTATAATCGATGGGCAGTTGACCCTGCGTCCCAACAAAGGGCTCGACCAGCAGTCCGCGCGGAATTTGACCATATAGCCATTCATCCAGCCAGCGACCATAAGTCCGCTTGACCCATTTTTTGGTGCGCGCACGCACCGACGGCCAATCAATATCTTGTTCGCGCACAAATATATTCTGGTTACATCCGTGCCGCGATTTCAGTACAAATGGTTGTGGCCAATCCGGAAAATTCGGAACTTCAGTCCCATGCCAAAGGGTGGGGATCACCCATTCGTTCCCTAGCAATGCGGCCACGTGCGCCTTTACGGCGACCTTGTCCGCCAGCGTAACCATGCGCTGATCGCGGTTCAGCAGCTTGCGACACTGAACCAGTTCGTTGAAGGTTGTGGGGGCGTCAAGATTGACGCTTTTTTGATGGCGAACCAGATAGCATAGCTTAACCCGCAGGCGTGCCAACGCGCCGGCCTTTGTGCCGTGCGCTCCCGCCGTTTCAGTGCCGACGACATCAGTGCCAATCAAGCAGCTGGCTCGATTTCATAATGTATTGGTTTGAATGATCCATTGTTTGACTGAAGCGCAGAACAGGCCGTAAGGCCAATGATAAGATCGGCATGCGCCAAAAATCTTATGCTATCGCCCGCGCTGCTCAGCGGCGGATCGCCGCTCAGAACTCCGGTCGCGCCATCAATTGCGACATTCATAAAGCAATTAAATGCGACGGGGATCATATCCTCAGTGATGCCGAAGGGCGCAAGTGCGCCTGCAAGGTTTCCAAAGCAGCCCTGATGCGGATCGGTATCGCCATAGATAATTCGGAACGTATCCTTGCTACACGGCGTAAGCAGGAAATCATGGCGCCCTACATCGTCCGCAACAATTTCCAACATCACGTTGCTCCGGTTGGAATATAATAGGTCGCCCGTGGTGAGGAACAAGCGGCTGGCATAGTCCAGCGTCCGCCCCGACGAAATGACTTCGCCGATGTCGCCTTGATGAAACGCAAGCAAGTCCGCCACCTGTTCGCCCATCGGGTCGGTGACAATTAGGATATCACCCTTGTTCAACGTAAACGCCACGCCCGATCGCGGCTCAATCTGTGATGGCATCAAGTAACTCCAAATCAGGATGCGTTCCGGCGCGTTGATATGGGCATTTCCATCCGCTTTCCACTGCCCTGCCGCTATACTGACGCGCGGCCGAAACCTCACCATGTTTGGCGAGCATGGGGTTTATCGTCCCTGCAATTTTGACATCGCGATCCAAAATCGACGCGCGGAGCTTTTCATATTGGTTAGTCTCGCGCAGCTGTTCGAATTGGTCATGCAAATTGAAGATCATCGTCGGCCAGATAAACCTGCGGGCAGGACGACTGGCCCGCCGATGAAGGCCGACCACAAAAAACGCCTCCCCACCAAAGCTCAATGAAAATTCGGGATGGTTTGGATCATGCGCAACGCGGCTATCGCATTCTTGACCAAGCAAAACATCCTTGTCGCTTAACGACTGCAGGCGCTTCCATAGCTGTTGCTCAAAGCTAAGCTCATCCATTGCCGTGTCATCTTCGAATATAACCGCAAGCGAACGGAAAGGCGCCGGGTTCTGGCGATAGCGTTCGACGATCTCCCTAATTTTTTCATGGATCGCAAGGTCATCCCAGGCAGAGGTGATATCGCGTGCAACAACAAAGGTCATTTGTTGTTTAGCCATTGCGGCCTTCGCGCCCACGCACGGAAATAAGGGATCGTGTACGAATTCTTCGAACGCGGTAATGAGCCGATTTTGGATAACGGGTACTGTATGGAGCATGAAGAAAGAACGATTAGACGGCGAAATGGTTTCAAATCGTTCTGCTTATTAGCGCCGTTCATCGGCAAATACCGACGGTCCGCCGAAGGATATGAAACCGCTGACCTCTAAACCAGATATGGTGTGCATTGCCAACACGCGGGCCGCCTGCAAATTGAGCAGCTATCGCCCAAGTTTGCTAACATTGGACCTAGCTAGGCTTTGCCGAGGTCGCCTTTACCGACGGTCCCGCTTGCCATTTCAAGCATCCGGTCAAGGCTCTTCTTGGCGGCCAAACGGACGGTTTCGTCGAGATGAATCTGCGGCTGAAGGTCGCGCAGCGCGAGATACAGCTTCTCCATCGTATTGAGCGCCATATAGGGGCAGATATTGCAGGCGCAGTTGCCGTCAGCCCCCGGCGCACCGATGAAGGTCTTGGTAGGTTCCGCCTTTTCCATCTGGTGAATGATGTGCGGTTCGGTCGCGACGATGAGCGTGTCGCCCTTTATCGTCTGCGCATATTGCAAGATACCGCTCGTGCTGCCGACATAGTCCGCATGATCGATGATATGCGGCGGGCATTCGGGATGCGCTGCCACGGGAACGCCGGGATGCTGCGCTTTCAATTTCAACAGCTCGGTTTCCGAAAACGCCTCATGCACAATACAAACGCCCGGCCACAACAGCATTTCACGGTTGAACTTACGGCTCAGATAGCCACCCAGATGCCGGTCGGGTCCAAAGATGATCTTCTGTTCGGGGGGAATTTGGCTCAAAATCGTTTCGGCACTTGAGGACGTGACGATAATATCAGACAGCGCTTTCACTTCCGCCGAACAATTGATGTAGGTCAGCGCGATATGGTCGGGATGTGATTCCCGGAAAGCCTTGAATTTTCCGGGTGGGCACGCATCTTCCAATGAACAACCCGCCGCCATATCGGGCAAAATGACCGTCTTTTCCGGGCTCAATATTTTCGCGGTCTCGGCCATGAACTTGACGCCGCAAAAAGCGATAACATCCGCGTCGGTTTCCGCCGCACGCTTGCTGAGTTCAAGTGAGTCACCGACGAAATCGGCAAGGTCCTGAATTTCCGGCTTTTGATAATAATGCGCGAGAATGACCGCATTGCGTTCTTTTTTCAGTCGCTTAATTTCAGCGAGCAGGTCAAGTCCTTGCAGATTTTCGCGGGCTACAGGGGCGTTCATGCTATCGTACCTTTGCGTTGCAGCATTGTCATCTGCGTCTCGAGTGAAGTTCTATGTGGTCGGTAGGGCCGATCGAAACAAGTTCTGGCGGGCGCTTTTACGGTGTTTTTTACGGGATTAAATGCCAACCTTCGCCTTGGGCCGCGACCCGGCCCTGATTTTGCAGATCGATGAGATGCGCCAATACCGACCGACCGGCAGCGCCTGTGAGACGCGGATCGAGGCCCTTATACATCGCAGCGACCATATCGGGAATGTGCCCCTCGCCTGCCTCAAGCAATTTCAGAATCTGGCGTTCACGCTGGCGACGATGACCAATCATGCCGCGCACAAGCTGCCTTGGCTTTTCGACCGCTGGTCCATGTGCGGGGTAATAAATGCGATCCGTGCGTTCATATAATTTTTGCAGAGACGCCAGATAGTCGCTCATATCGCCATCGGGCGGGCTGACGACGCTGGTGGACCATTTCATGACATGGTCGCCGGTAAACAGCGCCCCGCTCTCGACCAGTCCATAACATATATGGTTGCTGGTGTGGCCGGGGGTAGCGACGGCTTCCAAAGTCCACCCGTCGCCTGAAATACGCTCACCGTCGGAAAGGATGCGGTCGGGTGCGTAATCCGGGTCAAAAGCACTATCGGAACGCGGGCCATCGTCGCGCAACACAAGCGGCGCACAACCAATGATGGGCGCGCCGGTCGCCGCCTTCAACGGTGCCGCCGCTGGCGAATGATCGCGATGCGTGTGCGTGCACATGATGGCCGCAACACGCTTACCGGCAACAGCGCGCAAGATGGCCTCGACATGACCATCGCCATTGATATCAGCCGGATCGCCGACGCTCATCCCGGTACCGACTGGGCCCGGGTCGATAATTGCAACATCGGATCCTGCGCCAACCAACCAGGTTTGCGTGCCCGTATAGGTATACGGCGAGGCATTGGGGGCAAGCACGCGGCGCACGAGGGGTTCGTGCTGCTCGGTTTCGCCAGCGTCTATGGTATCGGGCCAGTTGCTCATGAAGGGGCTATGGCGCAATGTGGCGCAAAGAAAAAGGGGCGGTTCGCAAAAACCGCCCCAACTGTTATGTCAAATGTGGAGCGTGGGAAGAGTGCCGTTTATTCCGCTGCGTCGCCTTGCGCTTCCAGCTTCCGAATTTGCAGATCGATTTGTTTGACAACATCTTGGCGAACGCCCTTGGGCATTTCTTTGTCCTTCTCAATTTCGTTACGCGCCTCGCGCAAGCCTTTGATCGCTTCGGCCAGCGTTTTATGGGGGACGAGGCCTTTGCCGCACATAACCAGCCGGACGTGGGATTTTTGCTTGCCGTCGAACCCGCGGACATCGGTGGTCACCGGTTGGCCTTCACGACAGTCCTTGGTCATTTCACGAATATCGATTTCGGGGATGTAAGAGGCGATATCCATGCCGCCCATGCCGCCCATGACGCGAATGGTTTCCACGCGGCGGATTTTGGCGGGCGCGGGCGTATTGCCTTCGGCACCCTTTGCACTGTCGGCCTGCGCCACAGCATCTTCAGCCTCTTCCCGCGATTTTTCAGCCCCATCGATCAATTTTACAACTTCTTCCGGCGACAATTTCTTATCGGTGCGGAAGATGAACGTTTTCCCGCCGCGTTCGACCTTGGTCACTTCGCCGCCCGATTCGTCCTGACCGACTATGTCCATCGTCTCACCGTCACGTTTCAGCTTAATTATCCGGACCTCGCGCTTGACCACTTCAGGCTTGCTTTCTTCAGCCGCCACTTTGTCCTGCGCAACGACCGCGGGGACTATTGTGGCGGTCAGCGGCAATATGATCGCAGCAGCTGCTATTATGCCAATCTTGCCAAGCGAACGGCGGGTATTGCTGGTGTCCTTCATCGTTATTCTCCTCAATCGCTCAATTATTGTTTTCGGTGAATTCAGTGCCGTCGCAAAGGTCGGCACGCCGTCAAATGCGGTTTTTGCCAACGCCTGACCGTACATCGCACGCTCTTCCGGGCCCTTGCCGGCAAGCACGCGGGCATCGCATGCCGCTTCCTGATCAAACCGGAATGCGTTCCAGCTGATCCACGCAACGGGGTTGAACCATTGCAGGCACAATATGATGAAAGCGGCGAGATTGGCGAACAGATCGCCCGATTTGTGATGCGCCATTTCATGCGCAATCGCGAGGTTACGTTCGGCAGGCGAATAGGCTTTGGTAAAATCCTGCGGCACCGCGATCACTCGATGAAAAAGGCCAAAAGCCAATGGTCCGGCTACCTGATCCGATGCGACGATTTTGACGCCATCGACAACTGCGATGTCTGTGGCTTCGGCCAAAAGGTCATCGCGCATTGCGGCGTAGCGGATCATTTGGATCATGAACAACAGCACCGCGCCACCAAGCCAGATCATCACACCGAGTGCCAGAAAATCAATCGTCGGGAGGGCATCAACCGGGTTCGCCGCAGTGGCCATAGCATCCGGGGACGATAGCCCGGCGAGTACAGCGTCCCTTACCGCGTCTTGGACGGCAATGCCGCCGTCAGCTGTTGAAATGGATGGCCCTTCGATCGTGGGCATACACACACGGGCAGCGGGTATAAGCCAAAGCGCATATGCGATGGTCGGACCAAAATATTTGGCGACAGGGCGCCGTACAATCAAAATGGCCGCCATCAGCAATGTCGTGGTCAATAAGGTATCAAACAGCCAAGCGCCCATGAAGTCAGTGCTCATGATTTCATCTCCCTCAACAGTCTTTCGATTTCGGATATGTCAGCGTCGCTCAGCTTTTCCTGCTCGGCAAGATGCGCAACAAGCGGCATGAATCGCCCCCCAAAAAGCCGGTCAACCAGGCGTTTGGATTCATGCGACACATAATCCTCGCGATCAATGAGGGGTGAGTACAGGAACCGACGTCCGTCGGCGCGATGTTCAACAGCCGCCTTGGTCAGCAGGCGCGACAGCAAGGTTTTCACGGTTGGTAACGACCAATCACGATCATCCGGTAATCGCGCAGCGACGTCTGTCGCCGTCAACGGTGCGCGTTCCCATAAGATTTCCATGATTGTTAATTCAGCGTCGCTGATACGTTCTGATGACATTGTGAAATCTCCGACTACAGATGTAGTCGATTCGACTACATCTGTAAACGTCATTTGTCTGCCATTGTCGGTTTTTTGTCGAATTTCTTTACATATGGCCCAAAGGTAAACGACAGAATCAGCATTCATGCATCTGATATAAAACGTTTTTTAGTGTATGGCATGACCAATGCATTTACGGTCATGTTCAACACCCACTCAGCGAGGACGGGTGGTTTGCTTCTGGTCTCGCACCACCCTTCCTCGCTTTCTCTCCTGAAATTTGAAAACAAAAAAGGCCGAAACCCATCAATGATTCCAGCCTTTTTTGTACGCCTTATGGGCTGTTGGTTATTTCGCGCCGAAATTGATCTTTGCAGTTACGCCAACATACCGATCCGCCTCACGGGGGATGATGTAGCGATATGCACCGCCAGGGCCACCCGATACGATCGAGGAAGCAAAGCTTTTATCGAACAGGTTCTTTATCTGCAGCGCGAGCCGCCATCCATCGTTAGGATCAACCAAAGCTGCTGACACATCGACAATCGCATAACCTTCTACGGTCGAACCAAGGCGGACAGCCGGGTTCGCACTCGCTTCGTAAATCTGGTCGGACTGGCTTGAGATCTGGCTTGCCAACTCGATATTCGCAAAGCCCGAAGTTTCAATGTTATATTGTGCGCCAAACGACATTTTCCATTTTGGTGCGTTCGCCAAAGGCGTGCCCTTGGCAACCAATTGTGATGCGTCAGCACCCGGTGGCAAGCGGAAATTCTCAACCTGCGCCTTGTTGTAAGCAACGCCGCCCGAAAGCGAGAAGTTACGCAATGGCGTCGCAACAAAATCAAGCTCGAAACCTTGGGTCGATACCGAACCTGCATTTGTCAGGCGCGTGGTGCGTACGCCGGCTACGAAGTCTGGGCTGTTTGCCTGATAATTGTTATACTTGGCATAATAGGCCGCGAGGTTAAGAATCAGGGCGCCGTCGAAAAGGGTGTTTTTCAAGCCCACTTCATAAGCGTTGACCGTTTCTGGTGCGATAACACCAGCGCCGGGTGTCGTCAGGTTATAGAAGATGTTGTAGGCAGGGCCCTTATAACCACGCGTGTAGCTCGCATAAGCCATATTGTTTTCTGTGAGGTCTGCCTGAACAGCTGCCTTACCCGAAAGGTTATTGTTGCTGGTGCTGGTGGTGAAGGGAACGCCGTTTGAGACGCCTGCAACAAAGCCGGTAGCGGGCGCGGTTGCCACGAGACCGTTATTGTAAACGCCAGCGTCAAAGCTTGGTTGCACACCTGGACCTGCGAGCGAGGTACGGCGGATATGGTTTACATCCAATTCGTCATTTGTGTAGCGCAAGCCACCAATAAAACGAAGGCTGTCGGAAAGGTTGAGCGTGGCCTGACCATATAGCGACATGTTTTTGAACGTCGAGCCAAAGTCCGCGGTTCCGGCAGGGGTTGTGATCGTCGAAGCCCCTGCAGCGGTCGAACAAGGTACGAGGCCAGGCACAACCGCAGCGAGGGTCGATGCTGAACAGGTAATCACGCTGCGCGTGAATGTACGGTCAGATTCGGCCTTTGAATAATATGCCCCGACGACATATTCGAGGAATTCGCCGGTCGGCGAAGCAAGGCGAATTTCCTGGCTAAAGGTATTCGATGTTTGCGGTCCATTATCGTGCAATTGGTTCAAACCAACATAGGGCCGGTCGAGCCAGTCACCATCGCGGATTTCGGTATTATCCCAACCACGATAGCTGGTGATCGACGTCAAGCTATGATCACCCAATTCGATATCTGCTTGCAGCGCAATGCCCCAGCTTTCTTCCTTAGTCGTGGTAACAAGGTTCTGCCGAATGTTGCGTGAATCCGCGGCATCGAAGCCCGTTCCAGCCAGCGCAAGGGCGGCTGCGTTCGTTGGCGTGTTGCCAATAATTTCGGCGCAGCAATCATCATTGGCTTTGCGGTAATCGGCGCGCAGCGTCAGCATGATCTTTTCGCTAACGTCGGCCTCAATCGCGCCACGAACACTGTAATGTTCATAGCCATTGACCTTGTTGCCTGTGGTCAGATTGTTGACGTTGCCGTCATAGCTTCCGTAAAATCCGGTGAAGCGCGAACGCACATTGGCGCTCAGCGGCACGTTAACGGTCGCACGACCGCGATATTCGGATTTCGTGAAGAATGAACCTTCAACGGTCGCGCCGAATTCTGCTGTCGGACGCTTCGTTACGATGCTGACAACACCAGCCGATGCGTTCTTTCCAAACAATGTACCCTGCGGTCCGCGCAGGACTTCGATACGCTCAACGTCGAACAAATCGGTGAAGCCTTCACCAGCGCGGCTCAAGACAACGCCGTCGAGAACGGCAGCAACCGATGGTTCAGCAGCAATCGAAAAGTTGATGGTACCGACGCCGCGCAGGAACAGTGCCTGGTTAAGTGAAGTACCCGCCTTGCGGAAGTTCAAGCTTGGAACGAGATACTGCGCATTTTCAAGCGTGACACCGCCATTATTGGCAATCGCCTCGCCGCCGACAACGGATACAGCGAGCGGAATATCCTGCAAACGCTCTTCACGCTTTTGCGCGGTTACGATGATTTCTGCATTGGCCGATTCATTTTCTGCTGGAACGGTCTGCGCCATCGCGGGCAGGCTGACCCCTGCCATAATCGCGGCGCTTGCGAGCAACGAAGCGCGAATGAAAGACGTTTTCTTAAATTCAGAACTGAACATCATGTACCTCCCTAAAAATGGCTATCCGCTTCTCAACCAAATCACTTGAATTTCCTCAAACAACAAAAGCTATTCTGGGATATACCTAATCAATGGGCGTTTTGTTACCAGATTGACTCAATATGTCTAGCGGTGTCATATAGTGACGTTATTTAAGCCGTGACTGTTGCAATACTGCCATAGTCACAGGCTCGAAACAGCGAGAGGGACAGACGTTGCCATTTACAGTCATCATGCATCCTGAAGGCTTTGACATGCTGCATGGTGACGTCAGCATATTGTCGCACCGCAACAATGCACCTGCAATCAGCATCGGTGCGGGGCGGCCCGACTTGGAAATGGTGCGCGGCAATTTTCGCATCGACGACATCGTCGAAACACGATTGGCACTTGAGTGTTTCGCGCAAGTCGATGGCCGTATTCGGCTTTGGAACGCAAAGCGGCCTGACATCGTCGCAACGCTGGTGCTTGAGGAACGGGCGCTGCAATCCATCCTCACATTTCGTTGCACAGATCCGGCCTTTAACCGGCTTTGGATAGATATGCAGTGCGCAACGTCCGAAGCCTTTTGGGGTGGCGGCGAACAAATGTCCTATCTGCGGCTGAATGGACGTCGCTTTCCGTTCTGGACATCGGAACCCGGCGTTGGCCGCGATAAGTCCACCGCGCTTACGCAGACAATGGATGCAAGTGGTTTGGCAGGCGGTGATTATTGGACCACCAACTATCCGCAGCCGACATGGGTAAGTAGTGCGCGTTATGCGGTGCACCTCGAAACGGCGGCCTATTCGGTGCTTGATCTGACTGAGGCGGGCCGGGTTGGGGTCGAATGCTGGTCGGCAAATGTCGATCTGGAGCTTTTTAACGCGCCTTCGCTTCCCGCGCTCGTTACCAAAATGTCGGATCGCTTTGGTCGCCAGCCTGCCCTGCCAGATTGGGCCATTTCCGGTGCCATCGTTGGGCTGAAGGATGGTGCCGACACCTTTGACCGGTTCGAAAAAATTGCAGCATCGGGCGCCGCGATTACGGGTCTGTGGTGCGAAGATTGGATTGGTATTCGTCAGACCAGCTTTGGCAAACGGTTGTTCTGGGACTGGAAATGGAATGCCACGCGCTATCCTGACTTACCCGCACAAATTGCGGTGCTTGCCGAACGCGGCATTCGCTTTCTTGGCTATGTAAACCCGTATCTGGCTGTGGATGGGTCGCTGTACGAAGAGGCCCGCGCCGCCAACTTCCTTGCGTTGCGGCAAGACAGCGACAAACCTTATGCCGTCGATTTCGGCGAATTTGACGCAGGCGTTGTGGATTTCACCAACCCGGCCGCCGCGGCGTGGTTTGCCGACCGCATCATCGGTCAGGAAATGCTCGACTTTGGTCTTTCGGGATGGATGGCAGATTTTGGCGAATATCTGCCGACCGATGTGCGCCTGTTCGATGGTTCCGATCCGATGGAGGCGCATAATCACTGGCCCGTGCTTTGGGCAAAGGTGAATGCAGACGCCATCGCATCGCGCGGCAAAACGCACGATGCGACATTTTTCATGCGCGCCGGTTTTTCGGGCGTGCAGGCGCATTGCCCATTATTGTGGGCCGGAGACCAATGCGTCGACTTCACCCGCCACGACGGGATCAACACGGTCATCACGGCAGCATTATCGTCCGGATTGTTGGGCAACGCCTACCACCACAGCGACCTCGGCGGATATACCAGCCTGCATGGCGTGGTCCGGACCGCAGAATTGATGCACCGTTGGATCGACTTGGCAGCCTTTGCACCCGTCATGCGCAGTCATGAGGGCAATCGCCCTGCAGACAATCTGCAACTCGATAGCAGCGCCGAAATACTCACCCATTTTGCCCGCATGAGCCAAGTGCATGCCCGCCTTGCGCCATATGTCCGCGCTTTCTCCGACGAGGCTGTGGCCAACGGCCTGCCGCTTCAGCGTCCGTTGTTCCTGCACTATGACGACGCGGCCTATTACGACATTCAAGACCAATATCTCTACGGCGCAGACATGGTCGTCGCACCTGTGGTCGAAGAGGGTGCAACAAGCCGCAACGTGACTTTGCCAGATGGGGATTGGGTCCATCTTTGGTCCGGCGACATTTTCGCCAAGGGCATATATGACATCGCGGCTCCGCATGGGCAGCCCCCAGTGTTCACGCGCAAGGACAGCGCGCACGCATCGCTGTTCAGCGCGATCACGCAGGAATTCAGGTCATGAACACCCGATCCAATATCCGTGATGTTGCAAAGCTTGCCGGTGTGGCCGTCAAAACCGTCAGCCGCGTCCTCAACAATCACCCCTATGTCAGCGCAGAAACCAAAGCGAAGGTCGACGCCGCGATGGCGGAACTGCGGTTTTCGCCCAGTATTGCAGCGCGCATATTGGCGGGTACGAAGTCAGGCCAGATTGCGCTGATTTACGACAATCACAGCCCGTATTATATGCACCAGATCATGCAGGGCTGCTGGGACCGATGCCATGAAGAAGGCATGCGCCTGATTGCCCAGCCAGTCGACGTCTCTGACCCCGATGTGGGCGAGCAGGTGCGCGGCATGGTCCGGCAGACGCATGTTGACGGCGCGATATTGTCTTCGCCTGTCACCGATTGCGGCCCCGTGTTGAACGTCCTTGAAGCGATGAACATTCCGTTCGTGCGCATTTCACCCGGCACCAATCATGCCCTTACCAGCTCGGTATTCATGGATGATATGCAGGCCGCGGACGACATGACGACGCACCTCATCAACATCGGTCACCGGCGGATTGCCTTTATCAAGGGTCATGCGAACCATATGGCCAGTGCCGAACGTCAGGCAGGATATGAACGCGCGCTTAGCCGCGTTGGCATATCGGTAGATCCCGACTTGATCGCCGAGGGCCATTTTGATTTTGAAAGCGGCGTTGCGGCAACAGAGCAGTTTCTGTCGCTTAAATATCCGCCCACGGCAGTCTTTGCATCAAACGATGACATGGCCTCGGGCGTCCTTGCCGTGGCCCATCGCCGCGGTATTCAGGTGCCAGAACAACTGTCTGTCGCCGGGTTTGACGACACCACGCTTGCCCGTGTTGTTTGGCCGCCCTTAACCACCGTGCGCCAGCCTGTACGCGATCTGGCGTCGACGGCTGCCGACCTATTATTTGGCGAGGGCGGAATTGAGCATCGCCGCCTTCCCCACGAACTGATCAGCCGCGAGTCGGTTGCCCCACCTTATTCACCTTCAATAAAAAAGAGCAAAAACACATGACCCTTCCAACACCTCCGTCGACGCGCCTTTTGGGCAAGAGCGGTATTGAAATTTCATCGATTGCCTGGGGCATGTGGCGTTTTGCGGGTCTTGAAATGTTCGCAGCCCGCGCGGCCATTGATGCGGCGTTCGAAGCAGGCATCACCCTTTTCGATACGGCGGACATCTATGGCTTTGGTGAACAAGGCTTTGGCAAGGCGGAGGAACTGCTTGGCCGCGTATTTGCAGAAGCGCCGGAATATCGCGACCGTATGGTGGTGGCCACCAAGGGCGGAATTACCCCGCCGACGCCATATGACAGCAGCGCTGAATATCTGACCAAGGCGATTGACGACAGCCTGTCGCGTTTGGGCACTGAATATGTCGACCTGTGGCAAATCCACCGTCCCGATATCCTCACCCACCCGCAAGAAATCGCACGCACCATTGAAGACACACATAAGGCCGGAAAAATCCGGGCCTTTGGTGTGTCAAACTTCACGACCGCGCAAATAACGACCTTGGCACAGTTCAGCAGCGTTCCGATTGTCTCGACGCAACCGGAGCTTTCCCCGTTACGGATCGATACCATCGAAAATGGTGAGCTTGATCAAGCGATCGCGATGGATTTGGCAGTATTGGCATGGTCACCACTTGGCGGCGGACGGATCGGCGATCCCGGCGACACGCGCGAACAAAATGTCGCGGCAGCCTTGTCGGGCGTTGCAGCAGCGCATGGCGTTTCGCGCACGGCAGCGGCGTATAGCTGGATTATGGCGCACCCTGCCCGCCCAATCCCGATTGTCGGCTCGCAAAACCCGGCACGCATCATAGAGGCTGCCGATGCCTTCAAAATCAAATGGACCCGAGCTGACTATTATAGCGTATTGGTCGCTGCGCGAGGAGTTCCCCTGCCATGAGCAATCCAATCGAAGTCAGCTGGTTCTCCGCATTATGCGACGATGATTACGAATTTCTTGGGCTACCCGATCCCATGCTCGCGTCGAGTTGGGAGCATTGCCGCAATATCGTGCTTGCTGCTGAAAAGGGCGGGTTCGACAATATATTGCTGCCCTCGGGCTACACGCTTGGGTTGGATACCACTGCTTTTGCCAGCGCCATTGCAACGCTGACAACACGTATTAAGTTGCTGATGGCGGTGCGTATTGGCGAAAGCTGGCCACCGCAATTGGCGCGGCAAATTGCCACGCTGGACCAGATTTCGGGTGGGCGTTTGAACATCAACATTATCTCGTCTGACTTGCCGGGTGACAAGATGGACAGCGAACCACGCTATCGCCGGACGGTTGAGGCGATGCAGATCCTCAAGACATTGTTGAATGGCGAACATCTGTCGATTGATAGCGAACATTATAAAATCGATCTTGACCCGCCGCGTATGAAGACCGTGAGCGGCAAATGTCCGCCGTTGTATTTCGGTGGCCTCTCGCCCGCGGCTAAGGACGCTGCAGCCGAAGGTTGCGATGTATATTTGATGTGGCCGGAAACGGTTCAGGGCGCCAAGGACCTTGTCGAAGACATGACTGCGCGCGCGGCAAAATTTGGACGGACGTTGAAATATGGCTTCCGCGCGCATGTCATCGTGCGTGAAACCGAAGCCGAAGCCCGCGCCTATGCGGACCGCCTCTTGTCCAAGCTGGATGCGCAGCAAGGCGAAGCAATCCGCAACAAATCCTTGGATACGCAAACCTTCGGTGTTGCGCATCAGGCCGAATTGCGCGCGCAATCGGAAGCCAACGACGGATATCTGGAAGACAATCTGTGGACCGGAATTGGCCGCGCACGTTCAGGCTGCGGCGCTGCGATCGTTGGCGACCCGGACCAAGTGTTCGCCAAAATCGAAGCCTATCGCGCCGTGGGCATCGAAGCGTTCATTTTGTCGGGTTACCCGCACATCAACGAATGCGACATGTTCGCACGTTATGTCTTGCCGAAATTGAACCATGGGCGGTTGGTGATCGACTGACCCGCCTAACGCCATTTCGTCATCCTGAACTTGTTTCAGGATAACAGGCCACGGCGGTGCGTTATCCTGAAACAAGTTCAGGATGACGGAAGAGGCTCAATCCGACAGACCCGCCATGCGCTCGGCTTGGTCTTCGGCAATCAGCGCCGCGACCAATTCACCAAGGCCACCGCCCTCCAATATCTCCGGAAGCTTATGCAGCGTCAGGTTGATCCGGTGGTCGGTCACGCGGCCTTGCGGGAAGTTATAGGTGCGGATGCGTTCCGAACGGTCGCCTGAGCCAACCATCGCTTTGCGGGCCTCCGCCTCCGCGCCTTGGGCTTCCTCGCGCTCTTTTTCGTACATCCGCGCGCGCAGCACTTGCATCGCTTGGTCTTTGTTCTTGTGCTGGCTGCGCCCGTCTTGGCAGGTCACAACAATGCCCGTCGGCAAGTGGGTAATGCGCACGGCCGAGTCTGTGGTGTTGACGTGCTGTCCGCCTGCGCCAGACGCGCGATACACGTCGATTTTCAAGTCGCGCGCCTCGATTTGGATATCCACTTCGGTCGGCTCCGGCAGCACCGCAACCGTCGCGGCGCTGGTGTGAATTCGGCCGCCGCTTTCGGTCACGGGCACGCGCTGCACACGGTGGACGCCGCTTTCATATTTCAACTTGGCGAAAACGCCATTGCCCTTGATCGCGGCAACAACTTCCTTGAAGCCGCCAACATCGGATGCACTGACGGAAATAGGTTCGATCTTCCACCCCTGCCCCGCGGCATAGCGTTCGTACATGCGGTAAAGGTCACCGGCGAACAACGCCGCTTCATCACCGCCGGTACCCGCCCGGATTTCGAGCATGGCCGGCCGGTCATCGGCGGCATCTTTCGGCAAGAGCGAAATGGCCAAAGCGGTTTCGGCTTCGCTCAACTGATGACTGACATCCTCCAGTTCCTCGATCGCCATTTCGTGCAGGTCGGGGTCGGAGGAATCTTTAGACATATGCTGCAAGGTTTCGATTTCCTTGCGCAGTCGCCGGACATTGGCAGCCGCCTTGGCGACCGGTTCCAGTTCCGAATATTCCTTGGACGCCGTGACAAAGGCATCACCCTCCAGCTGCCCCGAAGCCATCCGTGCCTCAAGCTCGGAAAAGCGCGACTCAATAAGCGCGATACGTTGCGGGGAGATTTTGGTCATGCGAGCGACTGAAGAACGCTCTTAAGCCGGTCATTATTTCCTTCACCGGACATCCCGTAATAGCCATCCTCATTGACGCGCAGGATTGCAGCCGGGCTTTGCTTGACGGCCTTATCATACCGCTTTTTCGGTGAACCAGTTGAAATCATGTCGGCCGAAATTCCGGCTTGGCGCAGCTGACGCAAAAGCGCGAAGGCATGCCCAAGACCCGCGTCATTCTCCAAAACAATCATCGCTTCGATCTGCTGTGTTGGCACGGCGTCAATCAACATGCCCAACCGCTCAATGCCCGCCGCCCAGCCGACCGCTGGCGTCGCTGGTCCGCCCAAATTCTCAATCAAGCCATCATAGCGTCCACCGCCCAGTACAGTGCCCTGCGCACCCAGCCGGTCGGTCACAAATTCAAACGCGGTGTGGCGATAATAATCCAGTCCGCGCACCAGCGCAGCATTGCGCGTCCATGCAACGCCAGCGGCATCAAGGCCTGCTGTGACCGCGCCGAAGAAGTCATGTGCTTCGCCAGACAGATAATCGTCGATCACGGGCGCCGCGTCGGCAATCGGGCGATCTTTGGGGTCTTTGCTATCCAGAATACGCAGCGGATTTTTCTCCAGCCGCGCGAGGCTATCTTCGGACAGCGCACCCTTGTGATCGTTGAAATAGCCGACCAATGCCGCCCGCCACGCGTCGCGGCTTGGCGTGTCGCCCAATGTGTTGAGCTGCAACGTCACGCCGTCATTTATGCCCAATTCCTTCAGCAATTGGTCCGCCATCACCAGCAGTTCAACATCGGCGGCAGGCTCTGCTGCGCCGATAATCTCCGCATCAATCTGGTGAAATTGACGATAGCGGCCCTTTTGCGGGCGTTCGTAACGGAACAATGGGCCGTGCACCGACAGCTTCATCGGCGCAAATTGCTGCCAGCCATTGGTCAGGTATGCGCGCGCAATGCCCGCCGTAAATTCGGGCCGCAGCGTGATCGAATCCCCGCCGCGATCTTCGAAGCTGTACATTTCCTTTGAGACAACATCGGTCGCCTCACCCAGGCTGCGCGAAAATACCGCCGTTGGTTCAATCACGGGCAGCTGCAGGCCCTTGAATCCATAAAGCCTGCGCACGCGTTCAAATGTTGCGACGACATGCGCAAAACGTTCTTCTGTCTCGCCGAACATGTCCTGAGTACCGCGAACGGCTTGGGGTGTCTGTATCTTTGCCATGGTAAAGCGCCCTAGCGGCTAATTGTTGTTAGTGGAATAGGGCTGGACGCGCCAATCGGCTTTCGCCAAAAGTCTGGTCCATGAATCCACGCACATTTTCGCGCGCTATCGCCGCATTCGCCCTATCCGCCAGCCTCATTTCTGCAGCATCCGCGCAAAACAGTGCGCCGCAGCCGGTGCCTATCGTCTCGATCATCCCTGAGCCGCAAGATCGCCCCTTGTCGGCGCCAATGATCTTGTCGGTAGACGCAACCGATGTTGATCGTGCCATTTTTCAGGTGCATCAGGTCATTCCTTTAGAAAAAGGCAAGCCGCTGATCCTGCTTTATCCGCAGTGGCTGCCCGGCAAGCATGGCCCACGGGGTGCACTGGCCGAAATGACAGGCCTGATGATCCGCGCAGGCGGGAAGACGCTGCGTTGGACCCGCGACCCGGTTCAGGTTTACGCCTTTCATGTCGATGTGCCTGCCGAAACATCGTCCGTCGAAGTAGAATTCCAATTCACAGCGCCTGTCCGCGAAAGCGAAGGCCGCATCAACGTCACGCCCAATATGATGAACGTCCAATGGGAACAGGTGGCCCTGTACCCCGCCGGACATTTTACCCGCGCTATTCAGGTAAAGCCGTCGATTACACTGCCTGAAGGCTGGACGGGCGTGGCGGCGCTTGATGGCGCAAAAATTACCGGCAACCGCATCGATTATGGCGTGACCAACTTTGAAACATTGGTCGACAGCCCGATGTTCGCCGGGCCAAATTATAAGAAATGGGATCTGGGTAACAATGTCACGCTGAACGTGTGGGCGGACAACGCCAAATATCTTGCCGCGAAGCCAGAGCACATCGCTGCACATCGCGCATTGGTGGATGAATCGCTCCTGCTTTTTGGATCAAAGCATTTTGATCGCTACGAATTTCTCCTTGGCCTGACCGAAGAGCTTGGCGGCATTGGGCTTGAACATCATCGCAGCTCTGAAAATACGCGCGAGACCGACTATTTCATCGAATGGGATGACAATATGTCCGAACGCGGCCTGTTGCCCCACGAATTCACGCACAGTTGGAATGGCAAGTTCCGTCGTCCTGATACGATGTGGACACCCGATTATTCCACCCCGATGCGCGACAATTTGTTATGGGTCTATGAAGGGCAGACCAGCTATTGGGATCTCGTGCTTGGTGCGCGCTCGGGCCTGCAATCCAAAGAAATGGTGATAGGCGAATGGGCCAAATATGCGGGCTTTTATGCAGAGCAGCCCGGCCGTGCATGGCGTTCGGTGGAAGATACCACGCATGATCCCATTTTTGGCGCACGCAAAGCAAAGCCCTTCGCAAGCCACGCACGCGGCGAAGATTATTACAATGAAGGCTCGCTGATCTGGCTCGACGCGGACATGACCATCCGCGCCCTTTCAAAGGGTGAGAAATCGCTCGATGATTTCGCCAAAGCTTTCTTTGGCGTTCGTAACGCCGATTGGGGCGTGCTCACTTATAATTTTGATGAGATTGTCCGCACGCTGAATGCTGTGCAGCCTTATGATTGGGCGACGTTTCTGGATACCAAACTGCGCCAACCGGGTCAGCCCGCACCGCTGAACGGTTTTGAATTGGGCGGGTACAAACTTGTCTGGAAAGAAGAACCAAACATCTTCGACAAAGAACTGATGAAGGAAAGCAACAACTTCAACCTCACGCACTCGCTTGGCCTGACGTTGGACAAGGAAGGCCGCGTCACGTCTGTATTATGGAACGGTCCTGCTTTTAAGGCCAACATTGTCAACGGTGCCAAAATCATTGCCGTCAACGGCTATGCTTACTCCAAAGACGGCCTCAGTGCCGCAATCAAGGCCGCAAAGGGTGGGGAAAAGCCCGTGCGGCTTATATTGGAACGCAACAAACGTTATGAGCAAATAGACATCGCCTATTCGGGCGGCTTGCGCTATCCGCACCTCGAAGCAACGGGCAAGGGCGATACGGCGATCGATCGTTTACTGAGTCCGCGGCGGACCAACTAAAAACAGTTTGAAAGCATTCTCCCATGCGTATTGATTTGATTCCAGCAGGCGACAATGTGCCTGAAAGCCTTAACGTGCTGATCGAGGTTCCCATTGGCGGTGAACCTGTAAAGTATGAATTCGACAAGGCTTCTGGTGCTCTTTTCGTAGACCGTTTCCTGCACACCCCCATGCGCTACCCCGCCAATTATGGCTTTGTTCCGCATACGCTGGGTGAAGATGGCGACCCGTTGGACGCGCTTGTCGTTGCCCGCTCGCCTATCGTCGCCGGAGCGGTGGTCAAATGTCGTCCGATTGGCGTTTTGATGATGGAAGACGATGCTGGCGGTGATGAAAAATTGCTCTGCGTGCCGGTCAACAAGACCTTCCCTTATTATTCGGACGTTGTGACGTACAAGGATATGCCACCAATCGTCCTTCAACAGATAGAACATTTCTTCACCCATTATAAAGACCTGGAGCCCGGCAAATGGGCCAAGTTGAATGGCTGGGGTGATGAAAACGACGCTAAACGCATTATTATGGAATGCGTCGAACGCGCAAAGGAACGTGGAATATGAAATGGGTAGCGCTGGCCACATTTACTGCACTGGCGCTCTCGGCATGTGCCACCCCTGAAACACGGGTAAGAACCGCGCTGATGGATGCCGGTCTGTCCCGGCCGATTGCAGCCTGCATGGCTGACCGGATGGTCGACCGGCTGCCGCTGACCCAGTTGAACAAACTGAGCGGCCTCAAAAAACTTCGTGGTCAGGACATGCGAAAGGTTACCGTCAACGACTTTCTGAAGCGCACACGTTCCCTGCAAGACCCCGAAATTCTCGGCGTCGTAAGCTCGTCCGGGCTTATTTGCGCAGTTAAGGCCTAAACAGCCCAAGTCATTATTGTCATCCCGGATATGGGTTCGGGATGACAAATATTTAGCTTAAAGCCCTCACCAACATCGCGAACCAACCGGTATCGGGCTTTGCCGTCGCGGGTGTGCCAAAATCCACACATTCAAGACACTTGGCCTGTGCGCCACGCACGCCAGTCAGCATATTCATATCTGCCGAAATCCGCTGGAACAGCAACTGCTGCTGCCATGATGCTTGCGCAAAAATATCCATGGGCGCTGCAGCCTGCGTGCGCTTTGGCATCAGGCCACTGATCAACGTGCCTGCGAAGCTCGTTGGTGGTTCAATATATTCGGCATGCCATCCATCGGATTTCAATCCGGCACGCTTTGCCGCTTCCGCAAACGCTTCATTCATACCACCGGTCCTGTCGACAAGGCCGAGCTGGCGGGCCGTGCTACCCGCCCATACACGCCCCTGCGCGATAGCATCGACTTGCTCGGGCGTTTTCTTGCGCGCTGTTGCTACGCGCGTCAGGAACTGACGATAGCCGTTCTCAATGGCGCTTTGGGCCACGCGGTCAAATTCGGGGCTGAACCCATTCAAGATATCAGGTTCACCGGATAATGGCGTTGTCTTCACACCGTCCGCATTCACGCCGATTTTCGCAAGCCCAGCCTCCGCACTTGGGATGACGCCGAAAATACCAATGGATCCGGTAATCGTGGCAGGATCGGCAAAAATAACATCGGCAGGAAGCGATATCCAATAACCCCCGCTTGCGGCCAAATTCGCCATAGAAACGATGACCGGAATCTTTTTCGCCTTTGCCGCTTCAATCGCCAGACGGATTTTTTCCGACGCCGTGACAGAACCGCCCGGCGAATCCACGCGGACCACCAAAGCTTTCAAATCCTTATTGTCGAGCGCATCGTAAATAAGACCGCTGACGGTGTCGCCCGCTGCGGTTCCAGGACCACCCTCTCCATCGACGATCGTACCGGCAATGGTCACAACGCCAATCTGCGCACCGGCGGTCGCTGGACCGTAGCTCGCAAGTAACGCGTCCATTGGGGTGTGGGCAAAGCCACCGGTCGTTTTCTCATCATCCGCACCGACCTTTCCGGCGATGAATTTGCCGAATGCGATACGGTCACCCAGCTTGTCGACAAGACGCGTCGACAGCGCCAATTGCGCCAGATCGCCTTTAACAGACTCCACCGCACCGGCCGGGTCGGTCAACATGCGGTCCAGCTGCGCCTGAGGACGCGCCTTTGCTACGCCCGCTTTCCACTGTCCCCAGACCTCATCATACACGCCCTTGATGGCCATTTTGGATTCAGGGGACTGCTCGGTCCGCATATAGGGTTCAACGGCGCTCTTGAAGGTTCCGACACGGTATATGTTGGCCTTCACGCCAAGCTGGTCGAGCAAGCCTTTATAATATGGCTGTGATCCGCCGGGTCCGGTTATCATTGCACCGCCCAACGGGTCCATCCAGATTTGCGTGGCATGGGCCGCCAATTGATAGCTGTCGTCCGTATAGGCCGTGGCGAAGGCATAGACAGGCTTGCCCGCCTTTTTCAGCGCTTCAAGGCTGTTGCCAATTGCCGCAAGGCTCGCCTGTCCGCCGCCCATGAACCGTTCCATGTCTACAACGACCAGTTTCACCCGCGTATCTTTTTCCGCCAGTTTGAGCGCGCGAACGACATCGCGTTGTCGGATTTCACCGGTTGGCATGGCTGAGAACGTGAGCGCTGTAAGCGGGTCAATTTCCGCAGGCTGTTCGGAAACAACGCCATCAAGTTTCAGTAACAATGCACCATCGCGCACGACCGCCGGATTGGGACTGGCGTTCAGAAGTGCGAATATCGCGAGGAAGAACAAGAACAGAAACAAGAGCACCAGCAGGTCTTTAAACCCGACCAATATTTTCCAGCTGACACGCAGAAACTGCATAATGTGATGCCCCTTTTGACCTTTTGACCGATGTAAGCATTCAAACGCCTTTTGCCACTATTGTTCGACAAAAAGATGTTGCGCACTGACAAGACCGCGAAATGCAGGCGTTACAGAAAAGGGCCGCTGGAATGATCCAACGGCCCTTAAACATGGGTCAGCGGTCGGATGTGCCGCTGCCGGAAGTTGCTTTCATGCCGTGACCGGCATCGCCGATGTTATCGGCGGCCGATCTCCCGAACGGAATTCCCCGACCTCTTAACTGAACCATGAGACATCGGATCACCTCCTTTCGTTGAATGGAAATTGCTTGCTTCAAACATATATCTGCCCTCCGCAGGACCGAAGTTGAATCAAACGGGTTACTTAAACAAGTCTTGTATTAAATTTTTTTTCAGGCAAACATTGGGGTTCCGCGCCGCGATATTTGACGTCGTCAAAATGCTAATACCGGCAATCTTCGACAATTCGTGTGATCTCTGCCCATGCAGGCAGAATGATAGGCGTGTGTCCGTCCGTTTCCAATAATATCCTTCCGCGGCTAAACGCCATCGCATCCAATATCGGGTCCATCGGCATGATTTCGGTTGCCAGATAAGCGGGCGTTCCGCCGGTCGGCTTTGCAACAAATTCCTTCATGGACGAAGATGTCCGTATGACGATGCGTTGCACCGGTGCAGTCGCTTCACGCGACAGATATATGCGCCGATTTTGCAGGTCACAGCGCAGGCTGACAACTGCATTTTGGCCAGCCGGTCCAAATAACACAGTCGATCCGCGATCATCGCGCCGATACACCCAATCGCCTGCAGAAAACGGCCAGTCATTCCAGTCCGCCGACAGACGCGGCGTTGGTGCCGGCGTGGTGGCGACCGGTGGCGGCACGGGTGCGGCCCTTTGGGCTGGCGGTGGCGGCGGCGCAACGCAGGATGCGAGCAGCAAGATTGCAATGAGGGTCAGGTTACGGATTTGCATGACTTTGTCTTATGGCCAAATCGTATCTGCTCCGCTAGCGCGTTGCGACATGGCGACCAAAAAAACACGACTAGACCAATTGATCGTTGATCGCGGCCTTGCCGAGAGCAAGACACGTGCGCAGGCACTGGTCATGGCGGGCCATGTCTATATCGGTGATGCCAAGGCACTAAAGCCAGGGCAGCAAATCGCCGAAGATACCGAAATCAGTGTGAAGGGCAGCGATCATCCGTGGGTCTCGCGCGGCGGCATTAAACTTGCCCATGCCCTTAATGAATTTGCCATCGATGTAACCGGCATGGTTGCCATTGATGTGGGTTCGTCCACGGGCGGCTTTACCGACGTTATGCTAACGCAAGGGGCAACGCGGGTGTACGCCGTCGATAGCGGCACGAACCAGCTCGCGTGGAAACTGCGGCAAGACCCCCGCGTCGTGGTTCATGAACAGACAAGCGCGCGCATATTGACCGACGGGCATATCACCGAACCCGTTGACCTTATCGTCTGTGACGCAAGCTTCATTGGTCTCGCCAAAGTGCTAGATCGGCCTTTGACCTTTGCCAAAAGCGGTGCGCAATTGATCGCACTTATCAAACCACAATTTGAGGCTGGCCGTGAAGAAGTTGGCAAAGGTGGCGTCGTGCGGGACCCGGCAGTCCATGAACGCGTTTGCAACGAGGTACAGCAGTGGTTGGTCGAAAAAAACTGGACGATACGCGGTTTGGCCACCAGCCCGATTACAGGGCCGCAGGGCAATGTCGAATTTCTTATCTGGGCGCAAAATGCATAGCGCCCCACCGGGGAGCAGTCATATGAAAATCCGTTCCATATTAGCCGCATCAGCAGCGTTGTTCGCGCTGGCGCCATTGGGCCACGCAGTTGCCGCGCCTGCAACAAAAACGGCAGATGCCACAGCTGACATTGTGCCATCACAATTGCCGCGCAACGCGGCGCCGTTGCATTATGCCATTACCGTGACGCCTGATGCCGAAAAATTGACGTTCGACGGCAACGTCCGCATCGAATTCATGCTGAAGACGCCGAGCGGTTCCGTGACATTGAACGCGGCAGACATCGCCTTTCGGACAGTCACAATTGCAAAGGGCCGCGCTGCTGCCATTCCGGTCACGACGCAGGTGAATGCCGCAGCACAAACGGCCACCCTCTCCTTTGGGCAGACGCTGCCCGCCGGACGATACACGCTCTATATCGATTATGCCGGGAAGATCCTGCAGCAAGCCAATGGCTTGTTCGCGCTGGATTACAAAAATCCCGAGGGCGCCGAAAAGCGCGCGCTGTTTACGCAATTTGAAGCGCCCGACGCACGGCGGTTTGTGCCCAGCTGGGATGAACCCATTTACAAGGCGACATTTGACCTGACGGCGCGCGTTCCGTCCGAACAAATGGCGGTCAGCAATATGCCCGTTGCCGCGCGCAAGGAAATGGGGGGTGGCAAGTCCGAAGTCCGCTTTGGCACGACGCCCAAAATGTCGACCTATTTGTTGTTTTTCGGGCTCGGTGAATTTGACCGCATAACGAAGCAGGTTGGCCCGACTGAAGTGGGTGTCGTCGTTGGCAAGGGCAATGGTCCAAAGGGCCAATATGCGCTCGATGCGTCGGCGAAGCTGGTTGAATATTATAATGATTATTTTGATACGCCCTATCCGTTGCCAAAGCTCGACAATGTTGCCGGTCCCGGACAGAGCCAATTTTTCAGCGCGATGGAAAATTGGGGCGCGATTTTCACGTTTGAGCGGGTTCTTCTGAACGATCCGAAAATCACCAGCGCACGTACGCGCCAAGGCATATTTTCGACTGATGCCCATGAAATCGCCCACCAATGGTTCGGCAATCTCGTAACGATGGCGTGGTGGGATGACCTGTGGCTCAACGAAGGCTTCGCCAGCTGGATGGAAAGCAAGGCGACCGCGCATTTCAACCCCGAATGGCAAAGCACTTTGGACCGCGTCAACGGCCGCGAGGGCGCGATGGGGCTTGATGCCTATGTGACAACGCATCCCGTCATCCAGAAAATCAGCACCGTTGAACAAACCAGTCAGGCATTTGACACCATCACTTACTCAAAAGGTGAAGCTGTTATCACTATGCTTGAGGCGTTTGCCGGCGAGACCGTTTGGCGCGACGGTCTGCGCGCGTACATGAAAAAGCATGCTTATGCGAACACGCGCACCGATGATTTGTGGAACGCGGTTGAGGCTGCGGGCGCAAAAGGCCTTGTCCGGATTGCCCATGATTTCACGCGCCAACCCGGCGTCCCGTTGATTTCAGTGAACGTCGCCAAATGTGTGAACGGGTCCACTGTGTTGTCGCTCAGCCAAGGTGAGTTTTCACGAGACCGCAAGGCAGAAACCACCGCCAAGCCGCAACGCTGGAACGTCCCTGTCATCGCGCAAGTTGTCGGCAATGCAACTGGAACCGGCATCATTTCGGGCGGTGCCGGCACCATGACCCTGCTGGGCTGTGGTCCCGTTTTGGTCAACGCTGGGCAAAGCGGATATTACCGCGTGCTTTACACGCCTGACATGATGACGGGCCTGAAAGAAGCCTTCCCGAAATTGGCGCCGATTGACCAACTTGGGTTGCTCAACGACAGCCAAAGCCTCGCTTATGGCGCATATCAACCTGTTCGGACCGCGCTTGATCTGGTCGATGCTGTTCCAGCCAATGCCAGTCAGCGGGTGATCGAAGATAATGTGGCGACCTTTGCCTATTTATATGGACTGTACGACAAGGAACCCGCGCGGCAGGCGGCACTGGCGAAACGCGCCAGTGCACGCTTTGGTCCCGTGCTGGACAGACTTGGTATGAAGCAGGATGTTACCGACAGCACGCTCGACGCCAATTTGCGCAGCGCACTTATCGGCACCCTTGGCTATATGGGTGACGCAAAGGTTGTGGCCGAGGCGCGCCGCTTGTTTGATGCACTCGACACCAATCCAGCGGCGCTAGACGGACCACTACGCACCACATGGCTCGGCGTCGTTGCGCAAAATGCGGATCAGGCTTCGTGGGATAAAATGCGCAAGCTTGGGCAGTCCGCCGAAAGCTATCTGGTGAAATCAAGCATGTACCGTTTGCTGGGCTCCACGCGCAATGAAGCGTTGGCCAAGCAAGCGTTGGCGCTGGCGCTTACCAAGGAGCCAGGTCAGACCTTAAGCGCGGGCATCATCGGCGGCGTTGCGGGTGAGTTTCCGGATCTCGCGGTCGATTTTGCCCTCGCGAACCGCGAAGCTGTCGAAGAATTGGTCGATGTGTCGTCCAAATCGGAATTTATTCCAAGTCTGGGCGGCGGTTCAAACGATCCGGCGATGATCGATAAGCTAAATGCATACGCCAAAGCCTATTTGACACCGGAGTCACGCAAGCCGGTCGATCAGGCGATTGTGTCCATAGAAACGCGCATCAAAACCCAACCCCGGGTCCGTTCCGAGGTCAGTGCATGGTTGGATGCAAAATAAGCAAACCGACACAACGGCGCGACGCGTCAGTCCTTGTAAAGGCCATTGACGCGCGCGGCGTAACGTTCGCGGATGACATGGCGCCGAATTTTCATGCTCGGCGTCATTTCACCATTTTCGATTGTGAAAGGCTCATCGGCAAATTCGAACTGGCGGACCTTTTCGGTTACCGACACATCCGCATTGACCCGGTCGACGGCAGCACGAACCGCAGCGCGAAACTGCGGATTGGCTTGCAAGGCATTGAAATCATATTTCATGTCTTGCGCACGCGCCCATTCCAGCGCCCATTCGGGATCCGGAACGATAAGGCCAACGATGTACGGCCGCTTGTCACCTGAAACCATCGCCTGCAAAATTTCAGGCTGAAGCGTGAGCATGCCCTCAATCTTTTGCGGCGCGATGTTGTCGCCCTTGTCGTTTACGATCAGGTCCTTTTTCCGGTCCGTAATTGCAATACGTCCGCGATCATCGATGTGGCCGATATCGCCCGTATGCAGCCAACCATCCTTGATGACCCGGTCGGTCTCCGCCTTGTTCCGCCAATAGCCCTTCATCACCAAAGGACCACGGACAAGGATCTCGCCATCTTCGGCAATCTTGACCTCAGTATTCTTCAGCGGCGGGCCGACGGTATCCATCTTGATACCCGCCTTGGGGCGGTTGCAGCTGATGACGGGGCCAGATTCGGTCTGTCCGTAACCTTGCAGCAAGGTAATGCCCAAGGATTGGAAAAACACCCCAATGTCGGGATTGAGCGGCGCACCGCCCGATACCATCGCCTTCATCCGGCCACCAAAGCGTCCCTGGATTTTGGGTTTAATCGTCCGCGATAAAATCAACCGCATCGGCGCGTCGGAAAGCCGCTTGCGCCCCGAATAGTCGCGCTCGCCAATGGTCAGGGCTTTATTGAGCAAGTAATTTGGAAACTTACCCTGCTTTTCGACTGCCTTGATCATTCTTTGGCGCAGGACTTCAAACAATCGCGGAACGACCACCATCACCGTTGGCCGTGTTTCCTCGATATTGGAAGCGAGCTTTTCCAGCCCCTCCGCATAATAGATTTGCGCGCCAACACCGATGGGCAGGAATTGCCCGCCGCTATGTTCATAGGCATGTGACAACGGCAAAAATGACAAGAAGACTTCTTCTTCGTCCAGCCCAAAATCTTCGCGCAGCACTTCGGCGGCTCCGTCGGCATTATGCAATATCGCGCCATGATGCTGCATCACACCGCGCGGCGCACCGCCGGTGCCGCTGGTGTAGATGATGCACGCCAAATCGTCGCGCGTCACTGCCGCCATGGCCGCCTCAGTAGCCCGTATATCAGCATCGTTGCCCTGAACCATGTCGGACCATTGGTGCATCGACAACTGGCCATGCTGCACCGCTGGCTGCGGTTCCATAGCGATGATGAATTCCGCTTGCGAAGACCGCAACGCCGCCGGCATCAATGTCTTTGCCAGCTTTGCAGTCGAAACAATCACCGCGCGGGCCGCGCTGTTATCGAGAATATGCTGATGGTCGCGTTCGGTATTGGTGACGTAGGTCGGCACAGTCACGCATCCAGCCGCCATGATGCCCAGATCGGCAATACACCATTCGGGGCGATTTTCCGACACGAGCATGACCCGGTCGCCCTTTTCCAGCCCAAGCTGGCGCAGCGACTTGGCAAAGCCCGCAACCTGGCGTGCGACCTCAGCCCAGCTTAAGGATTGCCACGTTCCATCATGCTTTGCCCATAAAAATGGCACGTCACCGCGATGCCGCGCGCGGGCAAAAAACATGGTGACGAGGTTGGGGAAGCTGTCAAAATCGTCGAATTGCTCGGCAGCCACTTATTCTCTCCTAAAGAACATTTTGCGGTCCATTATGGGACTCTAAAGAATTACGCTAGCGCGCCAATGCGTGAGGCGCAACGTGCCGTTAGCGTTAACCGACATCCTCCGTTGGTGCTTCGTCAACCGATCTCGGCACGGTTACTTTCACCTTACCCTTGGCGTCGATGGTGGAGGATGTTCCTTCGCTTCGTGGATCGGAAGCCCCTGTCCAGCTGTTGCCGACAAGCTGCGCGCCGTTAACTTTTGAACCCAAATCGACAGGGCGAACCGGTTGTCCAAATTTGCTTAGCCCATCAGACATCGCCGAAAGCATTGTATGTTGTTCAACCTCAAGACCGCCAGCGCCAAAAAAGATATTTGGCAGCGCAATCGCTTGATCGAGCGGAAGGCCGAAGTCGATGACGCCAATCAGCGTCTTGGTCACATGCATGATGATACGTTTTCCGCCGGCTGAACCAAGTGCGAGAACCGCACGACCATCGCGATCAAACACAATCGTGGGGGACATGGAAGACAATGGCCGCTTTCCGCCCATCACGCGGTTGGCAACTGGCGCGCCATTTTTTTCGGGTGAAAAGGTGAAGTCGGTCAGTTCGTTGTTCAAGAAAAAGCCGCCCGCAACCAGCTGGCTGCCAAATGGCCCCTCAATCGTCGACGTCATATTGGCGATATTGCCGCTGCGGTCGACTGCTGTGAAATGCGTTGTACCTGCAACTTCGCTTGAAATGGCCGCCGTGCGCGGCATCGCGCCGGGCGGGTTCCCTGCCGGATAGTCCGTGCGCGCCTTTTCAGGGTCAATAAGCGCGGAACGCTCTTTGATATATTCGGGGTTCAAAAGGCCTGCGACTGGCACATTCACAAACGCATCATCCGCCAGAAATTTTTCACGGTCGGCATAGGCCAGCTGCATCGCCTGACCAATAAGGTGCCAGCTTTGGGGGCTGTTTTTGCCGGATGCTGCCAAGTCAAACCGCTGCAATGTGCCCAATATTTGCAAGACCGTTGTCGCGCCTGATGAAGGCGGGGCCATGCCGCACACCACATAGACGCGGTACGGCGCGCAAACAGCTTGCTGTTCCTTTGCGCGATATTGCGCAAGGTCCGTCATGGTCATGTCGCCGGGGCTGAGCTTGCTCGTCGTGACCGCACTCACAATCTGGTTGGCGATGGGGCCGGTGTAAAATGCATCGGGTCCCTTTTTCGCCAGCAACTTTAACGTTGCAGCCAGTTGCGAATTCTTGAGCGTCATACCTGCGGTCACGGGCGCGCCATTTCGCCAATAAATCGCACGCGCGGCATCAAAGTTAGACCAAAGTGGCTGAATACCCTTCAGCCGTGATTCAAGCGTCTTGTTGACGATGAATCCTTTGTCGGCGAGGCGAATGGCGGGCTTGAAAATCGTCGCCCAAGACAGCTTGCCCCATTTGCGGTGGGTTTCTGCCATAAGCTGGACATTGCCGGGAATGCCTACGGAACGACCGCCCTGAAAGGCCTCCAGGAAGCCGAGCGCCTTACCGTCTGGTCCGACAAAACGGTCAGGTGTCGCCGCCGCTGGCGCGGTCTCGCGCCCGTTGATTGTCGACAATACGCCCTTGGCGCTGTCCTGATACAAAAGGAAGCCGCCACCACCAATGCCGCTTGATTGCGGTTCAACTACGGTCAGGGTCAACATCATTGCCATCGCCGCATCGGCAGCGGAACCACCCTGACGTAACATCTCCATCCCCGCTTCAGTAACACGGGGATCGGCCGATGATGTGACACCGACATTTTCGGCAAAAACCGGTTGAGCGGCAAGGACAAGTGCGCTGATCGCGAAGGACAGTTTTTTCATGCCCGATATCTAGCCCTCTTCACAGGGCAATGCCAAGTCCGGATTTACGCGTCAGCCCCCACGGCATCCGAAATATTCGCAAACCCGTCGCGCTGCAAAAGTTTCAGCAGCTGCCGATTGATTTTGAGCGCCAGTCCGGGACCATGATACACGAGCGCACTGTAAATCTGCACCAGCGATGCGCCCGCACGGATGCGCGCATACGCATCTTCGGCAGAGGCAATGCCGCCAACGCCAATCAAGCCCAGCTTGCCCCCACTCGCCTTGCGAAAATCGATGAGGCGTTGCTGCGCAAGGTCACGCAAGGGCGCGCCCGACAAGCCACCGGTCTCGCCTGCATGTTTCGACTGCAGGTCTGGCCGCGAAATGGTGGTGTTCGATACGATCAAAGCCGCGACACCGCGCGCCATCGCCACGCTGACAATATCGTCAATGTCGGCGGGTTGCAGATCGGGCGCGACTTTCAGGAAGACCGGCGTTGCCCGCGACCGCGCGGCCATAACCTGCGCCAACAGATCATCCAACGGAGCCTTGTCCTGCAGCGCACGTAGACCGGGTGTATTTGGTGAGCTGATGTTGACCGTCAAATAATCGGCCAGAGGCTCCATATTACGCACGCCGATGACATAATCAACAATGCGGTCCGCGCTGTCCTTATTGGCGCCGATATTGATGCCCAGCGGCCCTGCCATTGCCGTGTCCGGAATATTCTGCAGCCGCGCGATTGCCGCCGCCTGGCCTTCGTTATTGAAACCCATGCGGTTGATGACCGCCGCATCCTCGACTAACCGGAACAAGCGCGGTTTTGGGTTACCCGCCTGCGGCAACGGTGTTAACGTACCGACCTCCGTAAACCCAAAGCCAAGGCGCATGATCTCAACGGGTACTTCGGCGTTTTTGTCATAGCCCGGCGCAAGGCCAACGGGATTTGCAAAGTGTAACCCAGCAAAGCTTTGCTGCAAAGCCGCGTCCTGCGTTCCCATAGACGGGATGGGCAGCATTTTCAGCGCCGTAAGGGACATGTTGTGGGCGGTTTCGGCATCTGCCTGAAACAAAAAGGGGCGTGCAATTCGGTAAAACATTGCCGTGCTATTCACGAGTCGCGTGCAAGGTGCAACGGCGGGATTACGCTCATGAAGCTTACCAAGATCATTTTGGCCGCAAATGTCGGAATTTTATGGGGTGATGACGATTCCGTCCAATCCCATTTTACCAAACTTCTGCATTGCCGTAGAGCGACCCGAGAGCTCCGTCGTTGAAAAACTGGAGTTCTTTTCCTTTTGGACCCGCTTCACAGCGGGTCTTTTTTTGCCGCTATCAATCGCTGATATTTCACGGCTACCACAGTCCTTGACTTATCGGTCGGCAGCTATTCCTTCGGTGCGTCCGGTTCCTGGCTTTGCAGCTTCGCTTTACGGCGGCGGAGATTGGCACGCAGGGCTTCGCGCAACCGTTCGGCCTTAATCCGCTCTTTGTCTTGCGCATCTTTAGCCAATTGCCATCTCCAGTTCATTCCATAGGCCCGCGCACCCGATGCCAAATCGCCCGCAAAGGCGCAAGCCGCTTGACAACCGCCCCGTCCCTTCGCATAGGGCCGCACCTTCGGTGTATGCTGCTGTAGCTCAGTGGTAGAGCGCGTCATTGGTAATGACGAGGTCGGGAGTTCAATCCTCCCCAGCAGCACCAGGTATTTTTCCCTTTAATATCATATACTTATGTCCATATAAAGACGCTAGGTTTGTCGCGCAAATTCCGCGATTTACCCGTAGATATTTCAACATTAGGGAGCCCAGAGACGCTGTCCCTGTGACGATTTGAGTTGTTTCTGGCTCGTTATCTCTGGGGCCTAAAAACGTGGCACCAAAGTGGTTGTGGGATAAACCTAAAAGCCCGGACGGGAAGCACACTGTGTTGTCTCATGTCCAGTCAGCTAAAGGACGTCAGCGTTGCTTTGAATAGAATTCAGAAACTAACAAAAATTACTTAATTGTATTAAATCATAGGTTTGCAGCAAATGAGGTCGCCATCTCAGTTCCTTTCATGGGCACCAGGAAGTCACCAATATCTTCAGCGATTTCAGACTTCTGGCTTAGAGCAGAAATTGTCGCCTAACTTCCGTTACTTGCTATCGTTAATTTTGCAGATCTGCTGCGAGAGACACCTTGTGGTGGCGCGATCTCGCCAAAAAGCCCCGGAGTTCTCCGGGGCCCTATTTCGTGGCACCACTTTTGTTTTGAGGCAGCGCTAACTAAACCCGAGGAAGTGCCGCTGCTGCTGCCATTCCATAGGGATATCTGCACAGCGCATCAGGTGACGGGCGGTCAGTTGAACAGGCTGCCGACCATCGAGAATGGCGGTTATGATGTCCGGTGCTAGCCAAGACATTCTCGCGAGCCGATGCAAGTGCCGCTTCTCATAGCGTGATACTGCTGGAATGTCTTCGCCGGTCAGAAGATGCTCTCTTGCTGCAAATCCTTGAACCACGAGGCGAACGAGGGCAGCATCCGCATTTTTATCATTGGCGGATTCGCCATCAGGCGACAGGGCAATCCGAACCTCATTTCCTCGGCGAACCATTTGTGCAGGCGTCGTTATAGTAACTGCGTCTTCTTCCCCAATCACAACGTCGATCCGGTCGGCGGCAACGTTCACCTTCACAAGACGGTCAATCAATATCGCACGCAACTCGCTAGTTGTAATATTACCAAGGCTGTCAGCTAACGCAGCTTCGGCTTGGCAATTGGCCTGCCATTCAACCTTGCATGTTGATGCATCGGGTTCAGCGGGCTTTTTGAGATATGTCTTCAAGGTTTTTATGACAATCTGATCAAGCGGGCCAGCTGGCAGTCTGCAGATGGTCGAACGGTCTTCGCCTGGTTTCAACCGGGTAACATAATAGCAATATTGTTTCGACCCCTTCTTTCCGCGTGACGGCGACATTGGCCTTCCATCAGGATCAGTGACAAGGCCCGCCAAAAGGCTTGGCGACTTTGCATGCTTCGATATCAGCTTGTCGCGATTGTTACTCGCAAGCATGGTCTGGACGCGTTCAAAAGTGTCGTGATCAATTATCGGTTGGTGCTCGCCGTCGTAAACGGCATCCTTATGTTTAATTTTGCCTATGAATACGGGGTTCTTGAGCAGGAACCCCAGTGGTCCCTTTCCAAAGCAGACATTGCCGATGGTACCACCCGCCTTGCGATGGCGGGTCCGAGTGCGCATGCCGCGTCGTGCGAGGTCATCTACCAGCGCCGGAACGGATTTGAGCTCAAGATAGCGGTTAAAGATATAACGAACGTCTTCTGCTTCCTGAGGCTCGATAAGTAACTTGCGGTCTTCAACACGATAGCCATGGGGTACCGTGCCTCCCATCCACATGCCTTTGCGCTTGGATGCCGCTATCTTGTCACGGATACGTTCGCCTGTGACCTCGCGTTCGAACTGCGCGAACGATAGCAATACATTGAGCGTCAAACGACCCATGCTGTTCGTGGTGTTAAACGCCTGTGTAACGCTCACGAACGACGCGCCTTTTGCATCAAGGATCTCGACGATCTTGGCAAAGTCCGCAAGCGACCGAGTCAGCCGGTCAACCTTATAGACCACAACAATATCTACCTTGCCTGCCTGTATGTCGTCGAGCAATTGCTTAAGTGCAGGACGGGTCATGGAACCTCCTGACCAACCGCCGTCATCGTATAGCTCGCCAACTTGTTCCCATCCCTCGCCTGCCTGGCTCAATATATAAGCTGCACATGCTTCGCGCTGCGCATCCAGGCTGTTGAAGTCCATCTCCAGCCCCTCCTCGGTCGATTTGCGCGTGTAGATGGCACAGCGTTTGCGGTTAGGTGATATCATGGCCCTACTGCCCTTCTCCGTCGCCTGGTGACTAGGCCAAAGAACCGTGGCCCTGACCAATGTGTGCCGGTGATGTCGCCTGCGATCTGGGTGAGCGATGCATACCTCCTGCCGTCGAACTCAAACCCTTCATCAAGAACAAGTACCTGATGCATTTTTCCACGCCACGACCGCACCAGACGGGTTCCAGGCTTTAGGGAAGGCGCAATCATCGCTTCTCCATCATCCTTGCCCAGCCTCTTTATCTGGCGTTCAATGTCACGACGTGTGGAACTGGTCAGGGTTCCCTGCCCGCGTTCCTGCAACCGATAGGCGATGCCGCGCCGCAGCAGATCGGGTCCGATGTCCGGTGCCACGTTCCGATAGACCTCGCGCCATCGAGAACGCAGTTCGGCAGGCTTCATGGTGGAGAGGCGACCCAGTTCACAACCGAGACTGTTTGTCATGACCACCGCCTTACGCCTCGGGCGACGATGATAGGCGGTAGCGGCGAACGCCATCCACCTTGTCGCTATCGATGACGTGCCCCTTCTTCCTCAGGCCGGTCAGATATGCCCGCGTCGAATGCGGCAGCCAGTTTGCAAGTGTCGCGAGTTCTGCGAGCGTGGCACCGCAATCCCGGGTCAGCAGATCCAAGATCTGTTGAGGCTTTAAGGGGACTATGATTGTTTCGCTAACCTCGAGCTTTTTGGTCTTTGTCATGGGTGGCTCTCCTTAATCGACGCAGCATCATGCTGCCCCACCACCCAAAGCCCAGCTGAATACCCAGCCGGGTCTATCGCCGCCTTATATCGGGGCGCTTGAACATGAGCAGCAATGCTCGACTGTGCGCAGAAGTCGAATGGATTGTGCGCTTGATAGCCAGAAATTTATATTATTTGAGTACTTAGAGCCGTCATTGCGGCTAAGTTGGCTAAACAAAGCCTCACCGCAGGACAAAGCTTAGTTTAGGCATTGAAACGGATGTCCGCTTTGCGCCCAATATCGGTCATCCAAGTTTTTCAGACAGCCCCTAAAAGCAGACGCCCATCACCGTGTCATTTGGTGGCAAAAATAGGTGGGGGCCGGATAGGTAGCTTGCGACTCAATGTCCGCAAAAGCAGGTGCCGTGAACAGAGCAACACAGGCAGAATTATGATTTTCTAAACAAACCGCCTTTTACTGCTTTCTATCAGAATAAACCGCTCGGGTCGCAGCAGGCGCGTCAAGTAGGACCCAAAGCGAAACGGATGCTGCACCCAGCAAAGCGACAACGGCTATCGTCCGTGCCTTTCGAACCTCCATACCGGGCCAGAGCGGTAGTGTCGATAGAACCGCCAACGCCAGTGGCAGCGCTGCGACGAACGGAAGCGTCGGCCCGACACCTTGCATCAACTGATGACCCAGCGCCAACATGAAGCCTCCGACCAGTGCTGTAATACCAATCCGTACTGCAGAATACCGCACCCAGAGGGTAAAGGTGACGAGCACCATCGGTAGAACAACCACATAGGCCGCCGTCGGCGCCGATGCTTGCGCGGCAAGGCTGATGATGAACAGTGGTAGCGCCGCTCCTACGACACCAGCGCGACTTGGCTGCCAGGCAGCAAAAGCCGGGAGAAACGCCGCCAGCGAGCCCAACACCGCCATAACCTCTAGCCGGGGGATCGCGGCCAAGCGGTCATAATAATTTGCGGGGCCAAGCCCAAGGGACAAGCGGTTAAGCGCGAAGAGTATCGCTGCACTTACCACGATTAGCGCCAGCATACGTCCAGCGCCCGCCGCTAAGCCGTCTGCTCCGTCTTGCCGCACGGCAAGGACCATTCCGCCCGCCGCAATGATTATCATTCCCCAACCCAGCCAAGAGGGATAAATCGCAGTGAACAACCCGAATACGTCAAAGAACACGGCATCAGCCGCCCTTTGGGGAAGTCTGTCTGCATTAACGAGCGCCTGGGTAAGGTCGAGAACCTGCCCACCCATGTCCTGTAATGACCGTTGATCAAGGTTGTCCGGCGTTGCCAATGGTGAGTGGTAAAGGCCGGATCGGCCGATGAAGGCAAAATTATAAGCTGCGTAATCATGCTCGATCACAGGTGTCAGATCGGAATCATTGGTCAGGAGCGCGTAAATGAACGCTGCAAGTGAAGATGCACCAGGGCGATTGACCGCATCGGCGTAAACCTGCATTGCTTCACCGTTCTGGTGTGACGTCTGGAACAGGGTGGTCCGCCCTCCGCTTCCGCGTGCTTCCATATTGATAACGGCGCCAACGCGTTTGCGCAAAGGATGGTTCGCCCAGAATTGACGCGCACCCTGCAGGCGAAGTTCTTCGCCATCGGTGACCAGCATGACCAGATCGCGTTGCTGCTGCCCCGTGGCGCGGATTGCGCGCACGACTTCCAAGCTTGCAGCAACCCCTGATGCATCGTCTGCGGCACCGGGCGAGCCCCAAACCGTATCGTGGTGCGACATCAGAACAACTGACGAAGCGTTGCGATTTTTTCCCGGCAGAATGCCGATCAAATTGACAAATGTGGCCGGTGGATCGTTGCGTCCGCTCCAGTTATTGAGCCGCTTTACCCCCTTGGCGTCGATTCGGCCCGTGCTGGTCGAAACTTCCATCCCGAGAGCTTTCATGCGGCGAATGATGTGCTCGCGCACGACTGCGTTCTCGGGGGAGCCGGTGACATGCGGATGTTTCGCCATTGTCATCACGTCCGCCATAGCCCGGATTGCGGAGAAGCTTAGTGCCGAGGCATTACCCGGCATTGCTCTTGGCGGAGTAGTTGCAAAAAGCGCCAACATGAACGCGACAACCAGCGCCACCAAAAACGGGCCAAATCTCTTCATGCGCTTCCCCTTGATCGGGCAGCCTGTTGCCCGCCCCACGAAGTCAGGTCAATATCTGCGTAACAAAGCTCTAACTTGCTTGTCCAGTGCGACCCCAACCCAAAGGAGAGCCGCGCGCTGAAGTATCGAACGGCGCTTAGGCTTCAGGATCCGCTAGCGGCCCAATTCCTGGTGCTCGCAGCAAAGCCCTTCTCGTGACCGTTTTGCGCCCAAATGCAGACGTGCCGATCGCAATCAACGAGCCCAAAAGCGGACGTTCACGCAACTTGCTTCTTTAGGAAATCGTTCAAAAATAGGCTATTGTAATTCCGAATAGCGCTACTAAAAATGTGGCCAGAGTATTAATGAGGAGGAAGACCAATGAAAAAAACTTTTATGTTGATTTGCGCGGCAACGGCAATGATTTCGTTTCCAGCTCAAGCGCAAAATACAGCTGCGTCCGCGGCGCGTGCTAACGTGGTAGCCGTAAGAGCGGCAGCCGTCCAAGTCGTCCAGACAAAAGCGTCGAAAACCGCAGTCGATGCCCTGAAAGCCGCCGTAAGCACAGTCAAGGCAGACGTCCAAGCCGTTCGGGCAGACGCGGATGCAAGCAAGCAAGAAATTGCGGCTGCCAATTATCAAGCAGCACAGACTAAGGCTACGCTTGCATTTTTGAAATCACTTGCTGCCGACAAAAAGCTGGCCGGCAATTGAACCACATATAACTGATTTTGATAGTGCGGTTTCTTTTTATAGCGCTGGCATGCATCGGCTTTGCCAGCGCTATCACTCCTGTGAATGCTCAAAATAAAGACGTTGAGAGCGCCGTTCTGTCATCACCTCTGCCCGCTTTAAATAAGCCAACACTTTCGGTAGGCTTTGATGCCTCCACTGGTCGGTATGGTGACACAGATCCCACGAACACATTTGTAGTGCCGCTCAGTTTAAGATTACCTGTCAGTTCAAGTTTTACTACCTCGGCCAGCATATCTCGCGTCCAGATATCCGGTCCTAACGTGGTTGTTGGAGCTGACGGCCGTCCATTGCCTGGCGTCGGCTTAGTCCGGTCATCTCGATCAGGACTTGGCGATTTATCTCTGGGCGCCACATGGGAAATTCCTATCAAGAGCGACCATTGGTCTGTGCAGGCATCTTCTCGGATTAAGGTTCCGTTGGGTCAAAAGTCAAAGGGCCTTTCAACTGGAAAGGCAGACTATTCAGGCAAAGTTGAAGTTACCTACATCGCTTTCCCGTTTGCGCCATTTGTCAGCGTTGAATATCAAGTTTTAGGAAAGCCTGCAGGTTTCGAACTTCGAAACCCGTTGAACACGTCCATTGGAACAGCATGGATAAGCGGCACAAATGCCATAATCACATCTTATGACTACAACCGTTCAATCAGCCCTCTCGTAAAAGATGGGCACAGCGTATTTGGCGCTTACAGCATGCCTGTATCCAAAAAGGTTCGCCTAACTTTGTATGGCATCAAGGGCCTGTCGGCAGGCAGCCCTGAGGTAGAAGCCGGAGCGATGTTTAGCTTAACTTTGTAGCAAACGGTCGTTCGTCATTAGTTGCACAGAGTTTCTAATTATAAGATGCAATGCCATCTATGTAGCTGCGGTCTTTATTAAATACTGCAACCTACTTAGGGCATCGCTCAGACAAACCTGACTGGATTAGTGCGGTATAGCGGCGGGTGTATTTGGCGAGCGATGCCGTGCTCGCTTACTTAGCGACGCAGCGCATTAGCTATCAGAGGTTGAAGTTGTAGTTCCAGCGCAATGGACACTTGAGCTGGATCGAACCCTCGGTTCAGCGGTTCTTCGGTAACGATTACTGCCCAATATCCTCGATCAAAATCTATCCAAGGTGCAAAACCAAACGCCCCGGCTGATGAAATCACAGGGCGCTCGTTACATGCACTGGTATAAGTTGGTGCACTGCATTCTTTCCAGAACCCCCAGCCATAGCGCCAAGCAAGACGATTTTGACTGATAGCAGGCGGAACAGTTCTCATTGGACGTGTTCCAACGCGGTCAAGCAGAAATCCAGACCTATTGCGGAAGATATCACCCTTCAGGATTGCGGCTAAAACTTTAGCATAATCCTCTCCCGTAGAACGGAGAGCGCCCCCATAATTAGGATTATCTCCGCTGCCGAGTGTAGACCGAGTTTCAGTGCTGACACCTAGCCGATCAAGAAGCCGCTCGCGCATGATAAGGTCAATGCTACGATTGCGCGCTGAGATCATTGCCAGCGCGGCGATCTGCATATGCTCACTGCCATAATTGAATGACTGGTCTGGCAGCGTGTCGGTTCCGCCATCATGGATTTCTTGAACGCAGCCCCTCAAGGAATATGCGGCATTACCAATACAGCTCGGTTGTTCCGAAGTTCCATTAAACCCCGAGGTGAAGGCAAAGACCTGCTCGATAGTAACCTGACTTCGGGGATCGCTCGGGTCGCGACGCCAAAAATCTATATGAGTGTTTACGGGGGTTGATGCAGAAAACACCCCGTCTTCAATTAAAAGCCAGGCAGTAAGACCCATGAGAAGCTTGGAAGCAGATGCTATGAAGACGGGGCGGGTAGTGGTCATCGAACCCCGCTCATAACGAAACAAGACGCCCCGCTCGTCACCTACCAGCACAGCCACGTCATTAACTGTAAACTGATCAATACGCGCCCGAACTGGCGAAAAGTCGAAACTTGCAGTTGGTGGAGGTAGAGGAGGTGGCAGCGGGGTTACAGATGGAATTTCTACAACAATCGGGGAAGGTGTTGAAGATTGTTCCCCTCCACAGCCTGCTAGAAACGTAAAGGCAACAGCAAGTGATAGCGCGCGGTTCTGCATACCACGATTTGTATGCCTTAAGCGCCCTTCCAGGCAAGCGGCTTATAATCCAAATGGTTCTTATATGTGCAAATTACGATCTGGGCTCGTAACGGCCCATTTGCCGCCTTTCCGCTTTGCGCCCAATGTCCGTCATGCGAGACCGTTTCAGAACCCTCTAAAAGCGGAAGCTAAATAATTATATGGCCAAACCGCCATGGTGCAGGTGACAGCACCTGTCAGATGCACCCGTACGACAGCATCCCAATCTTCCATAGACATTTTGCCGAATGCTCGGTCGTGCAGAAATGCGGCGTTGTTGACCAGAATGTCGATTCGAACCCAATCACGTACGGCCTTAGCGGCCATATCTTCGACCTGTTCGGGGTTACTTACATCAGCACCATGCGCAAATGCATCCCCGCCGGCGGATAACCGGATCAAGTCCTACGCCTACCGTGCGCTGGCGCGGGCCGACCGGCTTCTGGCGCGGGGCTGACGACTGCGGCGCGGCGCGACTTGACAGCGGCCACCCGGCGCGGGCAAGCTTCGCTCCGGAGCGGAAAAGAGGATCGCCTTGATGAGCAGAACCAAGACCGGCAGTTGTCTGTGCGCCGCGGTGCGCTATACGATCAGGGCCGAGCCAGCGATGCAGGTGATCTGCCATTGCAGCCACTGCCAGCGCCAGTCGGGAAGTGCGTTCTCGACGATTATCGGTGTGCCCGAATGCGCGCTTGAGATGATTGGCGAAGTGCGCACTTATGCCGATCGCGGTGACAACGGCAGCGAAGTACTGCGCCAGTTCTGCCCGCGGTGCGGGTCGCCGCTGTTCAGTCGTGTCGCCTCTACGCCAGGGATGGTCTACATTAAGTCCGGCACACTAGATGACCCGCGCATGTTTCATCCGCAGGCGCATATCTGGACCAAAAGCGCGCTCGAATGGGTCAGCATCGATGACGCGCCCGCGTTCGAAACCAATCCAGGAGGATGAGATTACAGCCGCTGGTCCATTAACCGTGTTCCAACGCATCGCTCAACGCCCTTTACTTTGTAGCGGCCTACTATCCCGAAGAACGAGAATAAATCAGGAGAAGAATTGATGAGTACGGTTGGAAAACAGGTTTTCACGACTTTAGAATCGGATGGCACACTGACGGTTGAAGTCACCGAAACGACCTTCCCCGAACCAAAGGGCGCGCAAGTACTGGTGCGGATGGAAGCCGCGCCGATCAATCCTTCTGATCTGGCGCTGCTGTTCAGCGCGGCCGATCTGCAAAACGCGCACTATTCGCCGGGAAAGATCGTCGCAAACATGCCCGAACCTTTCCTCAGCGGTTCCAAGGGCCGGCACGGTCAACGTATGCCTGTGGGTAATGAAGGTGCGGGCACCGTGGTTGCCGCCGGGGACAATCCTGCCGCGCAGGCGCTGGTTGGCCAGCGAGTTGCCTGCGTTCCTGGAAATGCGTTCAGTCAATATTCCATTGCCGAAGCGGGCATGTGCCTGCCGCTGGGCGATATTTCATCTGAAGATGGCGCTTCCGCCTTCGTCAATCCGATGACTGCACTGGGCTTTGTCGAAACCGCAAAGATGGAAGGCCATAAGGCTATCCTGCATTTTGCCGCGGCATCGAACTTAGGCCAGATGCTTAATCGTATCTGTCTGGAAGACGGGATCGCGCTGGTCAATGTAGTGCGCAAGCAGGAGCAGGTTGAATTGCTAAAAGGCCTCGGCGCGAAGCATATCGTGAATACGTCAGACGATGATTTCATGGCGCAATTGCGCAGCGCGATCGACGAAACGGGCGCTTACATCGGCTTCGATCCGATCGGCGGCGGTACCTCTGTTGATACGGCGTTCAAGGCAATGGAACAGGTTGCGGTTGGCAAGATGAAGGAATTCAGCCGTTACGGGTCGGATCAGGCGAAGAAGATGTATATCTATGGCCGCTTGGACGTCAGCCCCACGATCCTGACTCCGTCCTATGGCTTCGGCTTCACCCTGTCGGGATGGCTGCTGTTCCCGTTCTTGCAACAGGCGGGGATGGAGACCACTGCACGGATGCGGAAGCGAGTGTTAGACAATCTGACCTCCACCTTCGCAAGCCATTACAAGCAGAGGGTTACGCTGGAACAGATGCTCGAAAAAGACTCCGCCATCGATTATCGCGCTATGCGCACAGGCGAGAAATATCTCGTTACGCCTTAGGCATCCGCGATCTCTGAACCGCTTGGATGCCTTTCAAACACTGCCTGCTGGCGAAGGGAATCAGTGATCCCGTTCGCCAGCAGTAATTGGTGTGGTCAAAGCAAATGCACTTGATTGAAAAGTGGGCCGACAAGGGTAGGACTTGGCCGTGCCCAAACCTCGCACACCCGACAGACCGTTTCGCTATTTTAACTCGTTACCTGAGACCATCCGCATGGTCGCTATGCCCGCGCGCCCTTAAGCATGCGGAACCCGGAGGACCTGCTGTTCGAACGCGGGATCGATACCTGAGTGGCAGCTTAGGGCCTTAACAAGCGAAAACCAGTCAGTCCGCTCCAGGCCCAAACGCTGCCCTTCAGCAACAGGTATATTCTTCTCGCGGCCATTCTGGCCAAAGGAGAAGTGTAATGGGTATTTCTAATCTCGACCCTGGAGCGCATGAGCTTAGACCTTGGAATGCTGGAAGTTTGGTGGGTGCCAAGCGGCCACTCAAGCCACGCGACGTATGGGCAATTCGTTTCTTTCTAGATGAACATCGACGAATGCGCGATCGAGCGCTTTTCGATCTAGCGATCGACAGTAAGTTGCGAGGTTGCGACGTCATAAAGTTAAAGATTGGTGATGTTGTGAGTGGTGGCAGTATCCGAAACCGCGCAACTGTCGTTCAACAAAAGACCAAGCGACCTGTGCAATTTGAATTGATGGCAGATTGCCGCAAGAGCCTTCTTGCTTGGCTTGAAAGGCGCGGCGGGTCCTTAGACGACTTTGTTTTTCCAAGTCGCGTTAACCGCGCCGGGCACCTCAGCACTCGGCAATACGCTCGTCTAGTAGACGAATGGGTGTCTGCGGTCGGACTGAACACGAGAGAGTTCGGTACGCATTCACTGCGTCGGACGAAGGCTTCGTTGATTTACAAAGCCACCGGCAACCTGCGTGCTGTGCAAATATTGTTGGGGCATAGCAAAATAGAGAACACGATCCGCTACCTTGGAGTGGACATTGACGACGCTCTCACCTTGGCTGAACGAACGGAAATATGAATGGCTGGCCCCTCGCGTACTTTGAGGGGCCGGCGTCGCCAGCAAAGCGCGTGGCTGAAACTGGGCCGGTAGCAGACAGTCGGCTCTTGGCTAACATTCCCGCAAAACCGGTCGGTCTGCTCTCGACCCAATTGCGGACATTCTCAAGCTGCTGCTTACCCCCCTCAGGGATGGGGTGTTATGCAACTTTTTTATTTGCTAGCATTGGGCATGCGTCGTGAAATAATGAAAGCCCAGATAGCGGCGCTAATGAAAATGTGCATGATTTTATTCGGCCTTTTTTTGGTCGTGGCCTGCAATTCACAAAGCAGCTTTCCAGACGTCCAAAGCGACAAACTTTTGATCAGCTTGCAACGGACCGCCTGCTACGGGTCATGCCCAGACTATAAAGTTACGATCGATGGACAGGGTAACGTCGTTTTCACAACTCGTCCGCCGTTAGATGGTGGCGATAGCGCAGTCCACCGCGAGTTTTCAATTTCAACAGGCGTTCGCGTTTCTGGAACTTACCGGACGGTCGTAAGCAAGGCTGATGTCGTAACCCTATTGCAAAAGTTTAAGGCCGCAGATTTCTTTTCATTAAAGGATGAATACAGCGCCGCCGTAACTGATAACCCAACCTACATCCTGTCAATAGACACTGGCAATGGCCGCAAGACTGTAGTGGATTATGTTGGCAAAGAAGCAGGCATGCCCGCAGTTGTGACTACCCTGCAAGAAGCGGTAGACAGAGTGGCGGGCACTGAACGGTGGATCAACGGACTGCCGAGCGTAATTCCAATTCTAAAGGCGGCAAACGCGGATTTTCACGGCATTATTGGCCTTGAACTGATGGACGCAGCTGCCGAGCGTGGTGACCTGGCTACGTTGCGAAAGTTGAAAACGATGGGTGCGCCTCTTTTTGGCGACGGACCCACGCCCTTGAACTCTGCAATCTATGAAAAGCAAAATGCGGTAGTGGATTGGTTGATTGATAATGGAGCTCTGGATCAAAAGGGGGCGTATGAACAAGCTCTACAAACGAGCGTTTCTAAACGTAACCATACGGCATTCGATGCCGTGCTTCAGGCAAGGGTACAGAACGGAATATCCAAAAATCTAGCGACCAAACTGTTGCAGAGCGCCGCTGGCAATGCTGATCTGAAAATTGTGAACCTCATGCTGGCAAATGGTGCAAATTCCAACGGTGACAAAGGCGCGCCAGGATTACCAGACCCCCCGCTTTTTGACGCAGCAAATGGCATTCGGTCGGACGAACAGGGCTCTTCAATGGAAGAACGCCGACAGGTTGTCCGTCGTCTGCTCGATGCTGGTGCAGACATTAAATATTGTTTGAATAATTATTGTAGTAGCGTGCTTTGGGGCGTCAGTGACCGCGAAATTGCCAAAATGCTTTTGAATGCTGGAGCCGACCCAAATTTTCGAGACAGTGACGGCGAACATATCCTGTTCAATGTTTCTGACGAACAAGTTGCTCTGCTTCTTATCCAATCGGGTGCCGATCTTAAAGCGATCCGCCCTGCTGACGGAATGACTTTGCGAGAGTGGGCCAAATATGAAAAATGGCCTGCCGTAATTGACATGTTGACCAAACGAGGGCTTTGAGGGTGCTGCAAGTTGAAGTCGCGCGGGTTCAACGAACTTGAGCAATATGCCCGAGAATATCATCCGGGACGTCCGCTTTCCGCAACAATGTCGCTATACCGGACGGTCAGGACACGACCCAATTGCGGACATCGGACATCAATGGCATTGAGCTAATACTGCAAATATACCTGAGTTGAGAGAAGCTGAGTTATGGCCCCGTCACCTATGTTATTCGGCCTAAAACGGCGCTTAAAACTTGGAGGAGGCATAGATCAGGTTGGTGCCTACGGCGTCTTCACAACAATTTATGATGAAATAGTCGAAGCAGCTGACCTCAAGCATGTTCTTCCGAAACTATCCCTCTGGAACGAACGCCAATTTGCAGCTGCCGTTGAACAGTTCGATAAATCGTTTTTGGCAGAACGCATCGAGATCGCAGTATCTGGCACGACGCTGCTAAGGTATCTTGAATCACATCTTACCGCCGAAGAACGTGCGCAAACCGTTGTCTCATTCCTCATCGACCATTCAGGCTCAATGAAGGGGATGCGGATGTTATCGGCCTTGCTGGCAGTTGAATGTGCTGTTGATTGCTTGACCCAAGTCCAGATGGCTACAGAGGTGCTTGGATTTACAACGGCAAGTTGGAAAGGTGGAAAGTCACGAAACGCGTGGCGATGGGCCGGACGGCCAGCGAATCCAGGTCGTCTATGCGATTTACGGCACATCGTATATAGTTCGGCCAATCAGGCAAGGCTCCCATGGCATCTGCGAATGGCACTGCGCCCTGACATACTCCATGAAAACATTGATGGAGAGGCACTTGCTTGGGCAGCGGCGCGGTTGGACAAGAAGGTATGGAAACGCCGTGTCATTTGCATGATTTCAGACGGAGCGCCAATCGACGACTCAACGTTACTCGCTAACACTGATCGAAACCTGCTACCACGGCACTTACTGGATACGCAAAGACGTTTAGCGGAAGATGACTTTGATCTCGCTACGCTTCTGATCGGTGGAGAAAATGTTCCTGAGCCTTTGCTGTTTGAGCGAGCCGCTGAGCCTTTAGGCGCCGCGCTAAAGCTAATACAATTGCTTCGACAAGTGTTTGGCGACGTAAGCTAATGAGGACGGCGCCCGCCATGTGGCGGTACCAAAACTTATTGTCGGGTTCCCACAATAAACACGTCAGCACGGTCGGACAGCAAACGACAACATTGGGGACGTTGGCGAGACCGAAATAATCAATCTGTTGCTTTTGATCTGCCCCATATATGGTTAGCGAATGGGAACTAGATTTCTGTTCGGTTTGTTGACGCTCAGCGTTGCAGTTTGTGGTTGCGACGGAAACTCATTTAAACACGCCGAGCAAAGTCGTGCTGACTTGGAAGGCGGCGCCGACAGCGGAACAATTTTTGCGCTAACACCAGAAGCGCGAAAGGCACTCGAGCATGCTGCTAATCAGGGAGATAGCGAAGCGGCTTTCAAGATTGCTATGCATTACGGGATAGCTGGAGGTGATCGTGGAATTGCGGGCGACCAAAAAAACAGCATCGAAGAGGAGCGATGGTTGAAACGATCTGCCGAGCTCGGGAATGAAACGGCTGAGCTGAACTGGGCAGTTAAGCTGGGACCTCGTAACTGTGCTCTGGCCCGAAAAACTTTGGAAGGTCTCGTTAAAGACAGCGCAGATAAGGCCATACTCGAAGGCGCTCAGTCATGGTTAGAAAACAGCTCTCTTTGCGACAGAAACTGACGAAACAAAGTCCGCTAACCAAAGCAAAGCGGCTAAACCGGACTGTCGGCAAACGACCCACTTGCTGAAATTCACCGCAGCCCATTTGGCTACAAAAGCGGACATTCATAAGACGATACTAATGGTCTCAACTATAAATCAAGACGACAAGATTGTGCCCGTTGCATTTGCAAGGGCATCTTTTATGGCACCGATCACGTAGAAAAGAAGCTGTGATGTTGAACAGCATCTGTTGAACAAAGTTCAAAGGTCCCGCCGTATGCTCTTCAATTTGTTTGCCGGTCTGTTTGCTATCACGCTTTTCACCTCCGCATCCTTTGCATCCACCTCGCCTCCTGCCGATCAAATGTCACCAGAGGCGGCCGGAGAATTAGGTAAAGTATCCATTGTTGTTACCGGGCGTGCCACCGACCTGATCGGTAGTGCGACTGCGGCGTCTGAAGGCATAGTCGGTAAGGTCGACTTAGATGACCGTCCGATTCAACGCATTGCCGAGTTGCTTGAGGTAATCCCTGGCTTCATCGCCACGCAACATTCCGGCGGAGGCAAAGCAAACCAATATTTCCTGCGGGGTTTTAACCTTGACCACGGAACGGATTTTGCAGCGTTCCACGACGGCGTGCCTGTTAACATGCGCACGCATGGACACGGGCAAGGCTATTTGGATTTGAGCTTCGTTATCCCCGAACTTGTCGAGAGCGTGAGCTTTGCAAAGGGTCCGTATCGTGCCGAGAACGGAGATTTTGCGACAGCAGGCGCAGCACGTTTTAAAACCGTGGACACGTTGGATGCGCCATTTGCAAAGGCCGAGATCGGGGCGGGTGACTACAACCGGTTCGTTGCGGCTGGTTCAACCAAGCTTGCCGCGGGTGATGTTCTGCTAGGAGTTGAAGCGCGCTATGATGATGGACCTTATGATCTATCACAGAAGGTCAGGCTGTTCAGTGGCTTTGCGAAATGGACGGGACCGCTAGGTGGCGGGACGCTGCGCGCCAGTGCTACTGGTTATCGCGTTGACTTCCGGTCATCCGAACAGATTCCATTGAGGGCGATTGAAAGCGGTCGGATTGGTCGCTTTGGATTTTTCGATGACGATCTCGGCGGCGAAACGACGCGGATCGGTGCTGTGCTAAACTGGACCGACAATTCACCGGCGCCGCTCAATCTTTTGGCTTACGCGCATCATTATGATTTCCGTCTTACATCCAACTTTACTTACTTTCTCGACAACCCGGTTGATGGCGACGAGTTCGAGCAACGCGATAGGCGAACGGTTGTAGGCGGCCGCATCGACAAGCGCTTTGACGCCGATGTGGTTGTGCCAATTGAAGTGCTGGTAGGCGCTGAGGGCCGCTATGATTTTGTGGACAGGGTTGGCCTATATCGGACTGCATCACGGCAAGTATTGTCGACGGTGCGCGAAGATGAGGTCAACGAGCGCTCAGCTGCTATGTTCGCGGAAGTCACAGTCCGACCGATGTCCGAATTACGGGCTATGCTTGGAGCACGCGTTGATGCTTACCGCTTTGACGTCGATGCAGACCTTGCCGCAAATTCGGGAGAGGATAGCGCCGCGATTTTCAGTCCCAAAGCGTCAATCGCTTATACTCCGTTTGAACAAATCGAATTTTACGCCAATTATGGGCGAGGGTTTCATTCGAATGATGCGCGCGGGACCAGCATCAACATCGATCCCAACACCGGCGGCGGGGCTGACAGGGTGGATGCCCTTGTCGCGGGAACGGGTTATGAAGGCGGTGTCCGCGCACGCCCACTACCCGGATTGACACTGACCGGGACATATTGGTGGCTTGATCTCGCCTCCGAGCTTTTGTTCATTGGGGATGGCGGAACGACCGAAGCGCAAGGGCCGTCCAAGCGTCGAGGCTTCGAACTGGGTGCATTTTATCAACCTGCTCCATGGCTCACAATTGATACTGAATATACCAAATCCCGAGGACGCCTTAGTGATCTACCCGATGCTGGGAACTGGATACCGGGCGCAATCGAAGAGGTTATCGCTGGTGGCTTTGTCGCCAAGTATAAGCAAGCATCGCTGACAATGCGGTTGCGCCATTTTGGCAGTTACAGTCTGATAGAAGATAACAGTGTTCGCGCCGACCCACTGACGATCATAAATGCGCGAGCCAAGTATCAGATCGGAAGTGTCGAGCTGGCTGCCGATTTGCTGAATGTGTTTGACGCAAAAGACAATGAAATCGAATATTTCTATGCGTCGCGCCTCCCCGGTGAACCGGCCGGAGGGATCGAAGATCGGCACGTGCGCCCCATAGAACCACGACAGTTGCGAGTGTCGGCAAAAGTTACTTTCTGAATATCCCCCTCTGCTTAGGAATCTATTGCAGTTAAAGACTTTTGGGAGAGACTGGCTATCGACCTTAAAGGGTGAAATATGAACGCGCAGCTCTTGTTAACAAAACCGTCTAAACGGCGGATATCTGGTTTTATTGGCTGAAAGCGGCCTATCCGCTTCCCACCCAAAATCGGACCTTGGGAAGCGACCGCGAGACACTCATCAACGGACGGGCAGCTTTGGAGGGCGAGCTACCAAAAGCAGCCTGTCAGCAAATGGGCGCAAAGCTGCCGTTACGGTCCACAAAAAGTTTGCCGTGTTGGCTGCACGGGGTTGATGTTGTTACACCCCCGCCAACTGGACCAGCTGAACCCCCTTACTCATCCCAGAAAAGTGCCAACTCAGAAACTGACTGATAGAGTCGACCTGGTCATCGTGACGACCATGCGGAAAGCTCGCAATCTCGGCCCGAAAATCCTCAAGCCAAGGCGCCCGCTCGGGCAGCCAAACATGACCAGCCTCGATGCGGGCGGATTGCGCATGGAGCCGCGTGATCTTGTCATCCCTGGGCAGGAACGCGGTGGGATAAGGCGTGCCATGATGCTCGGTGCGCAGCTGCTGGATGAGCGATGTGCCTGACCCTTTATCTTCAATGATGATATTGCGGGCGTTCCATTGGATCGCCAGTTCGACAATACGCCGCTTTAGAGATGGAAAATCTCGTCGCGCCCGATCGACATCGAGAAGATAAAGGTCACCCCCGACCACGCCCCACGTTGTGCATACGCTAAAGTCATGCTGTTCGTCCGCCTTTGAGGCGGTATCCCATGACTGGCAGATGGACATCGCATGTTGCGGTGGCGGAGCCGCGTAGCGCCGGAACCAGGCCCACTTCACAACTTCGCCATCGGGCGGAACCGGGCACTGCTGATACTGCGCCGAGAATATCGTCGAGCCTAGTGCCAGCTTGAGCCCTTCAAGGACCGCCAGCGGTTCACGCATAGGGTGGAGGATGTCACCTGCGTTGCGTTCATGCACCTTGCCTGGCCCTATCGGAACCTGCGCACCCTCCTCGGCAATGGCCGGCAATCGGAGTGTAACCCAGTCATCGAGCTCTTCAACATGCCCTGCGAGGTCATCCATGTGCAGGCGCTGCTGTACAAGAATGATTGCGTCGTTCGCCTTGTTGTTAAGCCGGGACAGCAGCGTCCGGCTGTACCAACCATTGACCGCCTCACGCTTGGTCTGCGACATCGCATCTTCAGGCTTTAGCGGATCATCAATGATAATGAGATTGCCGCCGCGACCCGTAAGCGTTCCGCCGACAGAGGTCGCGTAACGGTAACCACGCTTGGTGGTTTCATAATTGCTTTCCTGGTTCTTATCGGCGCTGAGCCGTGTTTCAGGAAAGAGCGCTTTGTACCAGGGCGCCTGCATGACGGCACGACAATCCGCCGCGTGCTTTGCAGCAAGGTCGTTGGAATAACTGACCGTGATAATCTTGGCGGTCGGATCATGGCCAAGGACAAAGGCTGGGAATGCGACCGAGGCGCAAACAGACTTAAGCGAGCGAGGCGGCACCTCTATCTTAAGCCGGCGGATTTTACCGATCCGCACCAGCTCCAAGTGATAACACAGGGCTTCAAGGTGCCAATTGGGCAAGAACTGTTCACCCGGGCTCACGGTCGTAAATGCTTTTCGCACAAAGCTATGCAAATTGCGACGCAGCAGAGCATCGAGAAGCCGGCTATCCATTGCGCTCATCGCTATGTCCCCCAATGTCAAACAGGCCTGCATCCCGCAGGATCGCCGCATCTTCGGCCAGAAGAGTACTCAGACTTTCCTGTCCCTTTTCATCGGCATGGTTAACTTGATGCAGGTTGATGAGCAGCTGCAAAGATTTGTGGTCCCCGCCTAGCGCCTTTTCACGAACCCGCCAGACAAGTGCGGTCATCGTGCTCACATTTTTGCGCCGACCGTTGACCGTTACAGGCACCGGCATTGCCATGGCCCGCGCAATCTCGCTGGCAAGGTTGCGTTGCCCCTTTGGGCGTCCCTTGGGGTTACCTGAATGGCCAGGCTTAAAGCGGCTGTGCACTGGCGGTCTTCCATAGCCCACCTTGCCTTCGTCGTTGTCGTCGGTGTCAGACATTGTCGCCCCCCATCCCGGCTGATTGGGCACGCTGCGTAAATGACTGGCCTGTTGGCACGTGAACCGGTGCTTCACCAAAGGTGGTTTGGTAGCGCCGCAAGATCACGTCGCAGTACAGCGGATCGAGTTCGATAAGGCGCGCTGTCCGCCCGCTATGGGCAGCAGCAATCAATGTCGTGCCAGAGCCCCCGAACCCATCAAGCACGATCTCGCCTGGATCGCTGGCATCGCGCAGGATGTCGCAGATGAGGTCAAGCGGTTTAACTGTCGGGTGCCAACCAAGCTCCTCCGCGCGCCCTGCCTTGAAAGTGTTGGCCCCGGCATAGGTCCACAGGTTCGAACGGTGCCGGCCATTGGCGCCGAGCTCGACATTGTTAACATGGGGACGCTTACCCTTCTTGTAGACTGCGACCAGTTCATGTTGGGAGCGATACAGCGAACCCATACCCGCATTGCTCTTTGCCCAAACGCACAGGTTGAGCCAGTTATCATAGACAGCCTGGCCCGCACTCAAAAGTTCCGGCAGATGCCGCCAGTCCATAAACACATAGTGCAAGGATCCATCGCGGCTCGCCTTGGCCATGGCTTCCAGTGACCCGCAAAGGAACTGCGTAAATTCGTTTGAACTTAGCTCCCCTGAACCCTGAACAAACTCGCGGTGTTTATTGCGACCAAGTCCAGAAACATGCCCACCGATCTTCACATTATAGGGCGGATCAGTAACCACGACGCGTGCCTTCTCGCGGCCCATTAACTGGGTGTAGCTCGCAGGATCCAAAGCATCCGCACATAACAGGCGGTGCTGACCCAGTTGCCATAAATCACCAAGTTGACAGACTGCCGGGCCTACATCAGGCTCTTCGATACCGTCGTCTTGGACTGGAGTGGCGCCAGCATCGATGATGAGTTCGACCTCACGCAATTCAAAGCCGGTGAGTGTTACGTCAAATTCAAGCGCACCAAGTTCGCCAAGCTCAATTGCGAGCAGCTCCCGGTCCCATCCGGCTTTCTCGGCCAGCCGATTGTCAGCAATAACATAAGCCCGCTTTTGGTCTTCGGTTAGCCAATCCAGACACAAGGTGGGAACCTCGGATAGCCCCAACATGCGGGCAGCGGCCAGTCGGCCGTGTCCCGCGATCACTTCGCCGGACGCATCAACCAGCACTGGATTGGTGAAACCAAAGGTGGTGATGCTCCGGGCCAGTTGCCGCAGCTGCTTCTTGGAATGGGTGCGTGCATTGCGGGGGGCTGCACGCAGGGTCTCGATACGGGAAAGTTTAGCTTGAGGAAGACGCACGTGCGCCGGACGCAATGATGGTGACATGGCAAATCGCCTTTTCGAACAGAGGAATGAGAGTTCCGAACTTCGCAATGACGTCCACAGGACACGCCTGGCCGAACCAGACTGCCATTGCTCAAACTTCGGTCGCGGCTCAGCCTCTCATCGGAAGGCGCAACCTTCCTGTGTTCGTCGGAGCGATCCCCGAGTGGAGGGCTCAGCCCTCAATCCCAATCAAGCGCCGCTATAAAAGGGATCAATCATCCTTTGATGACTGGGTTCGGTTTACACGTCAGCGCGATGCTGCGCAAGTAGCGCCGATCAATTTTTTCACCGTAAATCTCTGAAAATACAAAGAAGATTTTACAATTTCCCTGTTATGGCGAAATGAATTCCCTGTTTTTTATTTAGCGATTTTGCGTGCCCAAAGGACGCAAACCGTCATTCCCTAACAGGATCAGTAGCAATTCAGGCGCCCAGAATTGAGATATTCCCTGAAAAATCCCATGAATCAGGGAAGGTCTGACCAGAGACCCGTTCCTACCAGACTGCACCACGCACCATGGCTTATCCCTTACTGTGAACCCGCTTCCTTCGGGAAGGCCATAACTCGGCATAACGCGTGGGCCGTGCTTTGGGGTTATGACCGTTGGCAACGCGCAATCTCGGCCGCAGGAACGCTGGGACGAGATTACTGCCCTGAGGCGATCAGCGTGATTTCAGTTTGGCGCCCATCGATAAAACGCACAGTCTTGCCGTCAAAAAAAGCATTTTCTTCGCTGCGGAAATCGACGCGTTGCCCGCCCCATTCGGGAACAGCGGCATAGGTTGTAAGTTCGATGGACCATGCTGTGTTGGCGTTTATCACCCCGCTTCCACGCGGGTCGGCGTTTTGATTATCCCAAAAGCCAATGGACGGCCCGGCGCCATGACCATGCAAGCCAATCGGGTGCGTGTAAATCGACGGATCAAGTCCGGCCGCCACGGCTTCTGCCCGCGCCAATGCCAAGGCCGCATTCCCGCTGCGTCCAACCGCAAACTGGCGCATGAGGATGTCCTGCACCCGGTTGCTGTTCGCCAGCCCCTGTTTGAGGCCAGCAGGCGCATCGCGCTCACCGGGTTTCAGGACATAGGCAAGATGCTGCGTATCGGTGTTTAGCCGCAGATAATTGATACCGAAATCTGTCCATAGCAGGTCGCCCGGCTGAATGACTTCGTCGCCTTCCAACATACCCTTTGCGCCTGCCCGCTGGATCGCGACCGAAGGATGGAACCATGGCTCAAGGCCAAGCTGAAGCAACCGGTCACGGTACCACCATTGCACCTGCTCCGCCGTTGTCACCCCCGGGGTGATCACAGCGCGCGAAAATACCTCAGCGATTATCGCATGGGCGGTGCGCAGGACGCTGGGATAAATTTCCATCTCGGCGGGCGTCCGCGTCTCAAGCCAGCGGATAGCGAGCCCTTCGCCGCTGACGATCCGCGACCGCAAAGATGCCGGCAACGCGCCAGTGAATTTTTCATATTGGCTCAGCGTCATGCCGTCGGCGAATTGATAGAGATCGGACGTGTTGATTGCAATTTTGGCCGGATCGCGCGCGGCGATTATGTCGGCGACCGCCTGCCACTGATCAGGCTGCTTATTTGGGTCCCAAGCGGGCGCGAACAGGCCGCCAAGTCCATAGCGGCTAACCGTCAGACGCTCGACGGGCTTTCCGTTACCCGGATCGTGGAAAATCAAGATTGTGCGACGTCGTGCATGCATATTCTCTGCATCGAGCATCGACGCGACCACTGGCTCTTCAAAATATTCGCGCGCCACCATCAGCCACAAATCAACGCCCTGTTCGCGCATGATGGCAGGAATGATCGTATCAAGCCGCGCCGCTAAAATGCGGTTTTCGGTCGCGGCCCTTTCACGTGCATTCAATATAGGCGGAAGGGCCGGTGCCTGCGCCTCGGTCTCGCTCATGACGATAGGCGCCGATACTGCTGCATTGGCTGGCCCAAACATGGCCGCAAGCAGAGCCAGTCCAGATATCACGCGCTTTGCCATTATGCTTCCCCCACTCATATTACGCACCGACATTGACTGGCCGCGATGCAAGGATCAAGTCTGACGTGTCACACGATGTGAAAGCAGGCCATATCAGGGATAGATTAGGTATGAAGAAAGTCGGGATATTCCCTTATGAAATGTTCCCCCACCCCATGTTGATCCTGTACATTGACGCCATTCAAGTCCGCTAAGCGCTTGACGGCAGGCGGGGTTTCCCGCCATGCGGATGCGCATGCGTTTCTTCTCTGACAATGCCGCCCCGGTGCACCCCGCTGTCATGCAAGCCATGACCGATGCCAACCATATCGATACCGCATATGACGGTGACCAATGGAGTGCGCGGCTCGATGCCGCATTCTCCGCTTTGTTCGGCCGCGATGTCGCTGTGCTGTGGGTGGCAACGGGGACAAGCGCCAATTGCCTAGCGCTCGCTTCGCTTGTTCAACCGCATCAGGGCGTCATTTGCCACCGTGAAGCCCATATTGAGGTTGATGAATGCGGCGCGCCGGGTTTCTACACCGCTGGTGCGAAGTTGATGCTGGTCGAAGGTGACGGTGCCAAGGTGACGCCTGAAACGGTCGAAGCTTGTCTGAATGGCATTCGCAACGATGTGCATCAAGTGCAGGCGGCAGCATTGTCGATCACCAACGCAACCGAATATGGCATGGTCTACAGCCCTGCGGAAGTCGCGGCACTTGGTGCATTGTGCCATGATCGCGGCCTTAGCCTGCATATGGACGGCGCGCGTTTTGCCAATGCAGTGGCAACTTTGGGATGTACACCAGCCGATGTGACGGTCAACGCCGGCGTTGATGTACTGAGTTTCGGTTTCGTCAAAAATGGCGGCATGGGGGCAGAGGCGTTGGTATATTTCGACCCAGCGCTCGCCGACGCTGCGCGCTATCGGCGCAAGCGGGCTGGGCATTTGCAGTCAAAGGGCCGGTTCCTGGCAGCGCAATTATTGGCGATGCTGGAAAATGATGTGTGGTTGACCAATGCGCGTTCCGCCAACGCAGCGGCGCAGATCATTGCAGGCGCAGCAGCCGAACGATTGCTGTATCCGGTGCAAGCCAATGAGCTTTTCCTGCGCCTGACGCCAGCTGAAGCGGCGGCGTTGCGGGCGCAAGGTTTTGACTTTTACGACTGGGGGGTTGTCGACGGAAACTGGGGCGCGGCGCGGCTCGTCACCAGTTGGCAACATACCGAGGCCGACGTCGCCCCGCTGGCCCGCGCGATCGCTGCATTATGAGCACGACCGGCGGGGAGAGCGTCGTAGAACCTGGGTTTCTGGCGCCACGGGTATGGATGCCCTTTGTTGTGGTGTCGCTCATCTGGGGATCTACCTGGCTGGTCATCCGCGATCAATTGGGGACTGTGCCAGCAAGCTGGTCCGTCACATATCGCTTCATCTTTGCTGCAATCGGGATGGTCATCCTTGCAGTCGTTATGCGCCAACCGTTGAAAATTGACCGGCCCATGGTGGGCTGGACCATATTTTTGGGCGTGCTGCAGTTCGCGATGAACTTCAACTTTGTCTACGCCGCTGAACACCATATTACATCAGGGCTGGTAGCGGTGATGTTTGCGCTATTGATTGTCCCTAACGCGTTACTCGCCAAATATTGGCTTGGGCGACAAATCGGCGGCGCGTTCATTCTTGGCTCGGCGATTGCCAGCCTTGGCGTCGGATTGTTAATGTTGCAGGAATATCGCGCCGCGCCAGTTGGCGAAGCAGAGGTGCTTTTGGGTCTTTCGTTGACATTATGTGCGGTGACAACCGCATCAATTTCAAATGTCCTTCAGGTAACGCCGCAGATTGCCCGCTATCCGACCATCACAATATTGGCCTGGTCCATGTTCTGGGGTAGCATTGCTAACGCAGTGTTCGCGTTCATCACGCAAGGCCCGCCCGTTATAGATACTCGGCCGGGCTATATCGGCGGCGTATTGTATCTGAGCATCATTGGCTCTGTTGTTACCTTTCCCCTCTATTTCCGTTTAATGCGGGATATTGGACCTGGTAAAGCTGCCTATACCGGCGTGGTTATCCCGGTGGTCGCGATGGTCCTGTCGACAATATTCGAAGGCTATGTCTGGTCGATGTTGGCGTTGGCTGGAGGCGTATTGGTGATGGTTGGCCTCGTCGTCGCAATGCAGACGCGTAACGCTTAGGGACTTGACGGGGGTTAGGTGAATGCCTTGCCCGCTCTCCCGTCAAACGGTTTTCAGGCAATGCAAGGCGGCATCCCAATTCTATATTAATGCACGCGCGGCCAATAATGCGCTGAGGCCCTGCCGGTAGTCCGCATATTTCGGCGTCCATCCGAGCAGCCGTTTCGCCTTCATATTTGAAATACGCCGGTTTTCGGCATAGAATCCGCGCGCCATAGGCGATAGCCCTGCCCCGTCCAACGTCATCAGTGGCGGCCATTCCTGCCCCAAAAGATCGCACGCATATTCGATGACATCATTTTGCGAGGCTGGAACATCGTCTGCAACATTATACACGCCAGCGGGCCCATCGAATGCGGCAATGACCGCGCTAACAATGTCATCAACATGCACACGGCTAAAGATTTGCGCGGGCATATCGATACGGTGCGCCTTGCCATCTTCGACCCGTTCCAACGCCGACCGACCAGGGCCGTAGATGCCGGGCAAGCGAAAGACAGCGACGTCGTGGCGCAAGGCCTGCCACGCAAGGTCAGCATCGGCGCGCGCAGTTCGGCGCCCTTCGCCAATAGCCGCGCTCTCGTCGACCCATGCACCGCCCGTGTCGCCATATACACCCGTTGAGGACAAATAGCCGAGCCAAGCGACGTCACCACGAGCAATCCTGTCGCCGTATTTCAAAAGCACGGGGTCACCGCCCTCGCCGTTGGGTGGAACGCTCGACAGGATATGTGTGGCGTTTTCGATTGCGGCACAGACTGCAGCTTCATCGTCAAAGGCAATCGCGTCGCCGCCACTCATCCGACGCGTTCCGGTGACGTGCCAACCGCTTTCACGGAGGCTGTCGGCGAGACGCGAGGCGGTGTACCCCATTCCAAATACGAGCATGTGACGGTGCATCGGCATGGGTTCGCAATCTAATGGCTTGCCGTCAAGCGCCGCAGTTGCAATTAAGCACGGAGGGAGGAACCAGGCCACGTGACCGTCGACGTTATCAAGTCAAAATTACTGGGTGACATTGCGCACGGTTTCCTTGGCCGCGTTGGCGGTGTTTCCACGGGTATTTATGCAGGGCTGAACTGCAGCCTTGGTTCGGACGATGTGCGCGACAATGTCATCGAAAACCGGCGGCGTGCGGTTGCTGCCGTGATGCCCGGTGCGGCACTTGCGCGGGTTTACCAAATCCATTCGCCTGATGTGGTCACCGTCACTGGCCCCATTGACCAAGACGACCCGCCCAAGGCCGATGCGCTGGTGACGGATAGGCCGAATATCCTGCTTGCGATCCAAACCGCGGATTGCGTGCCGGTGTTATTTGCAGACAGGCAAGCCGGTGTCGTTGGCGCAGCGCATTCGGGATGGAAGGGCGCATTTACAGGCGTCAACGAAAACACGATATTGGCGATGGAGGCATTGGGCGCACAGCGCGAGCGGATAGCCTGCGCAATCGGCCCGTGCATCGCGCAAAAAAGCTATGAGGTTGATTCAGGTTTCTTTGAACGTTTTGCCGACGCCGACCCCGAAAATGCGCGGTTCTTCCGCGATGGCAAAGCGGATCATTATCAGTTTGATATTGAAGGCTATGTTGCCGCGCGTCTTGCCGCCGCCGGCATCACAACGGTCGAATGCATGGGACAAGATACCTACAGCCAGCCAGACCTGTTTTTCAGCTATCGGCGCAGCTGCCACCGCACTGAACCCGGCTATGGCGGACAAATGTCAGTGATTGGAATACGGAGCAATGATGGTGGCTGAATCGGGCATAACACGGCAACAGTTTAAATCGATAATCGGCGGTTCCGCAGGGAATCTGGTCGAATGGTATGACTGGTTCGCCTACGCGACATTCAGCATTTATTTTGCACCCTTATTTTTCCCTGAGGGCGATTTAACAGCCCAGTTGCTCAACACAGCTGTCATCTTTGCGGCTGGTTTTCTGATGCGTCCAATCGGTGCCTGGGTGATGGGTATTTATGGCGACAAGCATGGCCGAAAGGCCGGGCTTACCTTGTCCGTTTTATTAATGGCGGGCGGTTCACTCGCCATTGCCTTTGCGCCAACCTATGCGCAGGCTGGGGTTGTTGCACCGACCATCTTGGTCATCGCACGGATGGTCCAAGGGCTGTCGGTTGGCGGGGAATATGGGTCAAGTGCCACCTATTTGTCGGAAATGGCCCCGGCGGCGCGGCGCGGCTTTTGGTCGAGTTTCCAATATGCAACGCTGAGCGGTGGGCAGTTGCTTGCCATTTTGGTCGCCCTGATCTTACAAGCGCTATTGAGCGAGGCGCAAATGGGCGATTGGGGCTGGCGCATACCGTTCGTGATTGGTTCAATGCTGGCGTTGTGCGTCTATCTTTTGCGCCGGACGATGTCTGAAACAAAATCGTTCACCAATATTGACCAGAAACGCGAACATTCATCGCTGAAATTGCTTTGGCGTGATCACAAACGCTCCTGCATATTGGTTGCGGTGATGTCGGGTGGCGGCGGCCTCGCCTCTTATGCTTTCACCACCTATATGCTGAAATATCTGATCAACACCGCAGGTTTCGAAAAGCAAACTGCGACGTTGATTATCGCTGGCGTATTGATTTGGTCCTTCTGTCTGCAGCCCATTGCCGGGATACTCGCCGACCGCTTTGGGCGAAAACCGCTGCTGCTCATCGCTGGCGCAGGGGTCGCGTTGGCCGCTGTGCCAATCTACACGCTGGTCGGCCAAGCCACCTCGCCCATCGTCGCGTTGGCGCTGATCCTGATCCCGATTACACTGCACGGCGGATATACCGCGAACAATGCCATGGTTAAAGCTGAGATGTTTCCAGCCCATATCCGCGCACTGGGCGTTGCGTTTCCTTATGCGGTCGGGAACACCATATTTGCCGGGACGCTGGAATATGTCGCTTTGTGGTTCAAAAGTTCGGGCAACGAAACGGGATTTTTCTGGTATGTCGCGATTTGCGTCGGTGCGACGGTTATTGCTTATCTGATGCTTCCTGAAACGCGCGAAACGAGCTTAATCGATGAAGACTAAGCCACACTGCGCGCACAAACCATCCCGCAGCAAACACCCAACCTGACAGCCGACTTCAAACAGGCCTTCGCTTAGGCTTGAGGATCACGCCAATCCAATATGGGCCAACCTTTGGAGGCAGCAAGGCGCGCAAGCGGCCCGTGCGGATTGGTGGCGAAGGGTTCATCGGCATAGCTGAGCAGCGGGGCATCGGACACATGGTCTGAATACGCACGGATGTGGCAGTTTTCGCGAGACAGACCATGGGCTTCCATCCAGCCTTTGACCCGTTCAAGCTTCGCCGCGTCGTAACAATTATGCCCGTCAATGCGGGCCAGAACATGGCCGGTGCTGGCAGTGGCAAGGTCCGTCGCGATGACATCATCAAAGCCAAGCCGCTTTGCGATAGCGTCGACATATAGCCGGTACGACGCCGTTGCCATGACATGGCGATAGCCCGCCGCCTTTTCTTCCGCCACGCGCGCAAGCAGCTGCGGATAGACATTTTTGCCCACCACAATGTCGGCATGGCTTTCCAGATATTTGGCAAATCGCGCCGTGGGAACGCGATGGCCGATAAGCAATGTCTGCGAAAACTGCTTTAACCGGGCCCGGTCCCACAGCTTCAGCGCATATAATGCCAGCCCAATCGGCAATAACGGCGCAAGGAACAATCTCCACGGTGACTTGTTAAGCGCCATATGCAGGAGGAACCCGTTATAGGTGGCACGTCGCGTGACGGTCTTATCCATATCATATATGGCAAGCAGCGTTGGTTTGGCATCAGTCATCGGTCTGCTACAGGCATAATATAATGGAAGAAGTCTAGAGGCTTGTGATAGATCCCTTTATACGCCAGTTATATGGCTATGGCTAACCCTGCAGAGTTCTTGCAAGAAGACTTGGCCGATGGCGGGCAAATCCTCCGCTTATCGGGCAGCTTCACCATAGCTTTGATCGGCGATGTCGACGGCCGCTTGCGCGATTTGTCCGCCAATGTGCGCAAAATCGATCTCAGCGCGGTTGAGCATATGGATACGGTTGGCGCGTGGCTTGTTCACCGTACGGCGCGAGAATTCGATTCAGAAATCGTGGGTGCAGGTAAAGACGCCAGTCGCCTGCTTCAGGCTGTCAGTAGCGCGGATCAGACCGATATACCGCCGCGACCGCACCCACCATCGTTTGAGCGGTTCCTGGCCGAAGTGGGCCATGGCGTCGTCAGCAGCTTTACAACGCTTTTGCGATTTCTGGGCTTTGTTGGCCAGGTTGTGAAGGCATCTTTCATACTTGCGATGAACCCCGGCCGTTTCCGCTGGCATGCCGTGGTCCAGCATTTTGACATGGTCGGTGTGCGTGCGTTGGGCATCATTGGCCTGATGAGCTTTCTGATCGGTATCGTCATTGCACAGCAAGGTGCGGTCCAGTTACGGCAATTTGGCGCCGAGGTGTTCACCATCAACCTGATAGGCCGGCTGACCTTTCGCGAATTGGGAATCTTGATGACCGCGATCATGGTCGCCGGTCGCTCGGGCTCAGCCTTTGCTGCGCAAATCGGCACGATGAAAATCACCGAAGAAATTGATGCGATGCGCACCATAGGTGTCGTGCCAGCCGAAGCCTTGGTTGTTCCAAGGGTCATTGCAGCAGTCATGATGATGCCCTTGTTGGGCATATTCGCATCGCTGATGTCCGTGATCGGCGGCGGACTTTTGTGCTGGGTCGTTCTCGAAATTCCACCTGCAACCTTTGTGCAACGGCTACGTGAAGTTACGCCGATGACCGATTTCTGGATTGGCATGATTAAGGCGCCAGTATTTGGCGCAATCATCGCCATGGCAGGCTGTTTCCAAGGGATGCAGGTGCATGGCAATGCTGAGCAGGTCGGATTGAAAACCACTGCTGCAGTGGTGCAGGCTATATTCCTTGTCATCGTTCTCGATGCATTTTTCGCCATATTCTTTAGCGAAATTGGCTGGAATTAAACCATGGACCAGCCCAACATCATTTCCGTGCAAGGCCTTTGCAACAGCTTTGGCGAGCAGGTCATTCACCAGGATTTAAATCTCGAGGTGCGCCGCGGCGAGATTCTGGGTGTTGTGGGTGGGTCGGGCACGGGCAAGTCAGTGCTCATGCGATCGATCATTGGTCTTCAAGAACCCGTTGCCGGTAAAATCCGCGTTTTCGACGAAGGCATGATCGGTAAGGAAGAGGACGAGGCCAGCGACGTTCGGCGCAGGTGGGGCGTATTGTTTCAGGGCGGCGCGTTGTTTTCCACATTGACGGTGGCTGAAAATGTGCAGGTCCCGCTGCGCGAATTCTATCCCGATTTCAGCAAGGCGTTGCTCGACGAAATCGCGCATTATAAAATTTACCTTAGCGGGCTTCCTGCCGATGCAGCCCATAAATTTCCATCCGAGCTATCCGGCGGTATGCGCAAACGCGCTGGCCTAGCGCGGGCTTTGGCGATGGATCCCGAGCTTCTGTTTTTGGATGAACCAACGGCTGGCCTCGATCCCATCGGCGCGTCAAACTTCGACAATCTCACGCGGGATTTGAAAGAAACCCTCGGCCTCACCGTATTCCTGATTACGCACGATCTCGATACGCTCTATGCAATTTGTGACCGAGTAGCCGTGCTCGCCGACCAAAAGGTGATCGCGGTCGGTGCGATTGAGGAGTTGCTGGCCATCGATCACCCATGGATCAACGAATATTTCAGCGGACCACGCGGGCGGGCAGCACGTCGCGGTCATGACAAGCACAACAATAACCCACAGCCAGAATTACATCAGCCAGGAAGGTCATAGGACAGTACGATGGAGACCAAATCCAACTATGTGATGGTGGGCGCTATCACGCTTCTTCTTGTGGCCTTGCTCGCGGCATTTACCGTTTGGCTGTCACGCGCTGGCGAAGGCGACAAGAAAGAATATGACATATTCTTTCAGCAGTCAGTGAACGGTCTGGCGAAGGGCTCAGGGGTTTCCTTCTCCGGTGTCCCTGTGGGCGAAATCCAAAGCATTGAATTGTGGGAACCCGATCCAGAATTTGTCCGCGTTCGCATCACCATCAAGGACAGCGTTCCCGTGCTTCTGGGCACCACTGCGACGATCAACGGCGTCGGCTTTACGGGCGTTTCTGAAATTCAACTGGACGGCGCGGTCAAGGGTGCACCTGCTTTGGTGTGTCCAAAAGCCAACCCGAAATCGGCATGTCCCACCGGCGTTCCCGTCATCCCCACAAAGCCAGGGGCCTTGGGGGAATTGTTGAACAATGCGCCGTTATTGTTGGAGCGGCTTTCAACGTTGACCGAGCGTTTGACGAACATTCTTTCTGACAAGAACCAGCAATCCATTGAGCAGATATTGGACAATGTCGAAAATCTGTCGGGCACGCTTGCTACACAAGGCCCGGACTTGCGCGCTGCGATTCAGGAATCGCGCATCGCGTTGCAAAAGGTAGGCTTTGCCGCAGATGAAATCACCAAAATGGCGGGCGCCACCAACAGGTTGCTTGATAGCGATGGCCGCCCCATGTTGGATGAGCTGCGTAAAACGCTTCGCTCCGCCAATGGCAGTCTGGCTGCACTGGAAACGACGTTGAACAATGCCAACCCGGCAATTGAAACGCTAAATACGCAGACATTGCCAGAGGTTACGCAATTGGCGCGTGACCTGCGCGAACTGTCTGTTTCTTTGAAATCGGTCACCGACAAGGTTGATCAGGGTGGTATTGGCAGCGTCGTCAGCGCGCCGGCATTGCCCGATTATCAACCTGGCAGCAGGAAGCAAAAATGATGTTCAGCAAATTATCCAGCGCACGCATATTGGCCTTACCCCTCATTCTCAGCCTCGGTGCTTGTGTAAGCTTTGGGACGAAAGCGCCGCCCTCCATGCTCGTGCTGACGGCCGATAACAGTGTGATTGCAGGTGCAGCCCGAACGGCATCGGCGACGGACGCCTTGGTCATACAAACGCCGGAGGTGCCGCGCAAACTCGACACGAACCGCGTGCCTGTCCAGATCGACGCCAGCAGCATTGCCTATTTGAAGGATGCGTTTTGGGCCGACAAGCCGGCCCGGCTGATGCAGCAACTACTGTCCGAAACGGTGTCGGCCAAAACCGGTCATCTGGTGCTCAGCGAAGTCGATGCTGGCGGCAAAGCAGCGCGATTTATCTCGGGCAGCCTATTGGAATTTGGCGTCGACGCCGCGACCAATGAAGCGGTGGTCGTCTTTGACGCAGTGAAAATCACGCGCGGCAACCCAACCGAAAAACGCAGATTTGAAGCGCGTAGACCTGTTGCTGCTGTTGAAGCTGCGCCTGTTGGCGCTGCGTTGAATGAAGCTGCAAATGACGTGGCGCTGCAGATTGCCGAATGGGCGGACTGAGCCGTTCAGTTTGAACTAACGAAGGAATCCTTCGGGTTCCGGCCAGCCTTTTGCATATGTCGCCATCACTTTGAATAACGTGCCCATGGATTCACGGGCAACAAGCCTGCTGCGCGCGGCGGAAATTTCCGTGGCTCGATCAGGATTTGCCTGCGCCAAGGTCATGGCCCGATGATCAATGCCCAATCCTGACAACCAAGCGCCCTGATTGCATGGCCCCGCAACGTTGAGCCCGGATCTTTGTGCGCAGGACGAAAGCGCATGGAAATTGACATGTGCAGTCAAATCGCAATGGCCAGGATCCGAAAATGGGTCCGCATATTTGTGATTTTGCACCGCCTGCAGCGTGCTACCCAACGCAGGTTCGAGATAACCATAATCAATGGTCAACATAACCCCGCCTTGTCCGGACAGTCGCGTAGAAAGCTTGTCCATCACTAAAGTGGCATCCGGGCACGTTTCGTAAATACTTCCAACCGACGCCATGCGGAACTGTTGAGGAATTAGGGCGTCCGTGGAACGCGGACCCGGCATTGCGGCAAACCGCGCGCTATGATCGGGGACGACAACTCTCTCGTGCCAGCCAACATTCGTGGCAATCATCTGCGCGATGGGCAGCGCATCAAAAAATTCGTTAGCGACGATGAACAATGGCGCGTCGGTTGGGAGCGTTTCCACATCATCATGGAAGACCGCAGCAGGGACAGCCGCCAGCTGCTTTTCTCGCAAAACCAGGCTATTCTCGACAAAATGAACCTCTGGTTCAAATCCGAAACGCTTCATTGTCCGAAGCGCATCGGCAGCCAGCGTACCCCTGCCCGGCCCCAGTTCGGCATAATAACATGGCGAAGGACGGCCACGACGCAACCAAATATCGCTCAGCCAAATCCCGACCATTTCGCCGAACATCTGGCTGATCTCAGGTGCCGTTATGAAGTCGCCATCGGCACCCAGCGGATCAGCGCGGCTATAGTATGCGGTATTTGCCACGCGCATATATTCGGCAACACTAATGGGACCCGACGCTTCAATTTGCTGCGCGAGGCGTTGGCTTGTCGTCTGCGTGTCAGGTGACACTGGTACGCTGCCTGCGAGCCCCTGCCGTAAATAGAAGGAACAGGCCGATTAGGATCATCGGGGTGGTCAACCACTGCCCCATGCTCAGGCCGCTTGCTTCGACCAGCCACTGTAACTGCTGGTCCGGTTCCCGGAAGAATTCGATCGTAAAGCGCGAAAAACCATAGATGACAGCCGCCATGCCACACAGAAAGCCGGGTTTGTAGCGTGCGTCTGTTTTCCAGAACAACGGCCACATAATCGCGGCCATCAATAGCCCTTCGAGCCCAGCTTCATACAGCTGGCTTGGGTGCCGCGGTAAATCGCCACCACTTGGAAACACGATGGCCCAAGGTACGTCCGTCACGCGGCCCCAAAGCTCATCATTCACGAAATTTGCCAACCGGCCGAAGAAGAGGCCAAACGGGACGCAACAAGCGATATAATCACAAACCCGCAGGAACGAGATCTTATGCTTACGCGCCAAAAGCCAGAGAGCAAAAATGATTCCAAGCGCGCCGCCATGCAACGACATGCCGCCTTCCCACAGTTTGAAGACATCTAACGGGTTCTGCAAAATCGATGGCTGGTAGAACAAGATATAGCCCGTTCGTCCGCCCAGTATGATACCCAGCGTCGCGTATAAAATGATGTCGTCTGCATGCTCACGCGACATCGGTGCGCCCGGCCGCGCCAGCAGTTTAAGCAAAAACCAGTAGCCAAGCAAAATACCTACAAGATAGGCCAAGGAATACCAACGCACCTGAAAGAAACCCAGATCAAGCGCAACGGGGCCAACACCAAGATCTGTGAACTGAATATAGTTAGCTGCTGTAGCAATAATCTCGAATGGCACAGTTTTTCCTCAGGATATTTTGACTTTCCTATAGAGCGAAATAGAAGGTGCACAAAGAGTTTAGGAGAGAATCAAATGCCGTCCCAGTTGGACCTCGCGATCGACGCTACAATACATCGGCTGATGACCGACGATGGCCCTTTAACGGTGACCTATGTCGAAAAATTCGGCGTACAATTGCCCGTATTGGCGAAAGCACCCAGCAACATGTCCGACTATCTGGCGTTCTTTTGCGCCACGCATGCGGACAAAGAATTTCTGGTAGATGGCGATATCCGTCTAAGCTTTGGCGAGACTTATGCCGCAGCGCGCGCGCTGGCTGGCGGCTTAGTTGAGGGGTACAGACTTCAAAAAGGCGATAGGGTCGGGATCGCAGCGCGTAATTCGGCCAACTGGATCATTGCTTATATGGCCATTGTTATGGCCGGCGGCGTTGCAACCTTGCTCAACGGCTGGTGGCAAGGTGGTGAATTGGCCGAAGGTATCCGAATGGTCGATTGTCGCTATGTCCTCGCGGATGAACAACGCGCTGCGCGCTTGGCAGGGCATGATATTGGTGGTTGTGAGCTGTTGATATTTGGTCACGATGGCGCGCCGATGGAAGGCCTCGCTGTCTTGACCTCAAAAGGGGGCGGTACCGAAACACCGCTGCCCGCAATTGAACCCACAGACAATGCGACGATCTTGTACACGTCAGGTTCGACGGGACAGTCCAAGGGCGCGGTTTCAGACCACCGGGCCGTCGTTCAGGGCGCGATGAGTTACGTTGGCCAAACACTCGTCTTTTTCGAACTTCTCTCGTCCACGGGGCAGGCCATGCCAGCGCAGCCATCGGCGCTGGTCAACGTGCCACTGTTTCACGTTACCGCCTCAATTCCGCTGGTTCTGCAAAGCTTCGCCATTGGGCGCAAGTTGGTATTGATGCCGAAATGGGATGCCGAAGAAGCGATGCGCATTATTGAAAAAGAACGCATAAGCTATTTCGTCGGCGTTCCGTTGATGAGTATTGAACTCGCGACGCATCCCAACCGTCACAAATATGACCTTACCAGCTGCACGGCCTTCGCGGCTGGCGGCGCCCCACGCCCGGTGGATCATGTCAAAAAAATCCGTAAGGAAATGAGCTGGGGCTATCCGCTGCTGGGTTATGGCCTCACCGAAACGAACGGCGTGGGCTGCGGTAATTTCACCGATAACTATCTGGAAAAGCCGACCAGCACTGGTCCAGCCACGAAGCCCTTGGTCGACGTGCAAATGCTTGATGATGAGGGGAACGTTCTTCCGCAAGGTGAACGCGGCGAAGTCGGTATTCGCACCATCGCGAATTTCAACGGTTACTGGAACAACGAACAATCGACGCGCGACGCGTTTACCGCTGACGGCTTCTTCCGGACCGGTGACATCGGCTATCTCGACGAAGACGGTTATCTTTTTATCGTGGACCGCAAAAAAGACATCATCATTCGCGGGGGTGAAAACATCAGCTGCCCCGAGGTGGAAGCCGCTGCCTATGAACATGACTCGATTGTCGAGCTGTCCGTGTTTGGCATTGCCGATGACAAATATGGCGAAGTTCCAGGCATTGTCTATCAGACGAAGGATGGGGTGAATCTGACCGAGGATGAACTCAAAGCGTTCCTTGCGCCGCGGCTAGCGCCGTTTAAAATTCCAGCACATTTCTGGCAAGTGGCGGAACCATTGCCGCGCCTGGGCACGCAGAAAATCGACCGCGTTGCTTTGCGCCGGGAATATAATGCAAAGGTTTCTGCTTGATGCTGACATAGGACGTGATCGGGCCTAGAGAGTCTATATGACTTCAGTACCTGACCGGATTATAAAGCAACGCGACATTATCGACAGGACTGCGCTTGCCGATAAAGTTGACTTTATTGTTGCGGAAAATGGTCCTCAGCGGTGCCGTCCGCAGTTTCTCGAACTTTTGCAAGTCGCATTGGCGGACGGACGGGCCGAAATCAAACGACGACTGGGTGAAAACCCGTCACAGGGTTATCGCGCGTCCGCGGAGCAAGCCTTTCTGGTCGATCAGATTGTCCGGCTCATTTACGACTATGTGACAGTCCACGCATATCCCGCGGCGAACCGCTCAGCATCGGAACGGATCGCTATCCTTGCTGTGGGCGGATATGGCCGCGGCGAGATGGCGCCACATAGCGACGTCGATATCGGGTTTGTTACCCCTTACAAAAGGAGCTCATGGACCGAACAAGTCGTCGAAGCGATTTTGTACCTTCTCTGGGATCTCGGCCTGAAAGTGGGCCAATCCAGCCGGTCTTTGGATGAGACCGTGAAAATGGCGCAAGAAGATCTGACGATCCGTACCGCGCTTTTGGAAAGCAGGTTCGTTTGGGGCGACCGTGCCGTGTACGAAGAGGCGGCATTACGCTTCTGGAACGAAGTGGTCGCAAATACCGCACCCGATTTTGTGCGCTTAAAAATGGCCGAACGCGATGAACGGCACAAGCGCATGGGCGACAGCCGCTATGTTGTGGAGCCCAATATCAAAGACGGCAAAGGTGGCTTGCGGGATTTGCATACCTTGTATTGGATTGGGAAATATATCCACAAGGTCTCAACGGCATCTGATCTCGTCCATGTTGGGCTGTTGTCGGTCGAGGAATATAACCGCTTCAGGAAAGCAGAAAATTTCCTCTGGTCCGTTCGTTGCCATATGCACAATATTACCGGCCGCGCAGAGGAACGCCTCACGTTTGATTTGCAACGGGAAGTGGCCGAACAAATGCAGTTCGCTGATCGCCCGGGTCGTTCGGCTGTTGAACGGTTCATGCATTATTATTTCTTGAATGCCAAAACCGTAGGCGACGTTACTGGCTTATTCTTGGCCCACTTGGACGAAGCCATGGCCAAAAAGGGCCGTCGGTTCATTCCAAGTTTTATCCGGAAACCAAGTAAGCTCAACGGTTTCCAACTTGACCGCGGTCGTTTGGCATTACCCAATGATCAATTTTTCGCAGAAGACCCAGTTCGGCTATTGGAAATTTTCCACCTCGCAGATTTGCATGAGCTGGAAATTCACCCTTCAGCCATGCGGACCGCTCAGCGTGATTCCCGGCTTGTGGATAAGGCGGTCCGAAAGGACCCGCGCGCCAACGCGCTCTTTTTAGATATTTTGACGTCACGCCGCGATCCTGAAACCGTGCTGCGTTGGATGAACGAGTCGACAATTTTTGGTCGGTTCATTCCCGATTTCCGGCGCGTGGTCGCGCAAATGCAGTTTGACATGTACCATCATTACACCGTCGACGAACACTCGATCCGCGCCATTGGACTATTGGCAAACATCGAAAACGGAAACCTGAAGCAGGATCATCCGCTTTCGGCGGCCATAATGCGGAATATCATCAGCAGAAGGGTATTGTATGTCGCAACCTTGCTGCACGATATTGCAAAGGGGCGCGGCGGAGACCACAGCGTCATAGGCGCTCAGGTCGCTGAGTCACTATGCCCGCGACTTGGCCTAACAGCCGCAGAGACCGAAACAGTCGCTTGGTTGGTACGTCACCATTTGTTGATGTCCGCGACATCGTTCAAACGTGACCTTGCGGACTTCAAAACGATACTGGATTTTGCGCAGGCCGTTCAGTCACCTGAACGGTTGAAATTGCTGCTCGTCTTGACCGTGGTGGACATTCGCGCCGTTGGCCCAGGCGTCTGGAACAGTTGGAAACGCCAATTATTATCCGATCTTTTCGAAGCCACTGAAGAAGTGCTGCGGCTTGGCCACAAACAACGTGGCCGCGACGAACGCATCGCTTCTAAAAAATCGAAGCTGGCGTCAGCGTTACGGTTGTCACCGGAAAAATTTGCGCATTTCGCAAAGATATTACCCGACGCTTATTGGATAGCGGAGCCAGACGATATCATTGAGCGCAATGCACGGCATTTATTGGAGAATGAAGGCACCGAGCTTGCTATTGATGCCTGCTATTACCCCGACCGGGGAGCCACGCTCGTCACTGTGTTCGCGGCCGACCATCCCGGCTTATTTTATCGGATTGCAGGTGCAATTCACTTGGCGGGTGGAAACATCATCGATGCGCGGATCCACACAAGCAGCGACGGGATGGCGATCGATAATTTCCTGATCCAAGATCCAGTCGGCCGTCCATTTCGCGAGCAGGGGCAATTGGAACGCTTGGCACGCAATATCGAGGAGGCATTGACCAACCGTGCAAAGTTGATGACTCAACTTGATGCCAAGCCAAAGGCTCTACGACGCGCCGACGCATTTAAAATTGCGCCTTCGGTGTTGATCGATAATCAGGCCTCTAACCGCTTCACCGTTGTAGAGGTGAACGCGTTGGATCGGCCGGCATTGCTGAACAATTTGGCACTGGCTCTGTTCGAGTCAAAGGTAACACTGCACAGTGCGCACATCGCAACCTATGGCGAACGCGCAGTAGATACATTCTATGCGACAGATCTTTTCGGTGCAAAAATTGAAAACAAGACCAAGCTGAAATCACTTGAAACAAGGCTGCTCGAGGCGGCCACTGTCCGTGCTAGGGTAAAAGCAAAAGCTGCGTAGGATCGCGAAACTTTCAGCTGCATCTGTTAACGACACAAAAAAAAGGCCAGTCTTTCGACCGGCCTTTCTTTTAACATATTCGTCCGTTCGGAATTACATTCCCGAGTTTGGACCGTAAGTGACTTCAACTCGACGGTTTTGCGGTTCACGCTCACCATCTGCAGTCTGAACCAATGGCGCAGTTTCACCGAATGCTTCGGTTGCAATTGCACCGCCGGCAACGCCCTTGGACTCAAGGTAAGAACGTACGGTGGTGTTACGACGCTCGGAGAGACCAACGTTGTACTTTGCGGTACCCGACTTATCGGCGTGACCAGCAAGCATAACCTTCGCTGTGCCACAGTTCGAGTACTGAGCAACAGCGTTGTCCAGAACCGATGCTGCGTCAGGACGCAAGTTCGACTTATCCCAATCGAAGAATACGATGTAAGGACCGGTGTTGCACACTGGCGCTGGTGGTGGCGGCGGTGGTGGTGGTGGCGGTGGAGCTGGTGGTGCCACATATGGTGGCGGTGGTGGGGGTGCTGCAACTTCAACTGGCGCAGGTGCACCGCCGAAATTGTAAATCAGGCTACCCATGATGCTGTGCGAACGGAAGCGCGTGTCAACAGCGCGACCAAGACGGTCAACAAGACCAACGTTGTTTGCGTTGAAGAAACGGTACTTCATACCGATGTCCCAGCTATCGCTCAGTGGCGCACGGATGCCCGCAAGAGCCTGCCATGCAAAGCCAGTGTCCGAATCATCGAGGAACGATGGAGCACCGAAAACGGCCTGCACGTCAACGCGAGCAACTCCAACGCCGCCGCCGACGAAGCCCTGAAGGCCGTCATCGTCGCCGAAATCCAAAAGACCATTGACCATGAAGCTCAATGCGCTTGCATCGCCGGCAATTTTGTACGAACCGCTACGTGCGAGTGCAGTTGTTGCACCGCCAGTAATCTGTGGAGTCTGGCTATTGAAACCAGTTACATCAGCCTGACGATACGAAACTTCTGATTCAAGACGAAAACCGCCGAAATCATAGCCGACCACGCCGCCGAAATCATAACCCTTGCTTGTGTCAACCGATGCAGCATTCTTCAATGTGCCGATATCCAAAGCCAAGTCTTCTAATATCATGGCACCGCCATCGACTCCAACATACCACTGGTCGTCGCGGGCCAAAGCCGGTGATGCCAGAGCAGTAGAAGCGAGCACCAAACCTATGGCTAACTTACGCATCAACTTTCCCCTTTTCTATCTTAAGAACTGAAATTCTAGAACATAAGTCTATCGATTCTGTTCCATCGATGCAAGTCGCTATGTACCTACACTGTTGCTAAAATGTCGCTATTATTCACATTTAATCCAAATACTGGCGGTGTTTTCGCGATGCGGTCGGTTAACGCGTCAATATGCCTATCAATCTGAAATACTGTAACATCGCACCGATTGTAGCACGCGCTTCGGTGTCCACGACTGCCCCACCAGACGGGTTTGTGATAATTGGGCCGCTTCGCCAAACACCGTCCGTGTACATGCTATCTCGACCAACTGACCTGTCCCAAAGCCGCATCCCGTCATGGACAACCGGATAGCGCCAGTCACCGCCTATCCATATCGCAATTTTCGACTACGCCCAACACTAACCAAATAACGTTACGATGTCAATATATATTAACCTATTTGGTTATGATTTTACGCGCTGAGAAGATGATTTCCCCTTTTCTGGCGGCTTCGCTATGGGTTAGGGATGTCGCGCGTCATTCTGTTCAACAAGCCTTATGGCGTCTTGCCGCAATTTACCGACAAGGGAACCGCCGGTTCGCCGCGCCCGACCTTGTCCAACTTTATCGACGTGCCCGGCGTCTATCCCGCTGGTCGGTTGGATATGGACAGCGAAGGGCTGATGATCCTGACCGACGACGGGCGGTTGCAGGCGCGCATTTCCGATCCGCGGTACAAGCTGCCCAAAATCTACCGCGTTCAGGTTGAGGGCGTGGTTTCCGATGATGCGCTCGTCCAATTGCGGCGCGGTGTGCAGTTGAAGGACGGGATGACCTTGCCTGCCGAGGCAGAGCGCATTGCCGACCCGCAGCTTTGGCCGCGCGATCCGCCTATCCGCGTCCGCCAGACCGTGCCCGACAGCTGGATACAACTTGTCATCCGCGAAGGCCGCAACCGGCAAGTGCGCCGCATGACCGCCGCAGTTGGCCACCCGACATTGCGGCTGGTGCGCCATGGCGTTGGTGATTGGACGCTGGACGATCTTGCCCCCGGCAGTTGGCGCGAGGTCTGACGCAAGGGTTTAATCCGCCGGTCGCGGCACACGCTTGCCCTTGGTCCGGCTCGTCAGATGATATTGGCCGCATCGGTCGCAGCGGTAATGGCGCAGCGTGATTGTCGCTGCCGTCATTGCGGCAATGGCCTCCGCCTCCGCCGCGTACCCCGCCTTTCTTCGGCAAATGCTCAGCCGCGTGCGCAAATCAATCTTCGCCTTCGAACGCGATGCACCCCATGTTGCACAGCTGCGTCAGCAGGTCGATTGCGGCGTCCACTGACGCAAGAGCAGCGTCGAGGACCAAGGCATCTTGCGCGCACAGTTTCCGCGCCAGATCGGCTGTCTCCGCCCCGCAGTCAAAACATGCGCCATCGGCAAAGAACATCACGGCATGCGCGCCATCGCCCACAAATGCCAACCGGCTTGCCGGATTGCGCGACACCGGGGCCTGATCGCCAACAAATTTCCGCGCCTCGTCCGCTGCAACGGGGGTTTCAGGCCGCCAGTCCATTTCGGCATATTTGGGCGTGCTATTGAACATGCCAAACCAACGGGCAAAGGCGCGCGGGTCGGAAAGCGAATCGAGCGTCATCCGGTGCAAGCGCGCCAAGGCGTCGGGCATAATCTCGCCCGGGTTGGCCTGAGCCGACAAATCCGGATCGCGGTACAAATCGTCTTCGGCAATCTGCTCAAGCATATCATCGACAAAATGCCCCAGCAGGTCGGCGCGCGACGGCGCACGAAAGCCAACCGAATAGGTCATGCAGTCCGAACCCACCGCAACGCCATTATGCGCGATGCCGGGCGGGACATACAGGATATCGCCGGGTTCAAGCACCCATTCTTCGGTCGCCTCAAATTCTGCGAGCAGCTTTAGGTCTTCATGCGGCACCAGCGGGCTATCGGCGTCGCAATGCGGCCCAATCTGCCAACGGCGGCGGCCGTGGCCCTGAATCAGGAAAACATCATATTGGTCGAAATGCGGGCCAACGCCGCCTTGGTCCGCGGCAAGGCTGACCATGACATCGTCAATCCGCCAGTTGGGGATAAAACGGAACGGCGCGATGAGGTCAGCCACCATCGGCACATGGTGATCGACCGCCTGCACCAGCAAAGTCCAATGCGATTCACCAAGGCCGCCCAAGCGATCCTCATGCTGTGGCCCCTGCTCCATCTCCCAGCCCTTGGCGGTCTGGCAAATCAGGCGCGACTCCACTTCTTCTTCGCACGCGAGGCCAGCAAGCTCATCGGGCTCAAGCGGGTTTTGCCAATTGCGCCACGGATTGCGGATAAGCAGCGGCTTTTTCTGCCAATAATCGCGCAAGAAGGCGTCTGTTTCGAAGTTATCAAATTCCATTTCCACCCGCTGTGCATTCGCGCGACAGAATGCAAGTCCTGTTGCTGCATAAGTGGCCAAGGAAAACATAATCGGCCGATTGCGGAACATATGCGACGCGCTGGGGTTTTGCTGGCCAAGGAGTATTCAATGGCCAATATTCTCGACATATCTGGAAAACCATTGCCGTCCCGCAGACGGTCGAAACGGCGCTTGCGCGCGCAGGATATGCGTGACCTGTTAAAAGTCCTGATCATGCTGATGATGGTCATCGCGGGCTATTTCCTATTCGCGCCCGCCGGCGAGGCCACGCGGGCACCGGATGCGGACATCGCACGGAATATGCCCGAGGGTTAAAAGCTTGCACTTGTGGCCGTTCGCGGTTTAACGCCGCAGACAATGTTGAAACGCCTATATGATTGGATGATGGAAAAAGCTGGGCACCCCCATGCCGAACGCTGGCTGTTCCTGTTTTCCTTCATCGAAAGCTCATTCTTCCCGATACCACCGCACCCGCTGCTCGGGTTGATGTGTCTTGCGCGCCCGGACAAAGCATTGCGCTATGGGGCGATTTGTACCTTAGCGTCCGTCATGGGCGGGCTCTTTGGCTATGCCATTGGCTATTTTGCCTATGAAACCATTGGCACCGCGCTGCTGAAAGCGCTTGGGCTATGGGACAGCTTTCCCGCTGCAGCATGCTATCTGCGCGAATTTGGCGCGGAGATTATTTTGATCAAGGGCGCGACCCCCATTCCGTTCAAGCTGCTGACCTTGACTGCAGGTTTCATCAAAATGGACCTGTTCACCTTCATCTGGGCCAGCGTGTTAAGCCGGGCATTCCAGTTCATGCTGGTCGGATTTTTGTTCTGGAAATTCGGACGCCCTATCAAGGCATTTATCGACAAATATTTGGCGTGGGTCACCGCCGCGTTTCTGGTGGCGGTCGTCGGCGGATTTTTTGCGTTCACGACGCTGGCTGGTAATGGCGCGAGCAAAAGTGATGTCTGCTCGAACGTCACAACGATTAAAGCAAGCTAGCACCGCCGCACGCGGGGTACTTACAATATTGGAAAGCGGTCATGGACAGCTGTTCACGCAAAATCGTCACTTTCATCGCGGTCGTCACCATCATTGTCGTGGCCGCCATGGCCACGCGATCTTATCTCGATGCGGGCCAAAGCACGACTGCCGCGCCGGTTGAGACCAATGAAGCTAACGCTCCGGAAGCACCAAAGCGGCAGCCCGCTGAAAATGTGACCAAACCAAGCGACGAAATGCCCGTTGCCGCTCCAGAAATTGAAGACATTCCGGCCATCACTGGCGAACCGTCGATGACGTTTGAAAATGAAAACAGCGAGACAAGCGAACCCGCTACGCCGGAAAATGGCGAATAAGGTCCGTTAACGCGCGAACAGATTTGCGTCGTCGGCGAATGCCTTGAATTCCAGTGCATTGCCGCTCGGGTCACAGAAGAACATCGTCGCCTGTTCGCCAATTTCGCCTTTAAACCGGACATGGGGTGCAATACCAAAGCGGATGCCAGCGGCGGTGACGCGGGCGGCCAGCAATTCCCATTGCTCCATCGTCAGAACCACGCCAAAATGGGGTACGGGAACGTCGTGGCCATCCACCGGATTATGCGTGGAAACGGATCGCGCATTGGGATCGAGATGCGCGACGATCTGGTGTCCGAAAAAGTCGAAGTCGACCCAGTGATCGGACGCGCGCCCTTCGGGGCACCCCATGATGTCGCCGTAAAAGCGCCGCGCTTCGGATAAGTCATGGACGGGAAAGGCCAAGTGGAAGGGGCGTAAGCTCATTTTGATGTCACCGGTTTTGGAAGTGGTTGATCGGAAAAATCGGCAGTAGCGAGTTCCTGCGACATTTGCATCGCGCATTTGTTGATTGTCGCCGGATCGCTTGGGCCCTGAAATTCGGCTTTCGCAGCTTCGGCCATGGCAACCGCAACCAACTCACGCGGTTGGCCGCTTTGTTCGGTGATGCGGCTGCCGACGATGCCGGCCCATCGTTTTCCCGATTGCCCGACATTGGGTACATCGGACGGCGCGGTGCCAAGCCGCTGTCGCTCCGCCAAGGTCGCGAGTGTCGCAACACAAGCGATATCCGACTGATGCGTTTCAGTCAGGGCGGATGGGGAAGAAAGCGCGAGCGCATACACAAAAATAATCATCGCGATGAATTAGCATCGAAAGCCTGAACCGCAAGCAACGACGACTTTTGTGCGATTGCAATTGTCATATATGGAGGGCAAAGGCGGGCCATGCAGAAATTCTTGGCCCTGCTTCGCACATTTCCCCGCTGGACCGCTATCGGCGCTGGCGCATTATCGGCGTACGGATTTGAACCTTGGGGGCTTTGGCCGCTGACGCTCATCTGTTTCGCATTACTCATCCAGCTGATAAGCCAAGCGCCCGACGTAAAGCGCGCATTCATGCTTGGCTGGCTTTTCGGGGTCGGGCATTTCACCTTTGGCAATCAATGGATTGCGGTCGCCTTCACCTTTCAGGCAGCGATGCCGATATGGCTTGGTTACATCGCGGTATTCGGGCTGGCGCTATATTTGGCGGTGTATCCCGCATTGGCCGCAGCTGGCGCCTATTGGATCAATCACCGCACAATGAACGCCGTTCGTGATTCTGGTCGAGATGACGAGAACATAAGGCCCACACCCACCCTCCACCTCATCCTCGCTTTTGCTGGATTGTGGATCATCACCGAATGGCTGCGCAGTTGGGTGTTCACCGGCTATGTCTGGAACCCGCTCAGTGTGATCACCCTGTCGGTTCCATATCTTTCGCAACCTGCGACCGCCCTTGGAACCTATGGCCTTTCGGGGGTCATGCTTCTTGTTGTCGGGATGATCCTAAAGTTCGTAACTTTGTGGACGTCAGAATCTGGCGTTGAACGCGGCGATGGCGCGCGGACCGGCTATTTTCTTGGCGGTTTAATATTATTTGCGATCGCAACAGTCGCTATCACTGGGCGAAGCTCCTACGATCAAAGCGCAACAGATAGAGCGCCTGTCGCACTGACCATCGCGCAACCCAACATCAGCCAAGCCGACAAATATGCGCCGGGCTATGACGCGATCAACTTTGCCAAGCTGGCGATGAACAGCCGCCCGATGCCCAATCAAGGCCCGCGCCTCGTCTTGTGGTCCGAAGCCGCAATTCCGGATTATTTGGAAGACGGCTATCCCTATCGTTATTATCAGGGCCAGCCGGGCGAAAGCGCGGGCGGCGCGCGGGCGCGGCTGACGACGCTGATGGGTGACGGCGATGTTTTGTTCATGGGCGCAAACCGGCTTGTGATTGAAAACGGCCAATTGGTCGCTGCACGCAACAGCGTTTCGGCGATGAATTCTAACGGCAATCTCTTGGGCCATTATGACAAGGCGCATCTTGTCCCTTATGGAGAATATCTGCCACTGCCGTGGTTACTAAAGCCTCTGGGTTTGGCGCGATTGGTACCCGGTGACCTCGATTTCTGGCCGGGCCCGGGTGCGGAAACGATGACAGTCAATCTGAACGGCAAGCCGGTCAAAATCGGCATCCAGATTTGTTATGAAGTGATATTCTCGGGCCAAGTTACCGACCGCAAGAACAGGCCAGACTTCATCTTTAATCCATCGAACGACGCGTGGTTCGGCACCATTGGCCCGCCACAGCATTTGGCACAGGCGCGTCTCCGTGCAATCGAAGAAGGCTTACCCGTCGTACGCGCCACACCAACCGGTATCAGCGCCGTCATCGATGCGAACGGCCGGATCATCAAAAGCCTGCCGCTTGGAACAGCGGGCCGGATCGACGCAGTTGTGCCGCAGGCCAAGGCGCCGACATTGTTCGCACGTTTTGGAAATATATTGCCGCTCGGCTTTGCAGGGCTGCTCATCGCATGTGCGCTGTTACCACTTGCCCGCCGCACGCGTTCTCGCTAAGGGCGAGAAACGATATAAAGAATTCTTTATACGCAGACACAGCCAACAGACTGGAACAACCATGCGCGCAAATTACCTTTTCACTTCCGAATCCGTGTCCGAAGGGCACCCAGACAAGGTTTCGGACCAAATTTCCGACGCAATCGTCGACCTATTTCTTTCTAAAGACCCCGAAGCCCGCATCGCGTGCGAAACCCTGACCACGACTCAGTTGGTTATGCTTGCTGGTGAAATCCGCTGCAAAGGCGTCTATGAAGATGGCGCATGGGCACCCGGCGCGCAGGAAGAAATCGAAGCCACCGTTCGCCGCACCGTGAAAGAAATAGGTTACGAGCAAGATGGTTTCCATTGGAAAACATTCCGCTTTGAAAACAATCTGCATGGCCAATCCGCGCATATCGCACAAGGCGTTGATGCATCGGGCAACAAGGATGAGGGCGCTGGCGATCAGGGCATCATGTTTGGCTACGCGACCGACGAAACGCCCGACCTGATGCCGGCAACGCTCTATTACAGCCACAAGATATTGGAACGTATGGCCGCTGACCGCCATTCCGGCGCAGCCCCGTTCCTTGAACCAGACACAAAGAGCCAGGTTACCCTGCGCTATGAAGGCAGCTTGCCAGTCGCCGCAACCGCTGTTGTCGTTTCGACCCAGCACGCTGCGGGTTATGACACGGGTGACAAGGAGGCGGAACTGCACGCCTATGTCCGCAAGGTTGTGGCCGACATTATTCCGCCAGTGTTGCTGCGTGATACAATCTATCACATCAACCCGACCGGCAGCTTTGAAATCGGCGGCCCTGACGGTGACGCTGGCCTAACTGGCCGCAAGATCATCGTCGACACCTATGGCGGCGCAGCGCCCCATGGCGGCGGCGCATTCAGCGGCAAGGATCCGACGAAGGTTGACCGCTCGGCGGCGTACATCACGCGCTATTTGGCGAAGAACATTGTTGCCGCTGGCCTTGCGACCCGCTGCACCATCCAGCTGGCTTATGCGATTGGCGTTTCAAAGCCACTTTCGCTGTATGTCGATACACATGAAACCGGCACAGTTGGTGATAACCTGATTGAAGCTGCAATCATGAATATCGAAAAGCTGGGCGGACTTACCCCGCGCGGCATTCGTACGCATCTTGGCCTTAACAAGCCAATCTATCGCAAGACTGCGGCTTATGGGCATTTCGGACGCAAGCCCGAAGGTGATTTCTTCCCTTGGGAACGCACCGACCTTGTCGAAGATTTGAAGGCAGCTCTCGCCTGATTACACTTGCAGCGTGGCGGCTGAAAGTTTAGCCGCCACCGCTATGACTGCGAACAAGCCCGGAGACCCCACGACACTGAACCGCCTATATGGCCGTTCAAAGGGCAAGAAGTTGCGTGTCGAACAGGTTGATCTGGTCGACAATCTTTTGCCGCAAATTTCGGTGCCGGAAACGGGCGAGCTGGGCAGCATGCAATTGTTCGGCGACGATCGCGCCATGCACTTTGAAATCGGCTTTGGCGGCGGTGAGCATCTGGCTTACCGCGCCGACCTTTTACCCGACCACGGATTTATAGGCTGCGAACCGTTCATGAACGGAGTCGCGCAAGCGCTGTCGCATGTGCGTGAAGGCGCGCTGCGCAATGTACGTTTGCATATGGGCGACGCGCTGGAAATACTGCGCCGCGTGCCCGACAAGTCGCTCGCCTTCGTCTATCTGCTGCATCCCGATCCTTGGCCCAAAGCGCGGCATGTGAAGCGCCGGATGATGAACGATGGTCCGCTTGATCTCATCCACGCAAAATTGAAACCCGGCGGGGAATTCCGGTTTGGCACCGATCACCCCGTATATTTGCGCCACGCCCTCATGGTCATGCAGCGCCACCGGCACCAATATAACTGGCTGTGCGAAGCCGCAGCAGACTTCCAAAGCCGGCCCGGCGGATGGCCCGAAACGCGCTATGAAGCCAAGGCCCGCCGTTTAGGGCATGAAGTCTGGTATTTCCGCTATCAGCGCAAACCGGATTAAGCAGCCAGCGGCAAAACATTCGACGAAATCGACGAAGCGTTCGACGAGAAACGGTAGGCCTGGTGCAACCGGCTGAAAATCCGGTATGAAAGGCTATGGATAATATCACGTCGCGAAAAGCACTGATTGGCCATCAAATGGCTTTGCTCACGATCATCGGATTCTGGGCTCTTTACGCGCTCATCCTGTCGCTGCGCGCGGCATTGCTCGATTTTCCAGCGCAGGCGGTGCTATTTGAACGGCGTCTCATCGTTGCGCTGGTGGGCGTATTGGTCACTTGGATTTTATATACTGGTCTGCGGTTGGCGGATCGGCGGCCGCTGGGTTTCCGCGTCAGCGTCGCGTTTCTGGGCGCAATTCCCTGTGCCATCGCCCTTGCGTCCGCAAATTTCTATATCTTCAACCTGTACGACCCGATCAGCCTTTTCAAAGACCCCAGCGTTGGGCGCAGTATTGAAGATTTGAAGGCCCAATTGGGGCTGTCCTTCTGGCAAGAAATCGCCGACATTTCCGTCACCCATTATTTTTTCCTGATCGCGTGGAGCTCGCTATATGTCGCCATCGGCTATGCGCGTGAAGTGCGCGAAGCCGAACGCAAAACATCCAGATTTGCGCAAGCGGCACAAGATGCCGAGCTGCGATCGCTGCGGTATCAGGTCAATCCCCATTTCCTTTTCAATACTCTGAACTCGCTCTCAAGCCTGGTCATCACCGGTAAGCCCAAAGAGGCCGAAGCCATGATCCAGAACTTGTCCAACTTTTACCGGACGAGCCTGTCTTCCGATCCGTTGGAGGATGTCACGCTTGAGGAGGAAGTGGAACTGCAACGTCTGTATCTGGAAATCGAAAGCGTGCGTTATCCCAAGCGACTGCGCGTCAGCATCAACATTCCGCCTGAGCTGATGAACCAGCATGTGCCTGCACTCATTCTCCAGCCGCTTGTCGAAAATGCCATTAAATATGGCGTGTCGCGGGCAACACGGCCGGTCTCCATTGCGATCAGCGCGGATCACCGCGATGATAATCTGGTGCTGAGTGTCATTGATGACGGAGAGACTGTTGACGCAGCACATGTCGGCGGAAATGGCATTGGCCTTGCCAATGTGCGCGATAGGCTGGAGGCGCGATATAAGTCCGCGGCGCGGCTCGATACACGGTCTGTCAAAAGCGGCGGGTTCATCGCGATACTCACTCTGCCGTTAAGCCACAGGATTGCGGCATGAAGCGTCTACGCACCTTGATTGTTGACGATGAACCTTTGGCCATCGAACGGCTGGAAACCCTTAGCGCCGATCATCCAGCGATCGAGGTCGTGGGCACCGCGAATAATGGCGTAGAGGCGCTGCGCATTGCGCAACAGCTCACGCCGGACCTGATTTTCCTCGATATCGGCATGCCCAAAATGGACGGCATCAACGCCGCGCGTGCACTGGGCCTGATGCACAAAAAGCCGGCGATCATTTTGATTACGGCCTACGATAATTTTGCGGTCGAAGCCTTTGACCTTGATGTCGTCGATTATGTTTTAAAACCCGTATCGAGCGAGCGGCTGGGCCGCGCCATTACGCGCGCGGCTGGCACACAAGAGGCAGAGACCAGTCCTGCCAACACAACGTCGAAATCCGACAGCCGTTATGCGCATGAATTTTGGGTATCACATCGCGCCGAACTCATCCGCATTGCCGCAATGGATATTGAGCGCATTGAGGCCGAGCGCGATTATATGCGGCTGCATACTGGCGGGCGCAGTTATTTGCTGCACCAGACAATCTCGACGCTTGAACAACGGCTTGACCCCGAACAATTCCAACGCATCCACCGTAGCCATATTGTGCGCCGGGACCTGATCACGGGTCTGCGCCACGAAGGCGGCGGTGTGTGGCATGCGTTGCTGGGTGAGGACCTGTCGATGCGCATCGGACGCAAATATCTGGCAGAGGTCAAACGGCTCGCCGGAAAATAGCAAACTCCGGCTTTGTTTGCCGGAGTCCGCCAAAGAGGGCGACCGGGATTGTTTAGATCAGACCCGCAAGCGGACTGGACGGATCAGCATACATCCGCCGTCCCATGCGACCCGCCAAATAGGCCATGCGTCCTGACTGGACGGCAAGCTTCATCGCTGTCGCCATAGCAACGGGGTCCTTGGCTTCCGCGATAGCCGTGTTCATCAACACACCATCGCAGCCCAATTCCATGGCCACTGCCGCGTCAGATGCCGTCCCGACACCCGCGTCGACCAGCACGGGCACTTTCGCGCCCTCGACAATCAAGCGGATCGTCACGCGGTTTTGAATGCCCAGCCCCGAACCAATTGGCGCGCCCAAAGGCATCACCGCGACTGCACCGGCATCCTCAAGCTGCTTGGCGGCGATGGGATCATCTACACAATAGACCATTGGTAGGAATCCGTCCTTCGCCAATATTTCGGTCGCCTTCAATGTTTCGCGCATATCGGGGTAGAGCGTTTTCGCTTCGCCGAGCACCTCAAGCTTTACCAAGTCCCAACCGCCCGCCTCACGCGCCAGACGCAGCGTGCGTATCGCGTCGTCGGCGGTAAAGCAGCCTGCGGTGTTCGGCAGATAGGTATATTTTTTCGGATCGATATAATCCGTCAACATCGGCGCTTTGGGATCTGATACGTTGACGCGGCGCACGGCAACCGTGATAATTTCGGCGCCCGATGCCACCAACGCAGCAGCGTTTTGTTCAAAGTCCTTATATTTGCCGGTACCGACGATCAGCCGCGATGTGAAATGGCGCCCCGCGACGGACCAGCTATCATCTTGCCCGCCGCCCACAAAATGAACGATTTCCAAAACATCACCGTCCGCCAAGTGGACATTTTCCAATGTAGAACGCGGCACGATTTCGAGATTGCGCTCGACCGCGACCTTGGCCGGATCCAGCCCAATATCGCGGACAAGGTCAGCAACGGTTGCCCCGGCCCCGAATTGTCGCGGATCGCCATTCAGCGTGAGGGAGATAGAATCGGTGGTCAGGGAAGAGGTCATTTCATCTCGCTATTTTTATCGACGCGCATATAGTGCGGGATCGATGCGGTTCGCAACCGCTGCTTTGACAATATCAGGGGACGTCCTTTGGCTGATAAGCCGATAATCTTTGTTCTGAACGGACCAAATCTCAATTTACTTGGTACCAGAGAGCCCGAAATTTACGGCACAGACACGCTTGATGACATTGCCGGACATCTTGATGACCGCGCGCGGGCAGCCGGCGCGTCTATCGACTTTCGTCAGTCAAATCATGAAGGGCATCTCGTCGATTGGTTGCAAGAGGCTCAAGCTGTCGGCGCCAAGGCGGTGTTGTTAAACGCCGCAGGATACACCCACACATCCGTGGCGATACTCGATGCCATAAAGGCCATCACCGTTCCGGTTTTCGAGGTACATTTGTCTGATCCGCACAAGCGCGAAGCATTCAGGCATTTAAGCTATGTCAGCATGGGCGCACAGGCGGTGTTTGCAGGTCATGGCGCAAAGTCGTACGAACTGGCGCTAGACGCGGCGTTGCAAGTTTGACATTAGGCGCATCATTGCAAGTTTACGGGCGCAAGGAGTTTTAAATGGCGGCGAAAACAGGAAATACTGGCAGCATGCAGGTTGATACGGACCTTGTCCGTGAACTCGCGGCCATGTTGAACGACACCGGTCTCAGCGAAATTGAGGTTGAGGACGGCGAGCGCAAAATTCGCGTGTCCCGGACCATGACTGCGGTTGCAGCGCCGATGGCTGCTGCGCCCGTTGCTGTTGCGGCACCCGCTGTTGCTGCGGCCCATGAAACCCCAAGCGCACCTGCGACTGCAGCAAATGCCTTGAAATCGCCAATGGTAGGCACCGCCTATCTAACGCCTGAGCCCGATGCTGCACCGTTCGTCAGCGTTGGTCAGCAAGTGAAGGCAGGCGACACCGTCCTGATCATTGAGGCGATGAAGGTCATGAACCCCATCATCGCGCCAAATGCAGGAACGGTCACCGCGATTTACGTGGAAAGCGGGCAGCCTGTCGAATTTGACCAGCCATTGCTGGTGATTGCTTAACCTATGGCAATCGAAAAAATCCTTATCGCCAACCGCGGCGAGATCGCGCTGCGCATTCACCGTGCGGCGCATGAAATGGGGATCAAGACCGTTGCTGTGCATTCCACTGCGGATGCCGACGCCATGCATGTGCGCCTCGCCGACGAAGCCATTTGCATCGGACCGCCATCTGCAACCGACAGCTATTTGAATATTCCGGCGATTATTTCAGCCGCGGAAATCAGCCATGCTGACGCCATCCACCCCGGCTACGGCTTTCTGTCGGAAAACGCGCAGTTTGCGGAAATCGTCGAGAGCCATAACATCAAATGGATCGGCCCCAAGCCCGAACATATCCGCACGATGGGTGACAAGGTTGAAGCGAAGCGTTCGGCAGGCGCATTGGGTTTGCCGCTTGTACCCGGCTCTGACGGCGCAATTGAAGATGTCGCCGAAGCCAAAGCAATTGCGCGCGAAATCGGATATCCGGTAATCATCAAGGCTGCGTCGGGTGGCGGTGGCCGCGGCATGAAGGTCGTCAACGGCGAAGAAGAGCTTGAGACCCAAATGCAGCAAGCAGGGTCGGAAGCAAAAGCCGCCTTTGGCGATGCGACGGTCTACCTCGAAAAATATCTCGGCAACCCGCGGCACATTGAATTCCAGATTTTTGGTGATGGCAATGGCAATGCCGTCCATTTGGGCGAACGCGATTGTTCGCTGCAACGGCGTCACCAAAAAGTGCTCGAAGAAGCCCCATCGCCGGTTCTTGCAACCGCTGAACGTGACCGCATGGGCAATATCTGTGCCAAGGCCATGGCTGACATGGGCTATCGCGGCGCGGGTACCATCGAGTTTCTGTGGGAAAATGGTGAGTTCTATTTCATCGAAATGAACACCCGGCTTCAGGTTGAGCACCCGGTCACCGAAATGATTACCGGCATCGACCTCGTCCGCGAACAAATCCGAGTCGCCGAAGGCAAACCGCTTTCGTTCAAGCAAGAAGATGTAACATTCACGGGCCATGCCGTCGAATGCCGGATTAACGCCGAAGACCCGCAAACCTTCATGCCGTCACCGGGAACCGTGTCATGGTACCACCCACCCGGCGGCCTCTATGTCCGCGTGGATAGCGGCCTGTATCATGGCTATAAAGTTCCACCATATTATGACAGCATGATCGCAAAGCTGATCGTGTATGGCCAGACCCGCGAAGGCTGCCTGATGCGGCTTCGTCGTGCGCTTGGCGAATTTGTGATTGAAGGCATGAAGACGACCATTCCGCTGCATCAACGGCTGTTGGAAGAGCCCGATTTCCAAAATGGAAATTATACCATCAAATGGCTTGAAGAATGGCTGGCAAAGGACGCAAAATGAGCTTATCCCGCCGGGAGGTTGCTTTTGGGCTGGCGGCACTTCCGCTGGCCAGCTGTGTTCCGGTTGGTCCCGACCACGATGTGTCGTTCATCCCCGCCAATGCCGCCGCACGGATTAAAGCTGACGATCCTAAGCGCCTGATCGAGTTGGTCACACTCGATCCTACGATCAAGCTCGATATGCGTTATGCAACAGCCAACAATTTCACAGGACGGGTGCTGTACGACGAAGCGCGTGCCTTTTTGGCCGCCCCTGCTGCCCAAGCGGTCGCCCGCGCCAGCAAAGCAGCGCAGGCCGATGGCTTTGGCCTGACAATTTACGACGCCTATCGCCCTTGGCGGATAACCAAAAAATTATGGGACGCAACGCCGGTTGGGCCCAAGAGAGAATATGTGGCGAACCCGAAACGCGGGTCCAAACATAATCGAGGCTGTGCCGTCGATTTGACTTTGCATGACCTGCGCACCGGACAGCTGGTCGAGATGCCGACCGAATTCGATGATTTTTCCGAAAAGGCCCATCGCGACTTTATGGGTGCAACCCCGGCCGCATTGGCAAACCGTGGCCGCTTACAACGCTATTTGGAAGCCGAGGGTTTCGTTGGCCTTTCCAACGAATGGTGGCATTTCGATTTCACCGGCTGGGAACGGTTCCCCGTCATGGACATACCATTTAACAAAGTCGTGTAACGAAACCGCGCAGAAACATAAGAGAGGTTTTTTGATGTTCCGAAAGATATTACTCGCTGGCGCAGCTTTATGTGTTTCAGCCCCTTCATTGGCAGCGACCCAAGCAATCATTGTCGGCAATTTGGTGCCCGATGCGGCAACTGGTCCAACCGGCCCAGCGGTTATCTTGGTCGAAGACGGGCGCATCAAAAATATCGCCAAAGGCACAAATAATCCGTTTCAGGCAGATACGGTGGTCGACCTTTCGACCAAAACATTGGTTCCCGGCCTCATAGACCTTCACGTCCATTTGACCGGCGACCCAGGCGATGATTTCCGGGACGAAGCCGTCAACCCTGACGAATGGGGCGTTGTCATGGGCGTGAAAAACGCCGCGCTGACCGTCAAGGCAGGTTTCACAACCGTACGCGAAGCGGGTTCTGCGCAAAATAATGGCTTCGTCCTGCGCCGTGGTACCGCGGAAGGGCGCATTGTTGGCCCACGCATTGTCGCTGCCGGTCCAGCATTGTCCATCGTCGGCGGGCATGGCGATGTCACTGGCTTCCGCAGCGACGTTTTGGCGGCACTGGATTCGGGTTTTACCTGTACTGGCCCCGTTGAGTGCGCCGAAAAAGTCCGCAAATCGTCAAAGGCTGGCGCCGATGTCATCAAGATTACAGCGACCGGCGGTGTACTCTCGCAACAGGGGAGAGGATTGGAAGCGCATTTCACGAATGAGGAAATGGTCTCCATTGCCAACACCGCGCACTCACTTGGTCTGAAGGTCATGGCGCACGCCCATGGCGCCCGGGGCATTGAGGCAGCGGCGGCAGCCGGTATTGACTCCATCGAACATGGCACATTCGCGGATGAAGCCGCTTTGAAGGTCATGAAGGCCAAAGGCACTGTGCTGGTTCCAACGTTGATGGCACTGGAGGGCGTTCGCGCCCGCCTTGGCAAAGGCATTTACACGCCGACCGTTGAGGTTAAGGCCAAGCAAGCGCTCGAATTTGCAGGGCGTCAGGTTAAGCTGGCAAAGGCAATGGGCGTGACTGTCGCCTTTGGAACCGATGCTGGCGTCTTTGAACATGGCAGCAATGCCGGTGAGTTTGCTTTGCTGGTAAACGCGGGCATGACCCCAACCGAGGCGCTGGCCAGCGCAACGACCATTGCAGCCAAAACGCTCGGGATGGAAAATGATATCGGCCGGATCGCCGTGGGATATTCCGCCGACATGGTAGCCGTAAATGAAAATCCGCTGACCAACATCCGCACTCTCGAAAAGGCGGAGTGGGTCATGGTAAGGGGACGTATCGTTCCGTGATTCGGTGATAATATGCAGCCTGATACGCCTACCCAGGAGTTCGATTCCAATAACGATCCGGCAAAGCTGTCGCGGATTGGTTCGCATGTCACAAAGCGACTGAATGCCAATCCGCTTGTTCAGCCGGTCGAGCACCCTGATGCGCAATTATATGTGTATCAGGGCTTTTTAGGTGCGGCGGACTGCAAAACGCTGATCGCCAAAATTGATGCCGATGCCGTGCCGTCAACATTGTACAAAGGGACCGAGCAAGCAGGTTTCCGGACCAGCTTCAGCTGTCACCTGAACCGTTGGGATGCGTTCATCGCCAAAATCGAGGCGCGGATGAGCGATGTTTTGGGCATCGACAACAGCTATGCCGAGACAATGCAGGGGCAGCGTTATCAGGTCGGTCAGGAGTTTAAGGCGCACCACGACTTCTTTCATCCCAACCAAAGCTATTGGCTTCAGGAAGGACCTACCGGCGGCCAGCGCAGCTGGACTGCGATGATATTCCTCAATGAACCAGAAGAAGGCGGCACAACCGAATTCCCACATCTTGGCCTTGGCGTGCGACCGCAAGCGGGCATGATGCTCATCTGGAATAATATGAAGCTCGACGGATCACTGAACTATCAAACGCTGCATACCGGAACCCCTGTTACCCGAGGCGTGAAGCATGTGATTACAAAATGGTACCGGCAGAATAACTGGCTTGAACTAAACACGCAGCAGCCATCTTAATTGCGGGTGCGCCACGGCAAGAGATTGCAAATGTTGCATATCGTCTGCCCCACATTATCCGTCGTCTGTCGAATTTATCTTGTGCCTGGCCAGCAGTGGTCAGACATTCGCGGCCAATTGCCCGCAACATCCAATTGATGCGTCCAACACAATTTTGGAGAGACCCATATGAAACATAGCCCACGCATTCTTCTTCTCGTCAGTGCTGCATTGTTGGTGCCATTTGGCGCAGCGCACGCGCAAACAGTGACAACCGAGGCCGTAGCGACTGAAAGCCAGCGGCTTGCCGCTTTGTTCGCTGCGGATGACGAAGCCAGCCTGAAGCGCAACCCGCTCAACGCCATGTTCCGCGGCGATATGCGCTATGCGGACCGCTTTGGCGATTTCATCTCTGACGCCTATTTCGACAACGAACGCAGCGCAGCACAGGCCAATCTGGATGGCTTAAAAACAATCGACCGCGCAAAGTTGAATGACACCGACCAGATTGCATACGACGTTTACAAGCAAAGCCAGATTGACGCGCTGAAGGGCCTGTCCAAAGAAATTATGGACCTGACGGTCGTGCGTCCACTCAATCACTTTTTCGGCTTCCACACTTTTTATCCGACCTTCGCCAGCGGACAGGGTGCAGCGCCGTTCAAGACGGTTCAGGATTACGAAAACAACCTGAAGCGCCACAAGGAATTCATCTTCCTGATGGACGCATCGATTGGCCGGTTCCGCCAAGGCATGGCGTCCGGCGTATTCGAAACGAAGATGACGATCAGCAATGTCGTCGACCAGCTGAACACACAATTGGCGCAAAAGACCGAAGAGTCGCCTTATTATGGGCCAGTACTAAAATTCCCTGCGGATTTCAGCGATGCGGACAAAGCGCGCCTGACGGCGGAATATCGCGATATCATCGTCAACGGTTTGTACCCAGTCAATGCCCGTCTGCGTGACTTCCTGCGCGATAGCTATTTGCCATTGGCGCGCGAACAGGTCGGCTTGTCCGCCATGAAGGGCGGCGAAGGCCTGTATCAATATCTGATCGAACAAACGACGACCCTGCCTTTGAAGGCCGCCGACATCCACAATCTGGGATTGTCGGAAGTCGCCCGGATTAAATCGGGTATGGAAACCATCAAGAATGAAGTTCGCTTCAAAGGCACCCTGCCCGAATTTTTCGAGCATCTACGTTCGGATCCGAAGTTCAAAATGTCGAGCCGTGATGCGCTGACGCAGGGTTATTACGATATCGGCAAGAAGGTCGACGCAACGATCTCAACGCAGTTCAAATATCTTCCTAAAGCGCCGCTTGAGATTAAACCCTACGAAGAATTTCGCGAGAAGTATGAAGCGGGCGGCAGCTATCAACAGGGTACCCCTGATGGTTCCCGTCCCGGCACATTTTACTTCAACGCCTACGACCTACCAAGCCGCACCACACCTGGCATGACCACGCTTTATCTGCATGAAGGCGCACCCGGGCACCATTTCCAGATCAGCATCGCGCAGGAAAATGAAAAGCTTCCCGCGTTCATGCGTTTTGGCGGCAACACGGCCTATGTCGAAGGTTGGGCGCTATATGCCGAAACCCTCGGTTACGAGATGGGCCTATTTAAAGACCCGTATCAACGCTTTGGGACGCTGTCCGATGAAATGTTGAGGGCGATGCGTCTCGTGGTCGACACCGGCATCCACAGCAAGGGTTGGACCCGCGAACAGTCAATCGACTACATGCTTGCCAACAGTGATATGGGCAAAACCGACGCTACAGCAGAGGTCGAGCGCTACATCGCCATTCCGTCACAAGCATTGGCCTACAAAATCGGCGCCCTCACCATCCTGCGTCTAAAAGACAAGGCGAAGAAGGAACTCGGCACGAAATTCGAGGTGCGCGAATTCCACAATCAGGTTCTGAACACCGGCGCACTGCCGCTGACCGTGCTTGAGAAAAAGATCGATGCCTGGATCGCCGCGTCGAAGTAAACTGCGCGCTTCCCGGCAAGAATTCTTGTCGGGAAGCGAACAGCTTGATTGGTCCCCTGCCTTGATATAGCGCTTGTCATGAGGGGGAATACAATCATGCCAAGTTTTACCGCCAGCCTTGCTGGATTTGTTTTGCGCACCACGGGCTATTATCGCCGGATGTTTACAGGCGGCCCGCAGTTTCAACAAAACATCGTCAAAGTCCGGGCAGCGCCTGCGCCGCGACCAATCGCAAAGGGCGACGTTGACGTTCGACAGAGCGAATTTCAGGGCTGCACCGTCTGGCAGGTCGCGCCCAAGGACAGAGCGCCGAGCGCCCATATTTTGTTCTGGCACGGCGGCGGCTATGTCTATTCAGCGACGGACATCCACTGGAAATTCTTAAGCCATATGGCATCGCAACATGGATGGTCGATCACGGCACCACTGTATCCGCTCGCGCCGGAAAGCTCAGCCGAAGCCATTACGGCATGGGCCAGCGCATATTACGCGGCGTATCAAGCCGACATCAAAGGCGCGCCGTTCGTCATGGGCGGCGACTCCGCAGGGGGCGGCTTGACCGCGGCATTGGCGCAAATGGCACGCGACGGCGGTCAAACACTCCCCGCCGGCCTCCTGCTCATTTGCCCTTGGCTTGACCTGGACCCGGCACATCCCGACCAACTGAAAACGGAACCGCGTGACGGGATTTTGACCATCAGCGGCATTGCCGAAGGCGGTAGTTTGTACGCAGGCGACTTGCCCCGCAATGATCCACGGTGCAGCCCAATCTTCGGAAACTGGGATGGTTTGCCACCCATCTTGGCCTTTGCGGGCGGCGATGACATTTTGGTCACAGATTCCAGAGCGTTAAAGGCCAAAGTGCCATCGGTTGATCTCACCGAACTTGCGGGCATGATGCACGATTGGCCTATTTTCAGTTTCAGCGAGTCACGCAAGGCACAGGCCGCGATGGCAGGCTTTGCGGCACGGGCTGTGGCGTAACGCATTTGCTTGGTCGGGTTGGCTGCGATATGAAGTTGCTATGAAAGGCGATGCTCCATGCCTGCGGTAAAAGCAGCCAACCCACGCGACGTTTTTGCATCGGATGACTGGCGTGCAATCACGACCTTGTCCGTATGGCGCGGCATATGGCTCATCATTCATGCGTGGATCATTGTGGCGCTTGCGGCATTTGGTGGTGCTGCGGCGTGGAACTATCACTGGCTTGCCGGAATATTGATAACGCCGCTGGCACTGGCCGTGTTGGGCGGGCGGCAATTGGGGCTGTCCATCCTGATGCATGACGGCGCGCATGGTCTGCTCCACCCCAATCGCAAAACCAACAACTGGCTTGGGCAATGGCCGTCGGGCGCTGCAACGGGTAGCGACCTGTTCGCCTATCGCACCTATCATCTGACGCACCACAAATTCACGCAGCAACCCGAAGACCCCGACCTGTCCTTGTCTGCGCCGTTTCCAACCAGCCGCGACAGCCTGCGCCGCAAGTTTATCCGCGACCTGACCGGGCAAACGTTCTTCAAACAAAGGCGCGCGCAATTTGCGGCGGCGTTGCGCGGAGTAGCCGCGATACTGCGCGGCGAAAACGGCGCGGGTAAGGCTGACACGCATGCAGGCCGGGCGTTCAACATGCAAAACAGAGCCGGGGTCGGCCCGCCAATCGCCAATGTTGAAGGCGCCAAAACGACCGCGCGCACCGTGGGCCGGTTCCTGATTGTGCAGGCGATATTGCTCGCGATATCGTTGACGATTTGGGGCTGGACGCCATTTTTGCTTTGGCTGGCCGCGCTTGCGACGACATTTCAATTGTTCCTGCGCATCCGCAATATTGCCGAGCACGCCTGCACCCCGACGGGCAGCGGCGCCCCGTTCACACATGCACGCACGACCTATGCCGGTGTCTTGGCGCGCATGACCGTGGCGCCATATTGGGTAAACTATCACAGCGAACATCATCTGTTCATGGGTGTGCCGTGCTACAAATTACGCGGCACCCACCGGCTGCTGGGCAATGGCGGCTATTATCCGCGCATGACGATATCGCCCAATTATCGCGATGTTTTGCGGCAGGTGGTCAACCGGCCTACAGCCACCCAGCCCGCTTAAACCGGATGAAGAGGGTGACACAAACGGTCGCCATCACCCCGACGATCAGGAAATATCCATATTTCCACTCAAGCTCCGGCATATGTTCGAAATTCATGCCGTAAATGCCGGCAATTGCGGTCGGCACAGCCAATATGGCAGCCCATGCAGCCAATTGGCGGGTAATCGCCCCCTGCCTTTGTTGTTCCAGCAATCCGCTCGTTTCAATCACGGACGTGAGCGTGTCGCGTAACCCTTCAACCCGGTAGACAATACGGCGCACATGATCGAGCAAGTCGCGCATATAGGGATAAATGTTCGCATCAATCTGCGGCAGCTCAAGGTTGATAAAGCGGCTCGTCAAATCCTCGGTCGGGCCCAATATTCGCTGCAGCCGGAACAGTTCGCGCCGGAGCATGAAGATGCGACTGGTTTCGGCGGAGCTCAGGAAGTTGTCGATTGCGCGCTCTTCCATGACGAGCACTTTTTCTTCCATGATATCGACAAGGTCACCATAGCCGTCGACGATGAAATCAAGGATCGCGTGCAGCACATAATCTGCGCCTTGCTTCAGCAACCACGGCGTCGCTTCAAGCTGGTCCCGAATGGGGCTGTGCGCACGTTCCGAACCATGGCGCACCGTGATGATGAATTGCCGGCCCATGAAAATGGCCGTGTTGCCATAAACAATTCGATCCCCCTCCAGCTTGGGCGTGCGGATCACCAGAAACAGATGGTCGCCGTAAACGTCAACCTTGGGCAAATGCTTCGGATCGAGCGCATCTTCCACCGCAAGCGGATGAAGGCCAAAATGGTCCTGAACACGTTTAAGCGCGCCATCGTCGGGTTCATGCAACCCAATCCAGATGAAATCCTTTGGCTGGGTAATATGCGGAATTGGATTGCTAAGGACGATTTCCTGCGCGACCTTGCCATCATGGTAGAGGCGGGCCGCAACCGTGGTCATGCAAGCGCTTCCGCAATCAACTGGCGGCTGTTCGCAATCCCGTAGAGCGCGATGAAGCTGCCCATGCGTGGACCGGCGCTTGAGCCCAACAACGTTTCATACAGCGCCTTGAACCAGTCACGCAGATTTTCAAAACCGCCCTCTTTGCCGATTTCATACACGATATTTTGTATGTCCTCGGCAGTCGCTTCCGCGGGCAGTTCCGCCAAACGCGCATCGAGCGTTTGCAACGCAGCAACCTCAACGCCCTCGGGCTTGCGCTTTTGCAAGGTCGGCGCAACAAAGTCGCGATTATACGCAAGCGCAATGGGAATAAGTTCCGCCAGTTCAGGCGCATTGTCTGGCGACACATTATCGGCATAATTGCCAAGATAGGCCCAGACCTGTTCCTCGGTCGCGCCTGCGCCCATGACGCCAACGAGATTTAGCAAAAGGCCGAATGTGACGGGTGGCTGCCCGCTTGGCACCTGTCCATTGTGGATATGGTGGACCGGGTTGCCCAACCGCTTTTCAACGGGTTGGCCATGCCATTGCGCGCGGAACTGGAAATATTCGTCCACCGCTTTCGGCACCACACCCAAATGCAGTTGCTTCGCGCTCTTTGGTTCGCGGAACGCATAAAATGCGACGCTATTCTCGGTGCCGTATTTCAGCCAATCCTCAAGCGCGAGGCCATTGCCCTTTGACTTCGAAATCTTCTCGCCTTTTTCGTCGAGGAACATTTCATAGATCAGGCTTTCGGGTGGACGCCCGCCAAGAACACGCGCAATCTTGCCGGATTGCACGCCGCTGTCGGTCAAATCTTTCCCGTACATTTCGTAATCGACGCCAATTGCGACCCAACGCATGGCCCAATCGACCTTCCACTGAAGCTTCGCCTTGCCGCCAAGGATCGACTGCGTGACAACGTCGCCGCCATCGTCAAACCGTATAAGGCCGGCTTCGGCATCAACAACTTCCACCGGCACCTGAAGGACAATTCCGGTCTTTTCGCTAATCGGCAGAATCGGCGAATAGGTTGCGGCGCGCTCTTTGCGCAGCGTCGGCAGCATGATGTCCATGATGCCCTGATAATTGCGCAGCACATTTTTCAGTGCAGCGTCAAACGCCCCGCTTTCATATTGCGACGATGACGAGATAAATTCATAGTCAAAGCCGAATTGGTCAAGGAAATCGCGCAGCATTGCATTGTTGTGCGCAGCGAAACTTTCGAACTTTTCGAACGGATCGGGAATGCGCGACAGCGGCTTACCCAGATGTTCCGTCAGCATCGCCTGGTTCGGGACATTGTCCGGAACCTTGCGCAGACCGTCCATATCATCCGAAAATTCGATCAGCCGCGTCGGCGCATCGGACAGCGTTCCAAACGCGTTGCGTACCATGGTCGTGCGCAGGACTTCGTTGAACGTACCAATATGCGGAAGCCCCGATGGGCCATAGCCACATTCAAAGATGATTGCCGCATCGTCCGCTTTGCCGTTTGGATAACGTTTCAACAAACGCCGCGCCTCTTCAAAAGGCCAGGCTTTCGATGCCATTGCTATATCGCGAAGGTCAGTCACGTGTTGCTCTTTCGTTCCAAATACGACTATCAGATGTTATGGACACTCCCCTAGCCTTTCCTGCGCTCCATGCAAGCCATGCCGGCATATGGGTGGGTTCCATCGATGGTCAGGTAACAACCGTCGGGAAAGGCGAAGCGGCTGGCCGTGCGGCGGAAACGCCGATGGTCATGCTGAATGCCCCGTTGGTTGCACAGCGGCTTGGCTATCCGGATTTATCGGGGCTCGACCTGCTGGAATTGTTCGCCTTTGTATATCCCGCCCGTTTTGCGGTTCCGACACCAAAAGGCATGGCGAAGGCTTTGGGCATTACGCCGCCGACGACGGATCAGGAGGTTCCGCAATTTCTGCTGGTGGCTGCACGCACTTTGCTTGCCGTTCTTGATGCGCCAGACTGGGCTGAACGCGAGGGCGCTTGGGACGCAGCGCAAGCGTTGATGCGGCTGCGTTGGCCATGGTCAAACCTGATTTTGGCGCGATTGAAAAAACCGGAAAAGCACGAACGCTGGTTGTTCAGCCGCCTACCCGAATGGGAGGAAGCACCACCCCGCAAGCCGCCGCGCGTTGTCACCCTTGGTACCGAAGCGGTGCAGCAACGACTGGCCTCGCTTGTCGGCGGGTCAGCCGAAACGCGGCAGGGACAGCGCGATTTTGCGCAAGCCGCAGCGGAGATTTTTGCGCCCCGTACGCGCAAAGGCGAACCGAATATGTTACTGGCTGAGGCCGGGACCGGAATTGGCAAGACGCTTGGATATCTTGCCCCCGCCAGCCTTTGGGCGACGGCAGCGGACGGAACCGTTTGGATTTCAACCTTTACCAAGGCGTTGCAACGACAATTGGTCCGTGAAGCACGGCGTATTTATCCGGACTATGACACCTTCAAATCCAAGGTCGTTGTCCGCAAGGGACGCGAAAATTATCTGTGCCTGCTGAACCTTGAAGATGCGTTGCAGGGCGGCTTTGCTGGACGTGCGGCCATCTTGGCGCATCTCGTGGCGCGCTGGGCCGCTTATTCGAACGACGGGGACATGATCGGCGGCGATTTGCCCGGATGGCTGCCGACATTGTTCCGGCGCAACGGGTCGACCGCGCTCACCGACCGGCGCGGCGAATGTATCTATGCCGGATGTCCGCATTACAAAAAATGCTTCATCGAACGCGCGTCCCGATCATCGGTTCAGGCCGAAATAGTCATCGCCAATCATGCGCTGATGATGGTCAATGCCGCGCGCGGTCGTGATGAACTCAACCGCCCAAGCCGCATCATTTTCGACGAAGGCCATCATTTGTTCGATGCTGCGGATTCGATGTTTGCGGCAGCACTGACCGGCCAAGAAACGATCGAGCTGCGCCGCTGGGTTATTGGCCCCGAAGGCAAAGCACGTGGCCGACGCCGTGGTTTATCGGCGCGCCTTGCCGATGTCGCATCTTATGATGAAGAGGGCGGCCTTGCCATCGAGATGGCAAGAATGGCCGCCGAAGCATTGCCCGGCGATGGTTGGCTGGGGCGGTTGGCAGAAGGTGCACCATCGGGACCCATTGAACGGTTTTTGGCGGCGGTTCGCGCGATGGTGTTTGCCCGCGACGAAACCAATGCCACCGAAGGCGGCTATGGTCTGGAAACCGAACTGGCTGATCCCGACGCCGCGGTTGTCGATGCCGCCGCAGACGCAGCCGTCGCGCTGGAGGCGCTGGCGCGTCCCCTGACAGTGCTGGGGCAGCGGCTTGAAGCGATGGTATCCGATCCACCCGATTGGCTTGACGGCAGTGCCAGAGCCCGGGTTGAGGGCGCAATGGCGAGCTTAAGCTGGCGGATTGATACGGTCCGCGCATGGATATCCATGCTGGCGCGCGCGGTAGGTCCGGTGGATTCTGAATTCGTCGATTGGCTCGCCATTGACAGGTTCGAAGGTCGCGAAATGGACATCGGCATGCACCGGCGTTGGCTTGACCCGATGAAACCCGTCGCGGACATCGTCCTGAAACCCAGCCACGGTGTTCTTGCCACATCGGCAACCTTGCGCAGCGGCGGCGACTGGAAAAATGCTGAGGCACGGACGGGCGCGCTGCATTTGGATAAGCCAGCCACGCATTTCTCTGCGATCAGCCCGTTTGACTACACGGCGCAGGCAGAGGTCCTGATCGTCACGGATATCAAAAAGGGCGATGCTGCGGCGTTGGCGGGGGCCTATGCCGCGCTGATTACGGCATCGGGCGGCGGCGTCCTTGGCCTGTTCACGGCAATCAGGCGCTTGCGATCAACCTATGCCCGCATCGCCGACCGTTTGGCGCGTGATGGCCTGCCGCTCTATGCCCAACATGTCGACCCGATTGACACCGGAACCTTGGTCGACATTTTCCGTGATGATCCGCACGCCAGCTTGCTGGGGACCGATGCCTTGCGCGACGGCGTAGATGTCCCGGGGCATTCGCTGCGCCTTGTCATCATGGAACAGATACCATGGCCGCGTCCGGACATATTGCACCGCGCACGCCGCCTCAAAAATGGCGGCATCGATTTTGATGATCGCATCATTCGCGCAAAAATGGCGCAGGCATTTGGACGCCTGATCCGCAGTGCAGACGACAAGGGGCATTTTGTTCTGCTCTCGTCCGCCGTGCCCAGCCGCCTGCTGACGGCTTTTCCGCCGGGAACGCCTGTGCGAAGGGTCACGTTGGCTGAGGCAGTCGCTTCTGTAAAAACAGGCCTTTCGCCAGATCAAAAATTGCGGCAGGACATCAAAATCAGTCTCGATGAAAGCAACCCGTTTTGACGTTCACGCTCACATTATTCCGTCATGCAAAATCGAGCTGGGATGACTCGGTGCCGCGGGACTTTGACCGCCCATTGAACAAGCGCGGCGAGAAAGCTGCCGTCACGATGGGCACATGGGTGAAGCGAAACGGTCTCGTTTTCGACCATGTCGTTGCAAGCCCCGCTGTGCGCGTGATCGACACAATTGACCAGTTTGTGAAGGGCACGGGCGGACGCATGGACCCGCATTGGGACCGCCGGATATATCTGGCATCATCGGCCACGCTGATGGACGTGCTGCGCGACCAGACGAACGAACATAAAAATCTGCTGATGGTCGGACATAATCCCGGCATGGAAGATCTGGTTTTCGATCTTTGCCCCGATGACGGCACGTCGCCATTGCGCGATCTGGTTTGGGAAAAATTTCCCACCGCCGCGATTGCGCGTATGGAACTGAACATCGACCATTGGGCGGACGTTGAGCGTTTATGCGGGCATCTGACGCATTTCATCCGACCGCGCGACCTTGATCCCGATCTTGGGCCGCAAGACGAATGACCCCCGTAACTTGGCGTAAAGCAGGCGTGCATGACGCGGATGCGCTGGCACTTCTTGGATCCGCAACATTCCTTGCAACCTTTGCCTTTGACCATCCGGGCCAACCACTGATCGAACATCTGCGGACTGAACACAGCCCGGAATATTATGCCAATGCCTTGGCGCAGCCCGGTGTCGATATCGTGATGGGTGAGACACCGCTCGGCGCACCCGTCGGCTACGCCATGATAACCCCGCCCTCGCACCCGGACCTGCAACAGGATGGCGATATTGAGTTAAAGCGCATTTATTTGCTTGGGCCATGGCAAGGTGGCGGCAACGGCAAACAGCTGCTTGAACAAGCCTTTGCCATCGCCGCCGCGCGCGACGCAAAACGCGTGCTTTTGGCGGTGTATGAAAACAACGAAAAAGCGGTCGCTTTTTATGAGCGCGCCGGTTTTGCCGCGATTGGAAATACCGTGTTTATGGTCGGGGACGTCCCGTTTCGCGATATGGTCTACGCGCGGCCGCTTATTTGAACTTACGCCGCAGCAAGCGCGGATGCGAGCCTATCGCGAATGGCACGCAGCGCGGAAAGATCAAACTGTGGGCCAGAAGCAACGGGCGCTGGGACAGGCACGTCACCTGTTTCCAAAAAGCGTCTGGCGCCTTTGACCGTATATCCCTCGCTATAGAGCAACCGGTGGATATTGTGCAGCAAGGCCACGTCATCCGGTCGATATAGACGACGTCCACCGGCGCGGGTCAGTGGTTTCAGCATCGGGAATTGCTCTTCCCAATAACGCAAAATGTGCGTCCGCACGCCCAAAACCTCAGCCATTTCGCCAATGGTTCGAAATGCGTCCGCCGATTTTTCAACCATGATGGGTTATTTGACCTTTTGACGCATGCCTTGGCTGGCCCGAAATGTCAGGACCCGACGCGGCGTTATGGGCACTTCCACGCCCGTTTTGGGATTACGCCCTACCCGCTGACCTTTGTCACGCAAAACAAAAGTGCCAAAACCGGAGATTTTAACATTTTCTCCATCAAGCGCAGCGGTCGTCATATGATCAAGTATAGACTCAATCATCGCCGCGGCGTCGGCGCGCGACAAACCGATTTGACGATTGAGAATTTCCGCCAGATCGGCGCGCGTTAAAGTTCCTGTGTCTGCCATTTACGGTCTCCGGATGTACGCCCACCCTTAATATCGGTAATATACAGCAGAATTTTCAATTGTAAAACAGCGATCGTTGGAAAACGCCTACATGCGAACGACAGAAGCGCCCCAGGTAAAACCACCGCCCATTGCCTCGATCACAATGACATCTCCGGCTTTAATCCGGCCGTCCCGCACGGCGACATCAAGGGCAAGCGGAACAGAGGCGGCCGAGGTATTTGCATGCTGGTCGACCGTCAGAACAACTTTGTCGGCGTCGAGCCCAAGTTTCTTGGCCGTCGCTTCAATAATCCGCGCATTTGCCTGATGCGGGACGACCCAATCAACATCGGCAGGCGTGAGTTCTGCTTCCGCAAGAACTTCATGAAGTACGCTCGTCAGGTTCGTGACCGCATGCCGAAACACTTCGCGGCCCTTCATGCGCAACTTGCCAACCGTTCCCGTGGTCGATGGACCGCCGTCGACATATAATAATTCATTATGCTGGCCATCTGCATGCAGCTTGGTGGCCAAGGCACCCCGGGTACCCACTTCGCCCGACAGTACAACTGCGCCAGCACCATCCCCAAAAAGCACACAGGTTGTGCGGTCTTCCCAGTCCAAGATGCGGCTGAAGGTTTCTGCGCCAATGACTAATGCGTTACGCGCCGATCCTGCGCGGATCATGCTTTCCGCCACAGAAAATGCGTACAGGAACCCCGAACACACTGCAGCGACATCAAAGGCGACGCCGCCATTGCAGCCGAGCGCGTGCTGGACGATGGTTGCCGATGCAGGGAATGTCTGGTCGGGAGTCGCCGTCGCCAAAATAATCAGATCAATGTCGGACGCGGCCATATTGGCCGCCTCAAGCGCATTGCGCGACGCTTCTATCGCGAGGCTGGATGTCGTTTCGTCGGGTTCAGCGATATGGCGAAATTTGATTCCGGTACGTTCGGTAATCCATTCGTCGGTTGTGTCGACTTTCGCAGCAAGTTCAGCGTTCGATACACGATTTCGCGGGAGCGCGGACCCTGTACCTTTGATAACGGCATGAAGGGCTGCAAACGTCATTCTGCCTGCACCCGCGCCAGATCTTGGGTGATGCGCGCCGTGATATCTTCTTCCACCAGCCGCGCGGCGACTTCTACTGCGTTCGCCACGCCCTTAACGTTGGCACTTCCGTGACTTTTTACGACGACACCGTTCAGCCCCATGAAAACGGCGCCATTGTGGTTATTGGGGTCAAGGTGGTGGCGCAGCAACTCAGTCGCGGGACGCGACACCAGAAAGCCGAATTTTGACCGCAGCGAGCTCGTGAATGCACGGCGCAACAGATCGGTCACAAAACGGGCCGTACCCTCGATGGACTTCAGCGCGATATTTCCCGTGAAGCCATCGCAAACGACAACATCGCATTCGCCGCGGTTGATTTTATCCGCCTCGACAAATCCCTGAAAATCCATGTGTAGGCCCGTTGCATTGCGCAGATGCACAGCAGCATCGCGCAGCTGCTCGGTGCCTTTCATTTCTTCTGTGCCTATGTTCAAAAGCCGAACCCGCGGCCGGTCAAAACCAAAAATGATGCGTGAATATGCCGCACCCATGATTGCGAACTGAACCAGGTTTTTCGCTTCGCACTCGGTGTTTGCGCCCAGATCGAGCATCACCACGTCGGTGTCTTCAAGCGTCGGTAAAAGCGCAGAAAGCGCTGGCCGGTCGATCCCGGGCATGGTCCGTAAGGCTAATTTTGCGGTCGCCATCAACGCGCCGGTATTGCCTGCACTGACAGCAGCGCTGGCTTCTCCGGTTTTCACGGCATTTATCGCCATGCCCATGGAACTGGTCTTGGCCTTGCGCAGAGCTGCACTAACCTTGTCATCCGCCGTTACGAAATCGTCGGTGTGAAGGATCTCTGTGACAGCGCGCAGATTGGGGTGCTTATCAAGCGCCGCTTTGATGCGGACTTCATCCCCAACCAAAAGAAAGTTGAAACTTTCGTGCCGGTGCCGCGCCAACGCCGCACCTGCAATCATAACAGGCACGCCCTCGTCACCGCCCATCGCGTCTATGGCGATACGCGGTTTCATGGACACCTATTATTCTCCTTCAGGAAGGATCAGGCGACTGCCACCACTTCGCGGCCGTTATAATGGCCACAAGCATCACACAGGTGATGCGGACGCTTCAGTTCACCGCAGTTTGCACATTCTTGATACGCTGCAGCAGTCAACGAATCATGGCTGCGACGCATGCCGCGCTTCGAAGGGGATGTTTTTCTTTTGGGGACAGCCATCTCGGCACCTGTTCCATTTCAAAATCAATAAGTTCTAGGGCATGCTAGGCGAAAGAGGTGGTCGTGGCAAGCAATCGCCAGAATCAGCCTAAGTCAACCGCACATGTCTGTGTGAGCCGCGCGCTATACTTCTTTTTCTGGGCTTTGCAACCCGTGAGATAGCAGATAAGCAACCCTAACGAACAGGGAGAGTATATATGTTGAGTTTACCCGTAACCCTTACCATCGCTGCAGGCGCCGCTTTGGTGAACATTTGGCTCATGATACGCTGTGGGCAAGCACGGACCAAAGAAAGCGTCTCCATTGGCGACGGCGGCAACGAATTTGTTATCCGGCGGATGCGCGCGCACGCCAATTTTGTGGAGAGCGCACCATTCATCTTGGTCTTGATTGCAGCACTTGAAGCAACAGGTGGCACGAACAACTGGCTATGGGGCCTGGGCATCGTGTATATCGTTGGTCGGCTTGCGCATGGCCTGGGCATGGACGGCGGCGCATTAGGCAAAGGCCGCATGGTCGGAACGCTGACCACAATGCTGACGCTGCTTGGACTTGCCGGATGGGCTCTCGCCCGCGTTTACACAGCGGTGCTTTAACTCAACGGGCAGCCAGCACGTCATCGGCGACAAATGCATTATGCTGTCGCTCATAACCGAACTGGCTGGTTGGTCCGTGACCGGGGATGAAGGTAACATCATCCCCCAACGGCCATAGCTTTGTCGTGATTGCATTGATGAGGTCCGCGTGGTTCCCGCGTGGAAAATCGGTGCGGCCGATAGAGCCCTGAAACAAGACGTCACCGACAATTGCAAGGCGACTGGGCGCGTGATGAAAAATCACGTGCCCTGGCGTATGTCCGGGGCAGTGGATGACATCGAGCGTCAGATTGCCGACGGTGACCGTGTCGCCATCCATCAGCCAGCGATCTGGTTCGAACGTATGTGCTTCCATACCCCAGCGTGCGCCGTCGTCGTCGAGCTGTGCAATCCAGAAGCGGTCATCTTCATGCGGCCCCTCAATCGGCAGGCCCAATTCTTTTGCGAGCATTCCGGTCTGGCCGCAATGGTCAAGATGGCCGTGGGTCACCAATAGCTTTTCAAGCTCAACCCCCGTCTGCGCCACAGCGGCTTTCAACTTATCCAGATCACCTCCCGGGTCGACAAGCGCCGCCTTGTTCGTTTCGGTACACCAAAATAATGTACAATTTTGCTGAAGCGGCGTCACCGGAATGATGGCAGCTTTTAGGGGCGGTGCTTTGGTTGCAGCAGATGTGACGTTCGACATGCGGCACTATGTGGCCGACTGAAGCGCGCGAGGCAAGCCTTCAGAGCCGACGCCCTGCCCAAACCACGCGGCCGATGACAGTTACAGTTGCGCCGTCAACATCTGGCCAGTCGGGATAATTGGGGTTGTCGGAGAGTACCGACAGTCGCCCCAGCGGCCCTTGCGCCAGACGTTTTACCATCAACATATCGTCAAGCCGGATAACATGGATGCCATCGCGCACCGCTTGGGCCGCAGCGCGGTTGTCGACCATGATATCATCACCATTGTTAAGCGTTGGTGACATCGATTCACCGTCTACCCGAATGAGAGAGAGCTTCGCTGGATCAAGCCCCATCCTCCGCAGCCATTTTTCATCAAACCCGATCTTGCCGGCAAGCGCCTCCCCATCGTGGATAGCCCCCGCACCTGCAGAAGCACCAACCGCCAATTTCGGAATGAGGCGAATCCCGGATGTCACCGCAGTCTCTGGCGCTTTACCCAACAAAGCCTCATCAACACCAAAATATCGCGCCAATATGCCACGCTCGGTCTCGGGCAGCTTCTTAGGCGTCCCGCGCTTTATAAATTGCTGGATATATGCAGGATTTCGACCCACCAGCTTCGACAAGCCCGCAAAATCTTCCCCGCTTTCCAAAATGAGCCGCTCCAGAGCAGCTCTTGGTTCTTCCTCCATCGTCATCCCTTCGCTCCGGTTGGAAATATCCTAGACTTGTAGGATTTATCCTATCAAGTTTGTTCTATATTTGTTCTAACTGATTCGGGCAAGCAAATCCGGGTCAATCTTGGAGGAGGCATTATGCACCTCAAACGCCTGATTGAACGGTTTCTGCGTGATGAGGGCATACCTGCCACCAAGTTCGGGCGCTTGGTGGCGCGCGATCCGCGGCTCGTGCTCGACATCAGAATGGGTCGCGAAATCCGACCAGAAATGGAGGAAAAACTGCGGGCGTTTATGTGCAGCTATGGCCAGATGTCCGACGGACAAGCGAGCCGCCGACAATGACGTGCCAGACAAAGTCCCGTAGTCTTGTTCGTGCGCTTCAGGCTTTAATGCCCAAAGCAAGCATCGCCATATTGCACGAGCGGCCTTGGCATAGCCTTACATTTTGCGGCGCCCAAATATGTCTGTCCGTCGCGTTGCCAAAAACCGCCGAAGAACAGCGTTCGGCCATCACGCAACTGCTGGAAAATCAAGAATTTTCGTTACCGCGCCAGCTAGTTGCAGACATCGCTATAACAGATACGGCCATACTCGACGGCACATACCGCCTGATTGTCGATGCGCTCTTACTAGATGACTAGCGCGCGCCTGCATTGATCCGATGAAGCGTCGCGAGCGCAGCGGCAAGCGCAGAATCGATGTCGTCATCTTGCACGGCTAATGTTGGCATAGCGTCCAAAACGGGACGGCGCGCTGGACGAAATTCGGCAACTGCTGCGTCATGTCCTGTGGCCGCCGGTGTAACCGACCCCGAAACTGCAGGGCTGGGTTCGTCGCAACCGTTGGCCTCAGCCGACAAGTCTGCAGCAACGGCTTCAAGCTCAGTCAGCTTCTGGCGGCGAAACGCAACAGCGGCTTCTAATTGCGCGACCATCTCCGCGATGGTGGGCTGCAAGTCGACAGCAAAAGATGAAGCCAAAGGCGTGGGGCTTGAAGGCTGTGTAGATTCGGGCTCTAGTTCCAAGATGACTGCTTCACGGTCCACCGCTTCCGGCGCTGCTTCAACGCGCTGTTCTGACTCCTGTGGCGCTTGCGGTTCGAACAAATACTCTTCGGAAAGTTCAAGCGTAGGTAAATCTTGTGAGGCAACGAGCAGCCGCCGCGCGGGAGCGTCAGGGTGGACGTCAGCAATACGCAACCTCGGCAAATCGCTAAGCTCTCGAATATCATCGGCCCCTTTGTTCCATGGCATGCGTGCGCGTGAGGTATCGGCCATATTGCCTCCCGTCTGCGCTGCTGCGCCCCCCATACCGACGTCGTTCGTGTTAGGACGGGCCACAACGCTTTCGGCGCGCAACAGGAGATAGGACAACACGGCCAGTGTCATTGCACCTGTTGCAAATGCTATCAATGCGCGCGCGGTATCGCCTAACGGCGCCCTAGCGGAAGGTATAAGCTCGGTTAGTCCCGACGACCCCGCGACACCCTCAAACAGCGTAACAGGCAAAAACATGGTCGTCACAGCTGCCAAAGCTGCGCCAGCCATCGCCATTGCAAGCGCACCTGTCTGGCTATTGGGTAGAATACTACGCATTGTTAGTCCTGCTTTTAAGCCAAGCCTCAGGCGGCTTTAGCGGTTCCATTATGCAGTAACAGCGAATGGTAAACAGGATCGTAACGATAAATATTGGTTTGCCAGCTGCGTTCTGTCTCCACAAAGTGCCGCGCCCTTTGCCGCATTGCATCCCATTGGTTGCGGTTGGCGAGCAGCGAATCGAGCGACGCGGCAATTGCTACGGGATCGTCCGCGGCAAATAACGTGCCGGTGTCACCGTGTCGGATCAACTCCTTATGACCGCCAACATCGGACGCCGCCACCAATCGACCCTGTGCCATCGCCTCCATTGGCTTGAGCGGCGTGACAAGTTCGGTCAGGCGCATGCGCTTTCGTGGGTAGGCCAAAATGTCGACAAGGCTGTAATAGCGTTCCACTTCGTCATGCGAAACCCGGCCGACAAAGTGAATACGGTGCGCTGCGGCCGAAGCTTTGGCTTGCGCGCGCAGGGCGTCCTCCATCGGGCCACCGCCGACCAGCAAAAGATGGGCGTTTGTTTCCATGAGTTGCATTGCGCTGATGAGGTCGTCCAGTCCCTCATAATCATAAAAACTGCCGATATATCCAATGACGTCGACGCCGTTCAGATCCAGACCGCTGACCAAATCCGGATCTGCTGCCGATGGCGTGCCGAACATATCCATGTCCACGCCATTGGGTGACACGGTTATTTTGGACACCGAAACCCCGCGGCCCATAAGGTCCTGTTTTAAGCCTTCGCAGATCACCGCAATGGCGTCTGCGTTGCGCACGACATGGTTTTCCAAGCCGCGGGTTAGATGGTAACGAAGCGAGCCCTCGCTGCCCGTGCCATTGCCAACGGCGGCATCTTCCCAAAAGGCGCGTATTTCATAAACCAGCGGAACGCCCAGTTTCCGAGAAGCACGCAGCGCGGCCATCCCATTGAGGGCGGGCGAATGTGCATGCAAAATATCGAACGGCCAGCGCGCATGTAATGCAACAATAGCATCCGCCAAGGCTAACACTTCTTGCCATTCGCGCAGCGGACTCGGTGATGTAATATCCGCAACTGTCCGATGGAAACGAAGCCCCTCGACAAGCTGGGATAATGCGTCGGGCTTTTGTCCATGTTGATACTGGCGGACGCCGGTTATGCCCGCGACGTCCCAGCCAGCGACCTGCTGTGCCTTCAATATGGCACGGGTGCGGAACGTGTATCCGCTGTGCAAAGGAAGGCTATGGTCAAGAACGTGGAGAATGCGCGACATAGCGGATTATTATGACGAAAAAGGATTAACGCGACGTCAACCGGTGCAGCGTATAGACGCTATAGCAACTATATCTGGGCAACCCGTGTGATCGACAATTTCTCCATATTATTGAGCCACGCCCTGTTGGCAGTGGCGATATGGATTCTGATGAACCGGGCTGATCTGGACGCCGAAGACCCGCCCGCGCCGGATCAAGAACCCACTGGTTTTGGCCGCAGAACCAAGCGTGCGCAATCCAATAAGGCGAGACCGGACGATGCGTGATCTGGTCTTCGTCGGGTATATCGCCCTTATCATGCTGATGGCGTTTAAGCGGCCGTTTCTGTTTACGTTGGTCTATGCCTATGTCGACATCGTATCGCCGCAACGGCTGAGCTATTTCCTGCTCAACTCAATTCCCTTGTCGCTGATATTGTTCGCATTGGCGTTTTTGGGCTTCATGATCAGCGATGATAAAAAGGATGTGCGGGTGTCACCGCGCTGGTTCCTGCTCATTCTGCTGCTGGGCTACTGTGGCTACACCACGACGGTCGCGGCCGAACCCGTGGCCGCGTTCGAAAAATGGAACTGGGTCTGGAAGGCGCTGGTTTTCGCTTCGTTTATGCCGCTGACCTTGCGTACCAAATTGCGGATTGAGGCCACTATCCTGACAATGGTTCTATGCGCGTCCGCACTGATCGTGACGGGCGGAATTAAAACCGCAGCCGGTGGCGGCGGATATGGGACACTGGTCATCCTGATGGATGACAATAGCGGTTTGTTCGAAGGCAGCATTATTTCGTGCGTTGCCATCACCATCATTCCTTTAATCCTGTGGCTGGCAAAGCACGGCACCGTGTTTAAACCAGACTGGAAAGTGCGGGTGTATGCAGCTGCGCTGATTTTTGCATGCCTCCTGATCCCGGTAGGGACTCAAGCCAGAACCGGCATCGTGTGCATCGCGGTATTGGGGATAGTTTTGTTACGTTACACCCGTCATCCTATGCTATACGTTGCGGCCGTGGCGGCGATAGGATTGGTTGCACTCCCGTTCCTGCCCTCCAGCTTCACCCAGCGCGCGGAAACAATAAAAAATTACAAGGCTGACGAATCCGCATCGACGCGTTTGGCCGTTTGGGCCTGGACATGGGAATATGTGAAAGAACATCCGATGGGTGGCGGCTTTGACGTTTATCGGCAAAACCGCATTCGATATGAAATCACAAATGCGGGAAAGCCCGGTGAGGCACGCGCATCCGATGTCAAAGAGATCGTCGATGAAGGCCGCGCTTTTCACTCAAGCTATTTCGAAATGCTTGGAGAGCAAGGCTTCCCCGGCCTCATCATGTGGCTGATTATCCATCTTGGCGGGCTGTGGAGAATGGAAGCGATTTCACGCATTTATCGGAAACGCGACAATCCGAAAGAAGCGTGGGTGGCACCGTTAGCGACAGCATTACAAAACAGCCAGATTATATATCTTGTCGGATCGCTGTTTGTAGGGATTGCTTTCCAAACCTTCTTCTACATGCTGATCGCGGTACAGATAGGTTTCGACACATATTTGACGCGGCGACGCAAGGAAGCGGCTTGGCGCCCGATAATAAGCCAGCCTAAGCAAAGCGAATATTCCGCCGGCTAACCCCCGCTCGTTTTCAACGGCACAGCGCGCGGGAAGGTTGTTAAGCGGCGCATTCGACCTTACACATGAAATATGACAGCAAAATCCGTTCCGGTAATCCAGCGCATTCAACCAGACGCGGTAATTCCACGCATCCAATATTATTGGGACGCGACAGCGACGTGGGTGCAAGGCAATGTCTTTGAACTGGGTATTGCAGTTGGCGCCGCGATTATCGTTTTCCTCGCACTCAGCTGGTTGAAACGGATTGCGTCCAAAATTGCGCGTGAAAGCGAACATCGCGCGCATGTGAAATCAATCGTCGCCCGCACATTGGCGCGCACCAGCAAATTTTTCCGGGTCATGGTGTCGATTGAACTGGTGAACCAGATTGCCAATGCTCCGGCAGCGCTTACCGATGCCATCGATATTTTATCCACCATCGCGATCGTTGTGCAGGTGGCGATATGGCTGCGCGAAATCATATTGGGCATGATTGAGCGGCGCGCTGGTGAAGGACTGCACGAGCACGAGACGCTTCAAAGTGCGATGGTCTTAATCCGGCTGCTCGTCAGCTTTGTTTTGTTCGCTGTCGCGGCAATCGTCATTCTCGACAATCTCGGCGTTAACGTCACTGGCCTTGTTGCTGGTCTTGGCGTTGGCGGCATTGCTATTGGCCTGGCCGCCCAAGGGATATTCTCCGATCTGTTTGCAGCTATATCCATCATTTTTGATAAGCCATTCCGCCGCGGCGACACCGTGTCGTATGACAACACCATTGCCAGAGTCGAAGTCATCGGCATGAAAAGCACAAGGCTGCGTGCGCTGACGGGTGAAGAGAAGATAATCTCGAACAGCAAGTTGCTCGAGAAGGAAATTACCAACAACACGCTGACGCTCTATCGCCGGGTCACCTTCGTCCTGACACTTGTGTACCAAACGCCGCCTGCCCTTGCGAAACGGATTCCGGAAATCTTACGCGAAGTCGTGGAAAGCAACGGCGCGCAATTTATCCGCGCTGGGTTCAACAACTTTGCCGCAAGCTCGCTCGATTTCCATCTCGTCTTCGACATAGAAAGTGACGATGTAGAGGTTATGTTTCAGGCGCGGCATGATATCGGTATTGCCATCATCGACCGGTTTTCCCGTGAAGGCATTTCGTTTGCCTATCCCACACAAACGACATTCACCGCAGCCCCCGATGGCCATATGGTCATGCCCTATGCGCCGCCTGCTCCTGCGCCTAAAGCCTGATTCGCGGATGCTGGGTTGCTGGGGCCCGAGCTTGCCGTAACGGCAAATCGCCGGGGCTTGTATTGGACGTTCGAAACCGCCACGGTGCAGCCAAATAGTTTGCAGGAGAGACACCCATGACCACTATCACGCCAGCCGAATTTGCCACGAAGGTCGGCGAAAAAATCGGCACTTCTGAATGGATTTTGGTTGATCAGGACATGATCAACAAATTTGCAGATGCAACCGGTGACCATCAGTTCATCCATATCAATGAAGAAATAGCCAAGATGACACCATTCGGTGGCACCATTGCGCATGGATTTTTGACCCTGTCGCTCTTTCCCGTACTCAGCGCGAAGTCCGATTGCCCCAAGATCGAAGGCGTCAAGATGGGCGTCAATTATGGTGGCAACAAAACGCGTTTCCTCGCCCCTGTCCGTTCGGGCAAGCGGGTGCGCGGACATTTCAAACTTCTGGAACTCGTTGAAAAGCGCCCTGGCCAATGGCAGCAGACGCTTGAGTTCACGGTCGAGATTGAGGGTGAAGACAAACCAGCACTTCAGGCTGAATGGATCAGCCAGTTTTTCGTATAATTTTTAATTCAAGGAACCATTACCATGCGTGACGCAGTAATCGTATCAACCGCCCGTACCGCCATCGGCAAAGCCTATCGCGGTGGATTTAACGCAACGCTCGGGCCAACGCTCGGCAGCTATTCGTTGAAGGCCGCCGTTGAGCGCGCTGGCATTGAAGGCGGCGAAATTGATGACGTCCTTTGGGGCTCCGCGCTTCAGCAAGGTACGCAGGGCGGCAACCTTGCACGTCAGGTTGCATTGCGCGCTGGCCTGCCGATTTCTGTTTCGGGCATGACCATGGATCGCCAATGTTCATCGGGCCTGATGTCCATCGCAACTGCGGCAAAGCAGATCATCGTCGACAATGTCGACGTGATGGCAGCTGGTGGTCAGGAGTCCATCTCGCTGGTGCAAACCAAGGAAATGCGCGTTCAGGCCGACCCTGAATTGGTTGCCCTGCACAATTCGATTTACATGCCGATGCTTCAAACCGCTGAAGTCGTCGCCAAGCGCTACAACATCAGCCGCGATGCGATGGACGAATATGCCCTGCAATCACAGCAGCGCACCGCCGCTGGTCAGGCAGCCGGTTATTTCGATGCTGAAATCGTTCCTGTGACCACGATGATGAATGTCGTGAACAAGGAAACGGGCGAAGTCAGCCAGAAAGAAGTCACCATTGCCAAGGACGAAGGCAATCGCGCCGATACGCAGCTCGCAGGTTTGCAATCGCTTCAGCCAGTGCTTGGTCCAGACATGACCATTACTGCCGGTAACGCCAGCCAGTTGTCCGACGGTTCTTCCGCATCCATCTTGATGGAAGCCAAGGTTGCGGAGAAAAAGGGCATGAACCCGCTTGGCCGTTATGTCGGCATGGCCGTTGCAGGCACAGAGCCAGACGAAATGGGCATTGGCCCTGTGTTCGCAATTCCAAAATTGCTTCAGCGTTTTGGCCTTAAGATGGACGACATCGGCATCTGGGAATTGAACGAAGCATTTGCTGTTCAAGTTCTGTACTGCCGCGACAAGCTTGGCATTCCAAACGAGTTGCTGAACGTCAATGGCGGTTCGATCTCAATCGGTCACCCATATGGCATGACGGGCGCACGTTGCACCGGCCATGCGTTGATCGAAGGCAAGCGTCGCGGTGCGAAATATGGCGTCGTCACGATGTGCGTTGGCGGCGGCATGGGCGCAGCCGGCCTTTTTGAAATCTTCTAAAAACGAAACGGAGCAGCCGCATGTCAGCTATTGGTGTCATCGCAACTTTAACCGTCGCTGACGGCAAAAACGAAGCCTTTGAGGATGTGTTTGGGGAGCTTGTGGCCGCCGTTCGGGCCAATGAACCGGGGAACGTATTTTATACGTTGACCCGGTCACGGTCGAACCCTCAGGTCTACAAAGTGCTTGAACGATATGTTAGTCAGGACGCCATGAATATTCATGGCAGCAGCGACTATTTCAAAGCGGCTGGTCTAAAGCTTGCGCCCTGTCTCGCGGGTGCACCTGAACTCGAATATCTTGACGCACTGTAAGGGCGCGGCCCGGGATTAAGTCCCATAAGACCGGGGCTGGCGCTGATAGGCGTAGATCCAACGCAGGACGACAAGACCACAGCTGCGGATGTCCGCCTATTGGTCGTGCTGTGCCTCGCTTATCAACCCATTCGAGAATATAAACCCATCCGGACGGTCGCCTGACAGCAATGCAGGCCCGTCCAAGTCGACCCATTGCACACTCTGCGCCAACACAAAGGCGGGCCGAATACCAAAGCTGGTCGACAACATGCAGCCAACCATGCTTTGCAGGCCAGCGTCCTGCGCCGCCGTAAGCAGCGATATACCCTCGGTAAGGCCGCCTGCTTTGTCCAATTTGATGTTCACACCCTGATATAGCCCCACCAGCCGCGCAACGTCCTGCGCGGCGTGGCAGCTTTCATCGGCAAAAATGGGCAGCGGCACACTGATATCTGCAAGCGCAGCATCATTACCGGCCGGCAACGGTTGTTCGATCAGCGCGACACCCAGATTCTTAAGTTCCGCAGCCTCGGCCACTATATCAATCGCTCCCCAGCTTTCATTGGCATCGACAATGATATCCGCTTTTGGAGCGCCCGAACGGACAGCCGTAACACGGTCTCGGTCCGCTTCGCCATTTATCTTCAGCTTTAGCAGGCTATATCCATTTTGCGCCGCAGCCCGTGCATCGGCCTGCATCGTCTCTGGCGCACCCAATGATATGGTGAATGCTGTTCTCAGTGGCGCCGAAGACGATTTCATGCCCAAAAGTTCCGACAGTGGCACGCCCGCTTGCTTGGCTTCCAAGTCCCACAAGGCGCAATCCAGCGCGTTGCGGGCGGCACCGGCCGATAGCGCGGACTGGGCTATGCCTCGTGCATCACGCGGGGTTGTGTCGCGCAGCTGCGGGATGACACGCTCAACCTGCCCCAGGCATTTTTCGGCGGTTTCGCCGCGATAATAGATGGCAGTTCCCTCGCCATAGCCAATATGTTTGCCATCACTGACTGCGACCACCAGCAGGTCGACAATTTCCTTTGCACCGCGCGCGATAATAAACTGCCCATCGACGGGCCAGCGTTCAACATTGGCAGTGATGTGCAATGTCATAAATGCGACATGGTACCAATGGCCCTAGCCATTGTGGCTGACAATCCAGTCTTCCACGACAGGTGCAATTTTCTCGCGCCATTTACTGCCGTTGAAGATGCCATAATGACCAACTTCTGGCGCCATATGATATTTTTTGAGCGCATCAGGCAAAGCGGTCGCAATGTTGAGCGCCGCCTTGGTTTGCCCAAGGCCGCTGATGTCGTCCCGTTCACCTTCAATGGCCAGCAGGCCGATGTCCGTAATCGCACCGGGATCAACAAGCTTACCGCGATAGTTGAATTCCCCCTTGGGCAACAAATGACGCTGGAATACGGTATCTACCGTCTGCAGATAGAATTCAGCCGTCATGTCGCAGACGGAGCGATATTCGTCGTAAAATTCTTTGTGCCGATCCGCGCTTTCGCCGTCGCCTTTGACGAGGTCGGAGAACATCGACCAATGGCTGACCATATGGTTGCCCAGATTCATCGACATAAAGCCCGAAAGCTGCAGAAAACCGGGATATACCCGACGTCCCGACCCTTTGTAATAAGGCGGGACGGTCGCAATGACATTTTGTACGAACCATTCATGCGGGCGGCGTGTGGCGTGATCGTTTACCGCCGTCGGCGCTTCGCGGGTGTCGATTGGACCGCCCATCATCGTCAAGGTGCGTGGCCGCATCGGATGCTCCTTCGCGCTCATCACCGCTGCAGCGGCATAAGCCGGAACTGAAGGCTGACACACCGCCAACATATGGGCGCCGCGTCCGCCGGCATCGGGGCCGATGAATTCAAGCCATTCGATGAGATAATCGATGTAGGTTTCAAGATCAAAGCCGCCACCCGTCAACGGCACATCGCGCGCATCTTTCCAGTCGGTGATATAGACATCATGCGTTGGAATCATACGTTCCACCGTGCCGCGCAACAGCGTTGCAAAATGGCCGGACATCGGCGCGCAAATGAGCAATGTGGGCTTCGCACTGCTGCCTTCATATACGAACCGCTTCAGTTGCCCAAAGGGCTTGCGCGCCATATTCTCTTCTTGAACCGGCAACGTCTTGCCATCGACAGTAACATTATCCAATCCGAATGCTGGCTTTCCGCGTGGCAAAACCGAATGCGCAAACACGTCTAATGCCGAAGCCGCGATGGGTGCAAGACCGCCCACACTAAATGGCCCGGTGAAATTCTTAAGCACATCTGCCTGCGCCTGTGCAATTTTTCCCGCACCTGCTAACCAGCTCCGTTGAATATCATAACCCGTATAAAGCATGGTCAATCCTTAGATTTCCGTCTGTCAGCCCAGAAAAATAGGGCGTTCTCATAGAAGTCATAAGCATTTATTGTGCATTGCACCATAGAAAAAGGCATCGGCATCATCTGTCGCGCATTGTTCCCGCGTCGGCGCACTGCTAGGCGGGCGAAATGACGATCGAAATTTCCGACATTCCGACAATGCCTGCTCCCGACGCCACCGAGGCGCCTGTCGTAAAACAAAAGCCTAATTTCGGTAGCTTGCGGATGATCGGGCATTTTACGATCAAATACCCACGACAGATTACATACGCCCTTCTCGCTCTCATAGCGGCAGCATCATCGACACTGGCCATCCCTTATGGCCTGCGGCTGATTATTGATGAGGGCTTTGCGAAAAATGGCGGCGACCCCGCGCCATATTTTTATCTGTTGCTGGGCATTGTCGTCATCATTGGTGTTTCGACGGCATTCCGTTTTTACTTTGTCAGCTGGTTGGGCGAACGCGTCGTCGGTGATATCCGTGTTGCCGTTCAAGCCAATTTGCTTCGGCTTGCGCCTCGCTTTTTTGAAGAGAATAGGCCTGGCGAAATCGCGAGCCGGATGACCGCAGATACCGCGATTATCGAACAGATTGTTGGCACCACAGTGTCCGTTGCGTTGCGGAATATCTTTATCGGTATCGGCGGCGTGACATTGCTTTTTGGCTTGGCTCCAAGCCTGACCATTTGGCTTTTGGCAGGCATTCCGGTTGTTGTACTGCCAATCGTTTTTCTCGGTCGGCGGCTGGAAAAGGCTTCACGCACCAGCCAGGATAATGTCGCAAGCGTCGGCACCATCATTTCGGAAGCCCTTGGCGCAATCAAAATCGTTCAGGCATTTGGTCAAGAAACGCGTGAGGGCGTCAGATTTGCAGATGCCGTCGAGGGTACATTTGCAGCCGCGAAAAATCGTATACGGATACGCGCGTTCCTGACAGCGTTGGTCATGGCCCTAGTTTTTGGCGGCATCACGCTGCTGGTGTGGGAGGGCACCGATCAGGTTAAGGAAGGTGTTATAACCCCCGGAACATTGTTCTCTGTAGTGCTCTATGGCGGACTTGTCGCCGGATCCTTCGGCGCATTGACCGAAGTATATGGGGACCTTGTGCGCGCATCAGGCGCAGCTTCGCGGTTGGCAGAATTGCTGAACGAAGTCCCCGAAATTGCCCCTCCCGCCAGCCCAGTGGTCATGCCACCAGCGCGCGGTCAGCTCGAGTTTCAGCATGTCCGGTTCCGCTATCCTACCCGACCCGAAGTTGCTGCGCTTCAAGATTTCAGCCTGAAGGTTTCCCCTGGTGAGACTGTCGCGGTCGTCGGGCCATCAGGCGCCGGCAAGTCGACCTTGTTCCAGCTTGCTGAACGCTTTTATGACCCAGAAGCCGGCACCATCCGCATCGATGGCGTGGCGCTGACCAGTGCAGATCCAGCCGAATTCCGCCAGCGCATCGCCCTGGTTCCTCAGGATACCGTTTTATTCGCGGCCTCTGCACGGGACAATTTGCGCTATGGTCATTGGCTGGCTGACGATGCCGCGATTTGGGCGGCGGCAGAGCAAGCGAATGCCGCGGAGTTCCTACGTGCCTTGCCAGAAGGGCTGGACACGTTTTTGGGTGAGAGCGGTGCGCGTCTGTCCGGCGGTCAGCGGCAGCGCCTTGCTATCGCCCGTGCCCTGTTACGCGATGCCCCAATCCTGTTGCTCGACGAAGCAACCAGTGCCTTGGATGCCGAAAGCGAACGTCTTGTTCAGGACGCACTCGACATGCTGATGAAGGATCGCACGACGATCGTCATTGCCCACCGCCTCGCGACCGTACGTTCGGCCGACCGCATCATTGTGATGGATCAGGGTAAGATAGTTGAAGAAGGCGATCACGCGACACTTAGCGCGGCAGGCGGCCTATATTCCCGTTTGGCCAGCCTGCAATTTGACGCTTAAAACGAGGCCCGCAAACGTTCGCGCATCGCACGTGGTTCCGACGCCTGCGGAACAGGGGCGCGCATTTTCTCGCTGAACCGTTTAAGTCGGTAGTATAGTTCTTCGCTCGCGCCGATCAGCGCTTGCGCCTCTAGGGGAAATTGCAACACCATCGGTCCATCGCTGGCGGGTGCATAGCCCAGATTGTTGGTTTCGTTTTGTGCTTCGCTCTCGGTTATTTCGCCAGCCCGCAATGCCTTTTGATTCAACAACCACGCAATGCTGTGCATCAGGCGTGTGGTGACCTTGAGAGACTCGCAGGAGAAGGCGACCGAAATCTCCGGAGACAAATGCCCCGCATCATAGCTGCGGTCAAAACACGCACGCGCTTCATCGGCGAGCAGCATAGCTTCTGCGTACAGAGAAACCATTAATAAAGGGGTTAATTCAAGTTGTGCGTTGCTCATAGCATTTTATGGCACGACGTTCGGCCAGATGTTAGTGCAAACGATCCCGTGGCGACAACGTATTCCGGATGTACCGGTATGAAACGATCATAGCGCAATTGTAAACGTTCAAGACGGGAACCGGTCAGGCGATAATGTCCGGCACAAGCTGATCCTCAAGACGCATGATTCGGTCTTTCAATATCAGCTTCTTCTTTTTCAGACGTGCAATCTGAAGCTGATCAATGACCGTTTGCATGGTCAGCGCCGTAATGGCATCATCCAAGTCGCGATGTTCAATCTTCAGTTGTTCCAGCTGCTGCTGGTAGCCGTCGTCGTTCATTCCTCCTTCTAACCAGAGTCGCGCAAACAAGTCATCGTTAAAAGCGGGCATGATTGCGGGGACATGCTTTTGGTGCACGCCAAACGGAAAATTATCGCGAGACTCGCGCGATGTTTCGTGATTTACTTTCGCTGTTGGGCCGCCGAGTCTCACACTGAAGGAGAATGATGTGAATAATAATCATCTGTCCGCACTTCGTAGCAAACATGCTGATCTTGAGCAAAAGTTGGAGCGCGAAGAACATAGACCTTTTCCTGACACCAGCATCATCCTCAGCCTTAAGAAGCAAAAGCTGCATCTTAAGGACGTACTCATGCAGGAATCGGCCTGAACTGGCTGACTACGAATAATTTCAAGCGGGGTATCGCTTGCCTTTTGTGTCTCTGCTAGATGGGGCAGATGGAAAGCGCTACCCGTTCCGCCCGCAACATACTGACCGGTCTTCACGAAGTGATGGCCTCGCGAAACCATGCGCAGGGCAAATTGAACCATGTGGTCAACATCATTGGTGAAGCGCTGTCGAGCGAAGTGTGCTCGATATATCTGTTGCGCGATGGCGCGCTTGAATTGTTTGCGACGCGCGGATTGAACGAGGCGGCGGTCCACGTCACCAGACTGGGCTTGGGCGAAGGCCTTGTCGGCACGATTGCGGAAAATGTCGAAACATTGAACTTGGATGAGGCAGCCGCCCACCCGAATTTCCGCTATGTTCCCGAAACAGGTGAGGAACGCTTTCACAGCTTTGCGGGCGTTCCGATTGTGCGTTCCGAACGCGCGGTTGGCGTATTGGCCGTGCAACATGTCGAACCACGGAAATATGAAGAGGTCGAAATTGAGGCGCTTCAAACCGTGGCCATGGTGCTGTCAGAACTGATCGCCAACGCCGGCCTTATCGACGAACCAAGCACACGGGGCGGAAATGAAACCGGCACCATTAGCCTCACGGGCCTACCGCTCGTAAAGGGCGCTGCTGCTGGCGTTGCTATTTTTCACCAACCCAATGTCCGCATTGAACACACTGTAGCCGAGGATGTCGAAGCCGAGCGCCACCGCGTCTATTCCGCCTTTGACAAAATGCGCGAACAAATCGACCGCATGGCCAGCCAAATTGATTTCGGCACGGGCGGCGAACATGAAGAGGTCATCGCGACCTATAAAATGTTTGCATATGACGAAGGCTGGAGCCGCCGCATTAACGAGGCCATCGACAGCGGCCTGACAGCTGAAGCCGCCATCGAACGCGTCCAGCAACGCACCCGCATGCGTATGCGTCAGATTGACGATTCGCTGCTGGCGGACCGCATGCACGACCTGGAAGATCTATCAAACCGGTTGCTGCGGATTGTGTCGGGTCAGATGAGTACCGCTGCGCAACTCGGTCTGAAAAAAGACTCGATTCTGATTGCCCGCAATTTGGGGCCGGCTGAGCTTCTGGAATATGACAAAAGACGTCTGCGTGGCGTGGTGCTTGAGGAAGGATCACTGACCGCGCATGTTGTTATTGTCGCCCGCGCGATGGGTATCCCTGTACTGGGCCGCGTACAAGGCATCCGTCACAAGGTGCGTGATGGCGACATGCTGCTCCTCAACGCCGACGAAAAAAGCGTCATTGTCAGACCATCGTCGGCTGCAGAGGAACTCTTCCAGCATGATCTGGTCGATCGGCAAAAGAAAAAAGCACGCTATGCAGCGATGCGTGACGCTGCATCGGTCACGAATGATGGCGTGTCGGTTACGTTAATGATCAATGCCGGATTGCGCGACGATATGTCCGCCTTGGCAACCACCGGCGCCGAGGGCGTTGGCCTGTTCCGCACAGAATTCCAGTTTCTGATATCGGCCACGCTGCCTCAACGTGAGCGTCAGCAACGTTTTTATCGCGATGTCATTGAAGCCGCCGGCGACAAGCCGGTCATTTTTCGCACGCTCGATATCGGTGGCGACAAAGCCCTGCCATATTTGAAAAACGAAACGAACGAAGAAGAAAACCCCGCTCTTGGCTGGCGCGCACTGCGCCTGTCTTTGGACCATGCGGGCCTCATGAAAGCGCAAGCACGCGCACTTATCGAAGCGTCCGCAGGCCGCACATTGAACGTTATGTTTCCGATGGTGTCCGAGCCTTGGGAATTTGACGCCGCCCGAGAAATATTTGAAGGTCAGATGGAATTTTTGGGCCGTCAAAAGAAAAGGGTGCCGTCAAAAATACGTTATGGGGCGATGCTTGAGGTGCCGGCACTGGCCGAAACACTCGATATTTTGCTGCCTAAAATCGATTTTCTGTCGATTGGTACCAATGACCTCACGCAGTTCCTGTTTGCAGCGGATCGCGCCGACCCGCGCTTGGCCGAGCGATACGACTGGCTGAGTCCCGCCATTCTGCGTTTCATTCGGCGCGTTGTGCAGACAACGGACGGCTATCCTGTCGACGTCGCAGTATGCGGCGAAATGGGTGGACGGACGCTTGAAGCGCTCGCTTTGATTGGCTTGGGTATACATCGCTTGTCGATCACGCCAGCAGCTGTCGGCCCCATAAAAGCGATGGTGCGATCAACCAACCATTCCGACATCCGCAACAAGATGGATGAGCTGCTAAAAAATCCTACCGGAAATTTGCGTGAGGAACTGGCATTATGGGCGGCAAGCCAAGGCATTGAAACCGGCTAAATTGCGGGATTTCCCGAAGTCAGAAAGTTTTAATCGCCGTTGACTTTATCAGGAAGATGACCATTGTCCGCATAACTACACAAAGAGGTAGAAAAACGCGTCGTGGAGATTGCAGTGGACTTATTAGCTTCTGTTGACGAAGAGCACGGATCCGTAGGTAGCCAGCTGAAAGCAGGCCGTGAACGGCTGGGTTTAAGTCTTTCCGATATCGCGGCAAAAACGCGCGTGCCGACTCGCCACCTTGAATCTATCGAGCAATCAAATTATGATGCGCTCCCAGGCCAAACGTACACGCTCGGTTTCGCGCGGTCTTATGCAAATGCTGTCGAAATGGATGCCGCCGCAATAAGTGACGCGATGCGTTTGGAATTAGCGCAAAGCGGCCATGAAGGATATCAGGCGCCGGCTCAAAACTACGAACCTGCCGACCCGGCACGCGTACCTTCAAAAACACTCGCATGGACATCGGCTGCAATCGCGGCGGTTGCACTTGCTGCATATTTAATTTTCAGAAGCCTGACACTCACAGATGCTGCGCCAGCCGATGAACTTGCAACTTTGCCAATCTCAGCAACACCGTCGGCCACAGCGCCGATCGCGCCGCTGTCGGTAAATAATTCGGACGTTGTCATTACTGCGACAGGCAATGCATGGGTCAAAATCTATGACGCCGATGAAAAACGGATTTTCGAAAAGGAAATGGCAGCGGGCGACAGCTTTACAGTGCCGCGAAATGCCAACAAGCCAATGATTGTAACGGGCCGCCCCCAAGCGCTTGCAATTACCGTTGGCGGAAAAGCTATTCCACCGCTGGGCCTGCCGGATAAGACAATTGCCGACGTCGGCGTAAGTGCTGAAGAATTGCTTGCGCGTAAGCCCGCGGCTCCCGCCCCTGCGCAATAAAACGCAGGCGACGCCATTTAAATCTCGATAAAATCAGGTTTTCTTTGCACTGAAATGGTGTGATGGCTATTTATTGCGTTGGTCCAGTCAGCTATACGTCCAAACTTGTAAGTATAAGGGGAATGACCAATGAATTTTCGGCTCGCTTTGTTTAGCGGCGCGGCATTTGCACTCAGCGCGTCAGCAGTTGCGCAAGATGCAAATATTGACGGACGCGTGGGCAAGCTTGAGAAGGAAATGCGCGCTGTCCAGCGTCAGGTCTTTCCAGCAGGTGCCGGCAAATTTCTCGAACCTGACATCCAGTCACCGACCAGTGCGAAGCCCGAGAACCCCTCCACCACCTCAGCTACATCTGACCTATTGGTGCGCGTCGATGCGTTGGAAGCACAGCTGGCCATTTTGACGGGTCAGGTCGAGCAGCAGGGCAACAATATGCGTGGCCTCGACGCGCGTTTGAAATTATTGGAAGCGCAGCTGGCGAGCGCGCAGCTGGCGAACGCACAGCAGGAAACCGCTGTGCCGGCAACCGCCGCAAGCGTCTTGCCTGCCGCAGCACCTGTGCCTGCAGCAGTTGTCGTCAAGCCAAAACCCGTTGTAGCAGCAACCAAGCCTGTGGCTACCGCGGCTAAACCAAGTGCCGCCCGCGTTGCCGCAGTCGCTGCAATTGAACGGCCAGCCACTGGCGACGCCTTTGAAGATGGTTACAATTATGGCTACAGATTGTGGGAAGCGAAATTCTACCCAGAATCGCAAGTAACGCTGGAAGAAACCCTAGCAAAATATCCAAAGCACAAACGTGCAAGCTTTCTTCGCAACCTGCTCGGACGGGCGTGGCTCGACGACAAAAAACCTGCAACCGCTGTCAAAGTTTTCTACGATAATTACAAAGCAGACCCGCGTGGGGAGCGTGCACCCGACAGTCTGTTTTTCTTAGGGTCAGCTTTAACCGACCTCGGCAAAACAGCTGAGGCGTGTGAAGCATATGGTGAGCTTACAAAAGCATATCCAGACGTTGCCAACGGTCGCTTGGCGGATCGGGTCACTGCCGGTAAAACGCGCGCGAAGTGCAAGTAACCGTCGACGCTTCGCTTCTCGACCGTTTTAACGGCGCAGTAAATGCGCTGCATGTCCCGGAGGGTGCGCGTATATTGTGCGCGGTATCCGGCGGGCCCGATAGCCTGGCGCTGCTTCTATTGTTGCACGAAACCATGCCCAATCGCGTTGTCGCCGCGACCGTCGATCATGCGTTAAGGCCAGAATCTGCCGACGAGGCACAATATGTGCAGCGCTTTTGCAAAGACATGCATGTGCCGCATGTCATTTTGTCGCCCGCGGAAAAAATCAGCGGAAATATTCAATCGGCTGCGCGACATGCAAGATACGCTTTGCTGGCGCAGGCTGCCGAGCAGCATGATTGTCAGTATATCGCCACCGCCCACCATGCCGATGATCAGCTTGAAACCGTACTAATGCGGATTGCCCGCGGCAGCGGTGTTGACGGGCTATCGGCTATCCGGTCGACAAATGGGAAGATACTGCGCCCCTTATTGGGATTCACGAAAGACGAGTTGATTTCCATTTGCGCGACCGCAGGGCTCAATCCGGTGGTCGACCCCAGCAACGAAAATACCGACTTTGAACGGGTCGCCATGCGCAATTGGCTGGCGAACACACCGCACCCCTTTCGCGCCGACCGTACCGGACGCACCGCCAGCGCACTTGCAGATGCCTCAGAAGCGCTAAATTGGATGACTGAAACACTGACGCAAGAGAGGGTCCAGCGCGCAACGGGCGCGGTCAGGTGCGATGCGCGCGATGTCCCGCGCGAGATACAACGCCGCCTATTGATCCATTGCCTAAAACTTCTGGAACCCGAACTCGCACCACGCGGCGATGCCATTGACCGCCTGCTTTCTGAACTTTCAGACGGGCGCACAGCCACCATGGGTGCTGTCAAATGCGAAGGCGGCGACAATTGGCGGTTTACCATGGCACCGCCGCGGCGGAACTAAGTTTAGGCCGGCTGGAATTTTGCCAATCCCTATATTGTCATTCACATAATCGCACCTACATTGGACGAGTATCTCCGCGTATTTGGCGCGGGGCTGAGATCAAGGCAGTGATGATGAACGACGAACAGGAACCGAAAAGTAACCCGATGCTGCGTAACATGGCCATCTGGTCAGCCATCATTGTGGCGCTTCTGGTCGTCGCCTCTATTTTTAGCGGCTCATCGGCTCCGACCAATGGTATCACCTACTCTGCGTTCCGAGACAAGGTTGAAACGGGCGAAGTCAAATCTGTCGCGGTCGCGCCTGATCGTATCAGCGGCAAACTTCAAAACGACGAAACTTTCGTCACGGTTCCGCTTCCCAACGACTCTAGCCTCCCTTCTTTGCTGATTGAAGAAGGCGTGGTGGTCGAAGCTAAGGCAGAAGAACAACCCAGCCTGCTGTTAATCCTCGTATATCAGGCACTACCCTTCCTGCTGATCTTGGGCATCGCGTTTTTTGTGTTGCGGCAAATGCAAAAGGGCGGTGGTGCTGGCGGGGCTATGGGCTTTGGCAAGTCCAAGGCAAAGCTGCTGACCGAAAAACATGGCAAGGTCACTTTTGAAGATGTTGCCGGCATTGACGAAGCGCGTGAAGAGCTTCAGGAAATCGTCGAGTTTTTGAAAGACCCGCATAAGTTCAGCCGTCTGGGTGGCAAGATTCCCAAGGGCGCATTGCTCGTAGGTTCGCCGGGTACCGGTAAGACGTTGCTGGCACGCGCCATTGCGGGTGAAGCGGGCGTTCCATTCTTTTCCATTTCGGGTTCTGACTTCGTTGAAATGTTCGTGGGCGTCGGCGCGAGCCGCGTGCGCGACATGTTTGAACAGGCAAAGAAGAATGCGCCGTGCATCGTGTTTATCGACGAAATCGATGCCGTAGGCCGCAGTCGCGGCGCTGGCCTTGGCAACCAAAATGACGAGCGCGAACAGACGTTGAACCAGCTTCTGGTCGAAATGGATGGCTTTGAAGCGAATGAAGGCATCATCATCGTTGCCGCCACAAACCGCCCGGATGTGCTTGACCCTGCCTTGCTGCGTCCCGGTCGTTTCGACAGACAAGTCGTCGTGCCGCGTCCTGACATTGATGGCCGCGTAAAGATACTCGAAGTCCACATGAGGAAAGTGCCCTTGGCACCTGATGTCGATGGCCGGGTCATTGCACGAGGTACGCCCGGTTTCTCCGGTGCCGACCTTGCAAACCTTGTAAACGAAGCTGCCCTGTTGGCCGCGCGCCGTGGCAAACGCCTTGTTGCGATGCGCGAATTTGAGGACGCGAAAGACAAGGTGATGATGGGCACCGAGCGTAAGTCCATGGTCATGACCGAAGACGAAAAGAAGATGACCGCGTATCATGAAGCCGGACATGCGCTTGTTTCAATCCATGAAGCGGCTTCGGATCCAATCCATAAGGCGACCATCATTCCGCGCGGTCGCGCGCTGGGTATGGTCATGCGCCTGCCCGAGCGTGATAATTACAGCTATCATCGCGACAAAATGCACGCCAACCTGTCGGTGTCGATGGGTGGCCGTGTGGCGGAAGAGCTGATCTTCGGCTACGATAAAGTCAGCTCCGGCGCCTCAAGCGATATCCAATATGCCACGAGCCTTGCACGTGACATGGTGACCCAATGGGGCATGTCGGACGAAATGGGCCCGCTGCAATATGAAGAACGGCAGGAAGGTTATCTTGGCTATGGCATGTCGCAGCGGTCGGCCATGTCAGACGAGACAGCGCGCAAGATCGATGCTGAAATTCGTAAGCTGGTTGAGGGTGGCCATAAGCGCGCCACCGACCTTTTGAAAAAGCACGACAAGCAGCTCCATCTTTTGGCAAACGCATTGTTGGAATTCGAAACCTTGTCCGGTGAGGAAATCAAGCAGCTGCTTGAAACCGGCAAGTTCGAACGCGACGATGGCAAGGTTGCGCAACCGTCGTCTATCCCGACCGTGGGTACGGCCATTCCAAAGGCAGGTCGTCGCAAATCCCCGCCCGTTGGTGACGTAACGCCGCAAGGCGCCTGATTTTCGCCTTTGCAAGGTAACCTCAACGCTCTAGTCCAGTTGACGAGAGAGTTGAGGTCGCCAAAATATGAAATTCGCTGTGCTTATTGCTAGCGGCGCACTTCTGTGTGCCGTTCCCGCCCAAGCCATGGATGCGGAAACATTTTATGTGAAGGCACTCGCCCTCAAGAAAAAGGGCATGGGTGCCGTGTTCTCAAAAGAGATAAAGCCGATGGCACGGCTGTTTCAAGCCGCCGCAGATTCCGTGAAAACAGAAAATGAACAAGCGCGCGCTTCGGGCAAGCCTTTGTTTTGCGCGCCTAAAAAATATCGTTTAACCGCGGCGCAGTTTCTGGAGGAGTTCGCGAGCATTCCCCAAGAACGTAGGCGCATTCAAACCGTTCGGGATGCGTGGCGGGAAATCGTCATGCGCCGTTTTCCTTGTTAGATCGGACCTAAATAACGCCTATTTCATCACGAGGCTTAATCCGTGCGGGAATGCCAAAAGAAAAGGCCCGGACAAACCGGGCCTCTTTCTTCAATATATGTGCGCTATATTACCGATCGTAATCGCGCTGCATACCTGCACCACGTGCGGGAGCCGCTGCTGTTAGGCGAAGCGCTTCTGCCGAAAGGCTGATCGAACCGACTTCATCGGCTTCTTCGTCTTCGTCCACCTGAACCTTCTGAAGCGACTGCACGAGGCCTTCTTTCAGCTGGTCTGGACGAACCGTTTCTTCAGCGATTTCGCGCAATGCCACAACCGGGTTTTTATCGCGATCGCGATCAACAGTCAGTTCAGCACCACCAGCGATTTCACGCGCGCGTTCTGCGGCGAGTAATACGAGGTCAAACCGGTTGGTGACCTTGTCGATGCAATCTTCAACAGTAACGCGTGCCATCTTGGCTCCTGATTCTTCGGAATTTCGGGAAGTTGCTCGCGCCTAAAGACAACCAGCGAAAATGTCAATGAAAAGGGCAGGCAACTTGCCGTAGCCTGCGCAAAGCGGTAACCTGGGTTATGGCAACGCAATCAGGCACCCCCGGGTTTCCCGGAAAGCAGTTTCAGGTTGCGGGCCATCAGCTCCATCTGGTGCATGCCCCGAACGACAGGCTTGATGCAGTGTTGCGCCTAATCGCGGTGGCGGAACACTCCATCCAAATGTTTTTCTATATGTTTGCCGATGATTCCGTTGGACGCGATGTGCGGACGGCGTTGGTCAAATCGGCACATCGCGGTGTGCAGGTACAACTGATCATCGATAGCTTTGGTTCTGCGGCGATTAGCGACCGTTTCTTTGACGAACTGACCAATGCGGGCGGACGCTATCATTGCTTCAGCACCCGCAAGGGCTTGGGCTACATCATCCGCAATCATCAAAAGATCCTAATAGTAGATGGCAAGCACGCCCTGGTGGGCGGATTCAACATCACCGATCAATATTTCGGGCGATCGGGTGATGATGACTGGGAAGATTTGGGCATCGTTATAACCGGTCCGGAAGTGCCAAGGCTAGCCCGCTACTTCGACGAAATGGCAAGCGCATCGGTCGACGGAAAGGTACGCTATCGTAAAATCCGTTCGATTATCCGGCGATGGTGTCCGGGCATAGGCGAAGTCCAATGGCTGTTGGGCGGACCTACAAATCGGATCTCGCCATGGGCGCTGACGTTCAAACGGTCTTTGGAGGTCGGAAAACGGTTCGACATTGCATCGGCCTATTTTTCCCCATCGCAAACGATATTGCGCCGGTTGGCGAAGGTTTCAACGCATAGCAAGGGATCGCGGCTCATCATGGCTGGTAAAACCGACAATGGAGCCACCATTCCCGCGGCACGGTTGCTGTACCGGTACCTGCTGCGGCGTCACACGAAGATTTACGAATTCCAGCCGCGCCGCCTGCACATGAAGCTGATGGTCATTGATGACGCGGTGTATATGGGCTCGGCCAATCTAGACGTCCGCAGCATGTTCATTAATCTCGAGATCATGATCCGGATCAAGGATGATGCGCTTGCGCTGTATATGCGCACATTGATCGATGGGCTGGTTGCACAATCCGAAGAACAAACGCCTGTGTTGCTAAAAGCGCGCGACAATGTTTGGAACCGGTTCAAGGGTTGGTTTGCATATTTCCTCGTGAATTCGGTGGACTACACGATCGGCCGGCGGATTAAGTTCAGCCTGCTGCGCAACCGATAATTACTCTTTCCAGCCCCAGAAAAGGTGGCATGGAAGGATGTTCCAGGGTTCGTACCCACTATCAATTCTGCGAAAATGTGGCGACATAAAATCGCGCGCGCGGGCACGGAACTGATAGACCAGAAATGCGCCGCCGGGCCGAAGGGCTTTTGCTGTTTCCGATGCAATCACCGCCCCTAGATTGTTGGACAGGGTCGAAAAAGGCAGCCCCGACAAAACATAGTCAGCATGCGCAAATCCGAACTGGCCGATAATCTGATTTACGTCTGCGGCTGACCCATGAACCGCGATGAAGCGGCTGTCGCGAATATTGCTGCGCAAATAGTCGATGAAATCTTCGTTCAGGTCGATGACCAACAAGGTCGCGTCGGGACGCATGCGGTCCAGCACGGGCTGGCAGAATGTGCCAATGCCCGGTCCATACTCAACGAACAGCTTGCTATTGCCCCAATCCACAGGCGCGAGCATTTTTTTGACGGTCTTGGACGACGACGGAATGATCGAACCAACCATCACAGGGTGCTTAATAAAGCCTTTGAAGAAAACGCCCCACGGACCAAAAAAGCGGCTGGCCCAGGTTTTGATGCGGTCACGCACCGTCGCTTTAGCCAAACTTGAAGATGTCATGCGATGGGTCCGGGGACAATTGTTACGAGTTTGTTACAGTCACGATTGGACTCCGTTTATGCAAACGCATTAATTGATAATCTGTTCCGCCACGCTTGCATTGTCTGACATATCGGTCCTAATGCCGTCGGCATGGCAAAGCTTCCCCGAGGAACAATCTCAGTGATTTTCGTGGCGCAGCGGACCAATGCTGACGCTATGGGCTATGCGCGCGCAGCCGCGATGATGGAAACGCTGGCTGCGCAACAGGAGGGGTATATCGCCATGGATTCAGTGCGGGGGTCAGACGGGCTTGGTATAACCGTCAGCTATTGGACAAATGAAGCCAGTGCAAAAGCATGGCGCGACCACCCCGAACACACCGCTATCCGAAATGCAGGACGCGATCTTTGGTACAATGATTACAGCCTGCATGTCGCAGAAGTAACGCGCAGCTATGATTGGGAAAAACAATGAGCACAGTTCCGGCCATACCCAACAGCCGCGTCGTTGTACTCTTCCTCGTCATGCTCGTGGCCGCCGCAGGAAATACGGCGATGCAGTCAGCATTGCCTGCCATCGCGAGCGAACTGGATATGCCCGACGTGCTGGTCAGCCTCGCGTTTAGCTGGTCTGCACTTTTATGGGTCATCACGGCACCCAAATGGGCCCGTTTGTCCGACCGTCGGGGCCGCAAGCAATTGATGAGTGTCGGCATGATTGGCTTCATCTCATCAATGGGCCTTTGCGGGCTGGTATTGTGGCTTGGCCTTGCCGGCCTGATCGGCCCAGTCGTCACATTTATACTCTTTGCGATCTTCCGCAGCCTTTATGGTGGTTTTGGTTCCGCGGCTCCGCCCGCTGTTCAGGCCTATGTTGCCGCACGAACCGAACGCGCCGAGCGGACGAAAGCATTGTCGATGCTTGCATCGTCATTCGGCGTGGGCACCGTCATTGGCCCGGCGACAGCGCATTATTTGTTGTTCCCGCCCTTTGGACTTGCCGGACCGTTGATCATGTTTGCGATATTTGGCGTCGCCGTTCTGATCGCTTTGCATATGCAGTTACCGAACGACACCCCGCGCTTTGCAGCGCGTGGCTCGGTTGCAGCCTACCCCAATTCTGCGTCAATGAACGCGCTCGACAGCGAAGACGTGGACGGCGAAGCTCTCGGCTCCGAACCCCATGCCGAAGTCCGCTTACCATGGCGCGATGAAAGAATGGCGTCGTGGCTTATTGCTGGCCTCATTGGCGGGCACGCACAAGCAATCATCCTTGGGGTCGTCGGGTTCCTCGTCCGCGATCGCCTTGGGCTACATGATCGCCCTTGGGAAGCGGTGCAGGCCAGTGGCTCAGTCATGCTGATAGGGGCGATGGCGACGTTATTGGCGCAATGGGGATTGATCCCGATCTTGTCCCTCGCCGCACGCAGTTCCGTGCTTTTGGGTTCGATACTGGCGCTGATTGGAACCATATTAACCGGCGTTAGCCAGGATTTTTACGGCATCAGCACAGGCTTTGCGATTGCGTCTTTGGGCTTTGGGCTGTTCCGGCCGGGGTTTACCGCAGGTGCCTCATTGGCCGTGAGGCGGCACGAGCAAGGCGATGTCGCCGGTAAAATCGCATCAATCAATGGCGCGGCCTATATTTTCGCACCAGCAGTCGGCGTCGCCCTGTTGAACTGGTGGGAGCCAGCAACCTTCATTCTCATCTCTGCCTCATTGGTTTTTCTGATCATGTGGGGCAGGCGGGCGTTGATTGTTCCCGACGAAGCTTAAGGCGCCTGCCGCGCCATCGCGGAGCCTACACATTACATGTCGTTCCGAAAAATTACGACGAACGGACACAGATTTTACGCAAAAAAAAGGGCCGACCGAAGCCGACCCTGAAAAAGTCTTTAGGAGAGGATGCCTATAAGGCTCATTCCCTATCGCGATATTTCATTTTTTGTGCAAGTGCGAACAGTGCAATAGCAGTTGCATATCATGCAACTGCTATTTATAAGATTAACCTTAATTCCGCGGCATTTGCACGACCGCAGAATCAAGTCACTTTTGTTGCAGTGCGACAAAATAAGGAGATGACATGCGCAGATTGCCACCATTACGGTCATTGGAAGCCTTTTTGCGTGTCGCCAAATTGGGTTCGGCCAAAGCCGCGGCCAGTGAGCTGGCGCTGTCACCTCCTGCCTTAAGCCGCCGCATTAAAGCGCTGGAAGACTTTATCGGCAAATCGCTTTTTGACCGCCGTGCCCAAGCCATGGTCATTAACGCCGACGGCGAAACCTTGCTGGCGGCTGTCGAGCCGGCGATGGATGCGATGGCAGAGGCCGTTGAAGAGCTTGCTGGCCGTGGCGGCGAATATCGCCTGCGCCTCGGCTTGCTTCCGCTTTTTGGTTCACAGCGCCTCATCCCGCGCCTCCCCGAATTGCGCAAAGCTTTCCCGAAATTACATATCGACGTTGATACCTCTGGCCATGCGGAAAATCTGTTGGGCGATGTGATTGATGCCGCAATCATTATCGCTGCCGAGGTTGACCCAAAACTCTACAGCGTTCGCCTCGACCGTAACCTTGTCTATGCGATCGCTTCGGAACAATGGGCCAAAGAACATAATGTGCAAAAGCCCGAGGATTTGGCCAAACACACGATCATGGTCCACAGCGATATGCCCATGATATTCGATGCCTGGCGTCAAGCCATGGGTGTGCCCCGCTTAAAGCCCGCTGCCATTGATAGTTTGGATAGTGGCGCGCTCATGCTTGAAGCAGCCGCCAATGGACTGGGCGTCGCGATCATGCACGGAAGCCATTTTTCGGACGCGCGTGATCCACGCCTGACGCGTCTTTTCGATTCAGAGGTTGAAAGCCCCTATAGCTACTGGTTCGTGTGCCGCCCGCGCGCGCTGAAGCAGCGCGCCGTCAAGATTTTCCACGATTGGTTGTTAAAGTCGGGCGTTTAAAAATTCGATAGCGCGAACACTTGACCCATCGCCCGCCCGACGTCATTGCAGTGTGATGACTGACGACGTTGCTGAACTGAATTTCGAACAGGCGCTGCACGCGCTTGAGGATATCGTCCACAAGCTGGAAAGCGGTGAAGCGCCGCTTGATGAGTCCATTGCACTATATGAACGCGGCAACACGCTGCGGGCGTTGTGCCAGCAACGGCTTGATATGGCAAAAGCTCGGATTGAAGCGATTACCCTTGGCCCTGACGGTGCACCAACGGGCACCACATCGTTCGACGCCGGATGAATGTGATGTCGGAGGTATCGACATCTTCGCTGCTTCAAGATGCGCTGAGCAGTATTGCAGCAGATGTTGACCATGAATTCGACACGCTGCTGAAAATACCCGGGGACGCACGCGACCGTTTATATGCAGCCATGCGGCACGCAACGATTGGCGGCGGCAAGCGCCTTCGTCCGTTGCTGGTAACCGCCACCGCAGCCTTGTTCCATGTCGACCGCAAAACGGCTTTGCGCGTTGGTACGGCGGTCGAGGCCATTCACGTCTATTCGCTGGTGCATGACGACCTGCCCTGCATGGATGATGATGACTTGCGCCGTGGCAAACCCACCGTGCATCGGGCGTTTGACGAAGCGACGGCGGTTTTAGCCGGTGACTCGCTGCATGCGCTTGCCTTTGAAATCTTGGCCAATCCAGATACCCATAGCGACCCATTTGTGCGTGGTGAGCTGGTGTCGACGCTGGCGCTGGCCAGTGGCCCTGAAGGCATGGCTGGTGGCCAGATGATGGACATTGAGGCTGAAAACGCAGCGTTCGATTTGCAGACTGTCATGCGCCTGCAGGCGTTGAAAACCGGCGCGCTTATTGCCGCAAGCGTTGAGATGGGCGCCATTTTGGGCCATATCCCACCCGAAGGCCGCACGCACTTGCGTGGCTATGCCCGCGACATTGGCCTCGCCTTTCAAATTGCCGATGACATTTTGGATGTCGAGGGTGACCCCGAATTGGCTGGCAAGGCGCTTCAGAAAGACGCCGAGGCAGGCAAGGGCACATTTGTATCGCTGATGGGGCTTGAACGCGCCAAGCAACAGGCCGAAATGCTGGTCCAGCAAGCCAATGATTATCTATCGAGCTATGGCGCAGAGGCGGATTTGTTGCGCGCTATTGCAAATTATATCACGGAAAGAGATCGCTGATGACCCACCGGATTGGCGTATATCCCGGAACTTTTGACCCAATCACCTTGGGCCATATGGACATCATCCGGCGCGGCGCAAAGCTTGTCGATGAACTCATCATTGGTGTAACCACCAACGCATCGAAATCGCCGATGTTCGCGGATGAAGAGCGTATCGCGATGGTTGAACGCGAAGTTGCGACAATCGGCGCGGATCATATCCGCGTTGTCGGGTTCAACTCATTGCTGATGGACTTTGCCGAAGCGCACGGCGCGAGCACGGTCATTCGCGGCATTCGCGGCGTGACCGATTTCGAATATGAGTATCAACTCACGGGTATGAACCGACAGTTGAATGACCGCGTAGAGACGCTGTTCCTCATGGCAGATGTCTCGCTTCAGCCCATCGCATCTCGGTTGGTGAAGGAAATCGCCATATATGGTGGCGAAATTGGCAAGTTTGTGACGCCCGCGATCCGCGACGAAGTTGTCGCGCGCGTTCAGCTATTGGGCAGCAAGGCAAGCTAACTACGCGCCTGCGCGCTACATCGTCTTACGCCGCTTACGTCCCGCGGGTGCCGGCGGGGGCGGCAGCTCAAGATATTCCTCCGGCACATATATCGCATAAGTTGCCAAGCGGATCTCGTGCACGAATTGAACCAGGCAAGCCGACAACAGCGCCAGTGCCAGCATGAATACGGCCACGGCTATCCATGCCGCGGAAATATTGGTCAGCCCCATGACGAACAGCACCACGATCATGATGCACACCGAAATCGCGGACAAAACCGCGCACAAGATCGATCTTCCCACCACGCGCATGCGCTTTTCAATAATACGCAGTTCGGTAACGACCCGTTCATGCGCTTTACCGTCGGTCTGGGCATATTGCCGCTGCAGGTCGCGTGACCGGTCAACAATGCGCGACAGTCGGCCCGTGAGGACATTAAGCAGGCTGCCCACCGCAACCAGCAAGAATGCGGGTGTCAGTGCCGTCTCCAGAACGGAAATGACCGCCGCCAGATCCGGGCCAAACTTACCGTCCATTTTGCAATTCCGCCGCCAATGTCCGCAAATCGGTTTTCAACAACTTACCGATATGGCTGCGCGGCATTTCGTCGATTGGGTAGAGCACCGAAATGCGTTGGGTTTTGCCAAGCTGCCCATTCACCCGTTCCAAGATAGCATCGGGCGTGCTGCTGGCGTCGGGATGCAGCCGCACAAAGCCAACCGGCGTCTCGCCCCACGCATCGGACGGCATGCCCACCACAGCCGCCTCAGCCACCTCCGCTTGCGCCTCCAGCAGCTCCTCCAGATCTTTGGGGTAGATGTTGAACCCGCCGGAGATAATCATGTCTTTCGCGCGCCCGACGATGGAGACAAAGCCGTCTTCATCGACAATCCCGATGTCGCCGGTTTTGAGCCAGATATTGCCATCCTCATCGCGCCATTCCATCTCGCGCGTCTTTTCCGGCTGGTTCTTATAGCCGGACATCATGGTGGGTGACCGGCCCGTTAAAACGCCTTTGGATCCAGCGGGAAGGCGATTGTCGTCGTCATCAAGGACGATCAATTCATGGCCCGTCACGGGCTGACCCACGGTGTGCAGCTTGTCGGGGAAATTATGTGCCTGCAACATGCAGACCACCCCGCCCTCCGTCATGCCATAAATTTCGACGAGCCCGCCGGGCCAGCGTTTGACGACATCAGCCTTTAACTCCGCCGGGAATGGCGCGCTGGTGCAAAATTTGATGATGAAATGCGAAAGATCGTAATGTGCAAAACCATCATGCGCCATGATCCGCTGATATTGGACGGGCACCAGCATGGTATGCGTGGTTCGGTCGGCCTGTGCATGGTCAAGATAGCCGGTGACATCAAATTTATCCATGATCCGCGCAAATCCGCCATGGCACATGGTCGGCAGGAACACAGCGAGCGTCGTGTTCGAATATAAAGGCGTGGAAACCAGCGAACGGGTGTCAAGACTGTAAATCGATTTGAAACCACCCGCCATCTGGTGCCAGCGCATGGCGTGCGAGTGGATGATGCCCTTTGGCGTACCTGTCGTTCCGCTCGAATAAATGATGTTGAATGGATCATTCGGCGCAGGTTCAGCTGCTGCAAATGTCGCACCCTCTTCGGCCATCCAAGCGTTAAGGCTTGGATGCTCTGCGGCACCATTATCCAATATGACAATGCGTACATCGCCCAATTCTATACCGCCGAGTTCAGACAGTTTTGCCGCATCGACAAAGAGATGTATCGCCCCTGAGTCACGTAACATTGCAGACAATTGCGCTGGGGTGGCCGATGTCGTCAGCGGCGCAGCGCAGCCGCCTGCACGCACTGCGGCCAAATAGACCAGCGCATAATTGATGTTGCTCATGCCCAAAATGGCGACCGCCTGGCCATGCCGAAGGCCATCACGCTGAAGCTGGGCCGCAATGCGTGACGTCGACTGCGAAACGTGGCTCCAGGAAACCGTCGTGAACTTGTCAGCGAGCGCGTCGGCATCGGGCTTTTCTGTACCCCAAGCGCCAATGAGTGCGCCAAAGTCGCCAAAGCTCTTTTCCAGTTCAGTCTCGATATTCATTACGTTTCTTGCCTATCCCTTAGATGCGCATCTGATGATTTAGCGTGATATCGAAAACTTTCACCGCTTAATTTTTGGCCGCGGACCGCCACCCAAAAACGCAACGGGCGACAGGCGCAAAAGATTGTGGAAAAATAGCGCATTATTGCCGCTTTCCCTTGGGCTTTTCGGCCTTGGGGCCTATAGTCCACAGATGACAGATCAAACACCGGAAAACTCCGAAAATAACCCGTCTGCGGATAGCGCAGCCAACCCAAATCAGAACGAATATGGTGCCGACAGTATCAAGGTTCTCAAGGGTCTGGACGCGGTTCGCAAGCGGCCGGGAATGTATATCGGCGACACGGATGATGGTAGCGGCCTACATCACATGGTATTCGAAGTATCGGACAACGCGATCGACGAAGCGCTCGCCGGACATTGCGATCTGGTGCTGATCGAATTGAACGCCGACGGATCGGTTTCAGTCGAAGATAATGGCCGCGGCATCCCGACGGGTATGCACAAGGAAGAGGGCGTTTCCGCAGCTGAGGTCATCATGACTCAACTGCATGCTGGCGGTAAGTTTGAGAACACATCGGACGACAACGCCTACAAGGTATCGGGCGGTTTGCACGGCGTCGGCGTGTCCGTCGTCAACGCACTGTCTGAGTTCCTTGAGCTCACCATTTGGCGCGAGGGCAAAGAACATTGGATGCGCTTTGAACATGGCGACGCCGTTGCGCCGTTGATCGTTCGTGGCGACGCGCCTGTGGCCGATGGCAAACCCAAAAAGGGTACGCGCGTCACCTTCATGGCGTCGACCGACACCTTCAAAAACGTGCTCGAATTTGATTTTGACAAGCTTGAGCATCGTTATCGCGAACTGGCGTTTTTGAATTCCGGCGTCCGCATCCTGCTGCGGGACAACCGCCATTCGGAAGTCAAAGAACATGACCTTTATTACGAGGGCGGCATTGGCGCGTTCGTTAAATATCTGGATCGTAACAAGGTTGCCTTGCTCGCCGATCCGATTGCAATTTCGTCGTACCGTGACGGTATCGGCATTGATGTCGCGCTGGAATGGAACGACAGCTATTACGAAAACGTCTTGTGCTTCACCAACAACATCCCGCAGCGCGATGGCGGCACCCACTTGGCGGCATTCCGCTCGGCATTGACGCGCACGCTGAACAACTACGCCGAAAAATCGGGCGTGTTGAAAAAGGAAAAGGTCACGCTCACTGGCGATGACATGCGCGAAGGCCTGACCGCGATTGTGTCGGTAAAATTGCCCGATCCAAAATTCTCGTCACAGACCAAGGACAAGTTGGTATCATCCGAAGTGCGCCAGCCGCTGGAAAGCCTGATGGCCGACCGGATGAGCGAGTGGCTTGAAGAAAATCCGGGCCATGCCCGCACCGTGATCCAAAAGGTTATTGACGCCGCCGCCGCCCGCGAAGCCGCGCGTAAGGCACGCGAGGCAAGCCGCAAATCGGTCATGAGCGTGGCGTCTTTGCCCGGCAAGCTTGCCGACTGTCAGGAAAAAGACCCTGCCAAATCCGAACTGTTCCTGGTCGAAGGCGACTCCGCAGGTGGTTCGGCAAAGCAAGGTCGTGACCGGCATTATCAGGCGATTTTGCCGCTCAAGGGTAAAATCCTGAACGTCGAACGCGCGCGTTTTGACCGGATGCTCTCGTCTAAGGAAGTTGGTACGCTCATTCAAGCCATGGGCACAGGCATTGGCCGCGAAGATTTCAACATTGAAAAGCTGCGCTATCACAAGATTGTGATCATGACCGACGCTGACGTCGACGGGTCACATATCCGCACATTGTTGCTGACATTCTTCTATCGTCAGATGCCCGAAATCATCGAAAACGGCCATCTCTTCATCGCGCAGCCGCCTTTGTACAAGGTCGCGAAGGGCCGCAGCGAAATTTACGTTAAGGACGACAAGGCGCTCGACGACCATCTCGCTGAATTGGGACTTGGCGGCGTTGTGCTTGAAGGTGCCGGCGGACAACGTGCGGGTGCCGATTTGGGCGCATTGGTCGATCATGCCCGCCGGATGCGCAGCCTGATGGCATTTGTGCCCCGCCGCTACGACCCCACAATTGTCGAGGCAATGGCGCTCACAGGCGCGCTTGACCCCGAAGCAACTGACCGCGCTGCTGCGGTGGCCAAGGCGGCTGCATGGATGGGTGCGCAGGATGTTGAGGGCAAATGGTCCGGCCGCTTATCCGAAGACGGTGGGTATCACTTCGAACGCCTATGGCGCGGTGTAACCGATCACCACATCATCGACGCAGCATTCCTAATGTCGGCAGAAGCACGCAAGCTGCACAAGCTCGCCAGCGAAGAAACCGCCAGTTACGAGACCCCTGCCCGATTGGTGAAGGTCACTGCCGCTGCAGCAGCGGATGCCGCCGAAGACATCGAAGCAGATAGCGACGCAGAAGCGGCGGACGCCGTTGGCGATCAAGCCAAGCGCGCGACGACCGCAGTGAGTGTGGGCAATAAAGGCGCGATCACGCGTCCATCGGAATTGCTTGAGGCCATACTCGCCGCAGGGCGAAAGGGCCTATCGATTTCACGCTACAAGGGTCTTGGCGAAATGAATGCGGAGCAATTGTGGGAAACGACACTTGATCCTGATCACCGGTCGCTTCTCCGCGTTGAAATCGACCAGGCTGACTTGGCGGATGATATCTTCACCAAGCTGATGGGCGAAGTGGTTGAGCCACGGCGTGATTTCATTGTCGAAAACGCGCTAAACGTCGCCAATCTGGACGTTTGAACGCAAAGTCTGCGCAAACTATCGCTTCGACAATTGGAAGCGTGCGGCGTTTATTGTAGCCCGCGCGCCTCGGGGGGAATGTTATGCACAAACGTCACTATCTTGCGTTCGCGCTTATCTCCTTGCCGGTTTTGGCGCAGGCCGGCGACAGCCGTATCGAAATCGGAACGGGATTGGCCAGCTATTATGGCGCCGAACTCAGCGGCAATCGCACGGCCAGCGGTGAGCGTTTTGATCCAAACGCGATGACCGCGGCGCACCGGACGTTATCTTTTGGTACCCGGGTAGCAGTCACCAATTTGGCCAATGGTCAGGAAGTTGTCGTGCGCGTTAACGACCGCGGACCGTGGAGCAAATCACGCATCATGGATATATCTTATGCTGCAGCCAAACAGATCGGGATGCACCGCAGCGGGACCGCAAAGGTTAAGCTCGAGCGGATCGATTAATCGAGCGCAGCGCGCTGCCAGTCTGGCAGATTGAGCGCCGTCAAATCTTCCAGGCGGCGCAACTCCACCGATATATCAAGTTCCGGATAAACGCACCGCTGCCGGCTCTCGTCGGCTTGTGCCAACGGGACGACCACCAGCCGTCGGTTCACCTTTTGTCGCCAGTTCATACGCGCCGTATTCTCCTGCCCGACATAGCATCCCTTGGTGAAGGATACCCCGTTCAGTTCTGCGGCATTGGCCTCAAGCCACAACGTCTGTTCGCTGCCCAGCTCATGTACGCCCTCAGTGATGCCAAGCCCAAGCCGATGCGCGCGATAGGCGGCACTCCCATCGACATCATCGTCGGCCGGGGCGCTCAGCAAGCGTGTTCCGAGCTCCGGATGGCGCGGGTCTGAACTGCCGTCGCCTTTCCAGAGCACGCCGCATTCCGGATCAATGGCAATGGCGATTTTCCGGCGCAACCGGTACATCGACAGGCGGCGGACCAATGCGTCTGCTTGCGTACCTTCGCAATCGATAAGCACATCGTCACCATCTGCCCACAGAATGAAATCGAACAGCGCCTTTCCCTGCGGGCTCAACAAGCCTGCCCATAAGGGCATTTCTGCCGCGGTATCCTGCGTCACTAGTCCCTGCAAAAATTGGCGCACGTCCTCACCCGGCTCGGTGGGCGACAGACGGATAACGCAGCGGTCGAATAGACGGGTGTTTGGCATAGGTGACAGATAGGGGGAGAGGCGCTTAAAGGGAAGCCATGACCGACCAGATGATTCTTTCCATCCGCCGCCCTGATGATTGGCATCTCCATTTTCGTGACGGCGCAGCCATGCGCAGCGTGGTGCCCTTCACCGCGAAACAGTTTGCGCGTGCGATTGTCATGCCCAATTTATCGCCACCTGTAACAACAGTTGAAGCGGGCGCGGCCTATCGTGACCGGATTTTGGCAGCAGTGCCCGAAGGCGTCACGTTCACGCCACTTATGACGGCCTATCTTACCGACGTAAGTGACGGGAATGAACTGGCACGCGGTCACGCCGAAGGTGTGTTTACAGCGGCAAAGCTATACCCCGCGCACGCCACCACTGGAAGCGCGCATGGCGTAACCAGCGTAACCAACATCATGCCCGCGCTGGAGCATATGGCGCGGATCGGCATGCCATTGCTGATCCACGGCGAAGTTACAGACTCGCACGTCGATATCTTTGACCGTGAGGCTGTGTTCATTGAACGGACGCTGTCGAAACTGGTGCGCGATCTGCCTGAGCTCAAGATCGTTTTTGAACATATCACCACTGCAGACGCTGTCGCTTTTGTAGATGCCAGCGGTCCCAATGTCGCGGCGACCATCACGCCGCAACATTTGCACATCAACCGCAATGCCATGTTTACAGGCGGCATCCGTCCGCATGCCTACTGCCTGCCGGTCGCCAAACGTGAGATACACCGGCTTGCGCTCCGCAAGGCTGCGACATCGGGAAGCCGTAAATATTTCCTCGGCACCGACAGCGCGCCGCACGACAAAACCGCGAAGGAAAGCGCCTGCGGATGCGCGGGCATCTTCAACGCGCCCTTCGCATTGGAAAGCTACGCCGCCGTCTTTGAAGAAGAAGGCGCGCTGGATAAATTTGAGGCCTTTGCTTCGGAAAACGGCCCGCGTTTCTATGGCCTGCCGTTGAACGAGGAGCGCATAATATTGGAACGCACCGATATCGTCGTTCCGGAACTGCTTGCGCTGGAAGGGCTTGATGTCGTGCCGTTCCACGCAGGGGAAACATTGCGCTGGCGGCTGAAGGCTTAAGCTTTTGATGCCCTGTAGGTTTTAATCGCGTCCGCACAGAAAATCGCGATACTGATCCAGATCAGGATGAAGCACGCCAGCTTCGTCGTGCTCAATGGCTCGCCGTACACGAACACACCCAGCAGGAACGCAATGGACGGTGCCGTATATTGCACAAAGCCCAGGCTGGTATAGCTCATCCGGCGGGCGGCGGTCGCGAACAGCAGCAACGGGATGGCGGTGACCGCACCTGCCAATATCAAAAGCCCCGACGTCGTCACATCATCCCCAAATCCGCCGCCACCAACTTGCGCGAAATAGAGCACCGCACCCAATGCCAGCGGCGCCAGCAATGTCGTCTCGGTCGCGAGGCCGGGAACAGAGCCAACGGGGGTAATCTTGCGGATAAGGCCGTAGAGGCCAAAGCTTAAAGCGAGCGATATCGATACCCATAAGGTATCGAGCGCATCACCGATGAGGATAGCAACGCCAATGGCGGCAACGGCAACGGCGACCATCTGAAGCGGTCGCAATCGCTCGCCTAAAAACAGACGCCCCAGCAGGACGTTCACCAAGGGGTTGAGATAATAGCCAAGGCTGGCTGCCAAAATATGGTCTGTGGAAACGGCCCAAATGTAGATCAGCCAGTTAATGGCGACCAACGTGGCAGAAGCGAGCAAATTACGCAGATGCGCCGTGTGGCGGAAAATGGCCGCATATTCGCCAAGCTGTTTGCGAAAGGCCATAATGACCAGCAGCAGGGGAATGGACCACAAGACACGCTGCGCAACAACCGCGATCGGCGAGACATGGCTCAGCAGCTTGAAATAAACCGGGACGAAGCCCCAGATGAGATATGCCGACATGGCATAAGGCAAGCCACTTGGCTGCGCAGGTTCTGGTTTGTCTGTCATGTGTTTTGCCAAGCCTTCGGGTGGAGATCAGATGATCCCGCCGCCCATCCAGAGGCGCAGCGCGCAAATGGCTATAACGACCAAGCAGAAGTTGCGGCCGCTGTCCTTTTCCGACGCGAAGCCAAAGGCCGCACCAACGCCAGCGATCAGGATAATGAACCAGTTCAGCCATCCCAGCAACGGGATGAACCCGATGATGGCCAGCAAAAGTGCAATAAGGCCAAAGAGGAATGCGAGGATATTTGCCATAAAACGACTGTGGCGGGTTTTTAGGATTGTGGCAAGCACAGCCAACCTTTGCAGTCGATCCCGCGAATATCACGGTACCGAAATGACAAGAGGCTCAACCTGTCGCCAGATTGAGCCTCATTGCACCCAAGCACGTGTGAAATTTAACGCCACTGTTCCAATCCGCGATAGTCAATGTCGACCACGCGGCCACGCTCTACAAAGCAGGTGAAGCGGCCTTGGTCATAACCGCGCTGGTAAGCGTTGCCGCCAAATCGGTCATTGCCATAATAATTATTCTCGTAACGGCCACGTCCGCCGTCTTGAACAACGACATTGCCTTTGACCCGGTAGCCATAGCGCGTCCGTTCGATGCTACGCACTTGCGTGACGTCTGAACGGCTGTAGCCATTGGCCCAACGTTCAACGCTGGCGACGCACTGGTTTACGGCGGCGCGGCCGCTGCCGTTGCGATTGTCGTAATTATAGCCTGCGCGGTTATCATCATTACGGTCATCATAACCGTAGCGATCGTTGCGGCCATTGTTGCCGCTTGAAAGCACAGCGGCAAGACCACCGAGCACAACAGCTCCGGCAATAATCTCGCCGGCACTTATGTTATCACGGTCGCGATTGCGGTCATGGCGATCACGCGCTTGGGCGGGAACGGTTACACTCACCAAAGCTGCAGCAGCAGCTCCCGCGCCAAGCAAAGTTTTGGTCATGAAATTCATCTTCGTTCTCCTTGAACCGGCGCAGCTATTCTGTGCCGATGGAGAGCGAATATGCGATTCGGGTTGTCCGGATGCTGAATTGACTTGTCAGCATCCGTTCATCTAAATTGCCCTTTTAATGAACAATTATTCGGTGAGGGTCAGCCCCGTCCATTTGGCGAGAAACGCATAAATGTCCGAATATTCGTCAATAACCTTATCGGTCGGCTTGCCTGAACCATGGCCCGCACGGCTTTCGATGCGGATGATCTTGGGCTTGTTTCCGGTTTCTGCAGCTTGCAAGGCGGAGATATATTTGAAGCTATGCCCCGGAACCACACGGTCATCGGTATCCGCGGTCGATACAATGACGGCGGGATATTCAACGCCCGATTTGATGTTGTGATAGGGTGAGTAAGTCATCTGCATTTTAAAGTCGGCTTCCTTGCTGGGGTAGCCATAATCATCGACCCAATAACGACCAGCCGTGAAACGGTCGAAGCGGACCATATCCATCACGCCCACTGCGGCATGGCCCGCCGCGAACAGGTCAGGACGCTGGTTGACAACGGCACCAATCAGCAATCCCCCATTGGATCGCCCTTCAATGGCAATCTTGCCCTTGGCCGAAACGCCGCTGGATATAAGATATTCCGCTGCGGCGGCAAAATCGTCAAAGACATTTTGTTTGTTCATCAAACGACCGGCATCATGCCACGGCTTCCCATATTCGCCGCCGCCACGAATGTTGGCGAGGGCGAATACACCGCCCGATTGCAACCAAGCCATACGCGTTGCGGAATAAGTGGGGGTCTGCGAAATGTTGAACCCGCCATAGGAATACAGCAACGTCGGCGCGCCCTTAGTCAGATCGAGATTTTTTTTATGCACGACGAACATCGGGATCTTCGTGCCGTCCTTCGACGGATAGAACACTTGTTCGACCGTGAAGTCTGCCGGGTTGAAGCTTAGCTTTGGCTGCGCGAAGGGTGCCGACGCACCCGTCTTGCTGTCGAAACGATACACGGCGCCGGGCTGATTAAAGCTGGAGAATCCGTAAAATGTTTCTGGATCACCCGGCGTTCCTGAAAAGCCACTGGCCGTCCCAATCGCGCTGAGCTTGATTTCCTGCAAAGGTTGCCCTGCGAGGTCTGTCATCAGCGCCATCGATTTGGCATCTTTGATATATGACAGGATGAGCCGGTTGCCGACGATCTGCGCGCGCGAAAGCGTTTCCGCGCTCTCCGCTATGACATCGGTAAATGCGGGCGTCTTCGCACCCAGATCAACCGTAACAACCTTAAGCTTTGCGGCATCCTTGTTGGTAGTGAACCAAAGCGTGTTGCCCATGCCTTCGATCAGGCCCCAGTCATGATCGAGACCCCTGACGAGCGGCTGCGGTTTCCATGTTGGCTTTTTGCCAAGTGGCATCACGTGCAGTTCATACTTCTCATCGGTTCCGGAAGACGTCGTAATGACCGCCCATTTGCCGTCGTGCGTCACTTGCGCGCTATGCCCATATTCAGGCTTGTCCGGCGTTGCGTATATTGCCTTGTCTTGCGACTGGGGCGTGCCGATTTTGTGGTAATAGATCGTCTGGTTATAGTTCAGCTGCTGGAATGCGGCGCCTTCTTTTGGCTCTGCAAAACGCGAGTATAAAAACCCGTCATTGCCCACCCAGCTTATGTTCGTGAATTTTGCCCAGTTGATTTCGTCGGCGAGCACCTTGCCGGTCACGGTGTCGAGGACTTTAATCGTCCGCCAGTCTGAACCGCCATCTTGAACAGCATAAGCCATGAACTTGCCATTTTTCGATGGCACCCAGCTATCTAGCGCAGTGGCACCGTCTTTTGCCCATAGATTGGGATCGATCAAAATACGGTCCGCGCCCGTTAGTCCCTTGCGCACATACAAGACTGACTGGTTCTGCAGGCCGTCATTCTTTGTGAAGAAATAATAACCACCGGCTTTTTCAGGAAGGCCAAAGCGTTCGTAATCGAAAAGCTTCTTCATGCGCTCGGCGAGCACTTTTTTGCCGGGTAAAGTTTCCAGATATGCGTCGGTGACTGCATTTTGCGCCTTCACCCATTCGGCGACTTCGGGATTGACGCGGACATCGTCTTCAAGCCAGCGATAAGGATCAGCAACCTTTACGCCGAATTGTTCATCGACGACATTGACGGTTTTGGTCTGCGGATAGGTCAATTTGACTGCTGCATCGGTGGTGGCTGAATCTTGGGCCATGGCGGCCGACGAAATCGGTGCCATCATAACGGCTGCGCCGACCAAAAATACACTTCGCATATTATCATTTCCCCAACTCTCAAAATCTCTGTCATCCGACTATAGCGTCCACGCTTGAACGCCAACTAATCCTGCCGTCCCCCGCAAGAATATTTTGCATTTTCGTCGAAATCATTCACCGCGCTGCCGCGGTGCCAGACATCGTCCATGTGCTAAAAGGGCCATCTCATTGCAAGAAGCTGCTCTATCGATCAAAAAAGGCTTAAAACGAAAAAGGGCGGCACCCTTTCGGATACCGCCCTTTTGAAACTCTTAAAGCAAGACGTGCTTATTCAGCATCGTCCAATACTTCAACTGGGCCGCTGTCCTGACCCTTGGCGTCGACATTGCGGTCAACGAGTTCGATGACGCCCATTGGTGCGGCATCGGAACCACGGAAACCAGCCTTGATCACGCGGCTGTAACCACCGCTGCGGTCGGCATAGCGCGTTGCCAGTTCGTCAAACAACTTCACCAGTTGCTTGTCGTCCATCAAACGGCTCATCGCGAGACGACGGTTGGACAAGCCACCCTTCTTCGCAAGCGTGATCAGCTTTTCGATGTAAGGACGCAGTTCCTTCGCCTTTGGCAAAGTCGTCTTGATCTGTTCGTGCTTGATAAGCGACGCTGCCATGTTGCGAAGCATCGCGGTACGGTGCGACGTGGTACGTTGCAGCTTACGGTGGCCAACTTTATGGCGCATAATTCATTCCTTTCTTGCCGACCCTTCCGGGCGGGAGGTGCGAAGCAGACCAAAGGTCAACCCGGTTCCCACTTTCCCTTAAAGGATCGGTCGTTCGTAGGGGGGCCGTATCAGGTACCCCGATCCTGGCCGTTTAAGGGCGGCCATTTCCCTTTTGGTTGGGCCGAAGCACTGCCTCGGCCCAATATTCTTTAGCCAAGCAGTTCTTGCTCAAGCTTCTTTGCCATCTCTTCGATGTTTTCTGGCGGCCATCCGGGGATGTCCATGCCAAGGCGCAAGCCCATCGACGAGAGCACTTCCTTGATTTCGTTCAGCGACTTGCGACCGAAATTAGGCGTACGCAGCATTTCGGCTTCGCTCTTTTGAACGAGGTCGCCGATGTAGATGATGTTGTCGTTCTTGAGGCAGTTTGCGCTGCGGACCGACAATTCCAATTCGTCGACCTTCTTGAGAAGGTAACGGTTGAGCTGGTTTGCATCCGATTCTTCCGAAGAAGCTGATGGTGCAGCCATGCCAATCATTGGCGACGATGCAGCCATCGAATCTTCGAAGTGGACGAATACTTGCAACTGGTCCTGAAGAATGCGTGCGGCATAAGCCACGGCGTCTTCTGGCGTTACGGTGCCGTCGGTTTCGATGGTCAGCGACAACTTGTCATAGTCAAGTTCTTGACCGATGCGTGCATTGTCCACCTTGTAAGCGACCTGACGTACAGGCGAATACAGGCTGTCGACCGGAATGAGGCCAATTGGCGCATCCGCTGGACGGTTGGCGACTGCAGGAACATAACCCTTGCCGATGTCAGCAGTGATTTCCATGTTGAGCGTCGCGCCATCGTCGAGATGACAGATGATGAGATCAGGGTTCATCACTTGGATGTCGCCCGAAACGGCAATGTCACCAGCGGTTACCGCGCCGGGGCCAGTTGCCGAAAGCTGAAGACGCTTTGGACCTTCGCCCTCCATCTTCAACGCCACTTGCTTGATGTTCAGAACAATGTCGGTGACATCTTCACGAACGCCCGCGAGCGACGAGAATTCGTGCAACACGTTTTCAATTTTGATTGATGTAATCGCTGCGCCCTGCAGCGATGAAAGCAATACGCGACGTAGCGCATTGCCGAGAGTCAAACCAAAGCCACGCTCCAGCGGTTCTGCAACAAAAGTTGCCTTACGCTTCGCATCGCTACCTGACTTGAGTTCAAGTGCGTTGGGCTTTTTCAGTTCCTGCCAGTTCTTAATATTGACGGACATGGATTTCCCCTTGGGTTTTGCGGGACCGGCAATTTGGTGCACCGTGCCGGTTCGCGGGTAAAAGAAGGAACGACTGAACAGCCGCCCCTGAAACGAATGCTTAGACGCGCCGACGCTTGGAAGGACGGACGCCGTTGTGCGGGATCGATGTCACGTCACGGATCGAGGTGATGGTGAAACCCACTGCCTGCAATGCGCGAAGTGCCGATTCACGACCCGAACCGGGGCCCTTCACTTCGACTTCAAGCGTACGAACGCCGTGTTCAGCGGCCTTCTTGCCTGCGTCTTCCGCTGCAACCTGTGCTGCATAAGGCGTCGACTTGCGGCTGCCCTTGAAACCCATGGTTCCTGCGGATGACCAGCTGATCGCGTTGCCCTGGGCATCGGTGATCGTGATCATTGTGTTGTTGAAGCTGGCATTGACGTGCGCGACGCCTGCCGAAATATTTTTACGCTCCCGCTTTTTAATGCGCTGTGGTTCGCGTGCCATATAATGTGTATCCTATTCGAAAATGCGAAGAAAAAATAATCAGGCAATAGCCCGTGATTACTTCTTCTTGCCCGCGATTGCCTTGGACTTGCCCTTGCGGGTGCGCGCATTGGTATGCGTACGCTGGCCACGGACTGGAAGACCCTTACGATGGCGAAGGCCACGGTAGCAGGCGAGATCCATCAAACGCTTGATGTTCATCGATGTGTTACGGCGAAGATCGCCTTCTACGGTGTAGCCCGCATCGATGGTTTCGCGGATTTGCAGAACTTCGGTGTCCGAAAGGTCCTGCACACGACGGCTATGATCAATTCCTAGCTTTGTCGCGATTTCGACGGCTTTAGTGCGGCCGATACCGTGAATGTAGGTGAGCGCAATGATCACGCGCTTGTTGGTTGGAATGTTAACTCCGGCAATACGTGCCAATTTATTTACTCCTGCTCCACAGGTGTCCCGAAAGACAAACCCTATCTCAACGCTGATGATATTCCGAAACGCACAAAACCAGCGGACGCGTGAAAGCGCTGCTGGCTGCACCAGATGGTCGGAATTGACGTCCCCATACGGTGAGTCGCGCCAACTGTCAAGGCTAGCGGCGCGCTATCCCTTGCCCTTGGTCTTGGTCTTGCCCGCAATTGCGTTTTCTTCGATGAACGCAATAATTCGGCTCGCAATATCCTTGCCAGTGGCTTTTTCGATTCCTTCAAGCCCTGGCGAACTGTTCACTTCCATGATGACCGGGCCATGATTGGACCGGAGCATATCGACACCGGCGACATTTAGCCCCATGGCGCGCGCGGCGCGGACCGCGGTTGAACGTTCTTCCGGTGTAATTTTGATGGCTTCGGCCGAACCGCCACGATGCAGGTTTGATCGAAAATCGCCCTCCGCACCCTTACGCTGCATCGATGCGACGACCTTGTTACCGATCACAAAACAACGGATGTCGGTGGCATTTGCCTCTTTGATAAACTCCTGCACGAGGATGTTCACGTTCGCACCGCGAAAGGCCTCAATGACGGAGCGGGCAGACTTTTCGGTCTCGCCCAAAACCACGCCAATGCCTTGCGTGCCTTCCAACAGCTTGATGACCACGGGAGCGCCGCCGACCATTTTGATGACTTCTTCGGTTTGCTTGGGATCGTGGGCGAACGCCGTTACCGGCAGACCAAGCCCCTTGCGCGCCAGAATCTGCAACGACCGCAGCTTGTCGCGGGAACGGCCGATGGCCACACTCTCGTTCAACGACCATACGTTCATCATCTCAAACTGACGCAGTACAGCAAGGCCGTAAAATGTGATGGACGCGCCAATGCGCGGGATGACCGCGTCATATTTGCCAAGCTTGGCGCCCTGATAATATGCTTCGGGGCGGTGCGACGTGATGTTCATCGTCACCCGCAATGTATTCAGAATATCAATCTCATGTCCCCGCGCCAAGGCGGCTTCAACGAGCCTTTGATGCGAGTATAGGTTGGCGTTGCGTGCCAACATGGCGATTTTCATATGCTCGTATGTCCTTGATTCGCTGGCTTGCCCAATACCCAGCGTCGTCCGCTATTGACCAGAAAGCCGCGCCTTAGCGCCCGTCGGCCAATTAGCAAGGGAAAGGCCATCGAACGCCGGTTAGCCAAGGTGAGCTCTCCGTTCCAACACAGCTTACCAAAACAAAATTGCGCTGAGATGACATAACGTTCTTGTGTGTCACCATTGGACGATCGCACCATGCGCCGGTCGACGACGGGCGCCTCATGGCGCTTTGGCTTTTCGCCCGCATTCAGACGGAACCAGAATTCAACGCACGGCTTGCCGTCGCGGACGATTGGCTTAATCCGGGTTGCATGTATCGATGACGTGGCTGCGCCTGTGTCCATTTTCGCATGTACTTGCGACAGGCCAAGGCTGGGCACATCGACCATTTCGCACCAGCCAATTTCTAATTTGGTACCCGAACGTGACTTGCCTCCCCCCACAGCCAATTAGATTGGCTCCGTTGCGGGCGGATCGGCGACCGGATCGTCTTGTGTCGCCGGGTCCGCTGGTGCTTCATTCGGGTCGGCAGCTTCGGTCGCGGGCCCAATGTCCAACTTCTCAACATCCAAATTAAAGCCATCAGCCTTGAGCGGTTCAGCCGCGGTGGGTGCAAACGGCAGCAGCATATTTTTAAATTGCTCGCCCAACACCTTATCAACCGCTGGCGCGATGTCAGCGACCTTATAGCGCATGTACCCGCCAACAACATAAGAGAAGCTGACACGTGTACCGCCGTCTTGCTTTGCGGGCTCCATCGCAACGGTCAGCGTCCCAATCACAGCTTCCGACTGGAGCGGCCCCAACGCGCCTTGCATCCGCAAGACTTTGCCGGGTTGCGCAAAAATAACGCGCATATGCTCGACGCTTCCGACCGTCTTGACCTTGCCGTTAGCGTCGGTTTCCTGAAACAGTTCGCAAAAGCACCCATTGGCTTGTGCATCGATATAAAAGCCAGCGCTCGAACCGGACCAGCTGTGCGCCTTGTTCCAATAGTCCTTTGGCGTAAGGAGGCGTTTCCATATCTCGTCGGGCGTTGCCTGAACGGTGGCGATGTGGATGACGTTAAAACCGGTTTCCGATGCAGCTTTAACGTCCGCAAATGCCGGCGATGCTGTTGCAGCAAATATGGCTGCCGTGATGACAAGATGTTTCATGGAACGTGTGTCTAACAACCGTTTCCATTTCCGTCACCCTGAACTTGTCTCCGCAAGGTTCAGGCGATGATAGCTTCAATCGCCTCGGTCACGTCTTCGATCGCAGCCATGCCATCCACGCGGCTCACAAGGCCGCGGGCATCATACAGTGGTAAGATTGGCTCGGTCTTTGCGCGATACTCCGCCATGCGGGTGCGTACGGTTTCTTCATTGTCATCGGGACGACGTTTAAACTCATGCGATTCGCATTTGTCACATGTGCCGTCTTTGACCGGTTTTTTGAAAACATCATGATAGCCATCACCGCAATTGGCGCAGGTGAAACGGCCAACAACGCGTTCGACCAACGCGTCTTCGTCAACAACCAGTTCAATCACATAATGGAGCGTCCGTTCGCGCGCGGACAACAGGCCATCGAGAAGCGCGACTTGCGGCGCGGTGCGTGGATAGCCGTCGAAGATCAGGCCCTTGTCCGCAGGGATGGCATCCATATGCTCGCCAAGAATTTCGGCCATCAATTCGTCAGGGAAAAGCTTCCCTGCCTTCATGATCTCATCCGCCATTTTACCGACTTCAGTGCCCGCCTTTACGGCAGCACGCAGGATATCGCCGGTCGACAATTGCACCATGCCATATTTCTCGACGAGAAATGCAGCCTGCGTTCCTTTGCCTGCGCCAGGAGGCCCCAAAAGGATGATATTCATGAAACGTGTCCCTGTTCGTTTCGATGTCGCACCCCTTAGCGGGCGCGTCCACCCTTCAACTTGGCCTTCTTCAACAAATCCCCATATTGATGGGCGAGCAGATGGCTCTGGATCTGTGAAATCGTATCAATGGTGACGTTGACCAGAATGAGCAAGCTGGTTCCGCCAATCGCGAAGAACTGCTGCTGGCCGGTTTGACCCATGACATAGTCAGGCAACAAGCAGACCAAGGTCAGATAGGCGGCGCCCAACACGGTGATGCGTGTCAGAACATAATCCAGATAGGATTCGGTGTTCTTGCCCGGACGAATGCCCGGAATGAAGCCACCGGCTTTTTTCAGATTCTCGGATGTTTCTTCCGGATTGAACACCACAGCGGTGTAAAAGAAGCAGAAGAAGATTATGCCGAGGCCATAGAGCGCCAGATACACCGGCTGCCCATGGGCCAGATATTGGTTCAATGTGATGACAAAGTCACCCATCGCGCTTTCACCCGCAACCTTGTTTCCACCAAGCTGCGTGATGGTGATCGGCAACAGCAACAATGACGATGCAAAAATCGGCGGGATGACGCCAGCAGTGTTGATCTTCAATGGAAGATGGCTGCGGTCAGCCTGCATCATGCCGCGCTGCGTCGCGCGCTTTGGATATTGAATAAGCACCCGGCGCTGGCCGCGCTCCATGAAACAGATCAGCAAAGTCAGGCCGACAAACATCAACAGAAAGCCGACGATCAGAAAGCCACTGATCGATCCGGTCCGTCCGCCTTCAAGAAGCTGTGCGAACAACCGTGGCATTTGGGCGACGATACCCGCCATGATGATCAATGAGATACCGTTGCCGATACCGCGCGACGTAATCTGTTCACCCAGCCACATCAGGAACATGGTGCCGCCGATAAGGCTGATGGTCGCAACGACGCGGAACATTAGGCCCGGTTCAACAACCGCGCTAATGCCGTTGGCCGCAGCGAGGCTTTCGAGCCCTGCCGCAAGGAAATATCCCTGCACCGCGGTCAGGAACACCGTACCGTAGCGGGTATATTGATTGAGTTTCTTGCGTCCGCTCTCGCCCTCTTTCTTGATGGCAGCAAGCGTAGGCGACAGTGATGCAGCGAGCTGCACCACGATCGACGCTGTAATATAGGGCATGACGCCAAGCGCGATGAGGCTCATGCGCTCAAGGCTGCCGCCCGAGAAAGTGTTGAAGATATCAAGCACACCGCCAGCAGCGTTGTTCGCATAAAGGGCTGCTTGCGCGATGGGATCAACGCCCGGCAGCGGCACGAAGCTCAGCATCCGGAATACGATGAGCGCGCCAATAGTGAACCAAATGCGGTTCTTAAGCTCTGTTGCCTGCCCGAACTTCGATAAATTGAGGTTCGATGCCATTTGGTCGGCCCGAGATGCCATGATATACGTTCCTTGGTTCCGGATTAACCGTGAATGCACTATAATCGCGCAACGGCTTCACCCCAAAAATTTCGCCTGACTGTATCTGGACGAACCCCAGAAATGTCAAACCCCGCCAGCCCATATCGGGAAGCGGGGCTGGCATGACAAGAGCGAAGTCGTCGCCCCCGCCTTATTTCTTGGCCGCAGCTTCTTTAGCAGCGTTCTTGACTGACGATTTCTTCGCAGCGGCTTTTTCCGAAGCAGAAACCTTTACCAGCACTTCAACCTTACCACCGGCCTTTTCAACTGCCTCAACGGCTGCCTTCGAAGCACCAGCGACAGAGAAGTTAACCTTGGAGGTGAGTTCACCCTTGGCCAACAAACGGACGCCGTCCTTGCCACCACGTGCAAGACCAGCTGCCTTCAACGCCGCATGGTCAACAACAGCTTTGATGTCAATTTTCTTGGCATCGATAAACTTCTGGATCATGCCCAGGTTTACTTCTGCATGGTCCTTGGCGAAGATGTTGTTGAAGCCGCGCTTTGGAATACGCATGTGAAGTGGCATCTGGCCGCCTTCAAATCCGTTGATCGAAACACCCGAACGGCTGGTCTGACCCTTTTGGCCGCGACCCGAGGTCTTGCCTTTGCCCGAACCAATACCACGGCCAACGCGCATACGGCGATGGCGGGCGCCTTCGTTGTCTTTAATGTCATTCAATTTCATGTCGTGCACTCGCTTTCGCTTTAATTCGCGCTGATGATATTAGTCCTGAATCTGGACCATGTGACGAACTGTGCGGATCATTCCGCGCACTTCGGCTGTGTCTTCTATTTCGACAACGCGGTTCATCTTGTCAAGGCCAAGGCCCTTCAAAGTTGCGCGCTGTGAGGCTGGACGGCGGATCGGCGAACCGGTCTGCTTCAGTTTAATCTTCGCCATATCGATTACTCCGCAATAGCTTCTGCGTCGGCTTCAGCAGTTTTGCTGCCACCGCGACCAAGAAGGTCGGCGATTTTCTTGCCGCGACGCTGCGCTACTGACTTGGGGCTGGTCTGTTCAGACAGCGCCGCAAAAGTAGCACGGATCATGTTGTAAGGGTTCGACGTGCCGACCGACTTGGTCACAACGTCTGCAACGCCCAGGCTTTCGAAGACAGCGCGCATTGGGCCACCTGCGATGATGCCGGTACCGGCTGGTGCCGAACGCAACGTCACCTTGCCAGCGCCGAAATGGCCCTTGCCGTCGTGATGCAACGTACGACCGTCTTTCAGGGCGACGCGGATCATCGATTTCTTGGCAGCTGCGGTAGCTTTGTTGATGGCTTCTGGCACTTCGCGTGCTTTACCATGACCAAAACCTACGCGACCTTGACCGTCACCAACAACAACGAGTGCCGCAAAACCGAAGCGCTTACCGCCCTTAACAGTTTTCGAAACGCGGTTGATGTGAACGAGCTTTTCGATCGTGCCATCATCTTCTTCCTGTGCAGGACGACGATCGTTGTTACGACCACGGCCACCGCCACCGCGGTTATCACCGCCGCCGCCACGACCGCCGCGACCGCGACGTTGACCTTCGGCTGCTTCAGGAGCTGCGCCGTCAGTCACAGGTACAGTGCTTTCAGTGTTTTCAGCCATCATCAGAACTCCAATCCGCCTTCGCGCGCTGCATCAGCAAGCGCTTTGACGCGACCGTGGAACAGGAACCCGCCACGATCAAAAACCACGCTGGAAATGCCAGCTTTCTTAGCAGCTTCGGCTACCCGCTTGCCAACATCAGCCGCAGCTTCAGTTGTCGAGCCGTTCTTAGCCTTCACGTCCTTGTCGAGGGTCGAAGCAGACGCGATGGTCGCGCCCTTCGAATCGTCAATGACTTGCGCATAGATGTGGCGACCAGTGCGGTGCACGGAAAGACGAGGACGTCCAGCAACCTGCGCCCGCAATTTCGAACGAACGCGTTGACGGCGCCTTGCAAAGAGAGACAGTTTTGCCATTATTTCTTCTTCCCTTCCTTGCGGAAGATATACTCGCCGCGGTACTTGATGCCCTTGCCCTTATATGGCTCTGGCTTCCTCCAGCGACGGATTTCAGCAGCAACCTGCCCAACCTTCTGCTTGTCGATACCTGAGATTTCCACCGTGGTGTTATCAGGTGTCTTGATTTCAATGCCATCTGGGATCGCAAAGTCGACATCATGGCTGTAGCCAAGTTGCAGCTTCAACATCTTGCCTTGGCTGTTTGCACGATAACCAACGCCGGTGATTTCAAGGACTTTCGTAAAGCCTTCGGTCACACCGGTAACGAGGTTCTGTACCAACGTACGCTGCATACCCCAAAACGCGCGGGCTGCCTTGCTACCATTGGCAGGCTTTACCGAAAGGCCGTCGTCCTGCATCTCGTAAGAGATAAGGTCGCTCATAGGCATTTTCAGTTCGCCCTTCGGTCCTTTGACCGAAAGCGTGCCCGCTTCCATGCTGGCGGTTACGCCGGCAGGAATGGGAACAGGTTTCTTACCAATGCGGCTCATTAGAATACCTCCGCCAGGATTTCGCCGCCGACATTCTGTGCGCGCGCTTCGGCGTCAGACAGAACGCCTTTTGGCGTCGAAACGATGGTGATGCCAAGGCCGTTGCGGATAACCGGAAGCTCTTGGCTTCCTGAATATACGCGGCGACCAGGCTTCGAAACGCGGGCGACATGCTGAATAGCGGGAGCGCCTTCGAAATATTTCAGCTCGATGCGGATGCCCTTATGTGCACCCAACGCTTCTTCGCTGTAACCGCGAATATAGCCTTCACGCTGCAAAACATCGAGAACGTGGGTACGCAGGCTGGACGCTGGCGAGACTACAGAGTCTTTCTTCGCCCGCTGGCCGTTGCGGATACGGGTGAGCATATCACCCAAAGGATCGGTCATTGCCATCTATCTTATCCTTACCAGCTCGACTTCGTAACGCCCGGGATCATGCCCTTATTGGCAAGATTACGCAGTTCGATACGGTTCAGCTTGAATTTACGGTACACGCCGCGAGGACGCCCGGTGGTTTCGCAACGGTTACGCACGCGGTGCGGGTTACCATTGCGGGGAATTTCAGCCATTTTCAGGCGTGCAATCAAACGCTCGCTGTCATCCAACGACTGGTCTTTCGCCATCGCCTTCAACTTCGCATAAAGTCCGGCGTATTTCTTTGCCAGCTTCTTGCGACGCTCGTTCTTGTTTATGGAGCTCAGTTTAGCCATTATGCAGCCGCCTTTTCGTCAGCTTCTTCTACAGGGAACGGGAAGCCGAACAGCTTAAGCAGTTCGCGCGCCTCGTCGTCCGAGTTTGCCGAAGTCGTTACGATCACATCCATGCCGCGCACCGTGTCGATGGCGTCATAGCTGATTTCTGGGAAAATTATCTGTTCCTTGAGACCCATCGCAAAGTTGCCACGGCCGTCAAAGCTCTTTGGGTTCAGGCCACGGAAATCGCGAATGCGTGGCATTGCGATGGTGACGAGGCGATCCAAGAATTCATACATCTGGGCACCACGAAGCGTTACTTTCACGCCGATTGGCATGCCTTCACGCAGCTTGAAGCCAGCGATGGATTTCTTCGCCTTGGTGATGACTGGCTTTTGACCAGCAATCAGTTCCATTTCAGCAAGAGCGGTCGTAACCTTCTTCTTGTCCTGCGAACCTTCACCAACACCCATGTTGAGTGTGATCTTTTCGATCTTCGGCACTGCGAAGCGGTTTGTGTAACCGAACTTTTCAGTCAAGCCCTTGACGACGGCGTCGTCGTAAAGCTTCTTCATACGTGGAGTGTATTTGGTATCAGCCACTGATCGTCTCCCCGGACTTCACGGCCACGCGGACCTTCTTGCCGTCCTTGGTTTCCACGCGAACGCGTGTTGCCTTGCCTGTTTTCGGATCCGCCAAAGCCACATTCGAAATGTGCAGCGGTGCTTCAAAGCGATCGAGACCGCCCTGCGGGTTTGCCTGCGAGGCTTTCCGGTGACGCACAGCAATGTTGACGCCTGCGACGACCACTTTGCTGTCCTTAGGCATTACGGCGGTTACTTCGCCGGACTTGCCCTTGTCTTTACCGGCGAGCACGACGACCGTGTCACCCTTTTTGATTTTTGCCAGAGCCATTGTTATAGCACCTCCGGTGCCAAGCTGATGATTTTCATGTGGTTCTTGGCGCGCAGTTCACGGACCACTGGTCCGAAAATACGTGTGCCAATCGGCTCCTTGTTGTTACCGATAAGAACGGCAGCATTGGAGTCGAAGCGAATAACCGACCCGTCTGCACGGCGGATGTCCTTGCGTGTGCGAACAATAACGGCCTTGTGCACGTCACCCTTCTTTACCTTACCGCGCGGCGCAGCTTCTTTGATCGACACCACGATGATGTCGCCCACGCCAGCTACGCGACGCTTGGAACCGCCAAGCACCTTGATGCACTGAACGCGCTTTGCGCCGCTGTTGTCCGCAACATCGAGATTGGATTGCATCTGAATCATGGAATCAATCCTCCTTCGTTGCGGCGACCGGGGCAGCAGCGTCAGCTACCAAGCGCCAGGTCTTGTTCTTGGAAATCGGCGCGCACTCTTCGATGCGGACGACTTGGCCTTCTTTCACGACGTTGTTTTCGTCATGGGCGTGATACTTCTTCGTGCGACGAATGATCTTGCCGTAAAGCGGGTGCTTCACTTTGCGCTCGACGAGAACGACAATGGTCTTGTCATTCTTGTCGGAGACCACGGTCCCTGTGAGAATACGTTTTGGCATGGGTAGCTCCTTATGCCGTCTTTGCGGCGGCGCGCTGGCGCTCACCCTGCAGGGTTTTGATGCGGGCGATGTCACGACGCACTTCACGCACACGTGCCGGCTTTTCCATCTGGCCAGTGGCCGATTGGAAACGCAGGTTAAACGCTTCGCGCTTCAATTCGCCGAGCTGAACAGCAAGCTGATCGTCGCTCTTGACGCGGAGATCTTCGGTTTTGCTCATCTTATGATGCTCCCAGATGCGAGGTGTCGCCGAGACGCGCCACGACCTTGGTCTTGATTGGCAGTTTCATGGCTGCACGCTGGAATGCGACAGCTGCGAGTGGACCAGGAACACCGTCGAGTTCAAACATGATACGGCCAGGTTTAACCTTGGCTGCCCAATATTCGACAGAACCCTTGCCCTTACCCTGACGAACTTCGGCAGGCTTTTTCGTGACCGGCACGTCCGGGAAGATACGGATCCACAAACGACCCTGACGTTTGATGTGACGCGTAATCGCGCGGCGCGCCGCTTCGATCTGACGTGCGGTAATCCGCTCTGGCTCAAGCGCCTTCAAGCCGTATGAACCGAAGTTCAGGTCAGACCCGCCCTTGGCTTCGCCCTTGATGCGTCCCTTGAACTGCTTGCGGAACTTTGTTTTCTTTGGTTGCAACATGTCTAGTTCCTAACCTTTAGCGGCGGTCAGACTGCGGACGGACGCCGGAAGTCTGCGCTTCCATCATCAGTCGGTCAGTTGCCATTGGGTCGTGACCCAAGATTTCGCCTTTGAAGATCCAGCATTTAATGCCGATGATGCCATAAGCAGTCAGTGCTTCGGCTTCAGCATAGTCAATGTTGGCACGAAGCGTATGCGCAGGCACGCGGCCTTCACGGTACGATTCAACGCGTGCGATTTCTGCGCCGCCCAAACGACCACCGCAGGTAATCTTGATACCTTCTGCACCCAGACGCATCGCCGATTGCATCGCGCGCTTCATGGCACGACGGAATGCGATACGACGGATAAGCTGGTCAGCAATACCCTGCGCTACGAGCTTCGCGTCGACCTCCGGCTTGCGGATTTCAACGATGTTCAACGACACTTCAGCGGTGGTGAACTTATTGATCTGCTTTTTCAGCTTCTCAATGTCCGCACCCTTCTTGCCGATGATCACGCCAGGACGTGCTGCGTAGATTGAAACGCGGCAATTCTTGGCAGGACGATCGATGACGACCTTTGAAATCGCTGCTTGTGGCAGTGTTTCAAAGATGAACTTGCGGATCTTGATATCTTCCAGAAGCATGCGGCCATATTCCGCACCTTCGGCGTACCAACGGCTATCCCAAGTCCGGTTTATCTGCAGGCGAAGCCCGATTGGATTTGATTTCTGACCCATGACTTATGCCTCTTCTTGCTGTTCACGCACAACGATGCGCAGACGGCTGAATGGTTTGATGATCCGGCTCGATTTGCCGCGGCCACGTGCCATGAAACGCTTCATGGTCAGTGCCTTGCCAACGCTTGCCTCGGCAACGACAAGGCTGTCGACGTCAAGATTGTGGTTGTTTTCGGCGTTGGCGATGGCGGATGCCAGAACCTTGCGCACGTCTTCTGCCATTCCCTTTGTGGAGAATTTCAGAATGTTGAGCGCGTCTTCGGCTTTCTTGCCACGGATCAGCGCGGCAACGAGGCCAAGCTTTTGAGCCGAACCACGAATGGTTGTGCCCACTGCCAGAGCTTCATTGTCGGCGACGCGACGGGGTGCGGATGCCTTACCCATTAGCGTTTGCCCTTCTTATCTGCGCCATGGCCATGATAAGTACGCGTTGGAGCGAACTCACCAAGCTTATGGCCGACCATGTCCTCATTCACCGAAACGGGAATGAACTTGTGGCCGTTATAGACGCTGAACGTCAGGCCAACGAACTGAGGCAGGATTGTCGAGCGACGCGACCAAGTCTTGATCGGCGCAGCCTTCGATGCTTCCTGAGCGGTTTCTGCTTTTTTCAGCAGATAGAGGTCAACAAACGGACCTTTCCAGACGGAACGAGACATGAGTTACCTCTTCTTCTTAGCATGCCGCGAACGGATGATCATCCGGTCGGTCGACTTGTTGCTGCGGGTACGAGCACCCTTTGTTGGCTTACCCCAAGGTGTAACCGGATGACGGCCACCTGATGTACGACCTTCACCACCACCATGCGGGTGATCGACAGGGTTCTTAGCAACACCACGCGTCAGCGGGCGAATGCCGCGCCAGCGATTGCGGCCTGCCTTGGCAAGGGTCGTGTTCGAGTTGTCAGGGTTCGAAACCGCGCCAACTGTACCCATGCACGTGCCGAGAATGTAGCGCTGCTCACCTGAGTTCAGGCGAACGATAACGCGGCCACCGTCACGACCGACCAGCTGCACATAGGTGCCTGCTGAACGTGCGATCTGACCACCCTTACCGGGCTTCATTTCGATGTTGTGGCAAATCGTACCAACCGGCATCTGGCTCAGCAACATGGCGTTGCCTGGCTTAACGTCGGTCTTTTCGCCGGCAACAACAACGTCGCCTACGGCAAGACGCTGTGGTGCAAGGATGTAGGCCAGTTCACCATCTTCGTACTTTACAAGTGCGATGAAGGCCGAACGGTTGGGGTCATATTCCAGACGCTCAACGGTTGCAGGCATATCCCATTTACGACGCTTAAAGTCGATCAGACGATATTTTTGCTTATGACCGCCGCCGATACCGCGCGAAGTCACGTGACCCTTGTTGTTACGGCCGCCGGTCTTGCTCTTACCTTCGGTCAGTCCCTTTACAGGACCGCCTTTGTAGAGGCTCGACCGGTCAACCAGCACAAGGCCGCGACGGGCGGGGCTAGTTGGTTTGTAGCTTTTGAGTGCCATTATCCTGCCCTTAAATACCGGTGGTCACGTCAATGCTCTGGCCTTCGGCCAAAGTGACGATTGCTTTTTTGACATCCGAACGCGTGTAAGGTTTGCCCTTCCAGCGCTTGGTTTTGCCCTTTTGCACGAGCGTATTCACGTTCAGGACCTTGACGTCGAACAGGGCTTCAACAGCTGCCTTGATCTGTGGCTTGGTCGAGCTACCCGTGACTTTGAACACAACAGCGTTGTGCTCCGACAGCAGGGTCGCCTTTTCGGTGATGTGCGGTGCAACGATCACGTCATAATGACGCACGTCGATTGCTTTATCCTTAGCCATTGAAACGGGCCTCCAGTTTCTCGACCGCAGCGCGGGTCAGGACCAGCGTGTCATGCTTCAGAATGTCATAAACATTGGCACCAACAGCAGGCATCACGTTGATGCCGACCAGGTTAGCCGAAGCCATACGGAAATTGTCGTTGACGGTGTCGCCGTCGATAACCAGCGTCGTCTTGCCGAAACCGAGCTTGCCAACCTGACCCTTAAGCGCCGCAGTCTTTGCAGCAGCCAGATCAAGATCTTCAAGAACGATAAGCGAACCAGCCTTAGCTTTGCTCGAAAGCGCCATCTTCAGACCCAATGAGCGGATCTTCTTGTTCAACGATGGGTTAAAGTCACGCAGACGGGCACCATGGGCCTTACCACCACCGATGAAGATCGGAGCAGCGCGGTCACCGTGACGGGCAGTACCGCCACCCTTTTGGTTGCCGAATTTCTTGCCGGTGCGTGCAACGTCTGAACGCTCACGGGTCGGACGAGCCGTACCGCGGGCCTTTTCACGCTGCCAGGTAACAACACGGTGCAGAATGTCGGCGCGTGGCTCAATGCCAAATACGTCGTCATTCAGATCGATGTCGCCCTTTGCCTTGGCGTCGAGGGTTTGAACCTTGAGCTTCATGGCTTAGCCCTCCTTCTTTTCTTCGCCGGCGTCAGCAGCAGGTGCTTCGACAGCGGGCGCAGCTTCAGCGGCAGGCGCTTCAGCTTCGACAGCGGGGGTATCTGCAACTTCAACTTCGGTGTTGATGATGACGTCCTCAACCACTGGGGCTTCATTGTCATTCTTCAACGCGCCGGGGAACGGAGCAGCTTCAGGTGTAGGAACCTTGACGGCATCGCGAACAAGCAACCAACCGTTCTTCGCGCCAGGTACGGAACCCTTTACGAAGATGAGACCGCGCGCAACATCAGTGCGGACGATTTCAAGATTTTGTTGTGTGCGCTGACGGTCACCCATGTGGCCGGCCATCTTCTTGTTCTTGAACACCTTGCCTGGATCCTGGCGTTGGCCAGTCGAACCATGGGCACGGTGGGTGATGGACACACCGTGCGATGCGCGCATACCACCGAAGCCCCAACGCTTCATGGCGCCGGCAAAGCCTTTACCCTGCGTGTGGCCCGTGATGTCGACGAGCTGGCCGTCAACAAAATGGTCTGCGGAAAGAGAAGCGCCGACGGGCAACAAGCCGTCGGCATTATCAACGCGGAATTCAGCAACGCGAGCTTTTGGCTCGACCTGTGCTTTAGCGAACTCGCCGCGTTGTGGTTTGTTTACATTTTTCGCTTTACGGGCGCCGGCACCGAGACGAACAGCAAAATAGCCATCCTTGTCTGCATTGCGGGCTCCGACCACTTGGCAGCCTTCCAGCGCCAAAACGGTCACAGGTACGTGACGGCCATCTTCATTGAAGAGGCGCATCATACCCATCTTTTTCGCGATCACGCCAGTGCGCATGATCCATACTCCAACTTATGTCAGAGGCCCGGCTGGCAGGATTGCCAGGAGGGCGTGACGCCTAAATCCAGCCCTGAATTTTTAAGCATTGCCCCGTCCGGGCTAGGCACCAATGGCTCACCTTAATGAGCAATCTGGTAAGACGGGGAACGCAGCCCGAGTAAACTCGGCGGTATTCCTATTGTCTCACTCTACTTGCGTAGAGATATCGGCTTACGCCAATTTGATTTCGACATTCACACCGGCAGCAAGATCGAGCTTCATGAGCGCGTCTACGGTCTGTGGAGTGGGCTGCACAATGTCGAGCAACCTTTTATAGGTACGAACCTCGAACTGCTCGCGCGACTTTTTGTCAACGTGCGGTCCGCGGTTCACTGTGAACTTTTCGATACGGGTAGGAAGTGGAATTGGACCACGGATAAGCGCGCCAGTGCGGCGTGCGGTGTCTGCGATATCGCCAGTTGCCTGATCGAGGACGCGATGGTCAAATGCTTTCAGGCGGATGCGAATATTCTGCGTTTCCATGGGTTCACCAATTTCCAAATTCTATCAATATCAAAGAGCCGAAAAACAGCCATTCCGACTTGCGCTTTCGAAGCCGGAACAACTGTTTTGAAATTCTAAAAACCGCCCCGCCCGAATCAAAGATTCGGGCGGGATGCGCGGCTTATATTACTTCGTGATGGTGCTGACAACCCCAGAACCGACGGTGCGTCCGCCTTCGCGAATTGCGAAGCGAAGACCTGGGTCCATAGCGATTGGAGCAATCAACTTAACCGAGATGGTTACGTTGTCGCCTGGCATAACCATTTCAGTGCCTTCTGGAAGGATCACTTCGCCGGTCACGTCCGTTGTACGGAAGTAGAACTGTGGACGGTAGTTTGCGAAGAATGGCGTGTGACGGCCGCCTTCGTCCTTCGAAAGAACGTAAATTTCTGCCGAAAACTCAGTGTGCGGCGTAACCGAACCTGGCTTGCAGAGAACCTGACCACGCTCAACTTCTTCACGGCCTACGCCACGAACAAGCGCACCGATGTTGTCACCTGCACGACCTTCGTCGAGCAGCTTGCGGAACATTTCAACGCCGGTAACGGTCGTCTTCTTGGTGTCCTTGATACCGACGATTTCAACTTCTTCGCCGACCTTGACGATTCCGGTTTCAACGCGGCCGGTAACAACCGTACCACGACCCGAGATCGAGAACACGTCTTCAACTGGCATCAGGAATGGCTTGTCGATTGGACGCTCTGGCTGAGGAATAGCTTCGTCAACAGCAGCCATCAGTGCAAGGACTGATTCCTTACCGATGTTGTCGTCACGGCCTTCGAGTGCAGCAAGTGCCGAACCACGAACTATTGGAATATCGTCGCCTGGGAAATCATACTTCGAAAGAAGCTCACGGATTTCCATTTCAACCAGCTCGAGAATTTCTTCGTCGTCAACCTGGTCAACCTTGTTCATGTAAACAACAAGTGCAGGAACGCCAACCTGACGTGCAAGCAGGATGTGCTCGCGAGTCTGTGGCATCGGGCCGTCAGCAGCGTTCACAACGAGGATAGCGCCGTCCATCTGGGCAGCACCGGTGATCATGTTCTTAACATAGTCAGCGTGGCCTGGGCAGTCGACGTGTGCGTAGTGACGACCAGCAGTTTCATATTCAACGTGTGCGGTCGAAATCGTGATGCCGCGCTCGCGCTCTTCTGGAGCCTTATCGATGTTAGCGAAATCAACAGCGGTACCGCCGTAAGTTTCAGCCATGATCTTCGTGATTGCTGCAGTCAGCGTGGTCTTGCCGTGGTCAACGTGACCGATGGTACCAATGTTGCAATGCGGTTTCGTCCGCTCAAATTTAGCTTTTGCCATTTTCTCAAACCTTCTTTCGATTAGGTAATATTTTGATCAGGTGGGACGACGCCTGCTGAATCAGGCGCCGCCATTAATCGGCTTTTGCCTATCAGGCAAGCTTCTCCTTGATTTCGGCCGCAACGTTCGATGGGACTTCATCATAATGATTGAAGAACATCGAATAGTTTGCACGTCCTTGCGTGAACGAGCGGAGCTGGTTCACATAGCCGAACATGTTGGCCAAAGGCACCATGGACTCAACAACCTGCGCATTACCGCGGCTGTCAGTGCCTTGAATTTGACCACGACGTGAGTTCATGTCGCCGATCACATCACCCAGATATTCTTCAGGAGATACAACTTCGACCTTCATGATTGGTTCAAGTAATTTGATACCCGCTTTTTGCGCAGCTTCACGCATGCCTGCACGACCAGCGATTTCGAACGCCAGCGCCGACGAGTCGACGTCATGGTATGCGCCGTCATACAGCGTGATTTCGAAATCGATGATCGGGAAGCCGATAAGCGATCCGGACTCTGCGGTTTCGCGCATGCCCTTTTCAACCGAAGGGATATATTCCTTCGGAATGTTACCGCCCTTAACGTCATCCTTAAAGATGATACCTGTGCCACGCTCGCCCGGCTTTACCGTGAACTTGATACGGCCGAACTGACCTGAACCACCCGACTGCTTCTTGTGGGTGTAATCAACGTCAACTTCGCGTGCGAGATATTCACGGTAAGCAACCTGCGGCGCACCGACATTTGCTTCAACCTTGAATTCACGACGCATACGATCGACGATGATGTCGAGGTGAAGCTCGCCCATGCCCTTAATGATCGTCTGGCCCGATTCGTGGTCGGTCGAAACGCGGAACGATGGATCTTCGGCCGACAGGCGATTGAGCGCGATGCCCATCTTTTCTTGGTCAGCCTTGGTCTTTGGTTCAACCGAAAGCTCGATAACGGGCTCGGGGAATTCCATACGCTCCAGAATGATCGGGAAACGTTCGGCGCACAAAGTGTCACCGGTGGTTGTTTCCTTCATGCCGGCAAGCGCGATGATGTCGCCTGCGAATGCTTCGTCAACGTCCTTACGTTCGTTGGCGTGCATTTCGAGCATACGCCCGACCTTTTCCTTCTTGTCCTTCACCGAGTTCAGATACGTGCCCTTGAGCAGCGAACCTGAATAGATGCGGATGAAGGTCAGCGAACCAACGAAGGGGTCGTTCATGACCTTGAAGGCGAGCGCACTGAATGGCGCATCGTCAGTAGCCGGGCGGCTATCTGGTTCAAGCGTGTCCATATGGACGCCTTGAACATCTTCAATGTCGAGCGGCGAAGGCAGATAATCGACAACAGCGTCGAGCAAAGGCTGAACGCCCTTGTTCTTGAACGCCGAACCACAGCAGACAGGAACGAACGACTGGTTCAACGTGCCCTTGCGGATGAGTGCCTTCAGCGTTGCAACGTCAGGCTCATTGCCTTCAAGATATGCTTCCATCGCGACATCGTCTTGCTCAACAGCAAGCTCGATCAGTTCACTGCGATACTTCGCAGCTTCGTCAGCCAGGTCAGCAGGGATATCTTCGTAGAAGAAGTCCGCACCAAGCGATTCGTCTTTCCAAATGATCGCACGGTTGTGCACGAGGTCGACGAGACCCTTAAGGTCCGCTTCCAGACCGATTGGGATGTACAGAACAGCTGGCTTTGCACCCAGACGATCGATGATCGACTGAACGCAATATTTGAAGTTCGCGCCTGTGCGGTCGAGCTTGTTGATGAAACACATGCGTGGAACGCCGTATTTATCGGCCTGACGCCATACGGTTTCGGACTGTGGCTCAACGCCGGCAACGCCGTCGAAACAAGCGACCGCGCCATCAAGAACGCGCAGCGAACGTTCAACTTCAATCGTGAAGTCAACGTGGCCTGGCGTATCAATGATGTTGATGCGGTGATCGTTCCAGAAGCAGGTCGTTGCAGCCGACGTGATCGTGATGCCACGCTCTTGCTCTTGCTCCATCCAATCCATGGTGGCAGCGCCATCATGAACTTCGCCGATTTTATACGACTTACCGGTGTAGAAAAGGATGCGCTCGGTGGTCGTGGTTTTACCGGCGTCGATATGCGCCATGATTCCGATGTTGCGATACATATTGAGTGGATGGCTGCGTGCCATATGCTTTACTCCGAAGTGTGAGCCACCGAAGTGGCCCGAAGGGGTTTACCAACTGTGCTTTCGTACGCCCGCTGTTACCAGCGGTAGTGCGCGAACGCCCGGTTGGCTTCTGCCATACGATGCGTATCTTCACGTTTTTTGACAGCGTTGCCTCGATTGGATGCCGCATCCATCAATTCACCGGACAAACGGGCAGCCATGGTGGTTTCGCTGCGGTTACGTGCAGCGCCGATCAACCAACGGATCGCAAGTGCCTGCGCGCGCTCTGGACGCACTTCGCAAGGAACCTGATAGGTCGCACCACCGACGCGGCGGCTACGGACTTCGATGCCTGGCTTTACGTTATCCAGCGCTTCATGGAAGGTTTGGATAGGATCTTTCTTGGCGCGGGCTTCAACAGTTTCCAACGCACCATAAACGATACGCTCTGCTGCTGACTTCTTACCATCAAGCATCAGGTTGTTCATGAACTTCGAAAGCACGATATCACCGAACTTGGGATCGGGAAGAATGATGCGCTTTTCGGGACGACGACGACGTGACATATTTTATTTCCTTTATCTCATGGGACCAGTGGCAGCGCAGTTGCGCGCCAATCGGCCAGCCAATGGTAACGTTCGAATTACTTCGGACGCTTTGCACCATATTTGGAACGCGATTGCTTGCGGTCCTTGACGCCCTGCGTATCGAGTACGCCGCGAAGCACGTGGTAACGCACACCGGGAAGGTCGCGTACGCGGCCGCCACGGATAAGCACAACGCTGTGCTCCTGAAGGTTGTGGCCTTCACCTGGGATATAGGAAATAACTTCACGCTGGTTGGTCAGACGGATCTTCGCAACCTTACGCAAAGCCGAGTTCGGCTTTTTCGGGGTCGTTGTATAAACGCGTGTGCAAACGCCGCGCTTTTGTGGATTTTGCTCCATCGCAGGGACCTTGGACTTGGTCTTCTGCGGGGTCCGGCCCTTGCGGACCAGCTGGTTAATCGTTGGCATATCTTCACCTTGTTTAAAGCGGTTACTTTGGGTGGGCAGCCGTATTTTGCGGTGGAGGCTCAGCCTTTGGCCCACCCGGCCGATCACACAATGTGCTGCTATTCTGAGTTCTTCCCAAATAACCTAAGAGAATCGGTCCTCTGGCCATGGGAAGGCGCGCCATTAGCGCCAGCAGGCGGTCGGGTCAAGTAGTGCCCACACGTTCCCCAAGCACGGCATTTTCAATCCGGATCCGCCACCACAACAACGCAGCGTTTAACATCGAAAAAGTTAACGCCATGGCGGGTGCACCAAGCAAGAGGGGCAGCAGCGCGATTTCCACGACCACCAATGCGTAATTTGGGTGCTTGATAAACCGATATGGCCCACGCTTCACGCGGGGGAAATGCGGCGCACTGATAATGCGGGTTGTCCACCACCGGCCAATGCTTGCCAGCGTCCAGAAACGAAATGTCTGGCTGGCGACGAACGCGTTGAGCAATAACAGGTTCGGCCCAGCTGTCGGTTCCGCGAACAGCGCAATCGACACAAGCCAGCCGCTGTGCAGCAATATGAACAAAGGATAATGCTTTGCCCCATGCTCACGGCCCCCTTCGGCCAGCAAACGCCTTGTGTTGGCGTTGGCATAGGCAAGCTCGGCAAGCCGCTGTATGATAACATAGGCAAAGACAATGAGCGCCCAGATGGGCCAATCGAACAGGGTCATGGCGTTATGATTCCCATCGCACCCACAAATCCGGGGCCAAGCGCCGTTAACAAAGTCGGCTTTGTAATCGGCCCTGTCGCCAACAACGATTCCAACACAAACAGCACCGTTGGCGAGCTCATATTGCCATGCGCCCGCAGCACCGAACGGGTCATTGCCAAATCATCACCCAGATAGTCCGCAAGCGCATCGACAACGCGGCCGCCGCCCGGGTGACAGGCAGGCTCGGCCATCTCGGTTTTCTCAAGACCTTGCCGTGCCAAGAATGCGTCGCAGACAGGCGCAAAATGGCTGTTCACGAACACAGGAATGTCGCGCGCAAGCACCAGATCAAAGCCCGTGTCGCCGATTTCCCAGCCCATCATATCGAGCGTGTCGGGCCACACATGGCTGGCAAAGGCGGAAAGCGCAGGGCCGGGCCCTCCCCCAATCACCGCCGCCGCGCAGCCATCGGCAAACAAAGCAAGCGCAACCATATCTTTTTTGTCCATCCGCGCATGGTCATAGGCAAGACTGCACAGTTCAAGGCTTACCAGCAGAACTGGCTTGTCCGGATTGGCACGGAACAGGTCTGCGGCAACGCCAAGTCCAATAACCCCGCCAGCGCAGCCATAGCCAAATAAGGGCACGCATCGCGTATCGGGTGCAAATCCCATTTTCGCGATCATCCGGCTTGGCAGGCTTGGCGTCATGGTTCCGGTGGTTGATACGAACACAATCTGACCAATGTCGGCGGCATTGACGCCTGCACGATCAAGTGCTTGAGCCGCGGCAGCCTCAAACAGAACTGCTGCAGCGTCGGCATATACCGCTGCGCGACCAGCCCACGACCGTGGCGCAAAATAATATTCAGGCGGCATCGCAATATGCCGCTGATCAATGCCGGTATTGCCTAGAATATCCGCCATGCGCGCCGGTAACGCATGACCTTTGGCCTGCGCCAATATCGACAAGACCTGATTTTGCGTAATGCCGTGCGGCGGCACAGCGGTTCCAAGCGAGAGCAAGCGGGGGGAATTAGGGGTCATTACGCAATCAGCTACGCCTGTTATCGGCTTTGCGCTAGGTAGACTTTACCCTAGCCCGATTTGCTCCCACACACCTAGCGCCCTTTCGCAATTGCAGCGCGAAGATGACAAGCTTGGCGGGTCTTGATAGAGGACCGCCAAACCGAGATTGAAAGAAGCACTGAACATGAATGCCATCACCCGTCCCGTCCGTACCCGGGTAGCTCCATCACCCACTGGCGATCCGCACGTCGGCACCGCGTATATTGCGCTCATCAACTATTGCTTTGCCAAGAAACATGGCGGGCAATTCCTGCTGCGGATTGAGGATACCGATCAAGTGCGGTCAACGCCGCAATCGGAAAAAATGATCCTGGAATCGCTCCGCTGGCTTGGGCTTAGCTGGGATGAAGGTCCGGATGTTGGCGGACCGCACGGGCCCTATCGCCAGTCGGAGCGTAGTGCGATCTACACCGAACATTGCGACCGTTTGCTGGCCGATGGCCATGCGTTCAAATGCTATTGCACGGCTGAAAAGCTAAGCGCCTCGCGTGCGGCCCAAATGGCAGCGAAGTTGCCGCCCAAATATGACGGCACCTGCCTTTCATTGACGGCCGACGACTGCGCGAAGCTGGACGCAGACGGCGTGCCGCATGTTGTCCGCATGAAAATCCCGATGACAGGCAAATGCATCGTTCAGGACACGTTGCGCGGCGAGATTGAGTTTGAATATTCGGTGGTCGATATGCAGGTCCTGATGAAGTCGGACGGATTGCCGACCTATCATCTGGCCAATGTCGTCGATGACCATCTGATGGAAATCACGCATGTCATGCGCGGTGAAGAGTGGATTTCGTCGGCGCCCAAGCATTTGCTGCTATATCAATATTTCGGCTGGGAACCGCCAGTGCTCACCCATTTGCCATTGCTGCGCAATGCCGACAAATCAAAGCTGTCAAAGCGGAAGAACCCGACAAGCATCTTATATTATCAGCGCGCAGGTTATTTGCCGCAGGCGATGCAGAACTTTCTGGGACTGTTCATTAAATCCGCAAGCGAAGAAGACGAAAAAACCTCGCTGCAAACGCTTATCGACGAATTTGACGTGCACAATATATCGCTCGGCGGCCCCGTGTTTGACACGTCAAAACTGGACTGGCTGAATGGTCGTTATCTGCGTGAAGAATTGAGCGTATCCGAGTTTCTGGACGCCGTAAAAGCATGGGCATTGAATGACAGCTATCTGACACCCATCGCCGAAATGGCGCAGGCGCGGATTACCAAAATGTCCGACCTTGGCGGGCTTACCGCCATGTTCTTCATGAACCGCATTGAAGGCATGACGCTCGAACGGCTGCGCGATGGCGTGAAGCTGGAACAGGATGCGCAACGGGCGGCCTATACGATTGCGTTGCAGCAGTTTGACGGGATGATCGAATGGCACCGGGACGGGGTTGAGGGAACATTGCGCCGCACCGCCGAAGTTCTGGATGCAAAGTTGAAGGATGTTATCCGGCCATTCTACCTGGCCATAACCGGAGGCGCGCAGGGCGTGCCATTGTTTGACGCCATCACCCATCTCGGCCGCGACATCATCCGTGAACGGTTGCGCCACGCCATGGAGCTGCTTGGGCCAGCGACATCGAAAGAGGTCAAGGCTTGGACCGATTTGCTGACGGCCCCGCCAAAGGCAGAATGAGCGGCCTTTCCATACCCAATGGCTGGGAAGCACCCTTAAGCGCGGCACTGGCAAGCGAAGGCATGGCTGCACTTGCACGGTTTTTGGATGCCGAGCAGGCGGCTGGCAAAACCATATACCCGGAACGCAGCGCATGGTTTCGTGCGCTTGACCTGACCCCGCTTGATCGGGTTCGGGTCGTCATTTTGGGGCAAGATCCCTATCATGGCCCGGGCCAAGCCCATGGGCTGAGCTTCTGCGTGCCGCCCGGTATCCGGCCGCCACCAAGCCTGGTGAACATTTACAAGGAACTGGAAAGCGATCTCGGCATACGCCGCCCGTCCCATGGCTTTTTGGAGCATTGGGCGGAGCAAGGCGTGCTGTTGTTGAACAGCGTCCTGACGGTGGAAATGGCGAAGGCCGCTTCGCATAGCCGGAAAGGATGGGAACAGTTTACCGACGCGATTGTTGCGCTGGTGAATGACAAGCCAGATCCGGTCGTGTTCATGCTGTGGGGTGCCTATGCCCATAAGAAAGCGGCAAATGTTGATGCCAGCCGCCATTTGGTGCTGAAGGCTGCGCATCCATCGCCGCTGTCTGCATATAACGGTTTTCTAGGCTGCAAACATTTCTCGCAATGCAATGCCTTTCTGACTAGCAAGGGTCAGCCTCCGATTGATTGGACCTTGCCCGATGCGGTTTAGTGAACAGCCCCACCGCCGTTTCAATCCGCTGAAAAATGAATGGATTTTGGTGTCGCCGCACAGGGCAAACCGGCCATGGCAGGGGCAGCAGGACACGCCAGACAATGCAGTGCGGCCAGGCCATGACGCGAACTGCTATTTGTGCCCGGGCAACGAACGCGCTGGCGGGATACATAACCCCGATTACAAAAATGTCTTCATTTTCGATAATGACTTTGCCGCGCTGATGCCGGGAAACCGCGACGAAGCGGACGAGGACAGCGCGTTGTTTCGTGCAGCGCCTGCACATGGCACATGCCGGGTCATCTGTTTCTCGCCGGACCATGGAAAGACATTGCCCGAAATGCCGGTGGCCGAAATCGCGGCCGTCGTCGACAATTGGGCGGCGCAGGAAGCCGAGCTGTCGGCCAGCCATGCCTATGTGCAGGTCTTTGAAAACAAAGGCGCGATGATGGGCTGTTCCAGCCCGCACCCGCACGGACAAATATGGGCGACCGATTATGTCCCCGCCGAACCGGCGCGCGAGGACGAAACGCAGGCCGAATATTACGACAAACACCAAAGCGCGATGCTGCTGACTTATGCCGCACAAGAGGCAGAGGACGGTGCGCGTACCGTCGCCATGAATGACCATTGGATTGCGGTTGTACCTTATTGGGCAAGCTGGCCGTTCGAGGTCCTCCTGCTCCCGCGCTTTGCTATCCAGCGGCTAAGTGCGCTGACCTCCGCACAGCGCCAAGACTTAGCCGACATCCTGAAGGCCGTCACGACCGCTTACGACAATCTGTTCCAGACAAGCTTCCCTTATTCGATGGGGTGGCATGGTGCGCCAAGCGCAACACCCGACGCCCCGCACTGGCAACTGCATGCCCATTTCTATCCACCCCTGCTGCGTTCAGCGAGCGTGCGAAAGTTCATGGTGGGATATGAGATGCTGGCCGAAGCGCAGCGCGATTTGACACCCGAAGCGGCGGCCGAACAATTGCGCGCGCAAAGCAAAATCCATTATCGGGCCAAAGCATGACGCCGCTCGACAAGGCGCTATTGGACAAGGTCAGTGCGGCCTTTGCCCAAGAATTTGGGTCAGCGCCTGATCTGGTGGCACGCGCGCCCGGACGGGTGAATCTGATCGGCGAGCATACCGACTATAATGACGGGTTTGTCCTGCCCTGCGCAATTGGCCCATCGACAATGGTTGCCGCCAGCAGGCGTGACGACAATGCTGTGCATGTTGTTGCTGTGGACTTTGACAACGCGGTGGACGCGTTCGACCTCAAACAACCCATACAACGCAATACGGACCAGCCATGGGCCGATTATATACGCGGCATGATAATGGCGCTGCAAAATGCGGGGCATGCAATTACCGGCGCGAACATGGCCATCGCGGGCAATTTGCCTAAAGGCGCAGGCCTATCGTCATCCGCCTCGCTTGAGGTCGCTGTCGGCAAAGCGATGCTCGCTCTGTCCAATATCGAGATAGACCACACGCGCCTGGCGCAAATCGCGCAAAGTGCGGAATGCGACTTTGTGGGCACCAAATGCGGCATCATGGACCAGCTAATTTCCGCCCAAGGAAAAGCCGGCCATGCGCTCTTGATCGACTGCCGAAGCCTTGCACTAACAGATGCACCCGTGCCTGATGATATTGCCATCATGATTGTGCATTCCGGCGTCACACGTGGTCTCGTCGACGGCCACTATAACGCACGACGCCGCCAATGTGAGGCAGCCGCCAACGCGATGGGTGTCGCCGCGCTGCGCGATGCGGACCTCGATATGCTTGCGGCGGCGGGGCTTGATGCCGTCACGACGTCACGGGCACGCCATGTGATTAGTGAGAACCAACGGACTTTAGATGCAGCGGGCGCGCTTGCGAGAAACGATCTGACCACGCTTGGCGCGCTGATGGCGCAAAGCCATGCATCAATGCGCGACGATTTCGAAATCACCGTTCCGGCCATCGATGAACTGGTCGCGCTGTTGCAACACGCGATTGGTCCCATGGGTGGCGCACGGATGACGGGTGGCGGCTTTGGTGGCGCCTGTGTCGCCGTCATGCCAGCGGCCCGCGTCGATAAAGTCCGTGCAGCTATTTCTGCCGCGTATAAAACGCCGGATGGCACTTCGCCACTGATCATGGTTGAACGCCCCGGCCCGGGGGTCGCGATTTTATGAAGGATATTTGGGTGCGCCGTTTCATTCGAGAGCCGCTGGTTCACTTTTTGGCCGCAGGTTCAGTGCTGTTCGTACTGATGAGCCAGTTCGGATCCACCGACAGTCTGGACCGAAGCATTACGATCAACGAAGAGGAAGTCGCGCGGCTTGCATCCCAATGGGAGCAGACGTGGCAGCGCCCGCCGAACGCGCAGCAACTCGACAGCCTGATCCGCGATTACATCAAAGAAGAGGTTTACGTCCGCGAAGCTATGCGGCTTGGGCTTGACGTTGACGACCCGATTATCCGACGTCGTTTGCGCACCAAAATGGAGTTTCTAGCCACCGCTGAAATCCAGAATATGGAACCTACCGATGCCGAGCTTCAGCGTTATTACGACACCAAAAAATCCCTTTATGCTGCGAAACCCGCGTTCAGTTTTGACCAGAAGTTTTTGGGTGAAGATGAAAATGTGGCGCAAGATTCTATGCGGGCGATGCTCCAGGGAAAAACACCGCCCTCGCAAGGATTGAGCGTTCCCCAAAGCATGGAAGACGCTGAGTGGGAAAGCGTATCGCGTCAGTTCGGCGATGATTTTGCCAATAGTCTGCGGAACGCCCCACAAGGAAAATGGTCTGGTCCGGTCCGCTCAGGCTTTGGCTGGCACGCCGTCCGCGTCCGCAATGTCATTGCAGCAGGGACGCCAGCCTTGTCAGTGGTCCGGCAGCGCGTATCGAACGACTGGCGCGCCGAGACCCAATCCAAGCGTGAAGCCGCCGCATATCAGGCGTTGCTTGACGGATACGACATTCGCATTGCCAAGCCATGATATTCCGACTGCTTCTTTTGATCATGCTTGCGGCGGGTCTCACGCCCGCACGCGCCGATGATTTGCAACCTGGCTATCTGGAAATACGCGAGCGGGTTGGTAACGCGCCGAATGCGCACCAATATGATGTCACTTGGAAAGCACCGATCAAGCCCGGTCTCGCAACGGGGGTAACACCCACATTTCCGAACGATTGTGTTTCGACACCGCCCGAACGCAGCTTGGACAGCGCGGCACTTTTGGCGCGTTGGACCGTCAATTGCAAAACGCCGTTGGCAGGCCGTGCGGTCCGCCTAGACGGTATGGAGCACACGGCTGCTGATGCGCTGCTGCGTTATCAGTCTGCACGCGGCGTGACTCAGGCTGCACGGCTTACACCGTCAAATCCCCAAGCGGTTATAGCGCAACGGCCAGACAGGTGGCAGGTTGCCCGCACATATTTCATCACGGGCGTTGAACATATCCTGATGGGATATGACCATCTGTTGTTCGTGCTGTGCCTCGTGCTGCTGCTCAATGGTGCCTGGCGTGTCGCGGGAACCGTCACAGCGTTCACAATCGCACATTCGTTGACATTGGTGGCAACGACGCTTGAGCTGATCAGCGTTCCAGGGCCGCCGGTTGAGGCCGCGATTGCGTTGTCCATCGTATTTTTAGCGGTTGAGGTCGTTAAACGCGATCCCCACGCGCTGCGCCTTTCGGAACGCATTCCATGGGTTGTCGCGTTTCTGTTTGGATTGCTGCATGGCTTTGGCTTTGCAGGCGCACTGGCGGAGATCGGACTGCCGCAAGGTGAAGTCCCCATGGCGCTGCTGACGTTCAACCTGGGCGTCGAAGCGGGCCAAATCCTTATCGTTTGCGGCGCGATGCTCGTCCTGTCCCTGCTCCGGCGGATCAATGCGCTTTATGCTGCACGGTTTCAGCGCCTAAGCGCTTATGCCATCGGCACCATCGCCGTCATGTGGCTTCTGCAACGCGTATTGGGCGTCAGCTAGCGCCTAAAGTCCCTGTGCGCGGGCAAAGCCGAGGAAAAGGTCAGGCCAAGCTTCCACGGGCTTCCCTATGGCCTTTCGCAAGCCAAAGCCGTGTCCACCATGGGCAAAGACATGGGTTTCGGTCAAAATGCCTTTGCCCCGCAATGCCGCACGCATCAGATAGCTATTTTCAACAGGCACGGCATCGTCATCCTCCGCATGCAAAAGGAAGAACGGCGGTGCGTTATCCGGCACATTCATATGCGGGCTTAGCCGCTTTTCAGCCGCAGCCGTCGGTGCTGTCCCAAGAAGCTTTTCACGGCTACCGGCGTGCGCATTGGGTGCCTGCATGGCAATAACGGGATAGATCGGCGCCGCAATAAAGGGACGCGCCGACAGCGCATCGGCATCATCGACGGGTTCATATGTCTTCACGTCAAAGCGTGTTGCAAGGTCGGCACATAGATGGCCGCCAGCGGAAAAGCCCATCGCGCCAACGCGTGCGGGGTCGATGCCATAGGTTGCGGCACGCGACCGGATGAGCCGCATCGCCCGCTGCGCGTCAGACAAGCCGACATCAGGTCCTGCCGCCCAGCCTTCGCCCGGCAGCCGGTAGAATAACACAAAGACTGTGTAGCCGCGGGCGGCAAGCCAGCGACCCATTTCATAGCCTTCTTTGTCCACGACGACCCAGCGATAGCCACCACCCGGTGTAATCAGGACGGCTGCCCCATTTGGCTGGCTTGGGCGGAATACGACCATGCGCGGACGGCTGATCCCGAACGCGGCGCGGTCGGTCAGTTGGGCATCGGTTGAGCGTTCGTTCACCGTTTCAACCAAGGACGCCGCTGGCGCACCGGGCGCGCCATCGGGCCACAAGTCAATGGTTTCGGTGGGCTGATACAGCCCGCGCGGCACAGGCACATTAGACCCCGGAGGTGGTGTTTGCCCGAACGCCGCTCCTGCCATGCCGGCGGCGGCGAGTGCCATGACTGTGCGTCTGTCGAAAGCCATATTACCTCAAATCTAAAGTGATTGATCTGCGCGAGATTGCCCAGTCACATTCAGCCTTGGACAGACTGTTATTCAAATAAAAAGGGCCAGTCACGCATTGCAATGACTGGCCCAATTTTTACGTTTTAGACAATCCGCAGATTACATTTTGAAGCGTGCACCAAACAGGATGGTCCGGCCAAAATGGTTGTTCTCATAATTGCGGTCCGCATCAAAGTCGGTGAACCGGTAGCGATAGGTATCCAGCAAGTTGTTGCCTTCTAAAGATACTTCCATCCACTCGGTGAGCTTGTAACGGACAGAGGCGTCAAAGTTGGTGGTTGCGCCATAACCTTCCAAAATGTTGCCCGTGCCGCTTGCGCCTTCATGATAGCGGCCACGATAGCTCAGCATCCCGCGGGCACTGAACTTGCCATCATCATAATAAAGCGTGCCGTTAAATGCCTTTTTGGTGACATTGCCCAGCGTATTGCTAACGACTGCATTCTGCAAAGCGCCACCTGGGGCAATTGCAGGGCCTTGGACATTGAAGCTCGCGTTCGAGTCAATGAACGTGGCGTTTGCAAGGATGCCGAAGTTGGAAAGCATGCCATCTGTGAACGCGCTGAACGGAATTTGCGCAGCGAGTTCGATACCCTTCAGTTTCGCACCGGAACCATTGACGGTGGTAGCCAGCGTCCAACGTGGTTCAGCCTGTTGCGACGGGTTCAAAGCCGCTGGTGATGCGGGGCTGAGCACCGATGCGGGCAAACCGGTTTGCGCAAATGTCGCGCCGGTAATCGACGCCGATTGCGTGAAGGTGCCGACATCCTTTTGGAATAAGGCGAGTGACAACACGGCCTGAGGCGCGAAATACCATTCGAGCGACAAGTCATAATTGCGAGCGCGATAAGGATTCAGGAACGGGTTACCGCTGGTGACGCGGTAGTTAAATCCGTCTGCCGAACCACCTGGGGTCAACGAACCCAGCGTTGGGCGTGTCATTACGTCTGCAACCGCAAAGCGCACGATGGTGCTTTCCGTTGGGTACAAAGCAAGGTTTGCCGATGGCAACCAATCGTCATAGCTACGGGTGACGGTCGCGGTGACGCCGCTGACGAGGCCATATGAAGACTGGTCGGTCTTTGCATAACGAATGCCTGCATTCAGTGCATATTCAATTCCAAGGACATCGCCCTTGGCATCCGCTTGCAGATAGGCACCCTTGGTCGTTTCTTGAACGCCGCGGATATTGCCGGCATCATTTGCTGGCGTACGGCTGTACAAACCAGTGAACGCAGTTGCTGCATTGAGATTAGGCACGATCCAGCCATTTGTGTTTCCAGCTGGCTGACCTGCGTTACCCAGGCTGAACGCTTGCGACAAAGCGGGCGTAACCGCAAAACCATAAACCGCTGTTGGCCCAAACAGGCTGCTTGCCGAGCAAGTGATTGTGCCCGCTGTGCTGGTTACCAAGCTTGTGCCGCCGTTACCGCAAACAGCGGTATCACGGGTGTAGGCTTCGGCATCGAAGTTGAACCGACGCCATACGGCACCCGCCTTCAACGTGATATTCTCACTGACATCCCACTCGGTCCGCAACTGTGCGGTTTTGAAGCGGTTGGTCACGTTCGAAGGCCGGTCACGGATTTCTGCAAGCTGGAAGTTTGCAGGATCCATGACGCTGGTTCCAAAGGTCAGCTTTGGACGCGCCATGTCCGTGTAGTCATAGCTATAGCCCAGCGCATCACGGTCATCAAAAATAACCGTCGTTTCAACCGGGATATCGGCGTTCGATTTTGACACGCCACCCAATGCGGTGAAGCGCAGATTGTCGGTAACGTCCTGATCCCATGTGCCGCCAACCTGATAAAATTTGGTTTGCGATTCACGCAGGTAATGCTCGGTACGCACCCATGCATCATTCAGCGTTGCCGAAATCATGTTGTTGTTGGCGTCATAAACAGGGTTCACGACATTGATGGAACGCTCGTTGGAACGCAGCAATACTTCGCCCCATTGCTCTTCACGTGACGCATCATATTTTGAAAATAGGGCGTCGATCGAAAGCTTGGTTGCGTCGGTTGGCGAATATTGCACCGAACCGGTCAGGCCCAAACGCTCACGTTCGTGGGCAACTTCACCGTAACGCGGAATACGCGGATGAAATGCTGTCGATGCACGGTCACAAGCTGTGCTTGGGACATAGGTTCCGCCGCTGTTCGCGGTGGTGAAGCAATTGGTTGCGTCGACACCGTCGAAACGCGCCTGCGCCCAACGGACCGAGTTATTGCCAAGTTCCAATGTGCTGGTTTTCGAATAAGCTGCCGAAATCGACGCACCGAGCGTACCGGCATCATTGCGCCAGCTCAGCAAACCGGCGAGGCGCGGTCCAAGGTCTTTCGCCAGATCATTGTACGAACCCACAACCGACAGCGCGCCGTTAAGACCAGCACGGCCAGCCAAAGGATTGCCGGTATTCAGGTCGACAACTGCGCCCAGCGAACCTTCGTCAAGCGATGCTTCGGCTGTTTTACGAACCACAAGGCTGCTGAAGAGCTCAGATGCAAATACGTTGAAATCGAAAGCACGGTCGCGGTTTGCAGAAGCGCCATCTGTCGAGGTCGCGATGGTCTCCATGCCGTTAACACGTACGCGCGTGAACTGCGACGAAAGACCACGAACCGTGATCGAGCGGCCTTCGCCGCCATCACGGCTGATCGAAATGCCGGGAATACGCTGAAGCGATTCCGCAAGGTTTTGGTCAGGAAATTTTGCGATGTCTTCCGCTACAATCGCGTCGACTGCAGCGACGGAATCGCGCTTCAAGTTCAACGCAGCTTCCAACGAAGCACGGAAACCGGTGACAACAATTGCATCACCTTCGTCTGCAGGTGCAGTTTCAGCGGCAGCATTTTCGGCTGCGGCGTCTTGCGCATGGGCTGTGCCTACTGCCAAAACGCTCAGTGACACCGCCGACAAGAATTTCGTCGCATTTTTGCTAAATTCGCGCGATCCAGATTTAATCATTCCCACTTCCCTTCCCAATTACCGGTATTGATACCGGTGTCTTTTTGATTCGAGACGCGATGAAATCCAGCGCATCCCCTTCGTTCCGGCTGCGTATTTTAACGCTATCTTGCCGCTTTTAGTAACTTCAGGCACCTGTCGGGCGATGGGCACTTTGACCCAAACGCACTTAAGGTAACCGGTGTCATTTATACGTTGCTGCGAACTTGGCTTCATGTCAAGATAGCTTCCAAGGAGATGCATATGCTTATTCGGTTGTTGTTGCTTTTGGGCCTCACTTGGGCCGCGGTTCCTGCGCAGGCTGAAACGCTTGCGTTTCCTAGTGCGGTCGGTTGGGCCAAGGAAACCGTGGGCGGACGCGGCGGGCAGATAATTCGCGTCACCAGCCTCGCGGCAGACGGGCCGGGAACGCTGAAAGCGGCCATCGAAACAAAAGGTCCGCGGATTATTGTGTTCGAGGTTGGCGGTGTCATCGACCTCAAGCGCACGTCACTTGAAATCAAAGAGCCCTTCCTGACCATTGCTGGACAGACGGCCCCCTCACCTGGTATTACTATTATCAAGGGCGGCATCGATGTGCGCGGCCATGACGTCATCATCCGGCATATCCGGGTTAAGACGGGCGCAGACGGACAGGCAAAGCGCAGCGGCTGGGAAGCGGACTCTCTGTCCACCGTGGCTGCGCATAATGTGATCATTGACCACTGCACCTTAAGCTGGGGCATTGACGAAAACATGTCGGCAAGCGGGCCACGCTTTACCGGAAAAACCGTCGAAGAATGGCGCAACGGAACCAGCCGCAACATCACCTTTTCCTCCAACCTGGCGGCCGAAGGCCTTGCCGATACCAGCCACCCAAAGGGCGAGCATAGCAAAGGCTCACTCATTCATGACAATGCAACCGGCATCCTATTTTACCGCAATATCTGGGCGCATAATGTCGAACGCAGCCCGTTGATCAAGGGCGGCGCACAGGCGGCGATGATCAACAATTTGATCTACGATCCCGGCAAGCGCGCGATGCATTATAATCTGATGGCGCTCGAATGGGCTGGCCAGCCTTATGTGACAGGCGAAATGACAGCCGTCGGCAACGTGATGCGCGCCGGTCCGTCAACCGACAAGGACTTGCCGTTTCTCATGCTCGGCGGCGACGGTGATCTGCGCTATCATGGGCGTGACAACATTGCCGTCGATAAATTCGGCAACCCATTGCCGATGTTCGGCCGCTATGGCGAAACCCGCGCCAGACTGATTGAAGTAAAGAAACCCGTTATCTGGCCATCGAACATTGCAGTCCTTCCGGCGCGGGATGTTGAAACCCATGTGCTGGCCAATGCGGGCGCCCGTCCGTGGGATCGGGACGCAGATGATATCCGCGTGCTGTTTTTCATCGCCGAGGGACGCGGTGAAATCATCGACGATGAAACAGAGGTTAGCGCCTATCCATCGCCAAAGCCGACGGCAGCGCCATTTGTAGAGGCCGATTGGAACCTTGACACGATGGAACCCAAATCCGGTCTCTATCCCGGGCAAAAGGCACCGGCGCAGGAAACCATGTCGGCACGCGATCGCGCCATGCGGCAGTGATCAACGGCATATGATTTTCTCCCTGCTCATGCTCATGGCAGCCCCGCCGATGGTCGTGGTAAACGAGCGCGATGTTGTTCGGCAGGAAGCGCCGCCCCATGGTGCAATCGGCATGAGCACCGCCTATCGCATCAGCGACGTTGTGGCGCAGCCGCGGACGATGGAATTTCGCAAACGGGTGTTGCACAAGGGCGCGGCCATCGGGCTGCACCCCATTGCGCATGACGAGGTCTATTATGTCCTGTCGGGCGAAGGCGAAGTCACCTCCGATGGCGTTTCGCAGCGGCTACGGCCCGGCATGGCGGCGTACTTATACGACGGCGCTGTGGTGGGCATAAGGCAAATCGGCAACAAACCCCTCAGCCTCATCATCAGCTACCCCGTCACACCCAAATAGGGGCGTTCAAGTGCCGGGCTGAATATAGGGAATGCGCGCAAATAGTTCGCGCTCCCATTTACGCGGATCATTCTCCACGCGGCTGTTCGTGTCAAAGATCATCGTTTCGCGCTTCGCCAAACTATAGGTTTGCCACCCCGGATTGCCCGTGCGTGCAAAGCGCACAAACGCATTCATGATCCGCACACTCATGACCTGCTGTTCCATTGAGGGTTCGGGAACGGTGCCGAACGAAAGCCCGATATCGTCGGTGTGCTTGGCCTGTTCAAAATCGAGCTGATACACAAAGGCAGGTGCGCCTGCTTTGGCGCGTTCTTCTGCCTCGATTAGCTGCCCACGCCAACTGCGCGCGGTGGTCACGATGCGGTGGAACAAATCCAGTGCCGCCGCATTCGGATATTGCGATCGGAATTGCCGAACCACCCATTCGGGCTGCGCATCAATCCGTATTTCCGTGGCAATGCGGCGCGCCAGATTGTCGAAATCAAGCCCGGCCAATTGCTTGGCATTCGGCGCGTAAAATGCCCGCGATTCCAGCACTGTATTTCCCAACATCATGGGAATATCCAATGATTGCGGCGCTGCGTCTGGCCAGAATGGATGCCGGTGCAAATGACGCATATCCAGCACGGGCCCCATATATACGCCGCCGCCCAATATCGGATCTTGCGCCGACAAGCCAGCAACCAACTGTTCTGCCGACACTGTTGCCGGGTCTTGCCCGTTCAGTGCCGCCTGAAGCGCGGCCGCACGCTTCTCCGCATTTAACGGGCCTGTCGCGGTTACCTGCTGGCCGCTCATGGTAATGGCCTTATGGAACAGGCCTTTGGCTGCGGGCATTGCCATCAAAGTCGCAATTTTCGCGCCGCCGCCCGATTGGCCAAAAACCGTCACATTTTCGGGGTCACCGCCAAAGTCGGTAATATGTGCCTGAATCCATTGCAGCGCGAGGATGAGGTCCAATTGGCCCGCATTGCCGCTGTCGGGAAAACGTTCGGGCAAATATAAATAGCCAAAGGCGTTGAGCCGGTGATTGACGGTCACGACAACAACATCGCCATGTGAAGCGAGCGCCGCGCCGTCATTTACAGGGTCCGTGACGCTTCCCGTTGAATAGGCTCCGCCATGGAAATAGACCATGACCGGTCGGGGCTGCTTTGACTTTGCCTTGGGGGCCCACAGATTGAGGAACAGGCAATCCTCGCTTGCCGGAAGGTAACGGTTGCCGGGCTGCGGACAGGCTGGCCCGAATGACGCAAAAGCTCCAGCCGAGGGCGCAACAAATGGCACCGCACGCGGGGCAGCGAAGCGTTCGGCGACGCCGTATCTTATGCCTTTTAAAATGCGGAGATGTGATTGCGCTTTGGACGCATATGTCGGCACCGCAGCGATGGCCATGGCCCCGCCCAAGACAGCCCGGCGGCTGAAATGGTTAGCGTCGAACGTCAAGATTTCCGCCGACGAACGCGTCAATGTCGGCCTGCCCGAACAAACTCGCATCACCGGGCAATGAATGTTTGAGGCATGTCAGCGCAAGGCCCGTCTTCGCCAAAGCGTCGGCATCGCCGCCCGCGAAATGCGCATGCAACACACCCGCGGCAAAGGCATCGCCTGCGCCAATGCGGTCGATGATTCCGGTGACATCAACCTCATCGGTTTGCGCAAAGCTGTCGCGCAAATCGACACGCGCGGACAATTGGTGATGATCAGCACTGACGAGATGCCGCGCGGTTGACGCAATCAGTTTTAACGATGGGAATGCATCAAAAGCAGCCTGTGCCGCTTCGCGCCTGCGGTCGGCACCGTCGCCGGAGAAATCCTTACCCAAGACCAAAGATATATCACGGTGATTGCCGAACAATATATCCGCCATGCCGATCAATTCGCTCAGGATCGCGCGCGGGTTGCTGTCCCAACGTTCCCACAGCATCGTGCGATAATTGCCATCGAATGAAATCGGCACACCCAGGCGCACCGCCGCTTTGGCCGCCGCTAATGCGGCCGCGGCAGATTGCGGCCCGAGTGCCGGCGTAATGCCCGACAAATGCAGCATCTGCGCATGTGCGAGCAATGCATCCCAATCAAAATCCGCTGCGGTCGCTTGCGCGAAGCTTGAACCCAATCGGTCATAGACGATTTCGGACGCACGAAGCCCCGCGCCCTGCGCCAGAAAATACAGACCCATGCGCCCGTCGCGTATCTGGACGCTTTTGCAGTCGACACCATGCGCACGGATCGATGACACCACGCCGCACCCCAACGCGTTGTCGGGAACAGCGCTGACTATCGTCGTCGCATGCCCCAAATGCGAAAGGCCAACGGCAACATTTGCCTCAGCACCACCCACTTGGATGTCAAAGGATGGCGACTGCATCAGCAACTCCCGCCCCGGGGCCGTTAGCCGAATAAGCAATTCACCAAAGAAAACGACTGGCTTTGACATAGCCGGACGTTAGCGCGCCAACCAGCCGCCATCAACGGCCAGAATGTGGCCATTGACATAGTCGGCAGCAGACGACGCCAAAAACACCGCCGCGCCGCCAATATCTTCGGCCTTGCCCCAACGTCCCGCGGGAATACGCTCAACGATCTGGCGGTTACGGTTTTCATCGGCTTGCAGGGCTGCCGTATTATTGGTTTCGATATAGCCCGGTGCAATGGCGTTTACATTAATGCCCTTTGCCGCCCATTCATTGGCCATCGCCTTGGTCAAGCCGCCCACGCCAGATTTTGACGCGGTATAGCTCGGCACGCGAATGCCGCCTTGAAAGGTGAGCATCGAGGCGATGTTGATAATCTTGCCCGAACCTTGCGATATCATGCATTTGGCCGCAGCCTGCGACAGGAAGAACAGGGTTTTGAGATTGGTGTCGATCACCGCATCCCAATCGTCTTCGGTAAAATCTACAGCATCATTGCGACGGATGATCCCGGCGTTATTCACCAAGATATCCAGCCGCCCGAACGCCGCCTGTGTTTCATCAACGACGCGTGCGACAGGCTCAATGGAGGACAGGTCAGCGGTGATGTTCATCGCCTTGCGTCCATTTGCTTCGATCAAGGCCAGCGTTTCTGTTGGCGCGGAACGACCCGCGACGGCAACATCAGCGCCTGCTTTTGACAAGGCGACGGCAATTGCCTGACCAATGCCCGTATTGGCACCAGTGACCAGCGCCGTTTTGCCCGAAAGATCAAATGGCGCGCTCATATCAGGCTGCCACGCTCCGCAGATAGGCGGACATTTCTTCATCCTGCGAATTGGCATAGAAATAATCGGCGAAGCGTTCACCGGCAATCGCAGCCTTCAGTAGATCCTGATCAACCGTTTTGAGGACGGTCAGCATGTCGCGGCAAGATGCTGCCTTTACATCCTTCAATATGCTCCGGTTGGCGGCCATGAAGTGCGCGCGCTCCTTGGGGTAACCCGCGCCGCCTTCATTTTCGAAAATCTTGCGGTAGCAATCCTGCAGGTTCAGTTCCGCCGCCCAGCCAAAGCCTTTTGCATAAGGCATCGACATCGCGTTGCCGTCATTGATCTGGCTGAACAGAAATGCATCGGTCGGGTCGATCACAAGGCCACAAAATACGCCGGGCATTGCGTTGCAGGCCAGCATGGAACCCATTCCGGTGCCACAACCTGTCACGACAAAATCAGCCGCTTTGGAGTTGAGCAAAATTCCGGCAAGCAAACCATTCATGACATAAGTCAGCGAAGCGGCATCCTCTGCGCTATACATGCCATAGTTAAAGACCTGATGGCCCAATGGCTCTGCGACTGCAGTCAGTGCATCGTTGATAATGCTGTTCTTAGCCGCTTGGCTATTTTCGGTGATCAGCGCGATCTTCATAAATATCCTTTCCCGTCAAACCCGATGGTTTGTAATCAAATTCTGCAATGAAGGTAACCGGTGTCATCTGCAAGTGCAATATCGTCATTTCATCGGCGGAGCGACCGAACCGCGCCGGACGAGCGTCGACACGAAGGTCGATGGCTCCTGATCCTCTGGGGATACCGATGTCGCATCGCCGATGATCTTAAGCGCTGCCGACCGACCCATGGCAACAATGGGCCATCGCACCGTTGTCAGCGGCGGCCAAACCCGCGCGGCGATGGGCGTGTCATCGAAACCGATGATCGATAATTCTTCCGGCACGGCGATGCCGCGTGACCGCGCCGCGAACAGAACGCCTGCGGCCATTTCGTCATTACACGCAAAAATCGCCGTCGGCCGCGGCTGCAAATCAAACAGGCTTTCGGCCGCAGCGATTCCCGATTCGAACGTATATTGCCCATCGGCGATCAGGCTGCGCGGCAGCTTTATGCCCGCTTCGGCCAATGCGAATTCAAACCCGTCGCGCCGTACTTGCGCCGAGTTGAAACCATGGGGCCCGGAAATCAGCCCAATGCGGCGGTGTCCCTGCGCGATGAGGTGGCGCGTCGCCTCAATCACCGCATCCCTGTCATTGGACGCAACCATATGATCGGGATCATCCAGCACAGACGATCCCATGCGCACATATTTGCAGTTCACCTCTTCACACAGGCGCGCGAGGGCATCTATTTCGGAGATCGGCGGCAACAAAACGACGCCGTACAGCCGTTGTCGCACCAAAAAGCTGCGCACATCGTCAAGCATGTCCGGCGAACTCCTGTCCACTGGACGGACAACAAGTTCAAAGTCCGTGTCACGCAGCGCCTCCAATATGCCTTGCTGCATATTGAGTATCATCTGCGCATTCGGGTTGTCGTGGACAAGGCCAATCAGGAAATTGCGGCCCAGTGCCAGCGCACGCGCCTGTGGATTGGGGACATATCCGGTCTCCCGAATAACCACCTCAATCTTTTCCCGCGTATCATCATGCAAGGAGCCAGAGCGGTTTATGACGCGGCTAACGGTCTTTTTCGACACCCCGGCAAGCCGTGCGATATCGTTGATCGTCGGCTTTGATACCGCCTTGTTCCGAGGTTTTGGGACGCCCTTCATATAAGCTGCATAGCAAGAATTGCATGTCGATACAGCAAAAGTTGCGAACAATATTTGGCGCATCCTTGCAAATGACACCGGTTTCCCATAACAACGGCGATAATGAGATTTTCAATGAGGGACGCAGATTATATCTGCGCAAACGGTCGTCGATGATGCCAACAGATATTGCCAACCAATTTGTTGCAGCGCGGCGTCACGGCCGTCATCTGCCGGAATATCCAGGCCCCATTCCTCAAAGCTTGTCGGCTGCTTACGCGGTTCAGGACGCGGCGATTCATGCGACTGGCCAGTCTGTCATTGGATGGAAAGTCGGGCGTATTTTCCCGCCGCTGTCTGAAAAATTTGGCGCAAACCGTCTGGCCGGGCCTATCTTTACCGCGCACACTTTGTCGGCGGATGCATTGGCGTCTGGCAACATATTCACGGGCGGATTTGGCGCAGCCGAGGCCGAATTTCTGATCAAGATCGGCTCCGACCTGCCGCTTGGTAAGCAGGATTACACGCTGGAAGACGCCGAACGCCAAATCGAGGCGGTTCATGTCGGCATCGAAATTGCAAGCTCGCCTTTGCCCACCATCAACGAGTTGGGACCAGCCGTGACCGTTTCGGATTTCGGCAATAATAACGGTTTGATAATTGGGCAAGCTATACCCGACTGGCAGAACAGCAACTTTGCCGACTGGGCCGTTCGGTTAGAGATTGATGGCACTGTCGCCGGAAGTGGCTCTGCCAACAGCTTCCCCGATGGCCCTCTCGGCTCCGTACGCTTTCTGCTCAACAATTTGGGTGAACGCGGCATCTTGATTAACGCGGGCACATGGATTTCGTCGGGCGCTGTGACAGGCGTGCATCAGGTTACGCCCGGACAATCGGTACAGGCATTTTTTGACACATCATTGTTGGTAAGCTGCACAATAGAGGCCGCGCCAATCGTCTGAATACATCTATGAGAGGATGATTTATGGAGACAGCTTCAATTCCGGAACGGACTGGCCGATATCGCTGGGCCATCATCGCCCTCTTATTCTTCGCAACGACAGTCAACTATATTGACCGCACCATGCTCGGGCTGCTCGCGCCCACGCTGCAGACCGAATTAAATTGGAATGAGGACGATTACGGAAATATCGTCACCGCATTTCAGGCGGCATATGCGCTTGGATTTTTGTTCATGGGCTATGTCATCGACAGGTTCGGACCAAAAATAGGTTATTCGATTGCCATCACGATCTGGACCATTGGCCATGTCGCCCATGGCTTCGGTGGTTCGGTCGCATCCTTCATGGCTGCCCGCGCTGTGCTGGGCGTCGGTGAGGCAGGCCACTTCCCGGCCGTTGTCCGTTCGAGCAGCGAATGGTTCCCGCAAAAAGAACGTGCCTATGCCATAGGCTGGGTCAATTCCGGCACAACAGTTGGTGTCATCCTAACAGCGCCGACCTTGTGGCTGTTTATGCAGGCGCTTGGCCTTGGCTGGCGCGAGACATTTATTTACTCCGGCCTATTCGGAGTTGTGCTGCTTGGGCTTTGGCTGTGGTTGTACAGCAACCCTCGCGAAAGCGGCAAAGTCAGCGAAGGCGAGCTCAAATGGATTGAACATGATCCGCCCGAAAAGATCGAAAAAATCGGCTGGAGCCGGATTGTCCGCAAGCGCGAAGCATGGGCCTTTGCGACTGCAAAGTTTCTGACTGACCCGGTTTGGTTCCTCATGCTGTTCTGGCTGCCCAAATATTTCAGCACGACTTATGACGTCGATCTTAAGGTCGTGCTGTTGCCGATGATCCTGATGTATCTTCTGTCCGATGTCGGCAGCATTGCGGGCGGATGGTTCTCATCACGGCTTATTCAACAGGGACGGACACCGAATTTCGCGCGCAAGGTCACCATGATTATCGCGGGACTATGTGTGCTCCCGCTGCTCTTTGTCACTGGGGTGAGCAACATGTGGCTCGCGGTTTTGCTGATCGGTATCGCACTGGCCGGGCATCAGGCATTCTCCACCAACCTACTTTCCATACCACCAGACATGTTCCCGAAACGGGCCGTGGGCAGCGTGATTGGTCTCGGCGGATTTGCCGGCGGTATTGGCGGCATGATTATGGCCAAGTCGACGGGCTTGGTTCTTGATGCGACCCAAGGTAATTACACCATCATCTTTGCGATGTGCACCACGGTGTATTTCCTCGCGGTTGCGGCCATCCATTTGCTGTCGCCGCGCCTTGCAAAGGTTGAAGTGCAATAGGCTATGACACCGCGCTTCATCATTGCCAACGCGCGCGATAATGTTGCGATAGCCATTGCTGACCTTGCCGCCGGCGATGTCCTGACAAACGGGTGCGTTGTCGTCGAACCCATATCGGCCGGTCATAAGGTTGCCTTGACCGCGATTGCCATCGGCGACCCGGTTATCAAGCTTGGTCAACCCATCGGCCTTGCGTCTGAAACCATTGCCGCAGGTGCACATGTGCATAGCCACAATTTGCATTTCGCACGCACACCCGCAGGCAGCGAGACGGGCGTCGACCTGCGCACCCCCGAACCGATCGAGGCCAGCTTCGACGGGTTTGTTCGTGCCGATGGGCGCGTGGGCACACGCAACTTCATCGGCATACTGACCTCGGTGAACTGCTCTGCGACGGTGGCGCGCCGTATTGCGGCCCATTTCACTCCGGAACGTCTGGCCGCTTTTCCTTATGTCGACGGCGTCGTCGCCTTCACCCACCATTCGGGATGCGGCATGGCGAAGGACGGCCGCGGCATTGAAAATCTGCGTCACACCATCACGGGATACGCCACGAACCCCAACTTCGCCGGCGTCCTTTTGGTAGGGCTTGGCTGCGAAGTGAACCAAATTCAGGACATGCCCGGCTTTCGCGGGGATGCGCTGAACATTCAAGACGCGGGCGGGACGGCTGCGGCGATCAGCGCAGGCATAGAAATTGCGGAACGGCTTGTGCGCAGCGCCAACTTATGTCGCCGCCAATCTGTCTCCGCTGCCAGCCTCACCATCGGTCTGCAATGCGGTGCGTCCGACGGCTATTCCGCGATAACCGCGAACCCGGCGCTGGGCGCAGCGGTTGACCGGCTGGTGGCCGCAGGCGGCCGCGCCATCTTGTCCGAAACACCCGAAATTTATGGCGCCGAACATCTGCTCGTGCGCCGTGCTGTATCGCCAGACGTCGCGGATACGCTAGCCGATCGGCTTGTCTGGTGGGAGGAATATGCAGCGCGCGATGGCGCAAGCCTCGACAACAACCCGTCGCCGGGGAACAAGGCGGGCGGCATCACCACCATTCTCGAAAAATCCTTGGGCGCGGTTGCCAAAGCAGGCTCAACACCGCTCAATGCGGTCATTGACTATGCCCGAAAGGTGACGGCACCTGGCCTGACGTTCATGGACTCACCGGGATATGACCCATGCTCTGCGACTGGCCAGATTGCAGGCGGCGCGCATTTGATTTTGTTTACGACGGGCCGTGGCTCGGTCTTTGGATCGATCCCCTCGCCAACCATCAAACTTGCATCCAACGCTGCCCTCGCGCGAAATATGGCAGACGACATCGATGTGGATTGCAGCGGCATATTGGACGGCGTGCGCGTTGATGACATGGGCGCGCAGGTATTCGCCCGCATTCTGGAAACCGCCAGCGGCCAAAAAACGGCTTCGGAGTTGCTTGGCCTTGGCGAAAACGAATGGGTGCCGTGGATACCCGGCGCAACCTATTGAATTGAGGCGCGCTTAATCAGCGCCCCAACGCACAGTCCCTAAAAACCCATGAAGCGCACATTGCCTTCAACCGACTCGCGCTGACGATCAAATGCATTCACCGCAGCCTCTTCATCGCGGTAGCCAATGGCAATGCCGCAGAAGAAGATATGCGTTTCATCCGACACGCCAATGAATTCCTTGATAAGCTTTGCATGCATGGCGAGGAATTCTTGCGGGCACGTGTCCAAACCTTCGCCACGTAGCAGCAGCATGATTGTTTGTAGCCACATGCCAACATCTGACCATTGCGGCGAACCCATGCGGCGGTCGAAATAGCACATCAGCACAGCAGGCGCTTTGAACGACGTGACATTGTTGCGCACGAATTCACTGCGCTGATCTGCAGCTGAGCGCCCAATACCCATAGCCTGATACATCGACGCCCCAACCTGTTGCAGGCGCGCCTTACATTCCGGGATGACTTCGGGCTCAGACCATGAATATTCGGGCGGGTCCTGCATCGGCGATGCCAGCATCTTCGTCTGCAGTTCCGCAAGCGGCTCCCCGGTGAGGATCGTTGCCTCCCAAGGTTGGAAGTTACAACCAGAAGGCGCCCACCGCGCCGTATCCATGACCCGATGCAACACATCCAAAGGAACAGCATCGGGCTTGAACGCCCGGATGGAACGACGGGAAAGAACGGCTTCGCTAACAGTCAGTTGATTCATGCCGCGCTTCCTGCCCCGCCAATCGCGAATGGTCAAGCTGAAGTGACTTATGTGCTGAATAATCAGTCAGTTGCTGCTGAGCGAGCGTAAGCAGGGCCGGCCTCGCGTTCGCTTTCCGGCCGGCGCCCACTTGACCTGAAAGGCTTGGCACAATATTTCCATATTTCTCAAAATATAGGAACTAGACGTGGCAAGACACTTACAGCCAGTCGAGGCGCTGAGCGCTCTGGCCCACGATACCCGCCTTCAGGTGTTTCAACTGCTGGTGCAGGCGGGTACGGAGGGAATGACTGCCGGCGCGATCGCCACGGCGGTAGATGTCCCTGCGTCCACCATGTCGCACCATATCGCCACCTTGGAGCGGGCAGGGCTCGCGCAGTCCGAGCGCGAGAGCCGGATGATCCATTACCGCGCCGACTATGATGGCATGCGCCGACTCCTCTCGTTCCTGATGGAAGACTGCTGCCAAGGGCGACCAGAGATGTGCGCCGACCTGGTCAGCGCAATGGCCTGCAGGCCTTGAGGGGAAAGCAATGACCGACAAGGCCTACAACGAGCTGTTCCTGAACACCGGCAACAGTTCCCACTTAATCATAGGCGAGGCGTGCCTCGAGGCCATGCGCTACCGCAACCGGCGGGAGGAACGGGATGAGCTTTTGGAAATACCTGCCAGAAGCGCAGGTCTTACCGCCGCACCCGGTGGGGCGTGAAAATTCCCCTCAGCATAGCCGCGAGTGTCTTGGCAATGACACCAGCGGGCGCGATTGCTGCGCCGCCAACGCTTCAGGACATCATGGGAGACCCCGAGTGGGTGACGCTGTCGGGAAGCAGTCGCCTGCGATACGAGGCGCTCGAAGGACAGCCGCGCGCGGGCTTGAACGCGACGGACGAGCAACTGGCCCTACGCATGATCATCACTGCGCAGGTCGACCTGCAAGCCATCAAGTTCAACGCCGAGTTGCATGACAGTCGTGCCTGGCTGAATAAGCCGGGCGGGGCGTTGAGCGCGAACGAAGTGAACACCTTCGAACTGGTCCAGGCGAACATCGCCGGGGATGTGAACATTGGAGGTGGTGCCAAATTGTCCCTGCAATTGGGTCGCATGACGATCGGCCTCGGTTCCCGGCGGTTGGTTGCGGCAGACGACTACCGCAATGCCACCAACGGCTACACCGGCTTGCGCGCGGACCTGCGCACCAAGGGCGGTCTGGCGGCGACGGCGATCTACGTTTTGCCGCATATTCGCCTGCCCGACGACCTACCTTCGATAAAGGTGCAGCAGCCCCACTGGGACCGGGAAAGCTTCGACTTGCGGCTATGGGGCGGGCTTGTCTCGCACACCGGGCTTGTGCGTAACCTCACGCTCGAAGCCGGCTATTTCGGTTTACTGGAGCGCGACTGGCCGGGCCACGTCACGCGCCAACGGGACCTCGACAGCTTCAGCGCACGCTTGATTCGTGATCCCCGGCCAGGCGCGGTCGATTTCGAGCTGGAGGGTATTTACCAGTCGGGAACCGTTCGGGCGAGCGGCTCGACCAGCGCGCCGATCCTACCGGTGAGCGCCTGGTTCATGCATGCAGATACGGGCTATTCCTTTCCCGGCCCTGCGAAAGTGCGGCTTTCGCTGGAATACGACCGCGCCAGCGGTGACGGGCCGGGCGGAAAGTTCGGGCGGTTCGACACCTTGTTCGGGATGCGGGGTGCCGACCTTGGGCAGTCGGGCATCTACAATGCGATTGGCCGCGCCAACATCAGTGCTGTTGGCGTTCGCCTGGAGAAGGGCCTCGCGGGGCGCTGGGAAGGTTACTTTACCTACAAGCCAATGTGGCTCGCCAGCCGGACGGACTCTTTTTCGACCACCGGGGTGCGGGATTTCACCGGTAGCGCCGGAAACTTCGCAGGCCACCAGGTCGAATTGCAGTTGCGATACTGGTTGGTACCGAAATTCCTGCGCGGACAACTCAACATCGTGAACCTTTCAAAGGGCCGCTTCCTGCGCACCGCGCCGAACGCCGTGACTGGGGCCGACACACACTACATAGCGACCACCATCAGTATGCATTTCTGAAACCGGTATCGACTCGCGGATGGCCTAACCGAGTATGAACCCGCGACGGACATTGGCACGCCGGATCAAGAGAGTTGAATGAGCGTTTAATGTTTGATATCCTGCTGTATGCAGGAGATTAAAAGTGATCGTCGCCAACATATTATTGCTTCGGCGATCTGTGTTTTGGCTGAATATGGAATAGTTGAATTTACGTTCAACAAAGTTGCGCACCATGCCGGGATCTCGGCAGCGCTGATCGTTCATTATTTTGCGAGCAAAGAAGCCCTTCTCGAAGCCGCTTTCCGCTCCGTAGTGCGCCAGCTAAACAATCAAGCAACTGCACGCCTCCGGCTCGCTGCGGGGCCCCGCGCGCGGATACAGGCGCTGGTGGACTCCCATCTTGGACATAACGATTTCTCCGAGGACACCGCCCGGGTTTGGTTGTCTTTCTGGGGACAGGCGCTGCATGTGCCGCAACTGGCCCGCGTACAGCGGGCGCATCAACAGCGTATGTTGTCGAACCTCAAATTTGATCTGCGGCAGATTGTCGACGCACAGGACGTATCCCCTATGGCGGACACCATCGCCGCGATGGTCGATGGCGTTTGGCTGCGCGCCGCGATGAACGGGGGATCAGAGCTGCAAAATGGTTTGGCGCGTGACCTGATCTTTGAATTCATCGCGCGTAACCTGAAGGACACCCTGCCCTCGCGGGCCGCCACAAGCTTCGACACGGTCAACCCGGCGACAGGGCAGCTGCTTGCGACCATCCGCATTGACGGACAGGCAGAGATCGATAAGGCTGTGGCGCACGCGGCGGAGGCGCAAAAGCTTTGGGCCAAAACAACGGGTGTCGAGCGCGGACGCATCCTTCACCGCGCCGCTGCATTGCTCGTTGAACGTAATGACGTGCTCGCGCGGCTTGAAGCGCAAGATACAGGAAAGCCCATTCAAGAAACAATAGCCGTAGACGTCTTGTCGGGCGCGGATTGTATTGAATATTATGCTGGCCTTGCACGCACCATCGCAGGTGAACATCATGATCTTGGCGCGGGTGCATTCGGCTATTCCCGGCGCGAGCCTTTAGGCGTTGTCGCAGGCATTGGCGCGTGGAACTATCCCATCCAAATTGCTTGCTGGAAATCAGCACCCGCGCTGGCGTGCGGCAACGCGATGATCTTCAAGCCGGCCGAACTAACACCGCTGACCGCGATTGAGCTTGAAAAAACCTATCGCGATGCGGGGCTTCCCGAGGGGTTGTTTCAGGTCGTGCAGGGGAAAGCCGACACCGGCCGCTTGCTCAGCCTCCATCCCGGCATCGCCAAGGTGTCGCTGACGGGCGAAGTCGGCACTGGCAAAAAAGTTATGGTCGATGCGGCAGGCACGCTGAAATATGTCACCTTTGAACTGGGGGGCAAATCGGCGCTGATCGTGTTCGAAGATGCGGATTTGGACGAAGCGGTCTCGGGCGCGTTGCTCGCCAATTTCTATTCGGCGGGCGAGGTTTGCACCAACGGCACACGCGTCTTTGTGCATAAAAATGTCCGTGATGCGTTTCTTGCAAAATTGAAGGCGCGCACCGAGGCGATGATGATTGGCGATCCGCTCGATCCGGCGACGCAGATGGGCGCGCTGATTTCACCAGCCCATATGGAAAAGGTGCTGGGCTATATCGCGCTTGGCCAACAACAAGGTGCAAATTTGCTGACAGGTGGCAAGCGTGTGACGACGGGCGATTTGGCAAAAGGGTCGTTCGTCGAACCGACCATCTTCACCGGTTGCACCGACGATATGGCCATTGTCCGTGAAGAGATTTTCGGCCCCGTCATGGCGGTGCTCGACTTTGAGGATGAGGCAGAGGTTGTCGCCCGGGCGAACAACACCAGCTTCGGCCTCGCCGCAGGTATTTTCACCAACAACCTGACCCGCGCCCACCGCGTGATCGCGGCGCTGGAGGCGGGTACCTGCTGGATCAACACGTACAACATCACGCCGATTGAAATGCCATTTGGCGGCAATAAGCAATCTGGTCTGGGTCGCGAAAACGGCAAGGCAGCGATTGAACATTATACCCAACTCAAGAGCGTTTATGTCGCGATGGAACCCATCGATGCCCCCTATTGAGGCTGCCGATTACATCATCGTCGGCGCAGGATCGGCGGGATGCGTGCTGGCGGACCGGCTGAGCGCCGATGGCAAGCACACGGTTGTGTTGCTTGAATTTGGCGGCAGTGACCGGTCGATCTTCATTCAGATGCCCGCCGCGCTCGCCTACCCCATGAACACAAAGCGTTGGAACTGGGGCTATGAAAGCGAGCCGGAACCGCATCTGAATGGACGCCGCCTGAACTGCCCGCGCGGCAAGGGCTTGGGGGGGTCATCATCGATCAACGGGCTTGTCTATGTTCGTGGCAATGCGCTCGATTTTGAACGATGGAAAGAAGATGAAGGCGCAACCGGATGGGGCTATGCCGATGTTTTGCCTTATTTCAAACGCGCCGAAGGCCGCGACGAAGGCGGCAACGCATATCGGGGCGGAGATGGTCCGCTGTCGACCAGCTATGGCCCGCTCGACAATCCGCTGCATCAGGCGTGGCTCGATGCCGCGCAACAGGCAGGCTATGGCCTGACCGAAGACTATAATGGTTATGCCCAAGAAGGCTTTGGCCGGATGGACATGACGGTGCGAAACGGCACGCGCTGTTCGGCGGCCAAGGCCTATCTTTATGAAGCCCGCAAGCGGCCCAATCTTAACGTTATCGAACATGCACTGGCGACACGCATCCTGTTCGAAGGCACGCGCGCTGTCGGCATTGAATATGAACAAGCTGGCAAAATGCACCAGCTGCGCGCCGCACGCGAAGTCATCCTTTCGGGCGGGCCGATCAATTCGGTCCAGCTCCTGAAGCTTTCCGGCATTGGCCCTGCAGAAGAACTGCAGAGCCACGGCATAACAGTGCGCGCAGACCGCCCCGGTGTTGGCGCAAATCTGCAGGATCATCTCGAATTCTATTTCCAGATGGCCTGCACCCAACCGATCACCCTTTACGGCAAGGCAAATCTTCTCGGTAAAGCCATGGTCGGTGCACAATGGCTGTTCGGTCGGTCGGGAACGGGCGCGTCAAACCAGTTTGAAAGCTGCGGTTTCATCCGCAGCCGCGCCGGCATAAAATATCCGGATATCCAATATCATTTCTTTCCTATGGCGATCAATTACGACGGGTCGTCCCTGGCAACAGAACATGGCTTCCAAGCCCATGTCGGCCCGATGCGTTCAAAAAGCCGGGGTACAGTGACGCTCAAAAGTGCCGACCCGCACGACAAGCCCAAAATCTTGTTCAACTATATGAGCCATCCCGACGATTGGGCGGACATGCGCGCCTGCGTCCGGCTGACGCGGGAGATTTTCCAACAACCTGCTTTCGCCCCGTATCGCGGACGTGAAATTCAGCCCGGCGCAGATTGCCTCACCGATGATCAGATTGACGCCTTCATTGCTGAACATGTTGAAAGCGCCCTCCACCCCAGTTGCACCTGCAAAATGGGCAGTCCGCGCGACCCGATGGCGGTGGTGGACCCCGAATTGCGTGTCATCGGTGCCCAAGGGCTGCGCGTCGTCGACAGCGGCGTGATGCCATCCATCACCACGGGTAACCTCAATGCGCCGACGATCATGATCGGTGAAAAGGGAGCCGATCATATCCTTGGCAAGCCAATGCTCGCACCGTCTAATGCTCCATTTTACGTCGCGCCAAATTGGGATGTTGCCCAAAGATGACAAACACTATCCTCGAGCCCGCACGCCAGATTGATGTAATCCGGCAAACGGACGTCCTCGTCATTGGCTCAGGCCCCGGGGGCCTTGCCGCGGCTTTGGCATCTGCACGGGCGGGCGTCGAAACGACGTTGCTTGAACGTTATGGCTGCTTCGGCGGGAATATCACGCAAGTCGGGGTCGAAGGCTTCGCATGGTATCGACACCCGGCGACGATCGACAGCGAAGGTATCGGGCGTGAATTTGAAGACCGCGCCAAGTTAATGGGCGCCGCAATGCCCGAGCCGCAATCGATCAGCCACAGCCTCGATGCTGAAGCCTTCAAATTTGTTGCAGATACGCTCGTCGAGGAAGCGGGTGTCATCCCGATGCTGCACCGATTATGTGTTGCGCCCATCATGGATGGCAACACGATCCGCGGCGTGATTGTCGAAAGCAAGGCGGGCCGCGAAGCCATTCTTGCCAAACGCGTGATTGACGCGACAGGGGATGCCGACATTGCCCACCGGGCCGGTGCGCCAACGCATATGCACCCCGTGGACGAGATGATGTCCGTCTCGGTCATGTTTTCGATGTGCGGTGTCAACAAGACGCGGTTTATTGACGCCGTAAAGGCCGACCCGCAAACCTATGGCGACTGGGCCGTAGGCGGAGAGTGGGAAGTGATCACCAGCGGCAAAGAGGATGAAATGTTCTCGCCATTCTTGCGCAAGCCGTTTCAAAAAGCATTGGAAGCGGGCCTCATACCGGACAGTGTGAAAACCATGGCGGGCACATGGGGCACCGTTTCTGATCAGGGGGACCTCACCTATCTCAACATGTGCCATCTCTATCTCGACGGCACAGATCCCGATGCCCTAACCCACGGCGAAATGGCGGGGCGAAAACAGGCAATGCACGCCATTGCGGCGTTGCAGGCCTTTATGCCGGGCTGCGAAGACGCAAAGCTGCGCAATTTCGGCATGACGCTGGGCATTCGCGATACGCGCAAGATTGATGCGGTTTACAATATGACCGCAGACGATGTGATGGAACAAGGCCGGTTTGACGATAGCATTGGCATTTTTCCTGAATTCATCGACGGCTATGGCTATCTTATTTTGCCGACGACGGGCCGCTATTTCCATCTTCCCTATCGGTCGATGGTTCCAAAATATGTGAAGCACCTGATTACCGCCGGTCGTGTCATTGGCGGTGACAAGGTCAGCCACGCCGCCGTCCGCAACATGATGTGTTGTGCGGTTGCGGGGCAAGGTGCCGGCGTTGCTGCGGCGTTGGCAGTCAAGACGGATCGGGACTTTGACGAGATTGATATCAGCGCAGTGCAACGGGAACTGGTCCGCCAAGGCGCGCGCATTTCTTAAGCTGACAGATCAGGGTCCAGCGCGGCTTGAAGGCGTTTGCGGAACAGCAAAATGACCATACCGCCTACAATAGCGATGCCGGCATCCATAGCCCAGAAAACTGACGGGGTCATTTGGTCAAAATAGCTGCCAACCCATCCAGCGAGCACATGTGCGACAAAGGGCGAGAGAAACGCAACGCCCATCAGGAAAGAGCCCATCCCCGGAGGCGCCGCCCTGCTGACGATGGCCAGCGTCGTTGGCCAATAATACATCCAGGCGAGTCCCATGATTAGCCAACCCGCGATTGCCCACCCCGCGCCCACACTGTCTGGTTCACTCAGTCCTAAATTGCCATAAGCAAAAAGAAGTGCGGCAATGGCAATGATGCATGTTCCAATACCTACTTTAGTAACACTGCTTGGTTCGCTGCTGCGCTTGGCCTGCCATGCCCAGAATGCAATCAACGCCGGCGCTGCAAGGACAGAACCAATCGAGTCCATCGATGCAAACCAACTCGACGGCACCTCGCCAAGCGACGTCGCCAAATTCACATATTGATCGACCCACAATATGCCGATGCTCCATACCATCGGATACGCAATTTCAGCGGGTATGGTCAGCGCAATGACAAGCAAAAGCACCGCCACCCGTTTGCGTTCCGCAGCGGTCATGGCTGGGGCCTTTTCCCGTTTGCGCGCCACCGGACGGTCATCCGGCAGGTGCTTCTGGCCCAGAATATAGGCGACGAGCGCGATCAGCATCAAAGCCGCCGCAACCGCAAAACCGGCATGCCAGCCATAAATGGCTGCAACCAACCCCGTCACGAACGGCCCGCTCGCCGCGCCAATGCAAATGCCTGTCGAAAAAATGGTAAAACCGCGTGACCGCATGGATTCATCCGAGCGCGGGTAAAGCGCCCCGACCTGCGCAGAAATATTACCCTTGAGAAATCCAGATCCAAGAATCAGCAGCAAGAGTGCAAATAGGAAGCTTGCATAAAAGGACATCGCCAGATGCCCTGCGCTCATCAGCACTACGCCGATCATCACCGTGCGCTTTGCACCCAATATGCGGTCGGCAACCCAACCCCCAACCATCGGCGTGAAATAGACCAAGCCGGCATACCAGCCATAAATGATCGCCGAAAAAGCGACGTCGCTCATCGGCCCGCGAAATTCGAACATATTGCGAAGCGCCGCTAGCCCAATGACTTGCAACGCATTTTCAGGCTGCAGCAGCTCGTTAACCATATAGAGCGTGAGCAACGCAGACATCCCATAAAAGGAAAAGCGCTCCCACATCTCTGTGAAAGATAAATAGTACAGGCCTTTGGGGTGACCAGACGGCTGGCCATTCGCAATTTGTTCGATCTTATCCAAGCTTATTCCCCCCGAAATTCTGTTCGCCGCTCATTGCGGCTGTATCTATGCCCGCTTACGCAAGAGGCGCAAGGGACTGATTGACGCTGCTCATCGCTGTCCGTCGTCAGAACATTTGGCACTGATGGCAGCGTAAATTAACGGAGCATTGGCCTCATCAGTTGGGTTGATATTAGCCGGCCAGCTTGCAGTGTTGCAATCGACGATATTCAAAAGTCTGACATTTGACTCACTCGTGTTGTTTAATGGTGATTTGTAATCTGCTGAAATAGGTATTAGCGTCAAACGTTCTGACTACGGGCAGTAATCCAAGGAGGGATACAAGTGTCTCTAGATAGCTTTAGGTTCTGCCTAGTATTCCTCATGTTTACATTTTTGAACGCATGTGGCGGGACCGAAGTTAGTCCAGAACAACCTTCATTGGTTACCATTGTACAACCTCCAATTGTTTCCGTTGGAGCGCCAAGCACTCCGCCTTTAGCCCCTTCTTTTGTCTGGCCCGAAGCAAGCGCGCAAAGCCAAGGCATGTCGGTGCAAAAGTTAGAGGAGGCAGCGGCTATGGCTCTACGTGACGGAACTTTCGGGCAGGCCTTTTTAGTTATACGTAACGGCAAGATTGTTTTTGAGAGGTATAGAGGTATCTCTGATTTAGAATTGCAATCCGTAAGCAATTTCAATCCCCAGTTATCCAAAAGCGCAATCTTTGAAAGATACGGAACTCGAAACAGGGATAGCTTGGCTACATCTTGGTCTGTAGCCAAATCCTTCACCTCTATCCTGCTCGGTATCGCAGTTGAGCAAGGCACAATAGCGTCACCACAGGACAAGGTTAGCCAATACCTCAGTGAATGGGCTTCCGACGCAAGATCAACAATCACACTTAAGGAGATGCTTGATATGCGTTCTGGATTGGTCCCAATCTGTGCAAAATCAGGAACAAATCAGTTGGAGGAGTGCCGGACCACTCCTAGCGCTGGCGGTGATTTAGTCTTCGCCGACGATCAAATGACACCTTGTATATCCCGACCTAAGGCTATTGCAGGCATGAACTACGGTTGGTGGAACGGGGGGCGCAGCCCCTATCCAGGCCCGTCATTTCTATATTCTAATTGTGACACTATGGTCCTTTCAAAGGTGCTAGTGAATAGTCGTTCGGATGACTTCTTGAAGTGGTCTCAAGACAGCCTGTTTCTCAAGATTGGTATGAAAGCCTACTGGTGGAAGGATAACTCACGACCTCAAGGAGGCAATGTTCTGGGTTATTGCTGCATCGATTCGACACCCCGTGACTTCGCAAGACTTGGCGAACTGGTTCTTAACCGAGGGGTTGTATCTAATCAGCAGATTGTTTCGCGAGCATATATTGACTCAATAATTCAGGCATCCACGGCACCGAACGCAGTTTACGCATCACAATTTTGGTTTCCCCTTGCTGACGGGCGCCGCTTTATTGCAGCACAAGGTTTTGATGGCCAGACGATTGCAGTGGATGTAGCCCGAAACATCATTGTTGTTAGGATGGGTTTGTATCACCCTATCTTTAACTCATCAGAGGAGAGGATATTTAAATTCCGACCTGATGATATCAATAATTCAAATTGGATCGGTAGCCTGCCACAGGGTATGGCCGTTCCGATCGGAAGTGAACCCTATAATGATAGCAGAGTTCTGGAACTCGTGAGCCAGTCTGTGACCGCAGCATAGGCTGATAATCAATGCCCCGACGCTAAGTTTGTCGTAATATCTTAAATTTCAGCTTCGTAGCCTTGGGTGTAGGACTGTACGGACTCGCGGGACATCTTTCATATTGCCGATAGGCAAGCAGAAGGATGGAACCGATGACCAAGGAAGAACGAGATATTCAGCGCAAGCGCAAGCTCAAGGTGCTGCGCCATGCTGAGAAGATTGGTGATGTAGGCAGAGCATGCCGATACTTCGGCATTGGCAGATCAAGCTTCTACCGCTGGAAAGCCTCATTCGAGCAGAACGGCGAAGCCGGGCTGATCAACCAAAAGCCCATTCCGAAGAACCCTGCCAACCAGACGCCACCCGAGATCGTCGACAAGGTCCTCTACCTGCGCAGCAAATACCACCTCGGGTCGATCAGGATCGTTTGGTACCTAGCGCGCGATATCACGACATCAAAATCTCCGACGCTGGTGTAATACCAACCTGCGCTGATGCTGACTCAGATTTGGGATTCCCAAGCGGTTGAAAGTCTGATTCTATGTTGATCTTCATTTGGAGGAGGTGACATGGGAGCATCAATTAACTTGCGGGATGATTTTGACGGCGCTTCGTTGAGGCGACTGGCACGGACGTCGAAGAGCGCGAACCAAGCGCGGCGGCTTTTGGCATTGGCTGAGATTTATGACGGCGGCCGCCGGACATCGGCGGCG
>NKIR01000017.1 GCA_002255985.1 Sphingomonadaceae bacterium PASS1
GAAGCCAAACTCAGCGAATGGGAAAACTTCTACAACTTCAACAGACCACACGGTGCCTTCAATGGAAAAACACCCTATGAAGCCCTCCGTGAAAGGCTATAATCTTATGCAGTCGATGTCCCGCTAGATCGTCAACCTTACATTCGCACCATGCTCTAGCGGAAATCAAGGAGCATAGAGTCGCTCGAATGCTTTTACACCGGCAGTGATCGAATTTTCGATGGCTTGCTGGCTCAAAGGGTTGTCTAGATTGAATATGGCATAATTGTGCACATAGCTCAAAACCAGCCCCCAATATTGGTGCGACATAACTGTGCGATCCTCATCAATCAGATCGCCAGTTGAAACATAATGCTGGAGCATGTTTTCAATGCCCTGTTCCGCTTTCAAATAACCGGAGGAATAATAAAGCATGCCCAGTTCGGGAAACCTTTGTGCTTCGCCAGCTATAAGTCGATGCAGGGATATCAGTTCGGGCTGCAATATGACCTTTGAATAACGTTTCGCAAATTCTAACAATGCAGGAGCTAGAGGGCCTTTTAAAAAAAATTCTTCATTTGACCCTTGAAAAATCTGCTCAACAATCCGCTTTAAGATCGCCTCAAATAAAATCTCTTTTGACTTGAAGTGATTATACAATGTTGGTTTTGATATGCCCACAGATGCAACAATTGAATCCATGCTGGTCCCAACATAGCCTTTGCTTAGAAATTCCTCCATTGCTCCTTTTAAGATCGTTTCGGCTTTTTCCCTTTTCCTAATCTGCCGGATTGCAGCTACCATTTAGACTTCACCTCACGATATGTACATGGAGATTGAAAAATGCTTGTCACTGTTCGATCTGGTTTTTTGCGCAAGTTTTGCAAAACTTGTCTATCGATTTCGCCATTTATTTGGTATCCTTTGTACATCTGTCCAGATATTTCAGGCGTAGCGTATCAAGAGCTTTGCGTGTTCCGTCTTTGCTTAAACCCAGCAATGCACGCGCCTCATCTGTAGACGGGAAATTGCCCGTTGCAACCCGTACCAGTGTTTGATTCTCGCCAATGGGGGTATAATAATATGTCGATACCGCTTCAGGAAAAAATTTGCCATAGATTTTCGGCGTCGTGACCGGGACCAGAGAAATCATCCGGCCATAGTCTATGCTGATAATGCGTGTGACAATCGTCTGGTCGTCGCCAAGTTTCCCCCCTTCGCCAACACGCCGCATCAACATTCCACCAACGCGGTAATCAATCGATGATTGTGCCATGCCCAACTGTTTCATCCCTTGAGGTGTAAACACCGCATCCCATACTTCGCTTGCCGGCGCGCAAACCATCTCCTCTATCGCAAAACCGATAGTTTCCTGACGATTGCCATCAGTATCGTTAGCCGATGCGGCAATAGGGTTTGATAAGGCTCCTATAGCGACAGCCAGGAGCGCAATTTTGATCAACTTATTGTACATTGATAAATTCCTCTTCCTACTAGATATATGAAACTTAATGATCCAGATTTGCAACAAGTTCGACAAGCCCGGTCGGCGGCTGCAATAGGTGCTGACGTGCACTAACGGATTCCATCGCGCCATCTGCGGCTGAAAGAATGGATTCGATGTCTTCAGTATGCAGGGAATTGCTCAAGAAGATATTGTGCCAAGGGTGAAAATAGACGCCTCTCGCCAGCAGTTCCGAGGCAAATGCAAACCCAAATCGGAAATCGGTGTCTTCAGCAAAGACGATTTGTGGTATCTGTACGGGCCCAGTCTGTTCGAGCGAAAAATCATGACGGGCAGCGATTTCGGTCAAGCCATTGCGTAATAGGATTCCAAGCTGTTCTATATGGGCATGGACATGCCGCTCCTTTACTATCCGAAGCGTTTGCAATGCTGCTGCCATTGGTACCGCGCCAAACCAATATGTACCTGAGCCATACACCGCGCGTGCGGCATCCCGGAATTTATCACAACCTGCAATGCCAGCTATCGGGTAGCCGTTGCCAAGTGCCTTGCCCCAGGTGCTGAGATCTGGCGCTGGGCCAATCAGCGACCAGCTACAGTCACGCGTTAGCCATAATCCGCCGCGAATATCATCAGCGATATGTACCGCGCCCGTTTGATCGCACAGAACCCGGACTTGTTTGGCAAACTCAGCACTGGGCAAATCCTGTGAGCCGACGCCATCATTGGCAAACAAGGGGGTGATGATCGCTGCCAGATCATCGCCAGCTGCGGCAACCGCGCGGCGAAGGCTGTCGATATCGCCCAGATCGAAATATCCCTGATGCGCCCGGTCTTCTTCCAGCAATCCTTTCCTTACAGGATTGCACCATGGTGCCGCTCCCAGATGAGCTGCTTTGTCAAACAAGATGATCCGCTTGCCGCTATGGGCGCGGGCGATCGCGCAGGCGAGCGTATTGGCCTCGGTCCCTGTTTTCATGAACATTGCCCAGTCTGCATGTTGCACAAAATCGGTGAAGCTTTCCGCGAGTTCAATCATCACAGCCATAGGCAGCGAAGTCGTATCGCCCGCCACACGTTGCTGCGTTGCGGCAGCTTCAACCTCAGGGTTATTATAGCCTAATAGGTTGGTACCATAGCCTGCAACAAGGTCGATGTAGCGAACGCCATCTTCTGCCCAGGCGTACGGGCCTTGCGCGCGGTTAAAAAATCTCGGGAAACCCGGCGGCATGAATGACGGGTTTAAGTGGCCGCACATTCCGCCAGGAAGGACAAGATCAGCCCGGCTGAGAAGGTTGCTCACGTGATCTGCTCCATTGCCTGAATAATCGCCCGCTCACCTTCGCGTACGGCCAGAAACCATGCCTGGGTTCCGCAAAGTTCGGTGTGTCCAAAATGAATGCGTCCATATCCTTTACGCAGGACATCCGATGGGGGTGTTGCGCCATCCTTTGGAAAATAAAAACCTGGCGGTGGGACGACAAAAGCATGACCCCATCGGTTTGCGACGATCTGAGCGATGTCGCGCTTGGATTCAAAACCATGCGGGCCGAACATTGCGTCCAGTTGCTTTGAAACCCGTTTGACAATATCCGCATGTGTCAGCTCGAACAATTGCTGCCTTGCGATAGCCGTTTCTGACGCAATGTCAGTATTTGCTGGTAAATCCGGTTGCAGAAACGGGATGTACATTGTCATCATAGCGGGCGTGGCAGGATCCAGTGGTTGTGCATCCGGCTCTAACCTCATCGGTGTCTTGATATTTGCATACCAGCCAAATCCGTCAAACCATCGAGCCGCTGAAATCCCAAGCCTATCCAGAAAGCGCCAGTTTTTGAGGCCAATGCTCAAATTGAGAATTGGTGCATGGTAAAACGCCTGCATCGCTTTACTGATATGCTCCGGCGCATCACGCAATATGTGTTTGTTTATCCATTGCCCCCCCGCCATCACGACTGTCTTTGCCTGCACATGGTGGAGTTTGCCGCCCTTAATATAAGCGACCTCAACTGCCTTTGACGTCATTGGATCGCCCTTGTGCCGAACCGCGACGACCTGGGCGCCAATTTGCATCCTAACAGGTTGGTTTGGGCGCTCCCACGCTTCTGGGTTAACGCGTCCATAAATTACCTGCTGAAGAGAATTGTCGCCGGTGATTGCATCTGGCCAGATCGCCTTGACAATATGGCGAACTATGTCTCCATTTCCTCCCGGAAAAGATGTCGCGTAGACTGGCCCGCTAAGTTTGGGCTGTTCTTCGGGGGGCAACGCAGCGGCAACAAAAGCCGCAACGCCAATACGCGCAGAGGCATCATCGACACCATAATAAGCCGACGTTAGATTGGACCCCATGGCCCCGCCCGAAGCGTAGGCATCGTCAAGTAATTTGAAAACCAGCGGATCGGAAATTCCGACTATATTCGTCAAAAATTCATGATAGCTCATGCTGTCCAGCCATTGGCGCCAGTTCGGCGGAATAGACTTTGTCCAGCGAAACTCCAAAAGCCGCTTAACATCAGCGCGCGCCTTGGCTGAAATCGGGGCGTTATCGAAACCGTCCAGCCATGGATCTTTTACCCACTTTCCTGAACCTGTCAGCTGGGGGTCATCGAAGTAAAACCCGATATTTGCTTCTTTTGCACCTTCGGCGCGCGGGCTTGTGAAATCATTCATGGCGACCCGTATTTGTTTCGTCGTTCCGCTCATATTCTCATGCCAAGCCAGGCCGGTTTCAGGCAATCCGACCTCTGACCATATCTCATGATGAACTTTAAGCGCACGAGCCGCCGTCAACGGCCAGATAAAAGCATTCGATCCCTGAGCACCAGATATCCGCGCACCATTAACGTCAAGGTCGGTTCGCTTCCCCTCTCCGCCAAACATGTTATTGTTTTCGAGAACCAAGCAGGATGCCTTGCCCAGTTTTTTGCAATAAAAAGCTGCCGACAAACCTGAAAACCCACCGCCCACTATCACGACATCAACTTTTTCTTCAGGCCCGCCTTCAGGTATTGTTTGCCAATAACCGTCACGGATCGAATGTGCGGCATTGACGACATCGAACGTGTTGCCATTGGCCAGCCGATAGTCTCCAATGCCCCCAGGACCGCTCCAATCTGCGTTGAGCAGATCATATTCAGCCTTGGCGTGAGCTGTAGAATCCGAACTGGAAGGATTTCTGCATCCTTGAGTGGCCAACGATCCGCAAATTGCGGTGGCACCCAAGAGAAAGCCCCTCCTGGTCGCATTCCTGTTAAAGACATCAGATTTCATATGATCTCCTACGCATTCGGTCGCCCTAGCTAAAACCAAATCTCGACTCGCAATGCAAAAGAACCCTGTGAAGAATCCAATTGCACTTCCAACACCGTGTAGTAAAGATAATTGGCATCGCCGGTCAACGCATGGCGATTCGGTAGGCTAGAAAAACGCAATTTTTTGGAAGGTAATGGGTGGCTTATGAACATTCGAAATGCAGTCAAGCAGCATTATTTCGCATTTTTTGCATTTTTTGTCCTGCTTTATGGTTTTCTCACATTTGTGTTTTTGCCATTGTGGTTGGGCGTAACATCAGCGCCTATCGCAGGCCATAATGTTCGGGACTTCGGCTATATGCCGTTACCGGTCGGGTTGAGTTTTCTGGCGAACCACCCAAGTCTGTTCCTCTTTTTTGGTTATGGTTTCTCCCCTTCGCTTGCTGGCCTGACGGTCGCTTTTCTTGGGTGGGGGGCACAGGGCATTCGCGACATCTTCTCCAGATTGCGGCCTTGGGGCAAAGGCGCATCCCGAGCATCCGCCTTGCGTGCTTATGGAACAATCATAGTGGCGGTCACATTGATGCTGTCGGGCATGTTGGGGCTGCACTATCTAATTGGTGGAAGCAGTGCGACAAATCCGTTGTTGGGAGTTGCGTTCTCCGGATTTCTTATCACATTCCTCGTTGGACTTTGGTTGAATCCTGGCGGCGTGCTGGAGGAAATTTTTGGATATCGCGGATTTCTTTTGCCAACTCTGCTGAATGATGGCGTCGGTCCTTTAAAAGCGTCGATCATGATTGGAATACTGTGGGTCATCTGGCATATGGCAGTCCCTTTCAGTCCGCTGCTTGTTGACACGCGCAAAATCATAGCAGACCCACACTTCTGGACATTCCAATTGCCGGCCCTGATTGGGTTCATGATTGTCGGATGCCCCGCACTGTCTGTGGTTATGACTCATTTCTACATAAAGACAGGCAGTAGTTTATCAGGAATACTGATCCACAGCGGATTTAACTCAACAATAATTTCCTTCGGTTTGAGCGTGCATATCGGGGGGCCGAGTTTTGCCTCACAGGATTCCTTGATCGTGTTCTGGTTGCTGACAGGACTTATGGCTGCGGCCGCACTGCTGATTATAACAATCTACGGCAGAGGCTTGGTTTCTCCGGAAATAACTGAGACCGTCAGTATAGAGCAGAATACGTAAAGCTAAAAATTTTACAGAGGGCACTAGGAAAAAGTAAGGGAGACTATCATGAAATCGACTGCCAAGATCACGATCCGTAGAGTACTACTGACAGGCGCAGCACTAGTGCCTATGTCTGTTGCTCATGCTCAAACCCCGTCTAAGTCGGTTTCTGATGCGTCTACAGACAACATGGAAATCGTTGTTACAGCTGAACGGCGCGAAACAAAGTTGCAGGAAACACCGATTGCGATTGAGGCCTATTCAGGTGAGGCTCTTACCAAGCGCGGTGTGCTCGGCGTTGCCGAGCTCACGAGCATATCGCCTTCGCTCTACATTGAGCGATCAAGCGCGCAGGGTTATGTTTTTATTCGCGGTGTAGGAAACAACTCGGTGGGCCTTGGTGCAGACGGCAGTTCCTCGGTGTACCTCGATGGAATTTATCTGTCGCGACCCGGCAGCGCGCTCTCGGAGCTTTTTGATATTGCTCAGGTTGAAGTGCTAAAAGGTCCTCAGGGAACGCTCTACGGCCGAAATGCCACCGGTGGTGCAATACTGATCAATACTGCGCGACCCGAGCTTGGAAAGACAGTTGTCAAGGGTAGAGTCGGTTATGGAAATTTTGACCGTATTCGCACAGAAGCAACAGTCAATCTTCCTTTTGGGGAGAATGGCGCGCTTCGTGTAAGCGGTCTGTACGGCGATGACGACGGGTATCGCACCAATTTGCTGACGAACAAGGGCGTTGACGACCGCAAGGTAACTGCATTGCGTGGGCAATTGCTTTGGGACATCGGCGGTTGGTCCGCCCGGCTCTCCGGCGATTACATGAACACTCGGGGCAGTCTCGGTAATAGCCTTAAGCTCGACACAACTCAGCCAGCGCCTGTTGTTACCTTTTTTGGCGCAACGGTTCCAGCCGATCCCTATGTCGACAGCTATGATTCTCCGAATTTTGCGCGTGTTTTGCAATGGGGTAGTAGCTTCACTTTTGAAGGACAGGCTGGCCCACTTGCAGTCAAGAGTGTCACGAGTTTCCGCCGCACCGAACAAAATCGTTCCATCGACCTTGATTCAACGGCAATCAGGTTTGGTGCTACCGAATTTGGCGATGAGGTATCCGAGGCATTTACCCAGGATATTCAGTTGTCGAACGCAGAGCCCTCGGCATTTGAATATATCGTCGGCGCTTCATATCTGAGTGATGAGCTGACATCCGCCATTCGGGCAGCGGTGTATCCTTTCGGCCTTGTTGTCGAAAACGGATCCAGAAATAGCACGACATCAATAGCCGTTTTTGGCGAAGGCAAATATAACTTTAACGACAACTTCGCGCTTGTTGTCGGCGGCCGTTACAGTCATGAGAAGAAGACGCAGCTTTTCAATACGGCATTGCCCAATCCCGTGTTTGACCGGAACAGTTGGAACGCGTTCACACCCAAGTTCGGGATTCAATATCAGGGCGACAATGCCCTCCTTTACGCGACCGTTACTAATGGTTTCAAGAGCGGTGGGTTTAATGCCAATGCTGTTCAGCCGCCCTTTAACGAAGAAAAAATCTGGAGCTATGAGGTCGGGGCCAAGACCGATTGGTTCGACAATAGGCTGATTGCCAACTTTTCAGCATTTTACTACGATTATAAGGATCTACAAGTCAGCCAGGTCATTCTACCCAACCCTGTTCCCATCATAGCAAATGCGGGTACGGCCAAGGTCTATGGCTTGGAAGTCGATTTGATCGCGAGGCCTACCGATCGATTGCGGCTGACAGCTAGCGCAGCCTATCTGCATACCGAATATGGTAATCTCGTATTGGGGAATGACGAAATAGTCGGCTCACCATTGCAGAATGTGAATGGAAATCAATTTGCCCGGGCACCAAAACTGACACTGACAGGCGGTTTTGACTATACTGCACCGATCGGGGATTCGCTTTTGATATTCAGCGGTAACGCCAATTACCGCAGCCGGATTTATTATACCGCGTTTGAAAGCCCAATTACTAGTCAAGGTGGCTATGTTCTGTTGGATGCGCGCATAGCTTATCAAACGGGTCCTTGGGAACTTTCTGTGTTTGGGCGGAATCTGACTGATAAATTCTACAAGACACTCGTGACTTCGAGCCCCTCATTTACGGGAACGCAGTTTCTGGTGAGTGAACCGCGGACATACGGTGTCAGCATCAGCTATGGCTTTTGACATTAGTTTTCGACCTTAACTTTCGGGTCAAGAGCAAGATCAGATAGCAAGGTTGCCAGCAACGCGTTGCTTGCAACCTTGTCGAGTGCAACTTGATTATGGAAACTGCTTAAAGAAACAGTTCAGGCTGGATCGCTTTGTCCGCCCACTGCCCGTTTTGTGGAGAAGACGATGACAGTAAATATTCTGGCTCGGGTATGTATAGTTTTCGCGCTGTCGGTGCTCCCAAATCTGGCGGTTGCCGGTCCCGTATTGTCAACGGAGACGACCGAGATAACGCTGCGTTCAAATCGCGCGACAGCACATATTGTGGCGCTAAAATGGGCTAATCCTGCCATCGAGAGGAAGAAGCATCGGCGCGGCGTCACATTGGTCTTTAGTGGTGGGCCCGGCTTTTCAACCTCGCTGCTGAATTCGGCATTTCTCGGGCCGCAGCGCGTCGAGACCGGACCTACAGTTGTATTTCGGGCAGACCCTCAAAACCTCTTGAATTATTCTGATTTCATTTTTGTCGATCCTCCGGGTACAGGCTATTCGACAATAGAGCCCATCGCGCATCTCGCCGAAGCATGGTCCATGCCAGAGGACAATTATCTGTTACTGGGGGCGGCCAAAAAGTTGCTGTCTGGTAACGCCGGCCCGATCTTTCTTGTGGGCGAAAGTTATGGCGCTGTTCGCGCCGCTGCGGTTCTGGAAGGCCTTAGTAAAGATCCGGTTTTTGCACCGCGTCTACGCGGGCTGATATTGTTTTCGCCTGCACTGACATTGGGCTCGAAGGGTGCCACCGAGGATGCTAAACCACCTGTGGTCGACAGTCCGACTTACCGGGCTCTGCAAAAACATCACAAAGCGGAAACTTTTTCGCAGAATTTAGAGGCAGAACAATTTCGTTCAGAACTGTTAAAAGACAGGGGCCTCATTCTCGGCAGGTTTGACGGTCGTTTTACGGCTTCGGTTGCGCGCAATCCGTCACCTTATTCAGATCCCTCATTCGATGATATCTGGGCGTCTCATCAGGCATTGCTGCCAAAATATCTGACGCAATATCTCCGCGTTTCGGATTCTTTGCGCTATGCTGTCTGGGCTCCGCAGTCCGCAGCGGTGTGGAAATGGCGCGACGGAGTTGACGCTGTACTGCCCCCGGTCGATTTGAATACAGCCACCCAAATTGGGGATGTTATCCGGCATAATCGGAAGATTCGGCTTTTCGTCGCAACCGGTACATATGATCTTGCAGCGCCCTATGCTGATACCAAGGCAAGTTTACGCCGCGCTGGTATTGGTGATGAGGTATCGGTGTTCAAAGTCTATCCTGCGGGACATTTTATCTATCTCGATCGCAACGCTGAAAAATCGTTGTCGCGTGACCTTCGATTTTTTTTCAAGGAGCAATGAAATGACATGGCAAAGACCAGCGGCAAAACGCACGCCTTTTTTTAGGCGTATTCCTCTCGTTTCTGCCGTGCTGATGGGATTAATAGCGGCCAGTCCGAATGCTGCATTGGCGGAGAATGCAACAAACGCAACGCTGGCGGCGTTGATTGACCGTGCCTGGGAGGTGCGGTTGGCGAATGATTCAATGCTTGCAGCCACGCTTGGAGATCAACGCTATGCGGCTGGGTTTGAAAAGGCCGATCTCGCTGGCCTTGCCAAACGAAACGCCGACTTTGAGGCTGTACTCAAGGATTTGAACAAAATTGACCCCAATAGCCTATCTGCTGAAGATCAGATTAGCTATGGCGTGTTGAAGGATGAGCTGACCTCCCTGATTGCGTTGGGTAAGACCAAGGGTGCGCTGATGCCTAGCCTTCCTTATTTCGGTTTTTCTGCGCAGCTTCCGCGAAAGATCGCAGGGTTGCCATTCAAAGCCGCGCCTGATTACGAGAATTATCTAAAGCGTTTGGCAGCAGTGCCAAAATATTTTGATGAAAATATCTCGGTTCTAAGTGAGGGTATCCGCAAGGGTTGGGTGTTGCCCTGCACGGTTATCTCCATAACTGATCAATCTGTTCAGGGTCAGATTACAGACGTAGAGAAAAGTACATTTTTCGCGCCGTTCAAACGGTTGCCAGCCACGATTCCAGAGGCCGATCGCGCAATCCTAATCCAGCGCGGCAAGGCAGCGGTTGAGACGAACGTGCTGACGTCTTACAAACGTCTGCAACAGTTCTTGGACAGCAAGTATCGACCCGCGTGTCGTAAGGACATTGGTGTGTCCGGCCTTGCGGGAGGTCTAGAATTCTATGCCGCAGCATTGCGCCGGGCAACGACAACCAGTTTGTCGGCAAAGGAAATCCATGAGCAGGGCCTCGCAACCGTTGCCCGGGTTCGCCGCGATATCGAAACAGTCATGGCCGATGTAAAGTTCACCGGCAGCTTTGCCGATTTCAAGAAACATCTGGCTGAAAGCCCGGAATTTTATACGAATGATCCCGCTATATACCTGGCAGCGGCAGCAGAGGTCGCAAAGCGCGTCGATGGCAAGTTGCCCGAGTTTTTTGGGCGTCTGCCGGTTGTGCCATTTGGTATAACCATATTCAATATGCCTGGGTTTACTGGTGCCTATTATGAACCAGGTGCCGCAGATGGAACGCGAGCCGCCACGGTATATGTGAACGCCGCAGATCTCGGAAAACGACCGCTATTCGGCCTCGGCGCGGTGATTATGCATGAAGGTCAACCCGGGCACCATCAACAGATCATGCTTTGGAACGCCGCAACTGATATCAGCCCAGTCCGCAAATTCGGGCTTGATGACCTGTCCAATTTCGCCGTTCGGGAAGGGTGGGGTCTTTATGCAGAATCGCTGGGATTCGAGATGGGGGTGTATCAAACACCATATGAAAAGCTCGGGCGGTACAATTTGGAGATGTTGCGGGCAAGCCGAATGGTGATTGACACTGGCATCCACATGTTTGGCTGGAGCGAAGAACGCGCGCGCCAATATCTGACAGAGAACAGCTTCTTCTCTGATTCCGAAGTTGATGCTGAAATCAAGCGTTACATCGTCGCTCCGGCGCTTAATACATCCTATATGGTCGGTGAAATGCGCATCAAGGCGATGCGCGCGCACGCAGAAAAGCAGTTGGGTACACGCTTTTCAATTCGCAATTTCCATGATGAGTTGCTGCGCCACGGCGCTCTTCCTCTTGATGTCCTAGACGTTGTCATGGACGCTTGGGTGAAGGGGGTTGCCATGCGTGCCGATGGTCAGGGCTCTGGTCTGCAAAAGCCGAAATAGAATTGTTTTGGTTCCGCGTTCAATTGAGGGAATGTGAATGCAGTATACTGATTTCAAGATGCTGATTGGCGGCGCCCTGATTGGCGGGGGCACAATGATGGATGTCATTGATCCTGCGACAGCCGAACCCTTCGCAATTTGCCCTTGCGCCGATGAGGCGCAGCTGAACGCGGCGGTTGCGGCCGCACAAGAGGCTTTCCCTGGGTGGTCGTCGACTGAGATGAAAACGCGTCAGGCGCTTGTCACAAGATTGGCGGATGCGGTAGACTCGCACGCAGAAGAGCTGGCTCACTTACTCACGCGCGAACAAGGAAAGCCCCTGAACGAAGCCCATTGGGAGTTGTCCATGACGGCGGCTTTCTATCGCCAATTTGCGACAATGGATTTACCGACCAAGCTGATCGAGGATGGACCAGAGCGCCGGGTAGAGGAACATCGCAAGGCTCTGGGCGTGGTTGGTTTGATTGTACCATGGAACTTTCCATTGCTGCTCCTGGCTTTTAAACTGCCGCCTGCATTGCTTGCAGGAAATACGGTTATCGTGAAGCCTGCACCTACCACGCCGCTCGCAACTTTACGGCTTGGTGAAATGTTTGCAGAACTATTGCCGCCTGGTGTTCTTAATATCGTGGCCGATCACGGAGACCTTGGTCCGCTGCTGACAAGCCACCCCGATGTCGCGAAAATTTCCCTCACAGGCTCAACTCAGACGGGCAAGAAGGTGATGCTGAGCGCCGCCAACACATTGAAGCACTTGACACTGGAACTTGGCGGGAACGATGCGGGTATTGTGCTTGAAAATGTAGATCCAGTGAAAATTGCGCCCGCCATATTCCAGGCAGCATTCATGAATTGCGGTCAGGTCTGTGTCGCATTGAAGCGTTTGTACGTTCACGAAGCAGTTCATGACGCACTTTGTAGCGCACTTTCCGGCATTGCCGACAGTGCAACGGTTGACAGCGGGCTGGTTCCCAATGCTCAATTTGGCCCGGTACACAACAAAGCGCAGTTCGAAAAGATCAAAGGTTTGATTGAAGATTCACGACTCAGTGGAACGATAGTTGCAGGCGGACAAATTATTGACCGACCAGGCTATTTTATTCGCCCCACAATTGTGAAGGACGTTCGAAATGGAACCAGAATTGTCGATGAGGAGCAATTTGGCCCTGTCCTCCCGATCATAAAATATAGTGAAATTAACGAGGCAATTGTGAGTGCCAACGACTCTGATAATGGTCTTGGTGCCTCAGTCTGGTCAAATGACATTGACGACGCAGTCAGCATTGCGCGGCAATTGGAGGCGGGAACGATATGGATAAACACCCATGGCATGCTTGATCCCAATATTGCCTTTAACGGAACCAAACATTCCGGAATTGGCGTGGAACTCGGTCAAGCAGGCCTTGAGGAATATACCCAGAGAGTGATCGTTAACATTAATAAACTGATGTAAAAAACCCAATAATAACAACGACTAGCAGGGGCGTGCACGACCGAATTCGGCCGTTGAAAACCACATTGGACATTTGTTAAACTATACGGTATAGTACAATAAATGGAGGTATTTAGTTGCCGCAGCTTGGTATGTTAGATGTCGAGAAGGCTGTACCTGTATCGCAGCAGATATTTGCTATGCTCGACCAAGATCTTTCCGCAAATGCCATCATCTGGAACGATCAGAAAATAAGCGCCGCTATGCTGAAGCATCGAGCTAAGGCTGTTGCTGCAGGCTTGACGGCACTGGGTTTGAAAAAGGGCGACCGGGTTGTGTATCTTGGTCAAAACAATCCGGCGATCATCGAACTGCTGCTGGGTGCTGCAATTGCGCGGGCCGTGCTGACCCCAATAAGTTGGAGATTGACAGTAGTTGAGGCGCAGGCCGTTATCAACGACAGTCGGGCGAAGCTTGTCGTGGTGGGCAAGGAATTTGCGAACCATCTGCAATCGTCAGATGATTGTCATGTCCTGTTACTCAATGATTATGTAACCGGCACGCCGCAAGAGGATGATTATGCTGCATGGCGGAATAGCTATTCTGGAGATGGAGTCGTTGTACAGCCATTAGGTGTTAGCGAACCTGAAGATATTTTTGTGCAGCTTTACACCAGCGGAACGACCGGTCTGCCCAAAGGCGTGCCCCAATCCCACCGCAATCATTTGTCAACGGTCGCGCAATGGCGGGATTGCGGCTATGGCGAATGGAGCCGTTCTGACATCGTACTTTGCTCCCTGCCAATGTTTCATACTAGCGGCCTGAATCTTTGCCTCACAGCCTTGCTCAGTGGCGCGACTTTAATCATTCATGCAGCCGTCGACCCCGACGCGATATTGAACGATATTGCGAGATATCATGTCACGCGTTTTGCCGCTGTGCCGACATTATTGTTAGTGCTGAGCCAAAAGGTTGAGGTCGGGAGACAAGATGTAAGCTCGATTGCAGAAATAGCCTATGGTGGCTCGAGCATTTCTCCAGAGCTTCTGGCGCGGGTGCGTTCCGTATTTGGTTGCAACTTCGTTCAAATTTACGCCTCGACCGAGACCACCGGAGCGCTGACTATTCTGACGCCAGAAGATCATCTTAATCAGGCCGCTGGATCTTGTGGCAGGCTATCTGACATGGCCGAAATGAAGCTGGTGGACCCCAAGGGGCAAATGGTAACCGTGGGCGAAGTGGGTGAAATCTGGGTTCGCTCCGAAAGCGTCGTAAATGGTTACTGGAATAATGAGCAGGCAACCAGAGAGAGTTTTTCCGACGGCTGGTATCATACTGGTGACCTCGCCTTGCAGGATCAAAGCGGCTATGTTCATATTGTCGACCGCTCGAAAGACATGATCGTTACCGGGGGCGAGAATGTCTATCCAGCCGAGCTTGAACGACTGCTCAATGCATATGGTGCTTTGAAGGAATTTTCGGTCATCGCATCCCCGCATGATGTCTGGGGAGAGGCGGTAACGATTGCTGTTGCTGGCGCAAATGACCAAATTCCCGATCTGGAGGATGTGCGCGCATATCTTATGCCAAGTGTAGCCCGTTACAAACTGCCACTGCGGCTTGTTCAAGTCCTCTCCATGCCGCGAAACGCGATGGGCAAGATTTTGAAGCGTGAGTTGCGCGATCAGATTCGGAATGGACAATATACAAGCGAACAAAACTATGTTGGCGGTTATGGCGTTCAGAAACCATGACAACATTTATGCGAAAAGGTAGTGCTTGGTGTTAGATCCAGAAATTGATATTGTAACTCCATCTGTATTCACAGATATGACGTCTCTTCATCGTAAGTATAAAAAGTTACGCACCGAAAATCCTGTGTGCTGGATGGAGCCGGATGGATATCGCCCATTTTGGGCGCTCACTAAGCACAAGGATGTTATGGATGTTGCCAAGCAAAACAATGTTTTCTTAAACGGCCCGCGCACTCAGCTTTTTCCGGCGGTTGTCGAAGATTACATCAAAATGGCGCGTCCCGACGGAGTGGGTCTTATCCGCTCCATTGTGCATATGGATGGGCCGGAACATAAAGTGTATCGAAACCTCGTCCAGCCATGGTTCATGCCCGGTAACCTGAAAAAGGTCGTAGAACCGAAAGTCGCTACTTTAGCGGCGGTCTATTCAAAGAAAATGATGGAAATGGAAGGCGAATGCGATTTTGTGCGCGACGTTGCCCTCTGGTATCCTCTGCGGGTTATCATGAGCATATTAGGCGTTCCTGATGAGGACGAGCCGCTGATGCTGAAGCTTACCCAAGAGGTTTTTGGGCCATTCGATCCGGATAATCAACAGGGCGACGCGCCGCCAGACATGACTTTTATTATTGATCAATTTTTCGATTATTTCCGTGATCTAGCCAAGGATCGCAGGCGAAACCCGAAGAATGATCTTGCCAGTGTCATCGCCAATGCCTCGGTCAATGGCGCCGATATTCCTGACTTTGAAGCGATGAGCTATTTTACCGTAATTGCAACGGCCGGTCACGACACGACAAGCTCAAGTTCGGCGGGCGGATTACTGGCGTTGATCGAGCATCCCGAGGAGTTTGTAAAACTGCGCGCAGCGCCAGAGATGATGGCGACGGCTGTTGATGAAATGATCCGCTGGGTGTCGCCCGTCCGGCATTTCATGCGAACTGCGGCATCGGATCATGAAATACGCGGGCAGACCATCAAAGCGGGGCAGGACGTGCTGCTCGCATACCCTTCAGCCAATCGGGATGACGATGTTTTTGAACAGCCCGACATGTTTATTACCGGGCGCAAACCGAACCCGCATTTGGCCTTTGGATTTGGTGCCCATTACTGCCTTGGTCATATGCTGGCTAAGATGGAAATTGCGGCACTGTTTCAAGAATTGATAAAATCGACGTCGCATTTTGAACTGAATGGCACGCCGTCATGGACAGCATCAAATTTCATTGGCGGGTTGAAAACCCTTCCAATCCGCTTCGCCGCATCATGATGTCAGCATAGCATCAGTTTCAGTAAAGGGAATTCGTTCTCATGAGGTTCAAAGCTGCAATATCAAAAAGTGATGAGAGCAGGTTTCAGATTGCTGACGTTGTTCTCGGCCCCTTACGAAAAGATGAAGTACTGGTGCGAATCGTCGCTACCGGCATTTGCCATACCGATGCGATTTGTCATGAAGGCCACGTGCCCATTCCCAAGCCAATAATCCTCGGTCACGAGGGGGCGGGCATAGTAGAAAGAATCGGTGCGGATGTTGGTGATTTGAAACCGGGCGATCATGTTTGCCTAACATTCAATAGCTGCGGCGAATGTAGCAATTGCAAGGATTCCGCTCCCTTTTACTGTGAGTATTTCTTTCCAGCAAATATTCTTGGGCGACGTCTGGATGGATCAACGGCGATTACGCAAGACAATGATGTCACAGGGGACGCAGCGATCAGCGCTCACTTTTTTGGTCAGTCTTCATTCGCCGAATATTCCGTCGCAAACCGGAATAATGTAATCAAAGTACCGCATGATGTTCCCCTCGACATGCTTGGGCCGCTGGGATGCGGAATTCAAACCGGTGCAGGTGCAGTATGGAACGTTTTGAAAACTGCTAGAGAAGACAGGCTGGCGATATTTGGGGTCGGCACCGTAGGGCTGTCAGCGATAATGGCCGCGCGCATTTCGCAGCCCGCGATGCTGATTGCTGTTGATCCCAATCCCATACGGCGGGCATTGGCTCTGGAACTTGGCGCAACCCATGCCGTGGATCCGACGCAGGCCCAGTTTCCGGGGTGGTTTGATGCGCACGCGGGTCGATTAACGCAGGCCATAGATACGACGGGCAATCCCGAAGTTGTAAAATCGATTGTCAATAGTCTGGGCGCACGCGGTACTTTGATCCTGCTGGGTGCCGCCGCCCAAGGAACGGAACTGAGATTTGATCTTATGCACATGCTGAACAACGGAATAACGATAAAATCGGTAATTGAGGGCGAAAGCAACAGCCGAAAAATGATCCCGCACCTTATTGGTCTTTATCAGCAGGGACAGTTCCCATTTGACCGAATTCTGCGGTTTTATGATTTTGCAGACATCGATATAGCGATGGCAGACCATTTGAGTGGTGAGACTATCAAGCCGATACTGCGGATCGGCAACGCTTAGATGAAGCCGGACTTTTGCTCAATAGCTTTCCCCTGGACTTTAACGCAATGACCGATGCATTCATTTACGATTCGGTCCGTTCCCCGCGAGGGAAGGGGCGACCCGGCGGTTCCTTGCATGCAGTGACGCCGCTCAACCTCGCTGCGCAGATGCTGCGTGCCATTCAGTCGAGAAATGCGATTGACACAGCGGATTTGGACGAGGTGGTGCTCGGCTGCTCCACACCCATTGGGGAGCAGGGGGCGGTTCTGGCACGCACCGCATTGCTGATGGCGGATTATTGTGAAACCGTTTCCGGACTGCATGTAAGCCGGTTTTGTGCCTCTGGCCTCGATGCGGTCAACATCGCTGCGGCCAAAGTGATGAGTGGGGAAGCCGATTTTACAATTGGTGGCGGCGTTGAAAGCATGAGCCGTGTACCGCTTGGCAGCGATGGCGGCGCGTGGATGACCGACCCGTCGGCCGCGTTCCAAACATATTTCGTGCCGCAGGGCATCAGCGCAGATTTGCTGGCAACGAAATATCATTACGCGCGCGAGGCACTAGATGCGTTTGCTGCGACCAGTCACGCTAAAGCTGTGGCTGCGTGGGATGAAGGCCGCTTTAAGAATTCCATCGTCCCAGTTTGTGATCAGCTTGGTCGCGTTGTTTTGGAAGTTGACGAAACAATTCGCCGTGAGACCAATGCTGCCCAAATCGGCAAGCTTGAGCCCTCATTCGCATCGATCGGAGAAGCTGATCCTGGCTTCGACACATTGGCGCTCATGAAATATCCTGAAGTAGAACGCATCATTCATAGCCATCACGCAGGCAATTCGTCCGCCATTGTCGATGGTGCTGCGGCAATCATGATTGGTAATGATATCATCGCCAAGAAATATCAGTTGCGGCCGCGTGCGCGCTTTGTGGGGTGCGCATCTATTGGTTCGGAACCCACAATGATGCTGACCGGACCCGTTACGGTAACGTCAAAATTGTTAAACCGATTGGGATTAACTCCGGACGATATCGATATATTTGAGGTCAACGAGGCATTTGCGAGCGTGGTTCTGCATTTTGCCGATAGCTTACATATCCCGATGGAAAAGATTAATCCCAATGGCGGCGCAATCGCCATGGGTCATCCGCTCGGCGCAACGGGTGCCATTCTGGTCGGCACTGCTCTGGATGAGCTGGAGCGAACGGGGGGATCGAAAGCGTTGATCACTTTATGCGTGGGTGCAGGAATGGGCGTGGCGACTGTCATTGAACGCGTATGACTCCAGAATTTACACCGAGATCATCGAAAGCAGGTGCAGATATGCCGATGACAACTATCGATTTTACTGTTGACCCTGACGGTGTGGCTGTTGTGAATATCAATGTACCAGATCGTCCTGTTAACGTTACCACGCCAAATTTTTTCGATGATTTCGAGCATGCCATTTCCCGCATTGCAAATTATCCGAGCATTGTGGGTGCGATCATCACGTCATCCAAGGCCGGCAGTTTCATGGCAGGCGGCGACCTTACCAACATGGGCGCTCTTTTTTCCTCTGCGCTGCTGCCAAATGGGCAAATTGACATCGATCGGTTGTTGGTAACCTGCACACGGTTTTCCGATCTGTGTCGAAAATTGGAAACATGCGGAAAACCGACCATATCAGCGATAAACGGCTCGGCGCTTGGCGGTGGCTTGGAAATCTGCCTTTCCAGCCATTACCGGATGGTCGCGGATGATCCCAAGATCAAGTTGGGGCTTCCCGAAGTCCAGGTCGGTCTTATGCCCGGTGCCGGCGGCACACAAAGGTTGCCGCGGTTGATCGGACTGCCAAAAGCTCTGCCGCTTCTCATTGATGGCACTTTGCTGTCGCCATTCGAGGCTCTAAATCTGGGCATCATAGATGCAGTAGTGCCTGCACAAAATCTTTTGAGCAAAGCAAAAGCATGGATCATGCGCAGCCCGGTATCCCAGCAGCCATGGGACGATCGCAAATTCCGTTTTCCCGGTGGTACGACACAGAATAACCCCTCAATCATGCAACTGTTCGTTGCAGGCAATGCGCGAGTCAAGCGTAAGGAAACCGGGCCAACGCCAGCGCCACGAGCGATCATGTCGAGCCTGTATGAAGGCAGCCTTTTGCCAATTGTCGATGCGTTGACCGTGGAAAGCCAATATTTCTGCAAGCTTGCCATGATGTCGCAAACAACGAGTAAAATCCGGACCCTCTTTCTTGAAAAACCGGCCGCCCAGAAACGTGCCAGATTGATAGCAAGTACCGTAGAAAAACCTATCCGCAAGATTGGAATTTTGGGTGCCGGCATGATGGGTTCAGGCCTTGCCATCGCCTGCGCCATGGCCGGGATTGAGGTTGTGCTTGTTGACCGAAATAGCGAGATTGCCGCGCAGGCCAAGTCCAAGCTCACTGCGTATTTGGATAAGCAAATTTCACGTGGCACGTTAAATCCGCTGACCACAAAACAATGGCTTTCTGCCATTTTGATAACGGATGAATACGGCCATGTTGGCGGTGCTGACGTGATTATCGAAGCCGTATTTGAAGATCGGGATCTGAAATCGGATGTCATTAAAAAGGTTGCTACAATCGTTGGTCATGGGACGGTTATAGCTTCCAACACCTCAACCATCCCAATTTCCGATCTGGCCCGGTCATGTGAAAGACCGGAGCGATTTATTGGGCTGCATTTTTTCTCTCCAGTCGAAAAAATGGATATGGTCGAGACTATTCGGGGACGTGAAACGTCTGACGAAACAACTGCAATTGCGATGAAACTTGTTTCAATTCTTAAAAAGACGCCGATTATCGTTTCGGATTCGCCTGGTTTTTATACATCCCGGTGTTTCGAGACTTATTTGCAGGAAAGCCTGTTGATGATTGCCGAAGGCGTGTCGCCGGCACTTGTCGAAAATGTGGCAAGATTTTCGGGGATGCCAATGGCGCCGTTAGCGCTAATCGACACGCTTTCTATCGATCTTGCGCAAAGTATCGCAGCGCAAACTAAAAGAGCCGGAGAGGATTCGGTCGATGCGCGCGCAGCCGATGATGTCAGGGACCGGATGTTGAGCCTTGGCCGTCTCGGCCGCAAGGTAAAAAAAGGTTTCTATGATTATCTGGATGACGGTAGCATAGATTCCATCTGGGGTGGCCTTGCTTCTGAGTTTATCGCGTGTGATGACTTTACGCAGCCATCTGCTGACATCGTCCGCGACCGGTTGATCTACCGTCAAGTTGTCGAGTGTGTACAGTGTCTTGAAGAAGATATCATACATAGTCCTGCGGACGGTGATCTTGGCGCGGTATTGGGCTGGGGTTTCTTGCGGGGTTTTGGCGGGCCGTTTTCGTATCTGGATTGCATTGGATTACCTGCTGCATCTGCAAAATTGCAACAATTAGAGCGCGCCTATGGCAATCGTTTTCAGGTGCCAAGACTAATATGTGATTTGGCCGGCTCAAACTCTCAATTCTTTAGCGCAGGTCATGCAGCGTGATCGCGGTAACCCGAGCATCGCCAAGAAAACGATCACATGATGACCGTTGACGCCAGAAATCAAATCGAAACACTGCTGTCGGTATCGCCCTATCACCGGTTTCTTGATCTGAAGCTGGTCGCGCTGGATAACGATGGGGGTGAGCTGCGATTGTTGATGCCTTATCAGGAGCGGCTTCTTGGCGACATGATTTCCCGCCGTTACCATGGCGGTGCCATCGCAGGCTTAATTGACGCCACTGGCGCGCTTGCGATGATGGCGAAAGTCGGACGGGATACCCCAAGCATAACGATCAGTATTGACTATCTTCGGCCTGCAGTTGCGACCGACCTCTTTGCTAAAGCAAAAATTCAGAAAAGTGGCAAGAAAATTGGAATAGTGGCAGTAGAGGTAATTGATATCGATAACAGAATTGTCGCTATTGGCCGAGTTATTTTGTCATTATCTTAAATCCACTGTTTAAATGCACTAATATTCAAGTACGTATATCACGGGATTCGCGTCTATGATGGAATTTGTTAACTCGATTATGCCGTTTTTTATAATATTATTGATGGCGGGTGTGGGATTGAGCGTTTCCTTTCAGCAATTGGGCCAGTCTTTGGGTAAATGGAAGATCATGCTCGCGACTGTTTTTTCGATGCAGGTTATCTTGCCACTGATATGCATTGGGCTTGCCAGCATGCTGACGTTGCAGCCGGACATCGCAGTCGGCTTTGTTTTGCTGGCGAGCTGCCCTGGCGGGCTTTTCTCGAACTATCTCGTGCTGCTCGCAAGGGCAGATACAGCGTTGTCCATTTCCTTGACCGTTTTTATCACCCTCATTTATGCAATAACGGCCCCGCTTTGGGCGGGTGCGGCTCTGCATTTGTTCATGCCGGAAGGCACCGCAATCCGCGGGTATGATCCATGGAGCGTTCTTATATCGCTTGTCGGCTTTGTACTGGTTCCGACGGGCGTTGGAGTGGCACTGAAAACAAAGCGACCCATTCTCGCAGACCGGATTGGTGCGGTCATCCGTAACCCTGCGGCAATCGGGTTATTGCTGATGTATTTTTTGATACTTTATGACCTTAGAGATACTCTAATAATTGGTGCAAAAGCGGCAATTATCCCAGTTTTTCTATTCAACCTTTTCGGCGCTGCATTGGGAGCGGGAATTTCAGTATTTCTGGGATGGAAATCACAGCAGGGCATCCCTGTTATTGTAGAGCATGTTGTGCGGCAGGAGGGCACAGGAATTTTCATTGCATCCGCACTGATTGGCAGCGTGGCGATGACGTATCCTATGCTGCTCAACTCTTTGACTGGCATGATTATCGGTTTGTCACTCGCGGTGTTTTTCAGACGCAAAGCGCGCTTGTCAGCCAAAAAATCTATAATAGATCCGAGAAACAGAAATGACTGAAACAATCGAAATGCGCTCAGACATTATAGCGCGGATTGCCACGCTTGCATCGTCCCGTGTGGCCAATGCTTTCTGGCCCGATGGGCTGGGCAGTCCTTCTTTTATGGCCACAATGTCACAGCTCTACCCTGTTTTTGGTAGAAGCCTGAATTCTGGCTCAACAACAGGGCAGGGTGATGGCACCCTTTTCAATTCAGGCAAGCAGATCGATATTGGGGTCGGCCATTATCTCTCTGCACCACCAGAAGCGATCACTGCGGCTATCCAATCGCTTCAGGCGGGACATACACGCTATACCCATGTCCCTAATCTTTATCGGGCTATAATCGCAAAATATCTGGTTGAACAGCATGTCGATGTGCATGAACAGCAGATTGTTACCACCGCCGGAGCGAGGACCGCAATGGGCTTGGTATTTTCCGCATTGCTGGAACCAGGACAGACTGTGGTTATCGGAGATCCGGATTATATTGGGCTGACGCATATGGCGGCATCGATTGGGTGCCGGATCGTGCGCCCGGCGTCAAAGCGGGCAAGCACAGGTGAATTGCGACCGGACATAGATCGCATTGTTACCGAAATTGAAGCCGGGGCAAGGATGTTCGCTTTTACAAATCCTTGTAATCCAACGGGCTATATCTGGAGCCGCGCGGAAATTGCGGCGATTGTGGCAGCTGCGCAAAAATCTGGCACGTGGATCATGGCCAACGAAATTTATGACAAATTGTATTTTGATGACACTGACCATATCAGCTTGGTTCAATTCGAGGATACCGATCGGACAATCGTGGTGTCCGGCACCGCGAAAAACTACGACATGACCGGGTTCGGGCTTGGATGGATTGTCGGGTCGGGCAAATTGGTTGCCCTCTTGTCAGATTGGCAATTTATAACCCATAGCGGGGCACCAGATGCCCTATCGCAATACGCAGCGGCGGCAGCTCTATGCGATCCCGTGCGCGACCGTCACCCTGCCGCTTCGCGAAAACTACTTAAGGAAAACTGGATATTGCTGCGCGACGCTTTGCAGCAGGCCGGTTTGGAGACCTGTGGCGCGCCCAAAGCGGGGCAGTTTGCATTTCCTTACATCGGCGGCGACGACATTGCGCTCAGCCTCCAGATGATGCGTGAATTTGATGTCTTGGTTACGCCCGGCGGCATTTGGGGCGGCATGGGTGCTGGTCATATCAGGGTTGCCCTGTCGAATCCGGCCGAAACGCATTGTGAAGGAGTCGCACGGCTTATGACAGGGTTGGGAATCAAAGTAAGCCAGAATTGATGCTGGCAAGTGCCTGCGTCGGTCGCAGGCAAAGGTGTAGACATGTAGGGACTCGCGAGACACCTTTTGTATTATTCCAGTGATGGAAGGAGGTGTTTTCGATGACGAAGAACGACGAGCGCGAGGTGCAGCGCAAGCTTCGGGTGCTGCAGCACGCTGAACGAACTGGGCAAGTGGCGAAGACTTGCCGCTATTTTGGCATTGGCCGGGCCAGCTTCTACAGATGGAAGCGGGCCTATGAGCAATACGGTGAAGCTGGGCTGGTCAATGCCAAAACCATTCCAAAAAATCCACCCAACCAGACACCACCTGAAGTAGCCGAGAAGGTGTTACACCTGCGGCGCAAATACCATCTCGGGCCGGAACGCATCATGTGGTATTTGGCGCGCTATCATGGCATCAAATTATCCGACGCTACCATCTACCGGATACTCAAACGCAATGGCCTGAACAGGCTGCCACGCGGAACACGCCTGCGCAAAGTCCATACCAAGCGCTACAACAAACAGGTCCCGGGCCATCATATCCAGATGGACGTCAAGTTTCTGACTTTCATCGGAAAGAAGGGCGAGAAAATACGCCGCTTCCAGTATACTGCTATTGATGACGCTACGCGTGTTCGTGCACTCAAAGTCTACCAAAAGCATACCCAGGCTAACGCGATCGACTTTGTCGATCACATCATCGACAAGTTCCCGTTCCGTATCCGGGAGATCCGCACTGATAACGGTCATGAGTTCCAGGCCAAGTTCCATTGGCATGTCGAAGATCTCGGTATCCGGCACGCATATATCAAGCGCGGTACGCCCCAGCTCAACGGAAAAGTCGAACGATCACATCGATCCGACGGCCAGGAATTTTATCAGCTGCTCAGCTACAAAGGCGATGTCGATCTGGAGACCAAACTCGACCAGTGGGAGAACTTCTATAACTTCCACAGACCACACGGAGCCTTCAAAGGAAAAACACCCTATGAAGCCCTCAGAGAAAGATTATAATCGCATACGGTGAATGTCTCGCCAGTCACTCGATGTTACACCCTTGTGATTTGCGAACGGCGCAGCGGTACCTCACCCCGGAAAATCTTCGAGGTTGGCAAATACCCGTTTTAGGGTCTCGTTCAGGCCATTGATCTCTTTGGCATCAAAGTCTTGAAAGGCTTGGCGAAAGACTTTGCTGGCCTGCTTTCTGACACTGCCGATTGCGCTGCGCCCGACCTCCGTGAGACTGACTTCTGTAACCCGCGCATCGCTTTGTCTGGGGGATGTCACAACTAAGCCTTCGGCCTGCATCCGAATGACAGTTTTTGTCATCGTCGAAAGTTTGATGACGGCGTGATCTGCCAACTCGCTTACGCTCGCGGGGTTGATCTCGTTGAGGATCATGAGGACACGCCACCGTGCAACGTCCATGCCGATCTTCTTCAGCACATCCTCCATGTCATGGGTGTATCGGCGCGAGACCCGGGTAATCCAGTAAAATGGCCAATTTGCCATCTCAAAGTCACCGTCGAGGGGGTCTATGGAACCAAAATCATCAACCATGCAGGACTTTCATAAAACTAGGAGCAACGCATTCGACAGCTTTCGTTATGCATCTTGCCACTTGCGGATATCAGACGTGACCATTTCTATCGAATCATATCCTTCGAACTGTACGATTGCGTTCTGGTCGCAAGCAATTGGATGAATACCGGTCAATGCTCCAGTTGCGACCCAGTGACCAGCTTTGAAGGTCGTATCGAATGCCTTCGTTTCTTCGAAAGCTTCGCCAAGAGCGGTTGTCACAATATTCCAAGGCGATGCAACTGCGAGCGAGCCAACGATTTCACCCTCTATCGCCGTGGTAACGTGAAGCGGCCATCGATATCGATGGGGTGGGATTCGGTCTCCAACCAACAGGCCCCGATTGTTGCCGAACGCGGCAATCTGGATGTATGAAATGCTTTGATCACACACATCCAAACCATTGCCCGCCAGTTCGACGCCAACGTGAATGGCGGCGATATGCTCGAGCCAGAAATCATGGTTCATTATGGGCTGCGTCTTTCCAAGGGGCTTGGCAAGACGCACGATAAACTCTGCTTCAACCGCGTTCTGGCCTTCATTCAAGACCGGAACCCTCGAGATCGCGCCCGACAATTTGCGCACCGACTTGGAGAAGATGGGACCGATGAACCTTGGCGTGGAGCCCGGGCCGGAAACTGAGGCAGGTAAACGTCCGATCTTCCAACCCGCCACCTGGTCATCCCAAAGCCCGGTTGCTGACTTTTGGATGGCATAAGCTGTTTCAAGCGGAAGGTCGCGGGCGACATCGAGCCGCTCCACAAGCCGATTGAGGCGACGGCCTTTGACGAGCATTCCAGCGGCGTGATGCACAGGGGCGATGTCGAGCAGAAAAACACCTTTCAGCTTATTAGTTGACAATTCACGTGAATAAGACACTATAGCCAAATGTCAACTCTTTCCCTCTTGTCCGAGTCGCGCCCCGAACCATTTGATCCGTTCGGAGCGCTGGCCGTGTCATTGTCGCTCGGCGGCGATGGGCTACGCGGGGTTGTGAAAGACAATTTCGATGTCGCCGGACTTTCAACCAGTTGCGGCAGCGCGCGATTCGCCCGCAGCGATGCTGCGGTAAGAAATGCTGATGTGGTGCAAGCGTTGGTTGCAGGTGGCGCGCATCTGATTGGTCGCGCCCGTATGCACGAATTGGCCTATGGTGTGACCGGCATCAACCATTGGTCCGGCTCGCCGCTCAATCCAGCAGCACCCGAGCGTATTCCCGGCGGCTCGTCAAGCGGCTGTGCGGTGGCCGTGGCAAGCGGATTGGCTGATTTTGCGATTGGTACGGACACGGGCGGTTCTATCCGCGTACCTGCGGCCTGTTGCGGCATTGTTGGCCTGAAACCGAGCTTTGGGCTGGTTAGCCGCGATGGCGTTCATCCAAGGCGATCCAGCCTCGATTGCGTCGGCGTGATGGGTCGCGATTTGGCGACGATCAATCAAATCATGCGGCTCATAGCGCCCGGTTATTCGGCGCAAATGGCTCCTGCGGCGTCCGCAATCAGAGTGTTGAGAACGCAAGCTGATCCCGAAATTCTCGAGCCGTTTTATAAGCTCATCAATTCAGCGGTTTGCGAAGGCGATATTGTCGAGTTGCCGCAGATGCGGGGGGCGTTTGAGGCTGGAGTGCTTCTGATCGCGGCCGAAATGTGGGAGGAATACTCTTGGCTGGCGCCAGATTTCGACGGCGTTGGCGATGACGTTGCACAAAGGTTGAGACGCGCGGAAAGCATCAGCAACGCCCAGGCCCAGGCCGCTCAGGCTGTTGGTCAAGACTTTGCAAGCGACGTTGACGCGCTCCTTGGTACCGATGATTTTCTCGTCCTCCCAACGCTGCCGTGCGTGCCGCCATTGGTGCGCGATGCCGGAAATTCGACCGCGACATTGCGGCTGACTGAACTGGTTCGACCGTTCAACCTGTCAGGCCACCCCGCGCTGACATTGCCGTTTGCAAAGGAGGGCGGTCTCCCGACGAACGTCCAGATCGTCGGGCGGCGAGGCAAAGATGCCGAGCTTTGCGCATTTGCGGCCCGTTTTGCGGCCAGAATCAATCAGAAGATTGGAGCAAGATTATGAGTGCAATTGCTTTGCGGGAACCTGCCGCAACCCTCGATGACAATGGCCTGTCCGATCCACTCGCCGGATTGCTGAAGCAAGTGTCTGCGCGTTACGACGAGTTTAACACGCAGCGACGCCTGAGCAGCGATATTGTTGAACTACTCAAGCAGGCTGGTGTCTATCGCGCTCTGGTCGCAAAACGGTTTGGCGGCGACGAAAAGTCGCCAAGCGAATTCCTCCAATTGGTTGAGAGAATCTCGACTGCGGACGGCTCGACGGGGTGGGTTGCAAGCTTCGGCTTCTCGTCGGTGTACCTGTCGGCGCTTCCGCTCGACACGCTGGAGACGATGTATGCCAATGGTCCCGATGTGGTTTTCGCAGGTGGCATTTTCCCGCCCCAGAAAGCGATCCCAGTCGAAGGTGGAATTCAGGTTTCGGGTCGCTGGAGTTGGGGCAGCGGCTGTACTGGCGCCGATTTGATTGGTGTCGGCGTACAGGTCGATAACGGGACGAAGACAAACGGCTTGCCGCGCATCGCCGTTATGCCGAGCGACCGCGTGACCATCGCCGAAAACTGGAATGTCAACGGGCTGAAGGGCACGGGAAGCCATGATATGGTCGTCGACAACGTCGTCGTGGCACCTGAATGGACCTTCGTCAGAGGGGGCGCTTCGAGCCTGGATGAACCGCTCTACCGCTATCCGTCGATGGCACTGGCGGCGCAAGTGCTGGCGGTAGTAGCGCTGGGTGTTGCGCGGGCCGCCCTGGATCACATGAAAGCGATCGCCGCAAATCGCGTCTCGATCACGGGCGCTCCAACCTTCGGCGACCGGGCGCATGTACAGATCGAAATTGCAAAAGCCGAAGCACTACTCCGATCGGCGCGCGCGTTCTTCTATGAAACGACTGATGCGGCATTCGGCAAGCTGTGCGCTGGCGATGAGTTATCTCTGGAGGATCGCGCTCTTATCCGATTGGCATCGACGAATGCCGCGCGCAGCGGCGCGGATGTTGCCGCAGCCATCTATCGCCTGTCCGGCACTGACGGAATTTTCAAGGCCAATCCAGTGGCTCGGTTCATGCAAGACGCGATGATTGTGCCGCAGCACGCCTTTCTTTCAGAGGGCACCTGGCAAAGCGCAGGGCGGATATTGCTTGGTTTCGAACCTGCACCAGGATTCCCATGATTGAAAGGAATAAGCCATGACTTCGCAACCGATACGCGCCCTGTTTTGCGGCGCCGTCCTGCAGAATTTCTTCGACCTACCAGGGGCCGAGATTCCGACCGTGCTCAAGGCTACCGGGCGGCTGCTCCGGACGATCCGTGAGATGCCGGGCGTCAATGTGCTGGGTAGCTTTGACGACGACGAAACCATGGTCGGAACCTCGCCCAATGGCTGGCCCTGGACTTTCTATATCCTTGCTGACGTACCCGACCGCGATACGGCGGTCGCGATCTGCAACCTGTTTCGCACAACTGAAGTCGGGGAATATCGACTTTGGAAATTTATGCGGGTCGAGGCGCGATTAGGGCGCGAACTGGTAATGCCCGAATGAGCGAAGCGGGTCTCCTTGCTCGGCTTGAGGAGCTTGAGGCGGAAAGCGCAATTCGGCGACTTGTCGCGCGTTACTTTGCGATCTGTGACGATCTTGGTCCCAATACGCCTTTCGTGGAACTTGGCAGCCTATTCACGCAGGATGCCGTTTGGGAAGGACGCGGGCGCTATGCCAAGGCGTTCGGGCGTTACGATGGGCGCGAAGCAATCATAGGGATGATCCGCTCTTACTGCCTGCCTCAGCCGCACTTCGATATGACCGGGCATTTCTTTTCTGCGGAAGCGATCGAGGTCGAGGGCCCTGCCGCCAGTGGCCATTGGATGATGCTTCAGACCAGCGACTATGCCGAGGGCAAAAGCGATTTTCGCGGTGCGCGTCTCGCTCTGCGCTTTGCGCTCGAAGACGGGTGCTGGCGCATAGCCCATTTTCGTACCCAGAACATCTTTTCCCGCCAAGAAGATCGCTGGAGCGACGAAGTGTCGATCCCCGTCCCCATTGGCAGCCGCGGAGCCACAAAATGACATATGCCGACTACGCCACCCTGGTCCAACCCGACCGCGTTCACAGCCGATTGTATAAAGACCCGGCGATTTTTGAAGACGAGATGGACCGCATCTTTTCAAAAACCTGGGTCTGGGTTGCCCATGACAGCCAGTTGCCCAATCCAGGCGATTTCGTAACTACCCACGTCGGACGCCAACCGGTGATCGTCAATCGCGACAAAAAAGGTGTCGTGCGTGTCATGCTCAATCGCTGCCGCCACCGCGCCGCAACGGTGTGCGAGGCGGTGTCGGGAAACGCGGCAGGGTTTGTTTGTCCCTATCATGCATGGACTTACGCGCAGGACGGCAGTCTGCGAGGTATGCCTTTGCCAAAGGGTTACAAGGATTTTGATAAAAGCAATCACGGCCTCGTCCAGCTCCGGGTCGAGAGCTACGGCGGCCTGATCTTTGCAACCTTCAACGAGAGCGCCCCGCCGCTCGAAGACTTTCTCGGGCGCGCTCGCCCATGGATTGACCTGTTCATGAAACAGGCAGGGGGTTTCCCGGTCAAAGCAGCTGGGGAGCATCGCTTCACCTTCCCTGGAAACTGGAAGATTCAACTCGAGAACACGACCGACGCCTATCATTTTCCCGTCGTCCACAAATCTTTCCTGACCTCGTTGGACAACGCCACCGAAGAGCTTTTCTCGTTCATGCAGGGCGACGGATATGTTGAGGATCTAGGCAACGGACACAGCGTCCTCGTCATGATTCCCGAGTTGGTCGATCTTGAAGGCGATCTGGATGCCCCAGTTCCCGAGCGGTTCGAGGCCCTCGCCGAGGAATTGCGCGCAGATTATCCGGAGGAACAGGTCCGTCGCATTGTCCGCGCAGTTGGCGGTTCGGGATTTAATCTCAATCTTTTTCCGAACCTTGCCTGCTCAATGGCGTTCTTCCGTGTTCTAAGGCCCATCACAGTCGACAAGACTGAAATCCGACACATAGCGATCACGATGGATGGCGGGCCACCCGCAGCCAACCGCGCCCGGCTGCGTCTGCACGAGCACTTTCAGGGGCCGATGGGCTTTGGAACACCCGACGACGCCGATGCGTGGGAGCGCGTTCAGCGCGGTGCGCAAGCGGGTGACGATGTCTGGATCATGGTCAATCGCGGTGAAGACAAGACAGCATCGAACGCTGGCGACGTGACCGCCGAAACGGGCATGCGTGCCGCCTATCAAATGTGGAAAAGGATGATGGTGGCATGAGCGGCGTCGACCAGGCCAAGGCAGCCGAAGCCTTCATCGCTCTCGAAGCAGACCTTCTCGATCACGCAGAATATCAGCAATGGCTCGATCTGTGGGATGACGGCGGACTTTACATTATCCCGATCGGCGAAGGTGACGATTTTGAAGACCGGCTTAATTATGCTTACGACGACGCCGCCATGCGGCGCATGCGGGTTGCGCGGCTGACAAGCGGACAATCCATGTCGGCAAACGAAGCTGCAAGAACCGTCAGAGTTACGGGCCGCTATCGGCTGCTCGATTCATCAGCGGACGACGTGGTCAATATCCGCTGTGCGCAGACGCTAACCGAATATCGCCGCGAAACTCTGCGCACCTATGCCGCCAACGTCACCTTCGTTCTGAAACCCTGTGATGACGGCTTCCGCATACAAAAGAAGGTCGTTCGGTTGATAAATTCGGACGGCGCGCTCGCTGGGTTGACTTATTTGTTATGAGCAAGCGCGATCCAAGACGTGTGGCGATCGTCACAGGCGGAGCGGGCGGCCTCGGCCTTGCAATAACGCGTGCGCTCATTTCCGGCGGATGCGCTGTCTTGCTTACAGATATCGATGGAGACGCTGCGGCGAAGGCTGCGGCGTCGGTTGAAGGGGAATGCAAGGCCACCGAGCTCGACGTCACGCGCAAGCCCGAGTTTGAAAAGGTATTGGAGTTGGCCTGCTCACATTGGGGCGGTGCCGGGATATTGGTCAACAACGCGGCGCTCACCAAGACCACCCCAATCTTCGACATATCGGGCGATGAGTTCGATCATGTCGTTGCCATTGCTCTTAAGGGCACGTTCCTTGGCTGCCAGGTGCTTGGGCGCTATTTCGCGGACCAACGCTATGGCCGGATCATCAACATGGCGTCTTTGGCCGGTCAGAATGGCGGGGCGGCAACCGGCGCGCATTATGCCGCCGCAAAAGGCGGAATTCTGACCCTCACCAAAGTCTTCGCGCGCGAGCTCGCGTCAGCTGGTGTAACGGTGAATGCGATCTCTCCTGGACCGCTGGACCTCGATTCTGTCCGCAATCTGCTTCCGCCCGATAAATTAGCAAGTGTCGTACAATCCATTCCGGTGGGCACCCTTGGTGACGCCGGTTTTGTGGCCCGGTTGATCGAACTGCTCACCTCTCCAGATGCAGTTTCGGCAACCGGTGCCACATATGATCTCAACGGAGGGCTGTATCTGCGATGAGCGACCAACAGCTCTTTCGCAGCGCCATATCGCGCCTTTCGGCAGCAGTGAATGTCATTGCCACCGATGGGGAGGTTGGGCTTTACGGCATGACTGCCTCTGCGGTGTGCAGTGTCTCCGACGATCCGCCAATGATCCTCGTGTGCGTCAATCGCAACGTGCGCGCCAACGAAATCTTCAAGGTCAATGGGCGGCTGTCGGTGAACATCCTTGCCGATGGCCAGTCGGACATATCGGCGCGGTTTGCATCAAGCGCTTTGTCGATAGGCGAGCGTTTTGGCGAAATGTCCGATTGGTTCGTTGGAGAAACGAGCGCGCCTTTGCTTAGCGACGCACTTGCGGCGCTCGACTGCACAGTTGAAAGCGTGACGGAAATTGCCACGCACAGCGTCTTCTTCTGCAAAGTCGAGCGTATTGAACTGGGCGAATTGCGCGACGGTCTTGTATATTTCGATCGTAATTATCGTCGGACCGCAATGGCTATTTCACAGGATCTGACGACATGAGCAGCGTGGTCCGCATCCGCGATGTTCGCGTCGTCCTTGCTGACGTGCCGACAATCAGGCCGCATGTTCTTGCGATGACGACGATGAATACGCAGACCATCGTTCTGGTTGAAGTGGAACGCGACGACGGGATTAAAGGCTTCGGTGAAGCGACGACAATCGGCGGGCTCGCTTATGGTGACGAAAGCCCCGAAGGCATCAAGCTGGCGATCGAGACTTATTTCAAACCGCTGATGCAGAATTGCGATGCCAACAGGCCCGCAAATGTTATGGCGCTGCTGCACCGGCACATCGTCGGCAACCGCTTTGCCAAATGTGCGGTCGAGACTGCGCTACTCGATGCGCTGGGGCGGGCTTGCAATCTTTCGTTATCGGAACTGCTCGGCGGTCGGCGCAGAGACGCTTTACCTGTCGCCTGGACGCTCGCGAGCGGTGAGACGGCAAAAGATATCGAAGAAGCCGAGCAGATGCTTAGCGCGAGGCGTCACAATGCTTTCAAGCTCAAGATCGGTAAGCGTGACGTCGCCAGCGACTGCGCTCATGTCGCAGCTATTGCAAAGGCATTGGGAGATCGCGCGTCGATCCGCGTCGACATCAACCAGCACTGGACGCGGGCGCAGGCCGTCGATGGCATAGCGCGTTTGCAAGACGCTGGCGTCAGCCTGATCGAACAGCCGATCGCTGCAAGCGACGTCATCGGCATGCGAGAGCTCTGCGACCAGTTCGACGTCGCGATCATGGCAGACGAAGCACTGACTGGGCCGTCCTCAGCGGCGCGCTTCATCGAATCCCGCGCTTGCGATGCGATGTCGCTCAAGATCAATCAATCAGGTGGTTTGACCGAGGCACGCAAGGTCGCGGCGTTAGCCGAAGTCGCGCATGTCGCGCTCTACGGCGGTACAATGCTTGAAGGCGGCATTGGCACTGCGGCGGCTGCGCATCTGTTTTCATGCCTGCCGGACATGGAATGGGGAACCGAGCTTTTTGGCCCGTTGCTCCTCACCGAGGAGTTGCTCGCTGATCCGCTGGTCTATCGCGATTTTGGTCTGATCGTGCCGACCGGTCCAGGCCTCGGTGTCACGATCGATACCGGAAAACTCGGGCATTTCGAACGAAAATAGGAGGGAGTGGATCAATGTTGTTCATGGTTCAGATGGATGTTCACGTTCCGCCGCACGTCAGCAGCGAGTCGTTCGATCAACTCAAGACAACCGAGAAAGCCAGGGCTCAGCAGCTCCAGCAATCGGGCAAATGGCGACATTTGTGGCGCGTGGCGGGGCGCTATTCGAACGTAAGTATTTTCGATGTCGCAGACGCCGCCGAACTTCACGACATCATGACCAGCCTGCCGCTTTTTCCCCACATGACCGTTGAGGTGACTGCGCTCTGTCAGCACCCGTCGGCCATAGAAAATCAGGCATAGGAAAGGAGAGTTGCGATGACAGGTTTTGTGAAATCGGAAGCGGTTCAGGCATTGCTCGATAGAGCCAGTGGTGTTGATGGTTCGGGAGGCAATCAACGGCTTAAACCCATTGTTCGCGACCTCCTCGAAGCTCTGATGGCAGTGATCGAAAAGCATGACATCAGCGAAAGCGAATTCTGGCTTGGTCTCGAATTTCTGGCCAAGGGTGCACCGGAGTTTGGCCTGATCGCGCCCGGTGTCGGCATAGAGCATTTTCTCGATCTATATATGGATGAGAAGGATGCCCGTGCAGGCCGGTCGGGTGGGACGCCACGAACCATTGAAGGGCCGCTCTACGTTGCCGGGGCGCCGCTGGTCGACGGAGATGTCAGCAAGACCAACGCTGTCGAGCTGACGCAAGATCCGGATGAAACCGAAACTCTCACAATGTCAGGCCAAGTGACAGACCTGTCTGGCGAGCCGGTGAAGGATGTTATCCTGCACGTGTGGCACGCGAATTCGAAAGGCTTCTACTCACACTTCGATCCGACAGGTCAGCAAACGTCGTTCAATAACCGCCGCAGGATCAAACTCGGCCCTGATGGCCGCTACCGCTTTTCGTCCAAGATGCCGCGAGGCTATAGTTGCCCGCCCGACGGTGCTTGCGAGAAGCTGATGCAGTTGCTCGGTCGGCATGGCGACCGTCCTGCACATGTCCACTTCTTTGTCGAGGCATCAGGCTTTCGTTCGCTGACCACCCAGATAAACTTTGGCGATGACCCACGCGCAAAAGATGATTTCGCGTTTGGGACGCGCGAGGGCCTGCTGCCCGTGCCTGATCGCAGCAGCGGCGCGCCCATCGTGGAATTTGATTTCACATTGCTACCCGCCGAGACGGCAGCCGATGAACATTTCTCCGAGAGACCGCGAGCGGCTGCATGAACAAGGTGTTTCCTGACGCTAATGCCGCATTGAAAGGCCTGCTCGCCGACGGCATGACCATCATGTCGGGTGGCTTTGGCCTCGTCGGCAATCCGGAAAATCTGATTCCCGTGATCCGTGAAAGCGGCGTAAAAGACCTCACCATCATTTCCAACAATTGTGGAGCGGACGGTTTCGGCTTGTATACCCTTTTGGCTAACGGCCAGATCCGAAAAATGGTCTCGTCCTATGTAGGGGATAACCAGCTCTTCGAGCAGCTGTATCTTGAGGGCAAGCTGGAGCTAGAGCTCAATCCGCAAGGCACGCTCGCTGAGCGCATTCGTGCGGGCGGGGCCGGTATCCCGGCATTCTATACGCGCACCGGCGTCGGCACGTTCGTGCAGGACGGCAAGCCGATAGAGTCATTTGAAGGTGTGACATATCTTCGCGAGACCTGGCTTAAAGCCGATCTTGCGATCGTCAAGGCATGGAAGGCCGATCCGGCTGGAAACCTGATGTTTCGCAAGACTGCGCGCAACTTCAATCCGGTGATGGCAACAGCTGCCCGAACAACTGTCGTGGAAGTCGAGGAATTGGTCGCGGAGGGTGCGTTAGATCCGGAGTCGATCCACACGCCGGGCATTTACGTCGACCGGATTATCGTCGGCGCTCAATATGAAAAGCGTATCGAAAAGCGCACCGTTCGCCAAAGAGAGGCGGCATAATGGCGTGGACGCGCGATCAGATGGCGGCGCGCGCAGCGCTTGAATTGCGCGATGGCTATTATGTCAATCTTGGCATCGGCATTCCGACGCTGGTTGCCAATCATATTCCGCCTGACATTCATGTCGTGCTGCAATCTGAAAACGGCATGCTGGGAATGGGACCGTTTCCCTACGAAGATGAAGTCGATCCTGATCTGATCAATGCCGGCAAGCAGACGATCAGCGAGCTGCCCACGTCGAGCTATTTTTCGTCTGCGGAGAGTTTTGCGATGATCCGCGGCGGGCATATTGACCTTACTATTCTCGGCGCAATGGAGGTCGCGGCGAACGGCGATCTCGCGAACTGGACGATCCCTGGAAAGATGCTGAAAGGCATGGGCGGGGCGATGGACCTCGTTGCCGGTGTAAAAAGGGTCGTGGTTTTGATGGATCATGTCAGCAAGTCAGGTCAGCCGAAGATCCTCGAGCAATGCACACTTCCGCTCACGGGTGCGCAGGTCGTTGACCTTATCATTACCGATCTATGTGTATTTGAATGCGACAAGAATAGCGGCGGTCTGGCACTAGTCGAACTCGCGTCTGATGTGACTTTCGCTCAGATTGCGACATCGACCGGGGCTGCATTTCGGGATGCACGTCCATGAGCCAGCCCAATGCTTTCATTTGTGATGCTGTCCGAACACCAATCGGCCGCTACGGAGGCGCGCTGTCCGGCGTGCGTCCGGATGACCTTGCAGCGAATGCTATCGCTGCTCTCGTGGCACGAAACCCCGGGCTTGACGCAGAGCGTCTGGATGACGTGATTTTGGGTTGCGCCAATCAAGCCGGTGAAGACAATCGCAACGTCGCGCGAATGGCACTCTTGCTGGCGGGCTTGCCTGAAGCCGTGCCCGGGGTGACCGTCAACCGTCTTTGCGCAAGCGGCGCGGAAGCCGTCGCCATCGCCACTGCAAAGATCGCCTCAGGGCAGGTAGATGTCTGCATCGCCGGGGGTGTCGAAAGCATGAGCCGGGCACCTTTTGTTATGGGGAAAGCCGACCAGCCATTTTCGCGAAATACCCGGCTTGAAAACACGACGATTGGCTGGCGCTTCATCAACAAAGAATTTGCGGCGCGGTTCGGGACTGATCCCATGCCGACGACGGCGGAGAATGTGGCTGAGAAGTTCGCCATTTCGCGCGGGGATCAAGATGAATTTGCATGGAATAGTCAGCAGCGCGCCGCCTCTGCAGCGAGATCGGGGTACATTGCTGAAGAGATTGCATCGATACCTGTGGTTACTGCAAAATCGACCACGACCGTGACGGACGACGAACATCCGCGCGCCGACACATCGCTTGAGGCTCTGGCAAAGCTTAAACCAGTCGTGCGGGATGGGGGCACTGTGACTGCTGGTAATTCTTCGGGAGTCAATGATGGCGCCGCCGCGCTTATCATTGCAAGCGAAGCAGCAATCACGCGATACGGCCTCATTCCGCGCGTACGTGTGCTTGGGGCGGCGGCTCGCGGCGTTGCGCCGAGATTGATGGGTATCGGTCCTGTTGCGGCGTCTCAAGCGCTCACCGAGCGCTTGGGGATGAACATTACTGATTTTGACGTGATCGAAATCAACGAGGCGTTCGCGTCGCAGGTCATCGCTTGTTTGCGTGAGCTCGGACTTAGCCAGCATGACGACCATGTCAATCGGTACGGCGGGGCTATCGCGCTTGGTCATCCGCTCGGAATGTCCGGGGCGCGACTGGTGCAGACGGCCACGCACCAGCTTCAGCAGGTTGGAAAAGGGCGGGCGCTTGTGACAATGTGTATCGGCGTCGGACAAGGCCTCTCGATCGCACTGGAGGCCGTGGCATGACCATGCGCGGTTCGTTCCGGACGCTCGACGGCTGCGAGATCGCTTATTGGGTCGATGGCTCTGCCGATGCGCCCGCTTTGCTATTGTCAAACTCGCTCGGCGCAACGCACAAGATGTGGGACGATCAGGTTCCGGTCTTTGCGAAGCATTGGCGCACGGTTACATATGACACACGAGGCCATGGTGCCTCGGCGGCGCCTGCCGGGGCTTATTCGCTCGACCGGCTGGGCCGCGACGCTTTAGACCTTCTGGATCATTTGCAGATTGGCAAAACGCACTTTTGCGGAATCTCGCTTGGCGGCATGACCGGACAGTGGCTTGGGGCTCACGCCCCAACAAGAGTGGATCGGCTGATCCTCGCGCACACCTCCGCGTATTTGCCACCTGCCGCCGCCTGGCAGGAGCGCATCGAAACCGTCCTCAAGAATGGCGTCTGTAGCATTGCCGAAGCAGTCGTCGGTCGGTGGGTGAGCCCCGCCTTCAAAGATAACCACCCCGATAAATTTACCGAGTTGGTGGAGGCAGTGGCGAAGATCGATGCTGCGGGATACTCCGGTTGCTGCGCCGCGATACGAGACATGGATCAGCGTCCGTTGCTTTCAGCCATAAACGCGCCGAGCTTGATCCTTGCCGGGCTCTGCGATCAGGCGACGCCACTGGCTCATTCCCAGCTCTTGGTTGACGCCATGCCGAACGCCAAGCTTGCGACAACCGATGGTGCGCATTTGTCAAATCTAGAGTATGTCGACCAATTCAACAATCTCGTGCTGAAACATGTTCTGATGAACTGAATGGAAGGGGATATTGTGAGATGCACACTCCAATACTGAAGTCACCGGTCTCGGTGGGTCAAAGTCAATCGGTCGAGGCTATCCTCGATATTTTTAGCACGCAATTTTGCACGCGACATGCACTCCAACTGGCATTGTCTTGTCTGGACATCCGGTAATCGCGGCAGCGTGCTGACGCGCTAACATGTCGCGATCCGGGCGCTGTTGCCTGTGTAGGGGTTGGATTATATTCCTGATCTTCAGTGGAAAGATCGTCATCTCCACCAAGAATAAGGGACGTTTGGTTTTGATTTTGCTTCCGCTTCTTGGGCTTCGGAACCGGCGTAATAAGGTCGGAACGCCTGCGCGTTTCCAATATGCTGCTGGTCGGCTGACCGTCCGCGTCAAGTTCCCAATGACGTCCCGGGTAGGCATATGGGGAATTGAGGATCGGATGATGAAAAAACTGATCAGTCACTTGATCCCCCCTCGACAGCCTTCCCCCTGATGACGGCCTGCTGCTGGTCAATCCATTGATCGAGGTCGGACCGCCGGAAACGCCATTGCCCCCGGACTTTGAACGCCGGCAGCTGGCCGCGCTGAGCCATCGTATACACGGTCTTATCTGCGACCTTCAGCAATGCAGCGACCTCCGGCAAAGTGAGAATTGAATCCGGCATGGACCCGTCACTCCTCGATTCGAGGGTCAACGGATACCAGACTTTACCAAACTCGAATATCCCGTAAAGCTTGTGGTCGTCGGGACCGCCACACCTGCCTTCGTGCCAAGCTCAGATCGTCAGCCACCAAAAGGTCGAGTGGTGACCCGGCGATAGTTCGCTATCAGGCTCTCTCCCACCGCCAACGCACCGAGTTGCGAAACAAACTGTCTCCCCCGACCATGGACAGTGGCCATGGCATCTTGGAAACCGTTGAATTTCCGTGGTTTGTTGAGCGGAATGGCTTTCCACTGCCGCTTAACCACTTAGGGGCCGGGAGTTGGAAAAACCGCCCACCTACCGAGAGCGTCACGAACTTCATCACCTGCCCGAAAGCCTAAAGCATCGGAAATCTGCCATTCTCACTGGCCGAACCGCTTCTTTCGAGGTTCGGTCGATATGATGATCTCGCTGTCTGCGACGACCTACGCCACTGGCGTAGGTCCGACATTTGGAATTCTTTCCGCAGTTACGTCATCTACTCTGCCACTCGTGCGATGATACGAAATGTCGCACTAGCCCGTGCAATCAGATCGTCATCTGCGAAAATCCGAGCGTTTGCGAAGGAAAGCGTGCGGCCAAGTTTGTCCGGCCGGGCGCGCACCTCCAGCCAATGACCAATCTTCCCAACATGCAGGAAATCGACCGCAAGATTGACGGTCAAAGCAGAGACATTCTGCATCTGAAGGATGCAGCTCAGACCCATGGCATTGTCAGCCAATGCTGATATGACGCCTCCATGGAGCAGGCCTCGTGCGTTGCAATGTTGCCTGTCGATCCTCAGTGCCAATATAAAATCTGGCCCTGATCGCTTGATATAGAGCGGCTCCCAAGGATCGGTGACCGGACTTTGCCGGAAATGCGGTTCAAAGCCGGGCGGTATGGGATGTTCCGTGCCGGTCATGACCGGTCCACAAAGTTAGTGATTGCGTCGAGGACCAGCGCTGGCTCCTCCAACTCGGGTGTATGGCCAAGGTGGTCGAAGGTCACGCTGTGCACGTCGCTATACAGCCGGGCCAGCGAATGTGCGTTACTTGCCGGATGCGAGCGGTCGGCGCTTCCCCAGATGGAGAGCATAGGCTGCGGCGGCTGGGGTAGTTCTTGCCGCTGGTCGAGGTAAAGCTGATAGGCGCTGGCCAGCGACCACATCGCACCATGTGCGAATGACCGCTCGGCACAGGAACAGAAATGCTCGACCTGTTCCCTTCGCCCGACAGACAAGCCATACCATTGCGGCATTCGACGCGGTGCCATGCGCTTCATGGTCAGCTGCCCAATAACGGGCTTGGCAAGAATGCCCTTAGGGTCGCGAGCTGCTTTCCATATCACGAACGCCTCTGTCCCTCCTGCCTGGATCAAGCAGAGGTGCGAAGCAAGCTCAGGCATGCGGTGGGCAATATCGATTGCAGCCAGGCTGGCTGCGCATGAAAAGGCAAAAATGCTTCCCTCACCGCAGACCGCACGAATGAAAGACGCCAGGTCATCATTTGTCTCATTAAAGCCGAAGCTGTAGCCGCTTAAAGTTGCGGAGAACCCCATTGCAGGCAATTCAACCACCACCACACGAAACTGTTTGGAGAATGCCTCTACCAGCGGACCATAGACTTCGATCGTCATTGGCGGGTCGACGGTAAAGATAATCGTCGGTCCATTACCTTCGTCCAGATAGCGGTATTGCACCATGGGCGTTCGATGAAACCGTACATTCGGTGTTGTCTTGGCAGGCCAGCCGTTCCGGTACTGCTCCATTTTCTTTGCGCCATTCCAAGTGTCGATGCGCGCGCCGAGACTAGATATGAAGCTTCTCATCAATTGCTGTCCTGCTGTTGATTGTCGTTGAGAAGTGACCCTTTATTTTCACTGAGAAGTGACCCGGGTGGTTGTTATGTCGCGCATTGCGGGTTTTGGGTCAAGAGGTTGGTTTTTCCTTTCTGTTTTTGGGCGCTGCGGCACTGGCGCGGAAGCGGAAGCTGTCATTCCCGGTCTCAAGGATGTGGCAGTGGTGCGTAAGCCGATCGAGGAGGGCTGTGGTCATTTTGGCATCACCGAACACACCGCCCCAT
>NKIR01000028.1 GCA_002255985.1 Sphingomonadaceae bacterium PASS1
CCGTCTCAGTTCGGATTGTTCTCTGCAACTCGAGAGCATGAAGGCGGAATCGCTAGTAATCGCGGATCAGCATGCCGCGGTGAATACGTTCCCAGGCCTTGTACACACCGCCCGTCACACCATGGGATTTGGATTCACCCGAAGGCAGTGCGCTAACCGCAAGGAGGCAGCTGACCACGGTGGGTTTAGAGACTGGGGTGAAGTCGTAACAAGGTAGCCGTAGGGGAACCTGCGGCTGGATCACCTCCTTTCTAAGGATTTCGGCGGAAAGCGCCAAGCCTCGTGCTTGGAAGAGCTTCCTCCATTCCAAAGAACATTTGCCGTCGTCCTCATGTCCCTTCATCCTGGAAACATAATCTTCGCTAGCAATAGTGTATATTATGATGCCTGAGCTGGCCTTTATGCCGCCTGCGGCCCTTATGGGTCAGCCGAGGCTGGTGGGGGCCGGTAGCTCAGGTGGTTAGAGCGCACGCCTGATAAGCGTGAGGTCGCAAGTTCAACTCTTGCTCGGCCCACCAATCTTGAAGCGCTCGCCCAAAATGGTGCGGGGCTTTAGCTCAGTTGGTAGAGCACCTGCTTTGCAAGCAGGGGGTCAACGGTTCGAACCCGTTAAGCTCCACCATTTTTTGAATTTCCAGAGATGAAGACAAAATTTTCCGTTATCGAAAGGTAACGGATGGCGGATTTGCCGCCGTTCTTTGACATTGTGAATGGGTTTTTTAATCGATGCCGTGGCGGCATGTTGCACAGCCACATCTTCGGATGTGAATGGATGACGTGCTGTTACAAATCAAAATAGATTATCTGGCTGAGATAATAATTATCTGCATTACACGTGATGATATGTTCGACTTTAGGGTTGTGCAGCATTGTCATTGGTGGTGTGGACTCTCAAGCGTGAGGTAAGAGCATTTGGTGAATGCCTTGGCATATACAGGCGATGAAGGACGTGGCACGCTGCGATAAGCGTGGGGGAGCCGTGAGCAGGCTTTGATCCCACGATTTCCGAATGGGGAAACCCATCCTCACTATTTAATTTCGCTGCTGAGCAATCAGTGTCGGAGTTAAATAGGAAGGATATCACTTAGCTGAATAAAATAGGCTTAGTGAAGCGAACCCGGAGAACTGAAACATCTCAGTACCCGGAGGAAAAGACATCAACCGAGATTCCGTTAGTAGTGGCGAGCGAACGCGGACCAGGCCAGTGCCTGGTGTTTAATTAGCAAAAGCTTCTGGAAAGTAGCGCCATAGTGGGTGACAGCCCCGTATGCGAAAATGAAACATCAGGACTTGAGTAGGGCGGGACACGTGTAATCCTGTCTGAATATAGGGGGACCACCCTCTAAGCCTAAATACTCGTATATGACCGATAGCGAACTAGTACCGTGAGGGAAAGGTGAAAAGCACCCCGATGAGGGGAGTGAAACAGTACCTGAAACCGAATGCTTACAATCAGTTGGAGCCTCTTTATGGGGTGACAGCGTACCTCTTGTATAATGGGTCTGTGACTTAATGTATCATGCAAGCTTAAGCCGTTAGGTGTAGGCGTAGCGAAAGCGAGTGATCTATGCATGACCAGGTTGAAGGTGCGGTAACACGCACTGGAGGACCGAACCGTTCAATGTTGAAAAATTGTCGGATGAGTTGTGCTTAGGGGTGAAAGGCCAATCAAGCCGGGAAATAGCTGGTTCTCCGCGAAAACTATTGAGGTAGTGCCTCGGATGTTTTCCGATGGGGGTAGAGCACTGGATGGATGCGGGGGTCGCGAGATCTACCAATTCTAACCAAACTCCGAATACCATCGAGTTAGTCCGGGAGACAGACGGCGGGTGCTAAGGTCCGTCGTCAAAAGGGAAACAGCCCTAACCTACAGCTAAGGTCCCCAAATCATATCTAAGTGGTGAAGCATGTGGGATTTCCAAAACAACCAGGAGGTTGGCTTAGAAGCAGCCATCCTTTAAAGAAAGCGTAACAGCTCACTGGTCTAAATAAGAGATCCTGCGGCGAAAATGTAACGGGGCTAAAGATATGTACCGAAGCTTAGGGTGTGCAATTTATTGCATGCGGTAGCGGAGCGTTCCGTAGGCCGATGAAGCGATCTGGTAATGGGTCGTGGAGGTATCGGAAGTGCGAATGCAGACATGAGTAGCGATAGGAGGGTGAGACACCCTCCCGCCGAAAGACCAAGGGTTCCTGCTTAAAGCTAATCTGAGCAGGGTAAGCCGGCCCCTAAGACGAGCCCGAAGGGGGTAGTCGATGGGAACCACGTTAATATTCGTGGGCCTGGTGGTGTGTGACGGATCTCGTGAGTTGTCAGTCCTTATTGGATTGGACTGGCTTCGAAGAGGTTCCAGGAAATAGCCCCACCGTATAGACCGTACCCGAAACCGACACAGGTGGTCAGGTAGAGTATACCAAGGCGTTTGAGAGAAGTATCCTGAAGGAACTCGGCAAATTGCCTCCGTACCTTCGGAAGAAGGAGGCCCTCACATTGCGCAAGCAGTGTGAGGGGGCACAGGCCAGGGGGTAGCGACTGTTTAGCAAAAACACAGGACTCTGCTAAGTCGGCTTCAAGACGACGTATAGGGTCTGACGCCTGCCCGGTGCTGGAAGGTTAAGAGGAGGAGTGCAAGCTCCGAATTGAAGCCCCAGTAAACGGCGGCCGTAACTATAACGGTCCTAAGGTAGCGAAATTCCTTGTCGGGTAAGTTCCGACCTGCACGAATGGCGTAACGACTTCCCCACTGT
>NKIR01000003.1 GCA_002255985.1 Sphingomonadaceae bacterium PASS1
GCCGCAGCGCCCAAAAACAGAAAGGAAAAACCAACCTCTTGACCCAAAACCCGCAACGCGGGATATGACAACCACCCGGGTCACTTCTCAGTGAAAATAACGGGTCACTTCTCAACGACAATCAACACAGACGGGGCGGGCCTTGATCTTTCGAGGTTGAAATCTGGGCCGGAGCAGGTGCAGCGTAATCCCCGAACAGGGCTGCAAACTCGTCGTCGACCGACATGTGTGTAACCACCTCGGCGGCCCGCTCATTCATCTGGCGCTCGAATGCCTCCGCGCCGATCCCGGACGCGATGGCCTCTGCTACGACTACCTCCTCTCCATCTGCGTCCCCGGCACCGAGAAATACGGCGGGGTCTCCAACGCCCGCTTGGGCAGCCTCGTCCTTGGCAACTAGCTTCTCAAGAACCCACATCTGACGTACCTTCGGGTGGGTGCTCTCTCCCACGAAGTAGCTGATCTGCGGCGGACGGTCCTGACCGTATCGGTCGATCCTCCCGTTCCGCTGCTGGAACCGCAAAAGGGACCAGGGCAGATCGAAATGGATCAGTCGGTGACACTGGAAGTGAAGGTTAAGCCCTTCGGATGCCATGTCCGAGGCGATCAGAATTCTGATCGGGGAGCGCTCTTGGCCGAAGGCCTCGATCACCTCCTGGGTTTTGACGTCTGCCTCGACGCTGCCCCCATCCACCCGTGCTACTTGCTCAGGTGAGAGGTCAAGGTCCTCTCGCAGCCGCTCGGCTAACCACGAAACGGTCGCGATCCGTTCCGAGAAGATCACCAAACGGTCGCGAGGCGATTTTCCTGTCCACCGCAGCTCGCGAAGGAGCTGCAGGAGCTGCTGATACTTGCTGAAAGCGTCAGTATCGATTGCCGCCACTAGGTCAGCCAGAGCGCGCAGACGATCGAGGTCCGCGTCAGTGCCGCGCGCGGTGCCTTTCTCGATCCCGCGTATACGCCGCTCGAGCGTCTCAAAGCACGCGACGGGACTGGAGAAGATCGCCTTGGCAATTGTGGTCCGAAACAGGTCAATTGCACGCCCCCGGGTCTGCTCCTCATCGAGGTCAAGGTGCAAGTCGGCGATCGCTTGATAGGCTATCTCCTCCTCCGCGCTTAGCGGGAAGTGACGCGGGAACAGTTCCCGCTTTGGGACCTCTCGACCTATATCGGCGACGACTTCGGGCGATGACCTGAACCTGCGGACGACTAGATCCTCGATATCTGACCGATGCAACCTAGCTGGGTCTGGAACCCGGGTCGGGTCCAGCATGCGGATCAGGCTGGCGAAGCTCTCCTGCGATCCGTCATGCGGAGTTGCGGTCAGGAGAAGCAAAGAGTCGGTCCGGCGAGACAATAGCTGAGCTAGCTCTGCCCGCTGAGAGTTGGATCCGGCGGCTGACTTCCTCTCTGCGGCGTTATGCGCCTCATCGATGATGATCAGATCCCAATACGAATTTTTAATCGCTTCCCGGATTTGCGTGTCCCGTTTCAGTGTATCGATCGAGACGATGGACCGGTCGAACTGGTCAAAGACGTTGTAGTGGGCAGGAATTCGGTTACGCATCCTTCGGATCGCCGCGCTATCTAGCCGAGATAGTGGTAGAGAAAACCTGGTCCAGAATTCCTTTTGGAACTGGGTTAGCATCGCGCGGGTCGTGACGACTAGTATCCGATCGGCTCGACCTCGCAGTGCAAGCTCCGCGGCGATTAAGCCCGCTTCAAGCGTTTTACCGAGGCCAACGTCGTCCGCAATCAGAAGCCGAATCCGGTCCTGGGAGAGGGCCCGCTCCACCGGTAAGTGTTGGAATGTGAGATTGTCGATCGCCGCCCGGCCAAGTGTAAGTGGGAGGCGTGTTGTTGTGGGTGTCGCCTGGAACGCAGCTGCGAGGTGCAGCTTTGTATCGACGATACCTGGAGAAGAGTCCGTGACCAATTCGATTGCCGCGGGGTCGAGGACGCGAGCACCCTTTTCGAGGTCCCAGACAAATCGGGCCTCTTTGCCGCGAACTAGCCCTGACAAGCCTCGGCAATGTACTTCGCGATAGCCAAGCTTCAACGTCGACGTCGCCAGAACCTTCCAAGTGGCTGAGCGAAGCCGGATTACGGCGCCAGGGGTCGGGGTCGATTGTGCGGTCACAGTACAAGTGCCTCGTGAATATTCATCATGCCGCGATCGCATCCCTGTTTAGCAACACAATCTGCTGATCCTGCGGTGCCCGCGCGGCCGGATCTGTATCAAGCCCCAGCCTTTTTAATGCGTAGTAGAGCAAGGCTCTGCGAACAGGGATAACGACCCGGCCATTTTGCATCCCGTAGTCGAGTGCAATTACCCGTTTCTGATTTAAACTGAGATCCGGATGCGGCCCGATCTCAAGCTCAACGATTTCGTCCCAAGCTACATCAGCCGTTATCTGCATTTGAGTAGACCGGGACTGCCGGGTCTCGATAACTCGTGAAATGACGAAGTCACGGTATTCCCTGCTCTTTTCGCAAAACGAACGGGCGTGCCAACGGAAGCCATCGAAGGCGAGCGCATGGGGTGCAATCCAGCGCCATTCCGGATCAGGCGCAGACATTGATTGATACAACGTATGGATGGATTCCTGGCGCCTGATAGCAGTGACGATCGAGCGCAAGACGACCGGGTCTATACCTCGAGCGGGCGATGGCGCTGCGTCGAAGGCAGGAAGGTTGCCGATCCAGGCATCCTCTTTACCGACTATGCCTTCAGCGACGGAGCGCAGCTGCGAGAGGTAGTGGGTCGCATCCGGATTGAGGAATATTGGGCTGAACGAAGTTGAGCGGACATACGTCTTGCCGCTTTTGTCGTAGATCATATTGTCCGGGGCGAGCGCGATATACCGATTGAGGTCACCAGATGCTTGGTTCTGGGAAATTCCAAATTTATCAATTAGGTCCCCGCGGTTGACATGCCCCTCCCAGAACAGGCGAAACTCGATGAACTGAAGCTTCTGCTCCACCCCCCATCGCAGACTTAGCTTGTCATCCCCCATCGCGGCCCCCGAATCACTTTTCGGACCCATCCAAAAAGTTGACACACAAGTTTGTAGATGACAGCCTCTGCATTCGGCAAGGACGATTTTGCGATTCTTTCTTGTTGCAGTTGGGCAGAATCGTCGCGTTAAACGCTGGCGGAAGAGGGGGATGCTTGAAGCTATCATCGGCAAACGCTGTTCGGGTGACATCATGAGCAGGCGTGCCGGGCTTTCCAAGTCTCGCATCACGGCGTTTGAGCAGTGCCCAAAGCGGCTGTGGCTATCGGTCCACCGCCCTGAGCTCGGTGTCACCGACAGCTCATCGAAGGCCCGGCTTGATGCCGGCAATGACGTCGGATCGGTCGCCTGCGAGCTTCATCCGGAAGGTGTGATGGTTGAGGCAGAGCCCAATCTCTCCGCAGCACTCGAGACCACCGCCAATTTGCTCGAGCAAAACCACCCTGGTCCAATTTTCGAAGCCACGTTTCAACACGAGGGCGTCCTGATCAGGGCGGACATCATCTCACGTGATGGAGAAGGACGCTGGCAGCTTGCCGAGGTGAAAAGCAGCACCGGGCCCAAGGAGTATCACATCGGTGACCTGGCAACGCAGGTGTGGGTGATGGAAGAGGCCGGCATCCAGCTATCCGGAGCCGCCGTGCGCCATCTGAGCCGCGCCTTCGTGCTGGAGCGCGAGGGCGATTATACCGGGCTCTTCCAGGATGCTGAACTGCTCGAGCAAGTGCGGCCCATCGCTGCCCAGCGTCCGCAAGTGGTCGCCGAGGCTCGAACGACGCTCGCTGGTGAGGAGCCCGTTCGTGAGCCTGGTGACCACTGCACGGTTCCGTTCGCCTGCGAGTTTTCGGGTTATTGCAGCAGCCATCTGCCGCCCGGACCCGAATGGCCCGTTACGATTTTCCCCAACGGCGGGGGCAAATCCTGGTTGGGCAAAGGCGTCACTGACCTGTTGGAGTTGGACGAAGCAGCGCTTCCCGAAAAGCACGCGCGGATAGTCCGGGCCACCCGAAGCGGCGACCCTGATCACGATGTCGAGGGCGCACGCCAGGCAATGGCAAAATGGGCTTATCCGCGCGCCTGGCTGGATTTTGAAACCATCGCATTTGCGGTGCCGCGCTGGATCGGCACGCGGCCCTATCAGCAGGTCCCGTTCCAGTTCTCGGTACATATCGAGGATGCCGCCGGTGCAGTAACCCATCACGAGTTCTTGAGCCTCGATGGTGCCGATCCCCGGCGTGCCTGCGCCGAGGCGCTGGTGGCAGCAATTCCAGAGGATGCTACCGTCATTGCCTACAACGCGCCATTCGAGAAGGGCGTGCTGCGCGAACTGGCTGCAATCTTTCCAGACCTGAAGGATGGCTTGCTCGATATGGCGCAGCGAACCGTCGATCTGCTGCCGGTCACCCGGAACCACTGGTATCACCGCGATCAGCGCGGTTCTTGGTCTATCAAGGCAGTGCTGCCGACCATGACCAGCCTCGACTACAGTAGCCTCGAGGTAAAGGACGGCACTGGCGCGCAGGAAGCTTATCTCGAAGCTATTCGTCCGGACACGTCCGATGAGCGGCGGACGTTCCTTAGCGATGGTCTGAAGAAATACTGTGCACAAGACACATGGGCGATGGTGGCCATGGCACGCTTCCTGTCAGCCGCTGCGTAGGAGATGTGGGAGAAGATCATGCATTGGCGGAGGCTTTGGGCAACCTTGCATCCCCACAAACGAAGCGTGCTTGCGGGCAATCAGGGATCTGCAGGGCCCCGAATAAATATAACACATTGATTCTAAATAGCTTTATTCAGAGAGAGTTCGTCCGCAGGCTCTCGCCCACCGCCAATTTCCCAACCGAATTTGTTGCGCCCACATCGCCGAGATTATTTCTCGGGCGTCAGCTTTGCACCATTTTCGACATTCTCGTTGAAGCTGGTGACGATTGAGTCGACGATCATCTGAATTTCTTCCGCTGCAAACTTTTCGGCATCAGCCACGCTTGAACCGTATGAGCGTTCTGATTTGACCAGAATTTCCTTATACGCGGCGCGCTCTGTTGGGCAGGCTGCGTCACTAGTTTTGATGAAATCGCTCGGGCTCGCCTTTTCGCCAACCGCGGTGTTGTGCGTTTCAATCATGCAATTGTTGAATGCCTTGCGGGCATCATCCATTGGGTCGCCTTTCATGGCGGCCATGCTGAGCAAAGTTGCTGCGACCAAAGAAATCATAGTTCAAACCCCCAGATGTTCATCATATCGGTTATATTTATCACAGTGTGCGGTTCGCAATCAATGCAACATCGCACAGTGTCATATTGGTTTCAATTGACGACTTTGCCACCTTTTACGACGGCATCGACCGATTCCAGTTCACGAACATTGGCCAACGGATCGCCATCTACCGCAATAATGTCTGCGAAGCGGCCGACGGCGATTGCGCCGACATCCTGTTCACGGCCCAATGCCTGCGCCGCATTGCGCGTTGCCGCTTGGATAGCCTCCAACGGTGTCATGCCATATTCGACCATGACCTTGAACTGCCCGCCGACCAATGCGTGCGGCATAACGCCAGCATCCGATCCAAACACCATTTTGACGCCCGCTTTATGTGCTTTGCGGAAATTATCGCGTTGGATTTGCGCGACTTCGCGGTCTTTCCTGAGATTATCTTCGAGCACGCCGTTCTTGGCGCCTTCGGACTGGGTGTAGTCGGTGTTGAAGATATCCATTGAGAACCAGACTGGCCGAGGCCGAGCGGCTGCAAGCTTGATGCCTTCATCATCGACAAGGCTGGCATGTTCGATGGTATCGATGCCTGCCTTGATCGCAGCCTTAATACCCTCGCCGCCATGGGCATGCGCGGCAACGCGAAGGCCCCATTGATGCGCCTCGTCCGCAATCACGCGAAGTTCGCGTTCGGAAAGCTGCTGCTGGCCGGGTTCGGTATTGCGCGAGAATACGCCGCCCGTTGCGCAAACCTTGATGACCTCTGCGCCATATTTGCGCTGACGCCGCACTTGGTAGCGCAGTTCGTCTTCGCTATCGGCGATGCCCTCTTCCTTACCCGATTTCTCAAGGCTGGGTGGCAGGAATGTGGAGTCGCAATGGCCGCCAGTCGCGCCGAGCGCATAACCCGCCGGAACAATACGCGGCCCTGTTGCGTATCCGTTTTCAATGGCTTGTTTCAGGCCGATGTCGTTGCGGTTGCCCGAACCAACGTTGCGAACCGTGGTAAATCCGGCTTTTAGTATCGCCTGCGCCGATCCAACGGCAGTCATGCCCCAGAAGCTGTCGGTGAATTCCAGTCCACGATAGCCGCCAATGTCCGCTGGACTGTCGAGATGGACGTGCATGTCAATCAAGCCAGGCAATATGGTTTTGCCGCTAAGGTTGATATGTTTGACGTCACTGCCCCATTTTACGGTGCGCGCGTCGGCAATGCTCGTAATGCGGCCATCGGAGCCAACAAACACGGCAGGATAATCGACGGTCTTACCCGTCAGAACGTCGATCATTTTGTCTGCAGTGATGACCGTATTCTGCGCATTGGCGGCGGTCGCACAAAATGCAGTGCCGATCAGTGCCAGCGCTTTCAAATTTTTCGCAAAGTTCACGGTCAAATGCATGGTTCTCGCCCCTTATGTAATTCAATATTTCGGTAGATGACAAATTCCAAGCGCGGTGGACAGCAAAAAGCGCGTTGGCAAATTTATGGTGCAAGCACTGACGGAAACGCAGCCTGTCGCTGATGCTGGCGGTAGGCGATGACTGCGCCCGCCATAAGGGCGAAGGACGCACCAAGCATCCATCCACCCAGCACGTCGGTCGGCCAATGGACCCCAAGCATGATCCGCGAAACGCCGGTCATCAATATCATCGTCGCCGCGGCGATCTGCCACAGGGGATGCCGCGCCTGCGGCACCAGCATGATGAATAGGATGTAGACCACTGCTGCATTGTTGGAATGCCCGCTGGGGAATGCCGGGCTGGTGATGGGATCAAGCTGCGCCACGAAATCGGGGCGGACACGCGCGAAAAAATACTTCATGACGTCAGACGTCAGTGCCGCGATCAGCGTCGTTACGCCCATGGCAAGCGCTGAGCCCCACCCCCACCAACGCCATAAGGCGAACGTCAGGACGGCGACAATTATGTAGCGTTGAACGCCGCCACCGATCCAGCTGATGCCTTGCATAAGCAGGATCAGCCATTCGGGTGAACTGCCGCGCTGCATACTGAGTGCGTGCGAGATGACGAGGTCAAATTCGCGGAAATAGCCTGCGGTAACAGCGTATCCCAACGCAACCACGAGGGTGAACAAAACCGCCGCCCCCGTCAAAAGACGAAAGGGCAAAATCACATGTGTATCATCTTGCCATAAGCGCCCAGCACGCTTTCGTGCATCATCTCGCTGAGCGTTGGATGCGGGAAAACGGTGTGCATGAAGTCCGCTTCGACCAACTCTGCCGTTTTGCCAATGGTATAGCCTTGGATGAGCTCCGTCACTTCAGCGCCCACCATATGCGCGCCCAGCAGTTCCCCGGTTTTAGAGTCGAACACGGTCTTGATGAAACCCTCGGCCGCACCCAGCGCAATCGCTTTGCCGTTGCCGAGGAACGGGAAGTTGCCGACTTTGACGTCATAACCGGCCTCTTTCGCCTTGGCTTCGGTCAGGCCGACGCTGGCAACTTGCGGGTGGCAATAGGTGCAGCCGGGGATGTTCTTGGGGTCCATAGCGTGCGGATGCCCGCCGGCAATCGCTTCGGCGGCAATCACGCCTTCATGGCTGGCTTTATGCGCCAACCATGGCGGCGCGGTGATGTCACCGATGGCCCAAAGGCCCGGTACATTGGTGCGGCACATTGGATCGGTTTTCAGGAAACCGCGGTCCATTTCGACGCCAAGCGCGTCTAGCCCGATATTTTCGGTGTTGGGGACAATGCCGATGGCGACGATGCAATGGGTGAATTCGGACTCAACAACTTTGCCGTCCTTACCCTTGATCTTCGCAGAAACACCTGTCGCGGTGGCCTTGAGTTCTTCAACCCCTGCCCCGGTCATGATCGTCATGCCCTGCTTTTTCAGCGCCTTTTCAAGGAAAGTCGAAACATCGGCGTCCTCAACGGGTACGATGCGGTCGAGCATTTCGACGACGGTCACTTCTGCGCCCATATCATTGTAGAAGCTTGCAAATTCGATGCCGATCGCGCCAGATCCAATGACCAGCAGCTTTTTGGGCATTTCGGGCGGCACCATCGCGTGGCGATAGGTCCAGATGCGCTTCCCATCGGCAGGCGCAAATGGCAGGTCGCGGGCGCGCGCACCGGTGGCGAGGATGATGTTCTTCGCGGTCAGCTCGTCGGTCTTGCCATCTTTGGTAACCGTCAGCGTGTTGGCGGCAGTTAGCTTGCCATCGCCCATATGGACGGTGATCTTATTCTTCTTCATCAGATGCGTAACGCCCTGATTAAGCTGCTTGGCCACACCGCGCGATCGCTTCACCACCGCGTCGATATCCGCACTGATATTCGCCGCCGTCAGGCCGTAATCGCCCGCATGCTGCATATAATGATAGATTTCGGCCGAACGCAGCAACGCCTTGGTCGGGATGCAGCCCCAGTTGAGGCAAATGCCGCCGAGATTTTCCCGCTCAACAATCGCGACTTTCAGCCCAAGCTGCGCCGCGCGGATGGCCGCAACATAGCCACCGGGTCCAGAACCGAGGACGATGAGGTCGTAATCAGACATATTATGCCACCAATCCCAAAGGCTTCTCCACCAACTCCTTAAACACCTTCATCAACTGCGCGCCGTCTGCGCCGTCGATGGCGCGGTGGTCGAAGCTGCCGGTGGCCGACATGACTGTGGCGATGGCGAGTGCGTCATCGACAATATAGGGCCGCTTTTCGCCAGCGCCGATCGCCATGATCATTGCTTGTGGCGGGTTGATGACGGCTTCGAATTGCTTGATGCCCATCATACCCATGTTGGAAATGGACGCGGTGCCGCCCTGATATTCATGGGGCTGCAATTTGCCTTCCTTCGCGCGGGCCGCCAGTTCGGCAATTTCGGTCGAGATTTTCGACAGCGACTTGTTTGCAGCGTCTGTAACGATGGGCGTAATCAGGCCAGTGGGCACCGATACCGCAACGCTGATGTCGGCGCGGCTATATTGCAGCATATTGTCGCCGGCGAAGCTGACATTGCATTTGGGCACCTGAATAAGCGCAAGGCCAAGCGCCTTGATAAGCATGTCGTTGACCGACAGTTTGATACCACGTGGCTCAAGCGACGCGTTAAGCTCTCCGCGCAGCTTGAGTAAAGCATCGAGGCGGACATCGACCGTGAGGTAGATGTGCGGTACTTGCTGCTTGGACTCGGTCAAGCGGCGCGCAATGGTTTTGCGCATGTTGGAGAGTTTAACGACTTCGTGCGGGATGTTGCCACCATCCACCGTAAGCCCTGAGCCTGTCGAAGGGCGGCTGTCGGCCGCAGGTGCTTCCCGGCGAAGGCCGGGATCCATCGCGGTTGAGGGGGCTGGGCTCCGGCCTGCGCCGGAGAACGCCTCGACATCTTCCTTAACAATGCGCCCATTGGGGCCGGTGCCCGTTACCAGGGTCAGGTCAATGCCCTTTTCGGTAGCGATGCGTTTCGCAAGCGGGGACGCTTTGACGCGGTCACCGCTGTGCGATGCTGCGGGAACCGCAATGGCGACGCTTGGTTGAGCCACGCTTGAGGGTGGCACTACCGACGGTGCACCTTCAATATCCGCTCTGACAATTCGTCCATTTGGACCAGTGCCCCGAATGCTAGCAAGATCAATGCCCTTTTCAGCGGCAAGTAGTCTTGCCGAAGGGCTTATGCGCACTGCATCACTCACGGCAACAGCAGGCCCAGGTCGTTACGCAGAATACCCATGACAAAATGCCCACTCCAAATCCCTACTGTTGATTGCCGTATAATGCTCTGCGGCCTTCTATGACAACAAGATTGGCCAGTACTATATTAAATCTAAGCCGAATTTTACCTGTCCTGCCGTCTCATCACAGCTCGGTCAAAAAAAGGCCGGTGGGATGAACCACCGGCCTAAAGTTTTACTGGTATAACCCAGTGTTGGAGATGTTTTTAGAACTTTTTGGACACACCCAATTTGACCACCCGGCCCATAGTGTAACCAGTATAAGCGATGAAGTTCTGGCTTGAACGCAGGATGACTTGCGGCTTTTGTTCGAACATATTGTCGATACCAAGGCGCAATGATGTACCGCCCAGGGCCCCACCTTCACCAAACTCATAACCGAACGCGAGATTGATGACGGTGAAAGGGTTCACCACGCGTCCAATAACGCCCGTATTGGTGCTATTGGGGTCTCGGTACTTGCCCGTGTAGTTGATGGTCATCCTTGAGGAAAAGCCACCCGATCTAAAGCCCAAATTGGTGCTAGCTGTAAATTCTGCCGAACCGAGCCCCAGTTGATTAACAAATGTACCAAAGTTGGTTTGCGATTTGGTTGCTTTGGTACCGGATATACCGGCGCTAAGCTGTCCAAAATCGAAATCCTGCGCATAGTTCAGATGGAAATCAACACCTTCAAGCTTGGCATTACCAATGTTCGACGTACGCCGATCAACGATAAATGCAATGTTGCTAGATGGTTGCTGCGCACCAAGCTGCGCACCATTGGTCAACTGCGCCAGAATAGCGGCATATGTTGCGGGGAACGTTCCTGGGCCGCTATTGTAGATGTATAGCTCAGGATTAGTCGTGTAGGTGGTGAGGTTCTGTGGGTCAACCGCAGCGAGAATGTCATCAAATTTCAGCGAGTAAAACTGTCCGCCGAAATTGAAGCCATTGGATGGTGTCACTTCAAACCCAACTGCCCAGTTTTCCGACGTCTGTGGTTGCGTCCCGGAATTCGTTCCATCCAACACCATTGCATGGCTACCAAAGCCGAGGTCGTTCACAGGCGCTGGATCAGTTGGGCGCCGCGATGGGTCGCTGCTGTTCGCCAGATATTGGTTCAACGCGAAACGACCCGTGGCGATAGCCAAGCCGTCGACTGCGGTCGGGGCGTTGAACGAGGTGCTCCAATGGCCATAGACTTTCAGCCAATCGGTTGGCGTCAGGCTTACGCCCAAGCTCGGGTTCGTGGTGGAACCAAAATCGCTGTAGTCATCGATACGCAACGACGCCGAAAGATCGACCCATTCCATGACCGGTAGTGATAGTTCACCAAAAGCCGACTTCGAATTACGGCTATAGTCAAGATATGGCAGCGCATTGATAGAACCAAAACGACCCGTATTCAGGCGGCTTTCTGCCTGATTGCGCTGATATTCGACACCGACTGCGACCTTGGCTTCGCCACCCGGAAGTTGGAAAATGGGGCCGTCAGCGACCAACCGCGTCACAAACATATTTTGTTTGGACTGTTGAGCGCTCGCAAAATCGTTGATGTCGGTAATTACTGCAGCGGTTGCGGCAGCAACATTCAGCGGGTTAAGCTGACCAGCCGTGATGGCTGCTCCGGTCGGCGATGCAGCGGCTGTACAGCCGGTGATATAGCATTGTGCGAGCGAAGTATTAACTGTTGAGAACTGCTGGTAATTGTCGGACTGGCCATAATGCGCAGTAGCACGCAATTGCCAATCGCCACCGGCTTTGTACGTCAACTCCGGCGTGATGCCCCATGTTTCAAGACCAACCGTGTTTGGTGTGTTTACATAAGCCGAATTGGGCGCAAAGCGGAAACCGACGCCTTCCGTGACCGCAAACAGACCGCCACGAGGTGTCGCCAACGCTGCGGGGAAAGCCGCTGTTAGAGCAGCACCACTGGTGATACCGCTACCGGCCGAAGTAAATCCGCGCGGGACGATCGGCAAAGTGGTGTCGCGCTTGGACCAGTAGCCGGTCATCCTAAAATCGAGGCGGTCCGAAAATTCCTGGGTTACCGCAGCATAGACGTTATAGCGTTCAACTTCAGGGGCATAAGTTGCCTGTCCAATGGCATCGCAACCAGAACCGACTGGGAATGTCCCTGCTCCGGGCGCCGCGGGATTGTTCGTGAAACCAGCGCCAAAATTGAACCAGCGGGTTTCAGTACCCACAGGAGAGTTACACTGGGTACCGGTAAAACTGCCGACGCCGGCGGAGTTGAAAACCTGGCTCTGCGACCACGTCGTTTCATTGTTCAGCACCGAATTGCGTTTCGAATAGCTGCCCGAAATCCAGGCATTACCCGAATCCCAGCTCATGCCGCCGGTCAACGAAGCGTCCCAATAGCTGTAGCCAGAGATCGTGTCGCCCAAGCCATAATTGGCATCAGCCTTGAGACCTTCGAACTTGCGCATGGTCCGGAAGTTGATAACGCCCGATACAGCGTCGGCGCCGTATAAGGACGAACCGCCATCGGTAACAACCTCAAGCCCAGCCAAGACAGCTGCAGGGATGATGTCGACATCAACAGCTGACTGGTTAACGCCTACTGGCGTGACGCGAAAGCCATCGACCAACACCAACGCTGTGCCACCCGAGGCCGAGTTGGCGCTTGGAAGGTTGCGCAGATTTGGACGGTTGATTGAAAGGCCGGTATTAACGCCGCGCGGATCGACCTCGAATCGGCCGTTAAAGGTGTTTGCGATTTGCGGGATCAACGACAGCAATTCATTTGTTGATACCGGCGCTTTCGCGGCAATGGCATCAGTGGTCACGCTGAGCGTCTGCGAACCCACGACCGTCTTGCCACGGATCAGAGTACCCGTAACGATGATCTCTTCATCACCAGCATCTTCCGCAGTGGTTGTTGCTACAGGCGCTGTATCTTGCGCCCATGCTGGCGCAGTAATTGTTGCGCACAATGCAGTTGCAGCAAATAGTGACAGTTTTACGCGACTTGCTCTCATTTCACTCTCCCTAAAGTAAATTCCTCTGCCTTGTTCTCCGGCATATTCTGCAGACGTATGCGGCTTTTAACTACAATGCCATCGCCCAACCAACAAGTATCGCTCCGGCGAACTGTTAATCGACATATGTGTTGATTACAAACTTTGGCTAGCGGCCATAATCTAAAATAAACATTTGTTTATATTGCATATTTATCCAGATTTACGTGATCATTTTGCATGCAAAGAACGCCATGGCGATATACGCCGAACCAGATAGACAATGCCGCATAATCACGCCAAATTTTAAAGATGAACCAACCTTTGGAAGACATGCTCGCCCGCGAGCACATCCGTTGCTGCATCGCACGACTAGCGCGCGGAGAAGACCGCCGCGATGCCGCATATATTGCAGCATCTTACTGGCCCGACTCGGTGACGGACTATGGGGTCTTCAAGGGAACGTTCGACGAATATCTCGCATGGGTCGTTCCCGGCGCGGATGCTATTGCCAATACCCAGCATCACATTGGCCAGAGCCATATCGAACTCGACGGCGACAGCGCGAGGGTCGAAACGCAGGTTATCTCGTATCACCGCATCGATTATGGAAACAAAGACGAGCACGACACTGTGATCGGCGGGCGTTACCTTGATGTCTTTGAAAAACGTGACGGTGACTGGCGTATTGCAAGCCGTTTGATGCTGTATGACTGGTTTCAGGATTGGGGCGCGTCGATCGACTGGTCACAAGGTGTTATGGGAATGCCATTTAGCGCCCCGCATTTCCAGGGGCGATCGCATAATGATTACAGTGTTCAGTTCTTCCAAATAAACCAGGACAAAGAATGTTGATCAGGATTCTAAAGGCCCTCCATTAAAAAGGCGCGATAATTGGCGGCCTTTAGACGGTACTGCAAAGCGTTTTGATATTCGGGACTTTCATACCATGCCTTGGCATCCGCCATGCTGGGAAATTGCAGGATGATTGCCCCATCGGGCGCAATGCCCTCTAGCGCCTCGATTGCGCCATACACGACGATGGGCTTGATACCGTGCGCCAGATAGGCGGAAACGCTTTCACTGTTCATCTTCTGATATGTGGCAAGACCTGCGGGGTCATGGGGCGGTTCGTCGCGAATAAAAACGGCATAAGCCGGCATAATCCAAATCCTTTTTAGATAAAACTGGCGAGCGCTTGGGTCTCGAACGGGGTCAGCGCATCCAGTCGCCCTGCCCTGACCTTTTCCGCCCAATCCGGATCAACGATCAGCGCACGACCCACCGCGATCAGATCAAATTCCGCGCGCCCCATACGGTTGATAAGGCGATCAAGGCTAGCGGTTTCTGCGCGTACTCCTGTAAAGCTGCCAAAGAAATCACTAGACAACCCGACAGAGCCCACACTGATAGTGACTGCTCCCGTTATTTTCTTAGCCCATCCGGCGAAATTCAGCCCTTCCCGGCCGTCGATCTCCGGAAATTCGGGTTCCCAAAAACGCCGCTGCGAGCAATGTAGAATGTCCACGCCGGCATCGACGAGAGGCATCAACCAATCGTGCATCAACTGCGGAGTCTCGGCAAGACGCACGCGGTAATCTTGCTGCTTCCACTGGCTGACGCGCAGAATTATCGGATAGTCAGACCCGACTGCAGCACGGGTAGCGGCAATGATTTCAGCAGCGAAGCGCGCGCGCTCTTTTAACGTGGCCCCGCCATAAGGGTCGTCGCGCATATTGGTTGCATCCCAAAAAAACTGATCAATCAAGTAACCATGCGCGCCGTGGAATTCGATTGTGTCAAAGCCCAGCCGTTTTGCATCGGCAGCGGCGCTAGCAAATGCAGCAACGGTATCGGCGATGTCCTCTTCGCTCATTGCCTGCCCGCGCGGAACGCCGGGCTCTTCTAACCCCGAGGGGCTTTCCACAGGGTGCTCGGGTTCCCAATCGTTGGTTTTGCTTTTTACCGATGCAGAATGCCAGATTTGTGGGCCAATCGCGCCGCCAGCATCATGCACTGCATCCACCACTGACTTCCAACCATCCAGTGCTTTGCCGTGAAAGAAGGGCACGCCTGGTTCGTTTCGCGACGCAGGGCGGTCAATCACTGTGCCCTCTGTAAGGATCAAACCAACATTGCCTAAGGCTCTGCGTTGGTAATAATCGACATGCGGCTGAGCGGGCAGACCGTCGGATGCAAAGCCTCTCGTCATCGGAGCCATCACGATCCGGTTTTTAAGGTTTAGCGACTTAATCCGGAAGGGTTCAAACAATATGTCTGCGTTAGCGGTCGGCGACAGCATTTACATTATTCTCCTTAAAAGACAGTGCATATCAGCCTCAAATGCTGAAAAGCACGGTCGATGCGACTGGTCCTTGCAAATCACAATCACGATAGCAAATCCCCCAGTTAAACCACGCCCCCTTACCGCACAGGCGATTTCGCCAATCCAAGCGGGCTTTGCAGTGGATTCGACTTCGCAGGTCATTATTGACAGTGTGTCGTAATATAAATGGGAACAAAAATGACTTGCACGCCAACCGTAACACCGTCGATTGAAGCGATTGACGTTCCCGCTCTGCGCGCAAAATATCAGGCCGAAAAGCAACGGCGGATGCGCGCAGAAGGCCAGGCGCAATATGTACGGCCAGCCGGCGACGTGGTCGCAGACTATGCAGTCGATCCATACAAGCCGGTCGCGCCGCGTGTACCCGTGAACGAAGATATCGACGCGTTGGTCCTTGGAGCAGGCTGGGGCGGCATTAAGGCGAGCTATTATCTAACCAAAGAAGGTATCACCAATTTTCGCAATATCGACACAGCGGGCGACTTTGGCGGTGTGTGGTATTGGAACCAATATCCCGGCGTGCAGTGCGACAATGACGCTTATTGCTACTTGCCATTGCTTGAAGAAATGGGGTTCATGCCTTCAAAGAAGTTTTCCGAAGGTTCGGAAATCCAAGCTTATGCCAAGTCGATCGCCGAGCGTTTCGGCTTCGCCGACAAGGCATTGTTCCATACGCAAGTAACCAGCGTGAAATGGGATGCCACGATTCATCGTTGGCAGGTTGAGACCAATCGCGGCGACACTATCCGTGCGCGCTTTGTCATCGTCGCCTCCGGCGTCCTCAACATGCCTAAGCTGCCTGCCGTTAGGGGCATCGACCGGTTCAAAGGCAAAGTCTTCCATACCTCTCGCTGGAATTATGATTACACCGGCGGGTCATATGGCAACCCGGTACTCGACAAGTTGTCCGACAAGCGCGTTGCCATTGTCGGTACGGGTGCAACGGCTATTCAAGCTGTGCCGCCGCTCGGCGAATATACCAAACAGCTTTACGTTATCCAGCGTACGCCATCGACAGTCGACAAACGACCTAATCCCGCAACCGACCCAGTCTGGGCTGCCGGCCTGCAACCGGGCTGGCAGAAAGAGCGGATGGCCAATTTTCATCGCGGCGCTCAGGAAGTGTTCCAGCCAGGTGAGCAGGATCTGATCTGCGACATCTGGACCGAAATTAATCGCAACCTTTCGGCCGAACTCGCCGCCGCTGGCAACCCAGTAACCATGGAGGAATTCATGGCCAAGCGCGAGGAAATGGACTTCCGTGTCATGGAACGGTTGCGTGCGCGCTGTGATGAATTGGTCAATGATCCTGCAACAGCAGAAGCCCTAAAACCTTATTATTACCACATGTGCAAACGACCATTATCGAGCGATTCCTATTATCCGACTTTCAACCGGCCAAATGTAACCTTGCTCGATGTATCCGATACGCAGGGTCTGCAGGAAATGAACGAAAAAGGTTTCATTGCGAATGGCGTCGAATATGAAATTGATTGCATGATTTTCGCCAGCGGGTTCGAAGTGACATCTGACCTTGAAAGGCGCTGGAGCATCAGCACATTCGAAGGCCGCGATGGAGTGTCGATTTACGATCATTGGCGTAAGGGGCCGTCAACCTTGCACGGCATCACCACACATGGTTTTCCCAATATGGCTTTCATCGGATATATTCAGGGCGGCATCAACTCATCGGTAACCGAACATTTCGGTCGGCAGGGCGCCCATGCAGCTTGGATCTTTGCCGAAACACTGCGGCGCGGATTGAATGAAGTCGAGCCGAGCAAAGAGGGTCAGGACGCGTACGTAAAGACCTATAATGAGATCAAAATGGACGTCACCGAAATGATGGCACGCTGCCCTCCCGGTTATTTCAACAATGAAGGCGGCGACAACAAATGGGCATTGTTCCCAGGATGGGGCTATGGCTGGGATCATTTTGAAGCCATGCTTGCCGATTGGCGTGGCAATGGGAATATGGAAGGTATGGTGCTTAGATGACCGCCAACAGCAACATTACACCAAATGATCTCGATGCCGAACGCCCCGTTACATATGGCACCGAGGCGTTCCTTTCTGCCGATTATGCCAAGGCCGAAAAGGAACTTCTCTGGCCGCGTGTCTGGCAAATGGCCGGGCGTGAGGAAGATATCCCGAATGTGGGCGACTATTTCACTTACGACATTTGTGACGACTCGATCATCATTGTCCGAACGGCGGCTGATAAGATTAAGGCATTCTACAATGTCTGCGCACACCGGGGTCGCCAGCTAATTGATGTACCCGCCGACCAGAATGGTGTGCGGGGAAATACGCGCAATTTCATCTGCGGCTTCCACGGCTGGACCTATGATATCGACGGCCGTAACAGCTACATACTGGACGAAGATGACTGGCATGGTGCACTAAATACCGAATGCACCTCGCTAACGCCATTGCGCGTCGATACTTGGGGCGGTTTCATCTATATCGACCAGCGCGAAGAGGAAGCGGAAACGCTCGCCGAATATCTCGGCGACGCGGGTCGCATCCTATCGCATTTCGAGTTCGAAAAGATGCGTTACAAATGGCGTCAATATTGCGTCTATCCAGCAAACTGGAAAACCGCGATCGAGGCATTCATGGAGCCGTATCACACCACCGCAACGCACCACCAATTGACGGCCTTCGCCGAATTCTATGCCTATTCCAAACAATATGGCCTGCACAGCGTATCGGGTTTCGACCAACGCAAATCGGCTGAAGCAACAAGCCAGGGCGGTTCGGTTAGCCGCGCCGGCAAGGGCGCAGATCCGCGCATCTCGACCTATGAACTTGCCTATGAAAATTACACGACCATCAACTACTCGGCTTCTACCGATACATTGATCGCAGCGGCGGCACGGTTGAAGGATGAGCTGCCAGAAGGTTCCAGTATCGCAGACGTCATGTCGCATTGGATGACCAGCGCGAAGGCAGACGATGCCGCGCGCGGGGTCATTTGGCCTGATATCCCCGCCGAAGTAATGGCCGAGGCAGGGCTGGCTTGGACGCTGTTTCCCAACCAGAACATTCTGCAAGGTGTGACCTTTGCGCTTTGCTATCGTTCCCGTCCCCATCCCACAGATGTCGACCAGTGCATATTTGAAGCATATGCGCTCGAACGCTATCCCGAAGGTGAAGAGCCCGATACCGAATGGGTGCTGGCTGCACCCACCGAGGAAAAGTGGGGCAAAGTGTTGGCACAGGATTTTGCCAATATGAAATGGGTGCATAAAGGCATGAAGTCGCGCGGTTTTAAAGGTGCGCTACCCAACCCGCATCAAGAGCAGAAAATCATTAACGCACACCGCAATCTGGCCGAGTTTATGGGGCGCGGCGCACCGACGCTTTTGCGTTAAGGACATCTCCCCAGCGATAAACTCTTGCCTTGTTCAATTTGCCGTTGCTGCATTCGCCGATAGGCGGCAGTCGTTTCTTCTGATATTTAAACTGCCCGGCAATGGGCGCTTGCAAATCAAGGCATAAACCATGAGCTATGACGACCCCAAACCGGTTACCGCAACGTCCGACCTAAAAGTTAAAGCAGGCGGCATTCCGGTTTATAAGCGTGTTCTTGACCTGTTTGAGGCTGAAGGCATAAAAACGCTTTTCGGTATTCCTGATCCGAATTTCGTGCATTTGTGCCTCGAGGCAGAGGCACGCGGATGGACAGTCGTTTCCCCGCATCATGAAGCTGCTGCCGGTTTCATGGCTGAGGCCGCATCACGCATTACCGGAAAGCCAGCACTTTGCTTCGGCACATTGGGGCCAGGCCTAGCGAACATGATGCCCGCTATCCAATGCTGTAAAGTCGAAAACAGCCCTGTTATCTTCCTGGGTGGCCAACGTGCGCGCGTTACCGAACGCCGCGTGCGGCGGGGAAGAATCCAGTTTGTGCGGCAAGAACCGATGATCGAAGATAGCGTCAAATATTCCGGTGCTATCGAATATGCGGACCAGACTGACGAGGTGATCCGCGAGGCAATTCGCGTTGCGATGTCGGGCACTCCTGGGCCGACCTATGTGGAATATCCGTCGCATATCATCTTGGAAGAATTGGATGCGCCGCCGATTTTGCCGCCTCACCGTTACCGCCTGACCAATCAAGGTGCTGATGGCGACCGGATTGCCGAGGCAGCGGAGATGATCTTGAAGGCCAAAAACCCAATCTTGCTGGTCGGCCACGCCGTCCACACCACCAAATCGGGCGAAGCCGTGAAAGAGCTTGCCCTCAAAATGAACTGCCCTGTCATTCAGACATCAGGCGGCACGAGCTATATTAAGGGCATTGAAGACCGCACATTCCAATATGTTTTCTCTGATGCCTCGATCGAAGCTGTCGAAGCATCCGATTGCGTCGTCGCACTCGCGACCGAATTGGGTGAACCCGTCCATTTTGGGCGTTGGCGGCACTGGCATGCGGGCGAAGCAAACCGCAAATGGATTTATGTCCAGCAGGACCCAACGGCCATAGGCGTCAACCGACCTATCGACGTGCCATTGGTGGGCGACGTGCGAGCAGTTGTGCCGCAACTCACACGTGCCTTGGGCGCTGGACGTCCGGCTGGCGAAGATCTCGCAAAGTTCATGAAGGATGGCCAGGCAGAAGTGGATGAACTTGCCATTGAGTCGACAACACGAAGCGATGGCACCGGTGATGTCGGCATTCACACATCGCGTTTCATTGTCGAGACAACCAAGGCGTTCCCCAAAGGCGGCATCATGATCCGCGACGGCGGTGCATCAGTGGTATTTGGCTGGACCTATAACCAGTGCAAACCGAACGATGTCATCTGGAATCAGAATTACGGCCATATCGGCACAGGCTTGCCATATGCTACGGGCGCGATGCTGGCCGATATTGCCGAAACGGGCGTGACCCGTCCCGGCATGTTGGTGACTTCAGATTCGTCATTCCTGTTCCATATCGCAGAACTCGAAGTCGCAGTTCGCCGCAATCTTCCTTTGGTCTGCGTCGTTGCTGTAGATTTCCAATGGGGCCTTGAAGTCGGCGTTTACAAGCGCACATTTGGTCAGGGTACTGCGGAAACCGGAACCCATTGGAGCGATAAGGTTCGCATGGACAAAATTGCCGAAGGCCTTGGCGCACACGGTGAATATGTTACCACTGCTGACGAGATTGGTCCCGCAATCGCCCGTGCTTATGCCCGCGGCGGCCCTGCGGTGATCCATGTGAAAATCGATCCAAAGGCCAATTCGGAAGAAATGCCTAAATATGATAAATTTCGTACTTGGTATGCCGAAGGACAACAGTAAAACATAATCCCTGCCGGCATTGGTCGGCAGGGAGTTAAAGGAGAGACAATGCGCGAATACACTCGGTTCTACATCGACGGCCAATGGGTAGATCCGGTGTCTCCCAAGACCGCCCAAGTCATTAACCCGGCGACCGAGGAAGTGTCCGGCACTATCTCTCTAGGTTCGGCGGCCGATGTCGACAAAGCGGTCGCGGCAGCGCGCAAAGCCTTTTCTAGCTGGTCACAATCAAGCGTTAAGGAACGGCTGGAACTGCTCCGCGCGATCCAGGCAGAATATGCCAATCGCATGCAAGAGCTGGGCGAAGCGGTAACCGAAGAGATGGGCGCGCCACTCTCTCTGGGTTGTGGTTTTCAGGCAGGCCTTGGTGCCGGCCATTTGCAAACGGCGATTGAAGTTCTAGAGAATTTCAAGTTCGAGGAGCAAAAAGGGCCAACGCTAATTCTTAAGGAAGCTATCGGCGTTTGTGGCCTGATTACGCCTTGGAACTGGCCGCTCAACCAAGTCACGGTAAAAGTCTTCCCGGCGCTGGCAACGGGATGCACCACGGTGTTGAAACCGCCGCAACTTGCGCCCTATTCAGCGCAAATTCTTGCCGAGATCATGCATAAGGCGGGGACACCTGCGGGCGTTTTCAACATGATTCAAGGTCAGGGAAGTGAAATTGGTAGCGCACTTTCCAAGCACCACGACGTCGACATGATTAGTTTTACAGGTTCAGAAGCGGTTGGGATCCAGATCAGCAAGGATGCAGCAGATACGGTCAAACGTGTCGGGCTCGAACTTGGCGGAAAAAGCGCGTGGATCATCCTAGATGATGCCGACATGGAAGCCAACGTCGCCGCGGCCACCTCTGGTATGATGGTGAATTCGGGACAGACCTGCTCGGCAGGATCGCGTCTATTGGTACCAAACGCCCGCATGGCCGAAGCCGTCGCAGCCGCGAAGGCAGCTTGTGATGCGGTGACCGTCGGCAACCCGCATAGCGATGTTGCGATGGGTCCAGTTGTCTCCAAGGGCCAGTGGAACGTAATTCAGGACTATATCCAGAAAGGTCTCGACGAAGGCGCTTCGCTGGTCGCCGGTGGGCTCGGGCGCCCCGATGGACTCGAGCGGGGTTACTTCGTCAAGCCATCGGCGTTTACCTGCACCAACGACGCAGTGATTGCGCGTGAGGAAATTTTTGGCCCCGTGCTGGTCATCATTGGCTATGAAGATATCGACGACGCCGTTGCTATCGCAAATGACAGCGTGTTTGGGCTTGGCGGCTATGTCAGCGGGCAGGATCGCGATACTGCAATCGCCATAGCCCGTCGGATGCGCACTGGTGCAATCTGGGTGAATGGCGGGTTTGATTTCCATGCACCCTTTGGTGGCTACAAACATTCGGGCAATGGCCGCGAATGGGGCGAGCATGGCTTTGCCGAATATCTCGAGGTAAAATCGATCATCGGCTAAACGGAAATTGAGGAAGTAATATGACCGCAACGTCTAGTCGCTTCGGCGGCTCCGCCCCTGCCCAAGCCGCCGAGGGATGGAGCGTTACCCGCCTCACTTTACCGAGCCGCCTTTCCGGCGCGAACGGTATCCGCACTGGCGCCGATGGCCGCATATACATTGCCTCGGTGCCTTCGAGCAGCATCAGCGCGATAAACCCCGACACCGGGGCGATCGAGGTTATCAGCCCGCTGGGTGGCGACATCGTCGCGCCCGACGACCTCGTTTTCGACGAGGCAGGCAATCTCTACGTCACCGAAATCACATTGGGTCGCGTCTCGATGCGTGCCCCGAATGGCAAAATGTCTGTGATCGCCGGCGACATGCCCGTTGCCAACCCAATTACCTATAATCAGGGCCGCCTGATCGCCGGCGAGTGCCGAATGGATGCGCGGATCATGGAGCTTGACCGGAACGGCGGCGCTCCTCGGCTCATCAAGGACGGCATCCCTATGGCCAACGCCTTTGACGTTGGCCCAGACGGCAGGCTCTATGCCCCGATAATGGGCGCCAACGAAATTTGGGCGATTGACCTCTCCACCGGCGCACATGAAGTGGTTGCGGGCGATCTGGGTGTCCCTGATTCAGTCAAATTCGACAGCAAGGGCCGGATCGTGACCACTCAAGTGGCGAGTGGAGATGCCCTGCGTATTGATGTGCAAAGCGGAACGCGCGAAGTCCTCGCCAATCTGGGGCCGGGCCTCGACAACGTCGCCTTTGTTGGCGACCGGATTTTCGTTTCCAGTATCAACGGATCAATCACAGAAATATTGGAACCTGGAAAGGTCCGCCCGCTCGTGCAGCGCGGACTGCAATGGCCGCTAGGTCTTGGTGTTGACGGCGATGGCACAATCTTTGTCTGCGACGGCGTCTATGGATATAATCTCCGCCCCGGTGGAGACGTTTCTGAAGAGAGTTTACAACTGGCCGGTATGATCTTTTGGCCAGGCTGCCCCGGGTATCTCCGCGGCGTGTGCGCGAGCGCCAGCCCCGGTGAGTGGATTGTTACAACTGGCCTGGGAAGCATTGCCCATTACCGTCCGGCAGCCGGTGAAAGTGACTTTATCGGCCACGGCTATGACCAGCTAATGGGTGTTGCGACAACGTCGGGTGGTGCTGTCGTATTTGCGGAATATGGCACCGGTGCGGTCCATTTGTCCGACGGTGGTGAGATACGGAAAATCGCAAGCGGCCTCAGCAAGCCTATGGGCGTTGCGGTACAGGGCGACACTATTTTTGTGGCCGAGGCCGGTTCCGGCCGCATCAGCATGATCCGCAACGGCAGTTCGGCAGAAGCTTTGGTCACCGGATTGGGCCGTCCAGAGGGGTTGTGCGTCAGCAACGGGATGCTTTACGCGGTCGACACCACTGCAAAAACGTTATTTGCAATCGATCCGGCGAGCGGCGACGTAACGGCAATAGTCAGCGGCCTGCCTGTGGGTGCTCCTGCAGGGATTACGCCCAAATTCCTCGGCCCCATTGGCGATATGTCCGGCCCTATGGTGAATTTTGCGGGAATCGCGGCGGGAAGCGATGGCACGCTGTATCTGTCTGGCGACGGCGAAGGTAGCGTCATCGCGGTGCGGCAGGCCTGAACGACCTGCCGCAACACCATTTAGAACGGCAGGCGGTAAACCCGCGAAGCATTATCCTGCAGAACCTTCTTCTTGGTTGCAAAGTCATAGCCACCGAGCACATCGACGATATGCGCTTGCACGCCTGGATAGAGTGAGGTTGGGTGCGGGAAATCCGTTTCGAACATCACATTGTCGACGCCGATGGTTTCAAGAAGCAGCTTCGGACCCACTTTTTCAAACCAGAAGGTGCAGAAGAAGTGGTCGCGGAAATAATCCCACGGCCGTTTCTTCAGCATGCCCAATTTCGACGGCAGCATTTCGTTGAACTGATGCTCCAGCGCCTCGATCGCAAAAGGCAACCAGCCCATACCGCTTTCAATCAAGCCGATTTTTAGCCCCGGATGGCGGTCGAGCCGACCGGAAACCATCCAGTTGCCCAGCGTTGCTGCATTGCCGATCGAAAACATCGTCGCCACGACAGACAGTGTCTGTTCAAAGCCGAAGCCTTCCCAAGTAATAGTGTTCGGATCGACGCCGCTGTTAAGATGGAAGTTGATCGGCGATCCCGTCGCGTCGCACATTTCGAGGAACGGCGTCCAATAATCATAGTTAAAGCTAGGAACGCCCACGCGCTCGGGGGTGTCGGGTAGTACAAAGCCGCGAATGCCGCCGTCGATGCAACGCCGCGCTTCCCGTTCCATTTCCTTCTGGTCCCAGAACGGCAAATGTCCCATGTTAAAGATGCGCTGTCCGGAATCTTCAGCATATTCCATCGATGCGTCATTGTAGATTTTGACGATGTTAAGCGCGAGGTCCGGGTCGCCAAGGCTCATCAGCGAGCCGGCCTGAGTGACACCCGAATTTTGATAGCAGATCTGGGCATATACGCCCATGTCGTCCATCGCCTTGAGGCGATCCTTCATAATATGACCGCCAGGATGCGCTTGTTCGAGCTTCGGAAAGGCAAGGCGACCAAGCAACTTGTTATTGTCGTTGCGGATCACGTTGCCGCCCATCGACCCGAAATTGCGGTCGCCGACATACCAACGCTCTACACCGTCCGCATCGAGCTTCACATAAGGCACCTTGTCCTTATATCTGGCTGGCGCACGGCTCGTGAACAGATCCGGAGCTTCGGTAATGTGCGTATCGGTATCGACGATCTTGATACCTTCTAGCGAAGGATGCAGGCCGCCCGACTGCGCAGCATAATCCACCTCGCGAATAACGCCGCCTTCGGTATATCCTTCGGCCGACCAATATTTGCGAGCGTTTTCGGCGATGTCTTGTGTGTCGGCTTCGGCCATGGGTATTCTCCAAAAAAATAGTCGATGCGGGATTTTCGCAGGGATAGAAGCGCAGAGCAACCAGCGCGTAGATTTATCGCGGCGGCGGTTGTGAAGCTATTCCGGGTCGCTCCAAACCGAATTCAGCACACGCGGCGAAAGATATTTGGTCTTGGTCCAGCCTCCATCGACCGTGATCGTCTGACCGTTGATCATTTCTGCACCGGGCGAGCAAAGGAACGCAATGGTGCTGGCAATATCGGCGACTTCGCCGAGCCGCGGATAGGGCGTAGTTTCGACATTGACGCGTTGGAACGTCTCATCTTCGAAACGGTGGCGCACCATATCGGTCATGGTGACACCGGGGGCGACACAGTTTGACCGGATTCCCCGTGGTCCATATTCGCACGCCATATGCTCGGTCAGCGATTTTAGGCCGCCCTTTGCCGCCGAATAGGCCCCTCCCCGCTTACCGCCTATCATTGCGAAAGTGGACGTGACGTTGACCACGCCCGACCCTGACTGCATGTGCGGGATCGCCTCGCGGCAAAGCCGGAACGGCGCACGCAGCATGACGCCCAGAAATTCATCCAGCATGGCATCGTCGGTTTCATCAAGTGGTTTGGGACTACCAAGACCCGCATTGTTGATCAGGAAATCAATCCTGCCGAAACGATCGAGCGCAAGGTTAACTATTTGCTTCGGTGCGTCGTCGGCCGAAATATCGACGGAAATGGTCGCAAGGCGTGCAGGGTCTGCAATGGTCTCCTCAAGCACCTTCAGCTTGTCGGGACTGCGCCCGACACCAACAATCGCCATACCCTTTTCGTGCAGCATTCGCGCTGTTTCGAGTCCGATTCCACTTCCGGCGCCCGTGATGATTGCAACTTGCATTTCAATTTTTCCTCAAATCAGTTTCGGCTTCGCTGACTATATGAAAGCGCGTCTTGCTGCGGTCGAACAGATTAAGCTCGTCGGTGATCACATCGATCGGCATAGCGTCTTTTTGCATGGCAGCCACAATCATATCGACGGGCGCGCGAGACCTGAACCAAAGTTCTGTAATCACGTCAAAATATGGCTCACCCATACCCTCAACCGGCTCTAGATAGCGTCGAAAATAGCGCTCTACGCCCTGCATATATTTCATGCACAGCGGCATATGCCGGTTTTCATAATAATCGCGGAAATCAGCGATGCTCATTCCGGGTTTACGCTTCATGAAGAGGAGGAGTTTATGCAAATCCTCCCCCGCTTCAGAAATCATACTCAAAGATTTTGCCATCAAAATTACCGCCCAGCGTGTGGGTGGCTGCCGCCAGCTTGTCCGCAGGCTTGCCTTCAAGATGGCCGTCAATGATGCGGTTGTAATTGCTGATCATGCCTTCGATGTCTTTCGACAGGCGCATGAAATCGAAGCCCTTGGCATGCAAACCCTTCTGCTGGATCGGGATATTGGCATAATCCTGACGCGGGATGGGAGGGAATTCCTCGCTGTTATAAGGCAGGACCGTCGGTTCCATGATCGGTTCTGGTTCATCGCCCGGAGCAAAATGGGTCAGCGACCAGATTTCGAATTGGCAGGTCTCAGGACCTGTCGGACGGATACGATAGGCCGACGTGCTGGTCATAAATGGCAGTAGGAAGTAGTTAGGAAAAATGAACTCCACTGCGTTCACCGGATCGGATACCGCGACCGCGTTAAGATCGGGCACATTTTCTCCCCGCGCACGCAGTTTCTCGGTTATTTGGTGCTGGACGATGCCATACCACATCATAACGCCCTGCTGCGGATCTTCAGGTAGTTCGACCTCAAGCAAGTGGCGCGCAATTTCCACTTCCTTTGTGTGTAGCATTCCCGACATGCCCTCGCTCAGCAATTCCATATGCTTGAATTGTGCATAGACATTTTCACGCACGCTCAGGTTGGGATTGATCGGCAAGCCGATGCCACCCGTATCCATGCCATACATCATATTGTAGATCATGGGTGCTGCCTGTTGCAGCTGTGGATGTGTTCGCATCACATGATAACCTTCCATAAAGGCTTCCATGGCGATCTTCCAGTTGGCGGGGATTTCGGTTGAAAACCACCATTCAGCGCGCTGCCCGCTTTGGCCCTTTTTCTCCAACCGACCCAATACCGGCCCGATGGTGTCGGCAAAGCTAGGCGCATCATCATCGAAGTTGATGAATACACAGCCCAGCGCTTCTTCTGCTCGGCAAGGGATCAAGGCCAGATCACCTGCGTCCAGTTGGCGCTCATCAAACATATGCCGGCCATAAACAAAGCTGTTCTTGCCTTCGCCGTCCCAGCGCCAGCCATGGAACGGGCAGATGAAACCTTGGGTTTTGCAATTGCCGTGGCCACTGACCAGTTGAACGCCGCGATGGCGGCACGCATTATGGAAAGCACGGATGCCGTCTTTGGTGCGGGTGACAATCACCGACTTGCCCAGATGGCTATATTCGATCCAGTCGCCGACTTCCGGAAGCTGCTCTACCCGGCACGCCATTTGCCAGACATGTGGCCATAATTTGTCACATTCCAGCTTGTAAAACGCTTCATCATAATAACGCGGAGTCGGGATACGGTCCGGCTCGGTTACCTTGAAGGGAATCAATGATTTAGGGTCGGCCTCGGCCATATTATGCCTCTCTTAGAAAAACCTATATATTCAAAATTAGCCGCTCGACTGCTTCGTGCAACCATGAAGACTATCGATCGCCCTAAAGCGCGGGAGCGATGCTAAACTTAGATGATGCCCATCGCTTTAAGTGCAACGATGCGCTCCTCGTCATACCCAAGCTCGGTCAACACATCTGCGTTATGCTCGCCCAGCATTGGCGGCGGACGACGAATAGTGGCGGGTGTAGCCGACATTTGCGCAAGCGGGCTGGCGATAAGGTCGACAGAGCCCGTCTCGGCCCAAGGGTGCGGGGTATTTGCACGTAGGCCCCGATGCTGCACCTGCGGTTCCGTCCATACCTCTGCAAGCTCATTATACTTGGCCGCGGGTATTTGGGCGCCATCCAGCTTTACCAGCAACTCGGCAACCGTGAACTGACGGCTCCATGCGGAAATAATTTCAATCAACTCCGCTTGCCCTGTGCGCCCGCGCTTGAAATTGCTGTCGAACCGCGGATCGGTAAAAAGCTCTGGCTGTTCCATCAACACCGTCAACCGCCGGTAATGTTCATCCGTTCCAGCGGTCAGATAGACAATACCGTCGCTGGCCGCGATCAAGTCCGCCGGCCCGCCGCCATTGCCGCCATTGCCAAGGCGTGGCGGGGGTACGCCACTAATGAGATAATCCTGCATGATATGGCTGACCATCGCCACCGACGTATCGAGCAGTGCGATGTCGATATACTGCCCCTCCCCGGTATTAGCGCGGTGGATCAGCGCCGCCATAATTGCCAGAGCTGTGTTGTGCCCCGTCAAAAAATCGACAAGGCTAGGTCCGGCCTTTAGCGGCCCTGCCCCTGGTTTTCCGTCGGCGATGCCGGTCACCGCCATCATGCCGCCCGTCGCCTGAAACAGGCCGTCATAGCCCGGAAGCGCTGCCATAGGACCGGTCTGGCCAAAGCCGGTTACCGAGCAATAAATTAGGCGGGGGTTGATTTCCTTGAGGCTATCATAATCGAGCCGGTATCGCTTTAGGTCGCCGACCTTGAAATTCTCAATCAGGACATCGGCGTTTTTCACCAAGGTCCGGATGATCTCCTGCCCTTCGGGCTTACTGTGGTTGACGGTGATTGAGCGCTTATTGCGGTTAGCGACGGTGAAAAAACTTGACTGTTTCGTCTCGATGCCGTCCCTGCCTTTGATCCACGCCGTGCCATAGCCTCGGCCGTCATCGCCGACCCCAGGGCGTTCGATCTTGATCACATCCGCACCGAGATCACCCAAAATCTGCGCGCCGACGGGTGCTGCAAAAACGCGGCTCATATCAATAACGCGAATGTCCTGTAACGCTGCTGTCATTGTCTATTTCCATAATGAAGGTTCGGATCGGCCTATCAAATCGCAGACGTAACCGTCAGGCCTAAAATGCGCTATCGCAGCGGCGATGACCTAAGCTTGACAAGCGGCTCGCCCGATGCTGAACACTAGTTCAAATTTTTTAAAAGGATGCTTTGATGACACGTTCGTTGCAAGGTCGGGTTGCGGTTGTAACCGGTGGAGGTTCAGGCATTGGCCGCGCGATAGCCGTTCGGCTGGCCGAGGATACCGCGAAAGTCGCAATCTGGGATATTAACGCAGCCGGTGCCGAAGAAACCGCGCAGATGGTTCGCGATGCGGGCGGCACGGCCATTGCGATAAATGCCGATTGTTCGGACAAAGCGGCGATCAAAGCCGCCGCGGACCAAACACGTGCGGAGCTTGGGCCGATTGCTATCCTTGTCAACAATGCAGGAATTGCACCATTCAATCTGTTCCTCGAAACCGACGACGAGCTTTTTGACAAAGTCATCCGCATCAATCTTAAAGGCCCGTGGCTGATGACGAAGGAATGTCTTCCCGACATGCTTGAGGCCGGTTGGGGCCGGGTGATAAACATCACGTCTTCGTCGGTGCAAACGGGATCGCCTGCGCAGGGTCATTATGTATCGTCCAAGGGCGGTCTCCTCGGGATGAGCAAGGCACTGGCGCTGGAATTCGCGGCGTCGGGCGTAACGTTCAACATCATCCCGCCAGGCTTTATCGATACACCGATGCTGCGCGCCGCGCCGGTTGATGCGGAGGCCTTTGCCCAGACGCTTCCAATGAAGCGCATCGGCCAACCCGAAGATATCGCCGCCGCCGCTGCCTATCTCGCGTCAGAAGAAGCGAGCTATATTACCGGCCAGACGATCAGCACCAATGGTGGCCGCTATATGGGTTCGCATTAAGTCATGCGCCTTGCGGGCAAGATCGCAATCATCACCGGCTCTGCCGGGGGCATGGGACAGGCGTCAGCCGTCATGTTCGCCAAAGAGGGCGCCCGAGTTGCCTGCATCGATCTGTCTGAACAGAACAATGCAGAAACGATGGCAAAGATAGCCGCGATTGGAGGCAACGCGATTTCAATTGGTGCCGATGTAACGCGAACCGCAGATGTCGAGCGGATCGTTACACGCACCGTTACTGAACTTGGCTTGCCCAATATCCTCTTCAACAACGCTGGGGCCGACACCGAAAACAAGCAATCAATCCTGAAGATCGACGAGGCCGCATTTGACCGGGTTGTCGAGGTCAATCTCAAAGGTCCGTGGTTGATGATCAAACATGTCGCACCCAAAATGATCGAAGCAGGCGGCGGTTCTATCATCAATACGGCATCAATCGGCGCTTTCATCGCGGCGAGTTCGGCTGGATACTGCGCGTCAAAGGCCGGGCTCGTTGGCTTGACCAAAGTTGCCGCAGTCGAACTGGCGCGGCACGGAATTCGCGTCAATACGCTTTGCCCAGGCGCGACCGAAACGCCAATGGCAAAGCATCAGCGCATGGAGATGGAAAAGGCGGGAATGCCGACTTCCAACGCCATAATCGATCGGATGGGCGTATTGGGTCGCCTCGCCCAGCCTGACGAGATGGCAAAAATGGCGCTGTTTCTGGCCAGCGACGAATCGAGTTTTGCTACCGGTGCGGATTTCGTAAATGACGGTGGGTGGCTCGCGATGAGCGGCCTACCCACGCAAGGATAACCAACATCAGATGACCGTAACTGCGCCAGAGGTAACAAAACGACGGATAGGCGCGGAAAGCTCCGAAACACGCGCGCTGATAATTGCCGCTACCGAGATGGTAATCCGCGAAGAAGGCTACTCGGCCGCTAGTACGCGCCGTGTTGCGCTGCGCGCCGGACTTAAGCCGTCACTTGTTCATTATTATTTCCCAACGACCGACGACTTACTGCTCGCAGTCTTTGAACGCGGCGCTGCGAAAAGTGACGAGATGATCGAAGCAGCAATTGCCAGCGGCGACCCCGTTCGCGCGTTGTGGCGTTTCTTTTCGGACGACAGCCGAACCGCGCTCTCGGTCGAATATCTGGCGCTCGCCATCCGCCGCCCGGCGATCCGTGCGAAGATTGCGACGCATAGCGACGCGATGCGCAAGCAGCAGGTGGAATTGTTTGAGCAGCTTTTGGGTGCGCGGCTTAACGGTCCCGACGGCTGCCCGCCAGCTGGGCTGAGCGTTATCTTGGCAGGCATTGGACGTGCGCTGTTTATGGAGAGCGCACTCGGCGTTTCAACAGGGCACAAAGAAGCGACGGCATGGGTTGACCATTGGCTCGACCGTCTGCTGCCGCCCACCGATTGACAAGTATATATCAATATGCTGAACAGGTGTTCAGCATAAGGCAAATTTCAGGAGATATCCCATGTCGGTTGCAGAATTGACCGAGGCAAAATTGCACGCAGAACCGATCAAGGAAAAAATCGGAACACGCGTTTTTAACACGAAGTCCGAATTGCTGTCGGGCAATTTAAGCGAGCAGTTGCTCGAACGGCTGGAAAACACTGGAATTTTGGTTTTTCCCGAACTGAATCTGACCGATGACGAACAGGTTGCCTTTACCGACGTTCTGGGCGGCAGCGTGAAAGAAATAGGCGGCGCGGCAACCAAACAGGGCGTATTCAAAGTCAGTCTGGATAAAAAGATCAACTATGATGTCGCCGAATATCTGATGGGCAGCATGTATTGGCACATTGACGGCACGATGAACCCAGTTCCGATCCGTGCCTCTATGTTGACAGCCAAAGTGTTAACCCAAGAAGGTGGCGACACCGAATTTGCCAACACAGCAAGCTCCTATGCCGATCTGGACGAGGCGACCAAAGCGAAGATAGCCGACCTGCGCGTAGTGCACTCGCTTTGGCGCTCTCAGTTATTTCACACCCCCGAACCAACGATGGAACAGCTTGAACGCTGGCAAGGCCATGGCGAGGCCGAGCTGCCCTTGGTTTGCAAACACAAATCAGGCCGCCATTCCCTTGTTTTGGGCAATACCGCCCATTATGTAATCGGTGTTGAGCCCAAGGAAAGCTATCGCATTCTGCATGGACTGCGTAATTTCGCAACAAGCGAGCCTTATATGTACACGCATAAATGGAATGTTGGCGATACCATTATCTGGGACAACCGTACGTCGCTGCACCGCGCGACACCCTATGACCCGGATGCTGGGCGGATGATGCATCGCACTATCCTGCAAGGCACAGAAGCTTGGGAGAATTAGACATGGCAAGCGCCGCACTTTCACAATCAATATTGCAGCACGAAGCGATCCGCCCGGTCATTGCAAGCCGGATTCTCAACTCGAAAGAAGAGCTCCTTACGGGAGATCTTGGTCCCGCAATCCGCGATCTTTTGGAGGAACGCGGCGTACTGGTATTCAAGCAGATTAATTTCACCGATGCCGAACAGATTGCCTTCACCAAAACGCTGGGTGAATTTGCGCCTGAGGGGATGGACGGCGAAAATGTCAGTAAGATTACCGTCAATCCAGAACTGAACAGCGAAGGTGCCGAATATCTGAAAGGCAGCCTGTATTGGCATATCGACGGCACCATGAATGACGTGCCCATTTTGGCATCGCTGCTATCGTGCCACACCCCTGCCGCGAAAGGCACCGGTAACACCGGCTTTTGCAACACCTACGCCGCATGGGATGCACTGCCAGATAATCGCAAAGACGCATTACGCGATCTGCGCGCCATCCATGCCGTGTGGCCAACCATCTTTTACTACGAACCTGAACCGCCGATAGCCAAATTGCAGGGTATGTTCCGCGTAGGCGAAAATGAGCTGCCATTGGTTTGGAAACATCAGACTGGCCGTGAATCCTTGGTGCTCGGCTGCACCACCTTGCGGATTATCGATAAAACACCGTTTGAAAGTGCGGAGATCATCCATGGGCTTCGTGAATGGGCCACGCAGGAACAGTTTAGCTATAGCCATGAATGGGATGCAGGCGATCTGGTCATCTGGGACAATACCGGCACCATGCACCGCGCCGAATGGTATGATCCGACCAGCGACCGGATGATGCACCGCACCAAGCTGAGAGGCGAAGAGCCCTTCGCCTAAGCTTAGCCGGTTTTTACTGGCGCGCCCGTACCCATGAACCGCGCGAGGTTCATGTGCAGGCTGGCGGTGGAACGCTCCATATAGGGATTGGGCTGGGTGCCTTTGAACCCAGCGCTTTTCATCCCCTGCTGCACGGCCACCATATTGGCAAAATCCTGTTGCAGCACCGGCGGCCAATCGGCTGGATCTGTGTACTCCCAATCGGCTTCGGGGGCTTCGCCTTCGGGATAAAGTTCATAAACCGCGGCTTCAAAAATGCACTTGTCTGGATCATTGCCCCAAGGACGCGCCATGTAGCAAAGCATGTTGTTGACCGCATGGCCGATCTGGAAGTTCGGGAAAATCTGCCACGCCGTCCCGGCCGTTGCAGTATGCAGTGGGTCGACCGTCGGCCAGACAACACCGCGCTTTTCATCATCGGCGCGTGCAGTCGCAATCCAGTGCCTCGAAACCTCCGTTGCCGGCGTGTCGTCGGGCAGTTCGTCAACCAGTCGCTTCGCCGCATTGACTAAAGTCAACGTCGTGTTGGTGTTGGCATTTTCCCAAGTGAACACTTGCATTTCAGCGGTCGACTTGCGCGGATCGGCGCCAGTTCCGGTGCGCATTTTGCCGGCGTCTTCTTCAAGTCCCTTTGGCGCTTCATAACCAATATGGCTGTGCAAGCCTTGGTTTCGCGCCCAACCGCGAAACTGGCCGAATGCGTTAAATTCGGGATGGGTCGTGGCAACATGATAGGTTTCGTTGAACGCCTCCATGGCCACTTTCCAGTTACAATCGAAAATGATCCATTTGCGCCAACGCGGACGCATATTTTGCAGACCGTAAGGATCGAGCATCTCGGGCACGACACCAAGCCATTTGGATAGCGATACGCTATCCGGGTCCATATTGATCCAGATCCATCCGCCCCATGTTTCGCATTTGACACCGGTAAGACGGATGCGATCTTCGGTAAGCGACCCCTGCCAATCGTCAATATGCGGGACATGTTTGCATGCGCCGTCCAATCCATATGTCCAGCCATGAAAACCGCATGTGAAGTTTCTGGCGGACCCACGCGCATTGCGCTGGCCAGATGGTGTATCGATAAGCCTGCGGCCACGATGAACACAAACATTGTGGAAAGCGCGAACGGTGACGGCATCTTCACGCACCACGATAATCGAATCGTCATGGATATCGAACGTGATGAAGTCGCCCTCGCCCTTTATATCTTCCAGTCTGCCCGCTTGTAGCCAAGATTTGCGCCAAAGAAGGTCGCGTTCGCTCTTGGCATAATCGACGGACACATAAGCCTCGGTGCCTATGGTAACGGGCGCTTCCAATTGGTCGGCAGACGACACGACTTTTCCGGTATCATTCATCGCTGTAATCTCCGTTGGCTCATTATGAATGCATAGTGCCAGTAAGCAGCGCTTGCGCTCAAGCGGATTGTGCAGACAGTGCATCGCCGTGGCGCTAATGCCCAATTGCAACTGTGCCGGATAGATTTACCCTGCCAATCTAGTGCTAAAGCACAGGTCAAGGAGTAGATGCAAATGACAGACTTTATCGCAGCCGATGTCGGCATCCGCCAACTGCATGCCCGATTTGCCGATGCCGTTTGGCGGCAGGACGCAGAAGAGTTTGCAAGCTGTTTTACCAGTGAAGGGCTCTGGAAAATTGCGGGCATGGAAATTGCCGGTCGCGAGAAAATTGGCGAGGCTTGCCGCAACATGCTGGGCCGTTGTTCGCATATTCATATCATCACTGGATTGCCTATATTGGAAGTCGGCGAAGGTGTCGCGCGGGGTCGATTGAACATGACCGAGTTTGCGCGGATGCAAGATGGCAGTACGGCGATGACGATCGGATGGTATCATGATGATTATATTATAGAAAATGACCGCTGGTGCTTCAAAAAGCGGCATTGGAGCATGAAGTATCGTGGGGCACCAGATATGACCGGTCATTTTGCCGATACGCCGAATTACGGCGCTTTTCCCGATGGCCCGGCGGCGGATGAGGCCACTTATGTCCGGCCGCCTAATGCATAAAAAGCTTAGCGGAAAGGTCGCACTGGTAACCGGCGCCAGCCGGGGAATCGGCAAAGGCATCGCCATTGCACTCGCACGTGAAGGCGCAACCGTTTACGTCACCGGACGGACGGTCAACGAAGGCGACTATTACCTCCCCGGCACAGTGGGCCAAACAGCCGCCGATTGCGATGCAGCGGGGGGCAAGGGTGTGGCGGTTGCCTGTGACCATGCCGATGACGCAGCCGTCGCCGCGCTATTTGCAAAAGTCCGCGACGAACAGGGCCGCCTCGACATCCTCGTCAACAACGCCTTCCTGCTTTCGGACGATCTGATCGAACCCGGCGGGTTTTGGGAAAAGCCTTTATCGAACCTTGAAATGTGGGAGGTTGGCGTTCGCTCCAACTATGTGGCCGCCTGGCACGCCGCACAGATCATGGTCCCGCAACACAGCGGACTGATCGTTGCCATTTCAGGCTTCGCTGCAACCACTTACACCTATGGCGTCATTTTCGGCACATCAAAAACAGCCGTAGGACGCATGTCACGCGACATGGCGGTCGAGTTGAAGCCGCACAATATCGCGGCATTGACACTGTGGCAGGGGCTGACGATGACCGAAAAGGCGAAGGATAATTTCGCCAAAATGGCCGGCAAGATGACTGCATCCATCACCAATCAAAAAGGCAGCTCGGTCGAGCATCCCGGCCGCGTCATTGCCGCGCTCGCCACCGATCCTGATGTTATGCAGCGGTCCGGAGGGGAATTTGTAACAGCGGAGCTGGCACAGGAATATGGAATTACCGATGTGGATGGAACCATCATCCCATCGGCGCGCGCAACCCGCGGTTCGCCAATTTGGGCACCGATTGATTGAACGAATAAGGAAAAGCAAATGAGCGAGTTACGTTTCGATGGCCGCGTGGCCGTGATTACCGGAGCCGGACGCGGGCTGGGCCGTTCTTATGCCTTGCTGCTTGCAGCGCGTGGCTGCAAAATCGTGGTCAATGACAATGGCAGCGCCACGCGCGGCGACGAGATACTCGCCAATCCGGCTGACGACGTGGTCGCCGAAATCAAAGCGGCGGGCGGCGAAGCGATTGCCTGTGCAGAATCGGTGGCAACGCCAGAGGGCGCAGCCGCCATCATTCAAAGCGCGATCCAGACATGGGGCCGCATTGACATCCTGATCCACAACGCCGGCAACGTCCGCTATGGTATGATTGCCGATCTGAGCATTGACGATTTTAACGCGGTGACAGACGTGCACTTCAAGGGCGGATTTTACCTCGCCAAAGCCGCGATGCCGCACATGGTCGCTGCCAAATATGGTCGTGTTGTGCTGACGGCGTCGTGCAGCGGGCTTTATGGTAGTCAGACGACCGTCAATTACGGCATGTCAAAAGCGGGGCTGATGGGTCTGAATAACGTGATTGCACTGGAAGGCGGTGACCATGGAATTCATTCCAACACCATCATTCCAGCCGCGGTAACGCGTATGGCCGACGGTCTGGATACCAGCGCCTATCCGCCGCTTGACCCCGAACTGGTCGCACCGATGGTAGCATGGCTATGCCATGACAGTTGCGCCGTGACAGGCGAACATTATGTCGCAGGCGGTGGCCGCATGGCGCGCGCCTGGACCATTGAGACCAAAGGGCTGTGGCAGGCTGACTGGACACCGGAGGAAGTCGCGGCGAACAGCGAAGGCATCCGCAATGGTGAAGAAAAATGGGTCTTCCCGCCCTACCCGTCGGGCATGATGGATCATCTTGGCGAAACTTTCAAATGGGCACACAACAAGGGCAAAGATGCATGACTGCAGAACGAATTCAGTCGGTCATTGACCGGCAGGACATCCATGATTGCCTGTTACGTTTTTGCCGGGGCATGGACCGTTTTGACCGCGACCTTTATCTTTCCGCCTTTCACGACGATGCCGAAATTGCCGCCGGCCCTTATGTAGGCGATGTGCAAGATTGCTGGGATTGGGCGAAACCGATGCATGAATCGGGACAGCTTTTGACCCATCATTTGCTGTTAAACCATCATGTCGATATTGACGGCGATACGGCACATAGCGAATGCTATTACCAGTTCGTCGCACGCAATCATCCGTGGGAAGAAGGCGGCGATGAGACGGTCATGCTGGCGGGCGGGCGGTATATTGACCGGCTGGAGCGGCGCTGCGGCGCGTGGAAAATCGCGCTGCGGACCAACATCATCGAATGGAGCTGCCTGCAACCATCATTGCCGCCACCCTTTGGCGATATACCCGACATTGGCTTGAACGGCGTTTCGGCGCGGGACAAAAGCGATCCATCTTATCAACGACCTTTGGTCAATAAGCGCGCGCTGAACCGGCCTTAACGGCCCTTCCACTCCGGCTTACGCTTTTGCGAAAAGGCCAGCGGGCCTTCTTGCGCGTCTTCGCTGGTATATGCTGTGACATGCGCTTCATAGCCTGCATCGATGGCTGCTGCCCGGCCCATTTCTGTCGAAAGCATGACGGTTTCGCGGGCGGCGGCGACAGAGAGCGGTGCGCCCTCCAACACTTCACGCGCAAGTTCCAGCGCCGCATCCATCAACGCGGCCGGTTCCGCGATGCGGTTGACCAAACCGATTTCATAGGCACGTTGCGCACTGATCGGTTTTCCAGTCAGCACGATTTCCATAAAAATACGCTGCGGAATCATATGGATCAACGGGGCTGCCCAAGGGCTACCCCGGCCAACTTTAACTTCGGTGATGGCAAATTTTGCCGTATCAGAGGCAACGCACAGGTCGCAGGCTTGTGAAATCATCCACCCACCTGCAAAGGCCACACCGTTTACAGCAGCAATAGTCGGCTTGCTAAGCTTGATATTTTCATAAGGCACCGGAAACATATCGCGGGGCGGCACCTGCAATTTGCGTTCGACCATTTCTTTCAGATCGCCGCCTGCGCAAAACGCCTTTTCACCGCTGCCCGTGAGGATCGCGATACGCGCGTCCGCGTCATTTTCGAACCGGTCCCACGCCGCAAACAGACCCTGCCGCACCTCAAGGCTTAAGGCATTACGCTGTTCGGGGCGGTTGATCGTGATGATCGCAATGCCCTCTGGCAACAGATCGTACAATACCGCATCGGACATACTCAAAAACCTCTTTTTTCAATAATATATGCAGCTTTACTAAGTTCATCTCTGAAGTCAGGATGCGCAATCGCGACCAACCGCCGCGCACGTTCTGCCAAATTCTGACCACGCAATTGAGCCGCACCAAATTCGGTGACGATGATATCTACCTCGCTCCGCGCGGTCGTCACTGGACCCGATAACAAAGGCACGATTTTGCTGATCGTGCCGCCTTTTGCGGTTGCGGGCAAAGCAATGATTGAATGGCCGCCGGGCGACCGAACGCCTGCGCGGACGAAATCGACCTGCCCACCGGTGCCGCCAAGATAGGCATCGTCTGTGCCTTCCGCATTGACCTGCCCGGTCAGATCGACCTCCATCGCGGAATTGATAGTCACAAGCCGCGACAGTTGGGCCAGCACCGCGCCGGAATGCGTATAATCCGAACGTGCCATCCGCACGGCGGGGTTGTGGTGGACATAATCATATAACCGCCGCGTACCAATGAGCGCGCCATTGATCGACACGCCAGCATCAATCTCCTTGCGCGCATTGGTCAGCACCCCTGCCTCAGCCAGATCGACCAGCCCGTCGCCCAGCATGCCTGAATGGGCGCCCAAATCTTTGCGGTCATGCAGCAACCGTAGAATGGCGTCGGGAACCGCACCAACGCCCGTTTGAATAACGGCACCGTCACCGATAAATTCCGCACAATGCCGCGCAATCGCTTCGTCGGTCTGCGAAATCGACGCGGGGCGAACTTCGGCGGGCGAACGGTCGACATGCACCGCAACATCAATGCGGGATGCAGGCAACAACTCGCCATAGGTATACGGCACTTGCGGATTAACCTCGGCAATAACAATACGTGCCTTTGCGACGGCGGCCTGCACATAATCGCTGATGAGACCGAAACTGTGGTTGCCATCAGCATTGGCGGGGCTGACCTGAACCATGGCGACGTCGCAACCGATAAGGCCTTGTTCAATCAGCGGCGCGACCTGTCCGACATGACATGGAACGATGCCAAGCTTGTGCGCCTTGCTCATCGACCGCAGCGCGCCGATTGCACCCATGCTTGAAAGCGCGAAGCTCTCTGACGTTTCGGGGGTAAAAATGCCTGAAAAACTGGTGGCGATAAAGGCGGATAGGCCGCCAATATCTGCGCATTGTGCTATCAGCGCCTCGATTAACGTCGTCGGTTCACCGCAAGCCTGTCCAAAAACGACGGCATCGCCCGCCTTTATATATTGTCCAAGATCAAGCCCTGCCGCATCGATATTATGGGTCAAACCGGGTCTACCTGCGCCAGCAGTTGCAGCGCGCGGGACAAATAAGGCCGGTCGAGCATTCCGCCCTTATAGCCGATCGCCCCAACACCGGGATTGGCGTCAAATATCGCGACGATTTCGCGCGCCTCTGCAACTTCCTCAGCGCTTGGCGTAAAGGCCGCGTTGATAACGTCGACCTGCGCCGGATGGATGGCAAGCATTCCGCGAAAACCGTCCCGCCGTACCTTTTCGGCGCGCAACCGCAGCGCTTCCAAATCTTTATAGTCGGCCGATATCGTTTCGACCGCCGCAACGCCAGCGGTCGCTGCGCCCAATACCGTTAAGCTGCGCGCCAATTCATATGTAAAACTGTAGCTGCCATCAGCATCGCGGTTTGAGCTGGCACCAATGGAATCGGCCAGATCCTCTGCCCCCCAAGTCAGGGCGACCACGCGCGGCGCGCCTTTATAGCTGCCGGTATGGAACATGGCTTCGGCAGTTTCGGTAACCAGCACGATGACCGGGGTCGATCCTTCCTCGATGCCGTTCGCAACCTCCAGCGCCGAGAGGCAATGGTCGAGTTTATCGACATCGGCACGGCCATAGACTTTGGGCAGCATGATTCCACCGGGATGCGCGGGCATGATAGCGGCCAAGTCGGCGAGCGTATAAGGCCCGTCAAACGGGTTGATACGCACCCAAAGTCGCGCTTGGTGCGTGGCGTTTGCTTTCAGGAAATCATGCACCAACGCCCTTGCCATTGGCTTGTTTTCAGGCGTGACGGCATCTTCAAGGTCGAACAAAGCAATGTCAGCATTGCCCTCCATAGCCTTGGTCATTTTCTTTTCGCTGTCGCCTGGGGCGAACAGCCACGAACGCATTTTGTGCGGAAGGGTCTGTGTCATCAATAGGACTTTGGCAGATCAAGTACTTTTTCAGCAAGGAAATTCAGGATCATATGTGGACTGACCGGTGCCGTGCGCGGGATAAGCACTTCACGCAAATAACGCTCCACATGATATTCCTTGGCATAACCCATGCCGCCCATCGACAGCATAGCGGTATGACAAGCCTCAAAACCGGCTTCTGCCGCCAGATATTTGCCGGCATTGGCCTCAACGCCGCATTCTTCGCCTTTGTCGAACAAAGTTGCCGCCTTCATCACCATCAGATTTGCGGCCTCGAGTTGCGCCCAGCATTTGGCAAGCGGGTGCTGGATACCCTGATTTTGTCCAATAGGACGGCCAAAAACGACGCGCTCGCGCGCATATCTGGCCGCGCGCTGGATCGCGACGCGGCCAAGGCCAATCGCTTCCGCGCCCAGCAATATCCGTTCGGGGTTCAGGCCCTTTAAGATGATCTTAAATCCATCGCCTTCGGCGCCGATCCGGTCTTCCTCGGGAATAAAGAAATCATTGATAAACAGCATATTCGATCCGACCGCATGGCGACCCATTTTGGGGATCAGGCTGTGTTCGATGGCTGAACGATCGAGTTTCGTGAAGAACAGTGACAGCCCGTCGGTCTTTCGCTTGACCTGATCGAGCGGGGTAGTGCGCGCCAGCAACATGATCTTGTCGGCGACATGCGCGTTGGTAATCCAGATTTTTTCGCCGTTGACCAAATAGCCGCCCTGAACGGCCTCTGCCCGTGTTTTCAGGCTGGTGGTATCCAGCCCGACATTGGGTTCGGTCACGGCAAAGCACATCCGCTCCGCACCCGACAAAATGGGCGGGATCATCCGTTGCTGCTGTTCGTCATTACCGAACTGGATGATCGGCTCCATGCTGAACACCGGTCCGTGAATCGCAGACGACGCCGTCATTCCGCCGCCGGCTTCGGCCACAGCCTGCATCATGATCGCAGCTTCGGTAATCCCCAGTCCTGAACCGCCGCACGCCTCGGGCATGGCGATGCCAAGCCATCCAGCCTGTGCCATCGCGTTGCTGAATTCGACGGGAAATTCCCCATCGGAATCGCGTTCAAGCCAGTAATCGTCGGAGAACTGGCCGCAGATGCCGAGAACGGCCTCGCGGATGGCTTGCTGGTCTGCGGTAAGCGAAAAGTCCAAAGCTAAAATCCTGCGTTGCGGATGGGATGACGAAGTGGCTAGCAGCCTGCCTGCACCACCTCAACACTCCGCTACCACGATATCGGCGGGGCGAAGCTGATGGTATTTGGCTTGCTTAGCATGATGCGATAGCGCTTTTTGGTCAAGAGGAGGGACAATGACCGACAAGCTCAAACATAATGGCCCATTGGCTGGCATTCGCGTTATTGACCTGACTGGTATGGTATTTGGACCCTATGCGACGCAAATCATGGCGGACATGGGCGCCGATGTGATCAAGGTGGAGGCACCAGGCGGCGATGATGTCCGCAACATCTCGCCCGGGCCGGTACCGGGCATGTCGGGCGTATTCGTCAACGTAAACCGCGGTAAGCGCAGTGTCGTGCTCGATATCAAAAGCGCGAAGGGCAAAGAAGCGCTGCGGCAAATGATCGCTGGCGCTGACGTCTTCATCCACTCGATGCGCGCGAAGGCAATCGCGCGGCTGGGCTTTGATTATGCGGCGGTCGCCGCGATCAAGCCGGACATTGTCTACACCAATTGCTATGGCTACAGCCGCCGCGGACCCGATGCCGACAAGCCGGCTTATGACGACACAATCCAAGCGGAATGCGGCATCCCGCATGTGCAGCAGCTCATGACGGGCGAACCGGGCTTTGTCGCAACGATCATGGCTGACAAGGTGGCAGGGCTCACCGCGCTTTATGCGACGACGATGGCGCTGTTCCACCGCGCGCGCACCGGCGAGGGGCAAGAGGTCGAAATCGGCATGTTTGAGACGATGGCGAGCTTCATGCTGGTCGAACATGCAAATGGCGCCATGTTTACCCCGCCGCTTGGTCCCGCACACTATCATCGCGCGGCTGCGCCCAATCGCAAACCATATAAGACCAAAGACGGCCATGTTGCGGCGCTGATCTATAATGACAAGCATTGGAAGCTGTTCACCGAACGCGTCAAGCCCGACTGGGTCACGCCGGATATGGCGACGCTCGCCCAGCGCGCGCTGCAGATCGACACGGTCTATGCGAATCTCGCGCAGACGTTTTTGGAGCGCACGACCGACGAGTGGATCGCGTTGCTGGACGAATTGGGTATCCCGGCATCGCGCCTGCAAACGACCGACCAATTGTTCGACAACGCCCATCTGAACGCGATCGGCTTTTTTGAAACCGTAGAGAGCAAACAGGGGCCAGTGCGCTTTCCAGGCGTACCAACGTGGTTTTCGCGAACGCCGGGCAAAGTCGCAGGTCCGACGCCCCTGGTCGGTGAACATACCCAAGAGGTCTTTACCGAATTGGGAATCGAGGGAGATACGTTATGAACCCATCCGCTCCGGGCGCATCCGCTGAGTGGCGAAGCCATGGGGCACTGCCCTTTGCCGCAATGTTCGGCTATTCGGTCAGCGTCATCCACATTTACGGGATCAACCCCTATATCATTCCGGTCACTGCAGAATTCGGCTGGACCCGCGCGCAGTTTACAGGTGCCTTTACCTTGGCGATCCTGATCCAGGCGCTACTCGCCGTTCCTGTTGGAATGCTCGTGGACCGTTTCGGTTCACGCAAGCTGGGGCTGGCCGGGGTACTGATGGTCTGCCTTGCCTTTACAACATTGGGGACCGCTGACGGCAATTTGACCAACTGGTATCTTTTGTGGGGACTCATCACGCTCGTTGCCCTGCCCGTTCAAGCGACCGTCTGGACCAGCGCAGTTGCGACCCGCTTCACCGCATCGCGCGGCCTCGCTTTTGCCATCACCCTGTGCGGAGCCTCGATTGCCCAATTTGCCTTTCCGCCGCTCGCGACCAAACTCATTGGCTTATACGGCTGGAAAACCGCCTTTTTCTGGCATGGCCTGATTTGGCTGGCGATTGTCTTCCCCTTCGTCTTCTTCTTTTTCGGGGGCGCAAGAGACGCAAAAATGTCCGATAATGGCGGAACCGAAGCACCGGCGCGCGCGCTGGACGGCATGCGCTTTGGCGAAGGGCTTAGATCGACCGTATATGTTCGCCTGCTGTTGGCCAGCCTGTTCTTCACCTTCACCATCGTTGCGCTCAATTACCAGTTTATGCCGATCCTCTCCGGATGGGGGATCGCCCCCACTAATGCAGCATGGCTCGCTTCGCTGATCGGCCTTGCCTCCATCGTCGGGCGATTGGTTACCGGCTATGTAATCGACCATTTCCGCGCCTCTTACGTTGGCGCGCTGGTATTCCTGATCCCGGTGATTGCTGTACTACTGCTGCTCTATGGACAGGGCAACGCGCTTGCCCCAGCGCTGATCGCGATCATGCTCGGGCTGACTTTGGGTGCTGAGGTCGATGTGATCGTCTATCTAACAACCCGCTTTTTCGGGCTGCGCAACTTTGGCGCGCTGTATGGCGGGTTGCTCGCCGCATTGTCTATCGGCACTGCGACCGGACCGCTGGCGGCTTCAATGATTTTTGACGGAACAGGTGGTTATGCCCCCTTCTTCTGGCTCGCTATCGGACTTTTGATATTGAGCAGTATTTCACTATTCACCCTCCCCAAACCCCCGCAAATACAGGAGACAACAGGTGCTTGACGACATTTTTTCCAGCGAAAAGGCTATCCAGCTTTGGCTGGTCCTGTTTCTTGCTTCAGTGCTGGTGGGGGGCATCGTCACTGGCTTTTTTAAGGCGCGTAAGATTCAACCCAAGGGCTTCAAATGGAAGGTTTTCCGGAACGAAGGCATTTTTGGTATGGTCAATTTGGCGGTATCGGCCTTTTTGATCGGCGCGCCGACTGCGTGGCTAACGAGCAACGGATATATCGCAACCACCAAGGGCGCAGCTGACTGGTGGACAATCGCGTTTGAATATGCCCTTTATTTCTTCCTGTTCGATACCTGGTTTTATTGGCTGCACCGCGCCATGCACCAAGGTCGTTTCTATACGTACGTCCACAAGCTCCACCATCTTTCGACATCGCCAAATCTGCTGACCACCTTGTCGGTCAACCCGCTTGAATCACTGATCAACGGTGGGTTCGTTCCGCTGTTTCTGGTCGCAATGACATTTATTGCCCCAATCAGCGAACAATCGATGGCGCTGATTACACCGACAAACATCATCATGGGGCTGTATGTCCATTCCGGCTACGAATTTTTCCCGCGCTGGTGGAACAAAAGCTGGGCCACAAAATGGTTCATCACGACCACATTCCATGACCAGCACCACAAATATTTCACTGCGAACTTTGGCGGATATACTACGATTTGGGATAGGCTGTGCGGAACGATGCGACCCAAGTTTGAGCAGGATTATCTAAAAGTGAAGGATCGCGCGCGACCGGCCCCGGCCTTGGAACCTGCAGAATAACGCACGATAACCATTCGATAAAAAACGGATCGGTATCTGCCACCTGATTAAGGTCGCCGGGTCACCGTTTCAAACCGTCGAAGTCATAGGTCCTGACCCTAGCCTGATGGGGGCCGATGATAGCTTGTTTTGACACGCTTCGTCGTCCCCCGCAAGAATGGCAAGGAAACAGCAAGCTACCCCCAAAGCGCCTCTGCCGCAGCAAGCGCATTTGCACCGCGACCGCCAAGTTCACCCGTCAGCAATTTGAGGCGGTAGGTCCATAAATGAAGTGGATGTTCAAGCGTCATCCCCATGCCACCTAAAAACTGGTGAAAATCATAAACGACAACGCGCGCAGATTCCTGGGCATGGAACGCCGCCATAGCCGCATCGCTTGGGTCTAACGTGGCGGCGGCTTTCATCGCCAACCAATAGACACCATTGGTGCGCACCTGCGCCTCCGCCAGTCGGTGACGCATGCCCTGAAAACTGGCGAGCGGGCGACCGAATTGGTGGCGCTCGGCAGTATAGGTGCACACACTTTCAAGCGCTGCGGCAAGTAGACCTGCCGCTTCAGCGGCAAAGGCGATGCGCCAGCGCGTGCGGAATTCTTCGGGTGAAACGTCGTGGGCCTGTCGCTCGGTAGGGACGGAAAGCAAGGTTGCAACGGGATAACCGAAAAGCGCCTCTGGCTCGGGGCGGACATGGTCGGCGCTGGCGGTAAAGCTTGTCACGCGGTCGCCGACAACGACGACCGTTGCCCCTTCCGCGAGGAAGCGCAAAGGACGGCCCGTCTTGCCTTCCTCCACAATACACAGGCGCGTACCAACGCCGTCGTTCAGCAATGGCCGAACAATGGCAGAGAAGGCTGCTTCGGTTGCCTGTGGAAGGCGCGCAAGGCGTTCGACGATGATCGCAGCTGTGCCAATGCCAAGATCGGGATCAAAGGCGACATCAAGGAAACCGCCCTCAACGAGCGCATGGTCAAGCCCCGCATCGGTCAAGACAAATCCCGTTTCATGCAGCGATACAGCCGCATAAGGCTTTGACAGTGAATCGAGCGCATCAAGGATCGCGATTTGGTCAGAGTTGAGCGAAAGATCCATCAGCGCGGCTCCCTAGGTAGTTTGAGCACGTCGTTGCCGATGATGTTCAGTTGGATTTCAGCTGCCCCCGCGGCAATCCCCGCGACAATTCCGCGTTGGTGATGCATTTTCAGATAAGGATGCGCGTCGACGAGTGCTTCGGGCAGGTTTTCGACTACAAATTCTGCCACGCGCCGTTCGGCCATCACCGTTGCAAAGCGCGCTGATGAGCTTTCTGGCCCGACCTGAAGTCCCTGCGCACGCTGTGTCACAATCGCGTAGCTTGCGGTTCGCGCCGCCTCGCACAGCGATGCAGCATGCGCGGCTTCTATTTTTACGGCTTCGCTGGTCCAGCCGCCCTGTGCCTTTAGCACCGATACCGCGCGGTCAAGCGCCGCACGGGCAAGGCTATAGCGCGGGATCCCCAGCCGTTCGTTGACGAGGCTATAGGCGATAATCTCCCATGCCTGCCCCTCTCCGCCAAACAAGGCAGTGGCCGGGACCAGCATGTCGTCAAAAAACACCTCATGGATATCGCCCTCACCGATCAACGACGGAATTTGGCGCACGGTAATTCCCGGCGTATCCATCGGCACGAGCAGAATTGAGATGCCACCTTTGCGTTCTTCAGACGTGCGGCACAGCAGGAACATCGTATCGGCAAGCCCTGCATAGCTCGTCCATATTTTCTGGCCATTAACGCGGTAGTGATCACCCTCCAACACCGCACGGGTGCGAAGGCTGGCAAGGTCGGAACCGGAACCTGGTTCGGAGAACCCTTGGCACCACAATGCCCGTCCCTCGGCAATCGGAGGCAGATAACGTTCCTGCTGCGCCTTCGTCCCATATTTGATGAGCGTCGGGCCGATCCAGTTGACGTTCATATATTGTCCGCCGCGTGGTTCGCCTGCGATCCACATTTCTTCAGCAAGGATAGTCTGGTGCCACGGGTCAAGCCCCTGCCCGCCAATTTCCTTTGGCCAATGCGGGGTGAGCAAATCTTCAGCCGCCAGTTGGCCGCAAAACGTCTCAGCATATTCGGTGAGCGCGGGCGAAGCCGGGCCATGCTGCGAAAAACGCTCCCAATCATCGGGAAGCGTCTGTGCTAGAAAATCCTTAAGCCGCTGGCGAAAGGCCTTTTCTTCTTCGGTCCACGTAAAATCCATAAGCGTACCTAGCGCGATCGGCGACATGGCAGCAAGCGGCCGTTGCCGATGCGGAGCATAGATTGCCCGAGCGATGTCGCCGGGGCGATTGTTTTTCAGCGGATTTGCCTGTGGGGCGCAGTCGATTATGCGTTATCGCATGACTCACCCGCTTTTTACCCCAATACTGCCTGTCGCCGAACTGAACGACGGCCAGGTTCGCCTTGTCGATGCGTCCGGGACAGCCGTGCTGCTCTGCGCCGATGAGGGAGAGGTTTACGCCATCGAGAATCGTTGCTCGCATCTCGACGAACCGCTCGCGTGCGGCAAGGTCAAATGGGGGTGGATCGCCTGCCCCGCGCATGGCGCACGCTTTGACCTGGCAACAGGAGAGCCGATGAACCCGCCCGCGACTGCGCCGATCCGGACATTTCCGGTGCAGGTGGTCGATGGCATGATTGAGGTAGCGGTATGAACATAGAACTCGAAAAATTGCGTACAGAAGTTCGCAACTGGCTGGCGGCTAATGCCCCTAAGGATTGGCGCGAAGCTGCGACGCACGACGTGTTTGTCGCCGGCCAGCGCGACTGGTTCAAGAAGCTGGTGGCCGCAGGCTACGCCATCCCCCATTGGCCCGCAGCATGGCCGGGCGGCGGGCGCAGCCTTGCCGAACAAAAAGTGATTTACGAAGAACTTGCCCGCGCCGATGCGCCGCGCTTGTTGCTCTCGTTCGTGTCGACCTATCACGCATTTGCGACGTTGCACGAATGCGGCAATGACGAACAAAAAGCGCGCTATTTGCCGCGCATAATGGAAGGCGAGACGTGGTGTCAGGGTTTTTCTGAACCCGGCGCGGGTTCCGACCTCGCCGCCGTCAAATGCAAGGCCGAGCTAAAGGGCGATGTCTATGTCATAAACGGGCAGAAGCTGTGGTCCACGATGGCGCAATATGCCGATAAATGCCTGTTGCTGGTGCGCACATCATCGGAGGGCGCCAAGCAAGCGGGCCTGACCTATTTATTGATGGATATGAAAGCCCCGGGCGTAACCGTGCGCCCAATTCACCAGATTCAAGGTGACGAGGAGTTTGCCGAAATATTCCTAGACAATGTCGAGGTTCCGGTTTCCGAACGCGTGGGTGCGGAAGGCGCAGGCTGGGCAGTCGCGCAAGCCACCTTGGCGTCCGAACGTGGGTTGACGCTGATGGAGCTTGGCTACCGGATGCGCGGGAATATGGCGCTTTTAACGCGCGCTATATCCGATACGGGCCGCGCCAATGATGCAGGCATCCTGCGCGATCTGGGGCGGCTTTCGGCGCAGGTTGACGCCGTTTGCGCGCTCGCTGATCAGTTTCTCGATAACCGGATGAATGGTATCGAACAAGTTGGCGACGCCTCGATTGTAAAGAACGCATATTCACGCGCCTTGCGCGCTTGGTCCGACTTCGGTGTTCGCATTGGGGGAATGGATGCGCAATATCGACAAGGCATTACCTTTGGGGATCTGAACACCGGTAACTGGATGGCAGATTATATGAACAGCTTTGCGTGGACCATCGCGGGTGGCAGCGAAGAAGTGCAGCGCAACATCATCGCGGAACGGATGCTGGAAATGCCGCGCGAGCCTAAGGGATGGACGGCATGAATATGGACCGATCAGAGTTAAAGGACAGCGCACGCAAGGCGTTTGGCGAAGCCGGGTTAGCGCCGGATAAGAGCGCGAGCTGGGCAAAGCTGACCGAAATGGGGTGGTTCATGATGACCGTTCCCGAAGCCCAAGGCGGGTTGGGTATGGGCCGCGAAGCGATGGGCGTCATTCATTACGAACTTGGCCGCGCGCTTGTGCCGGGGTCGGCCATCGCGCAAATGCTGGTAATAGAGGCGCTGGCAGCGACCGGCCAGAATGACCTGTTGGAGCGCGCAATGGCTGGAGAGGTGATGACCACCAATCTGTGCAACGCGCTGGATGCGGACACGGCCAGCCATATCCTTCTTGTCAGCGATGATAGCATTGCCCTTGCACCTGTCGCCAGCTCCACCCACCGTGTCACTTGGGACGAAACGCGTCGGTTGTTCGATGCAACGGCCGGTGAACAGACCCTGCTGGCCAGTGGCGCCGACGCCGCAGCATTGGCCAACCGCCTGCGTGCGCAACTTCTTTTCATGCTCGCTGCCGATTCCCTGGGTGGTGCCGAGGCAGCGCTGACCATGACTATCGAATATCTGAAGACCAGGCGCCAATTCGATCGACCGCTGGCGATGTTTCAGGCGTTGAAGCACCGCGTCGCCGACCTAAAAATCGCGCACCGTGCGGCAGAGGCTCTGTTGTGGGATCGCGCAGTCGGCGAACCCAGCCTTGCCGAGATGGGCGCATTGAAAGCGCATTGCACCACCGCCTATGCCCGCATCGCGGAAGAGACGATCCAGCTGCATGGCGGTATCGGCCTTACACAAGAATATCCCTGCCATTTGTTTTTGAAACGCGCATTTTTGAACTGCGCGCTTGGTGGCGATGCGGATTATTGGGAAGAACAGGCCGGTCGTTTTGCCATGGAGAATCTGGCATGAAGCATTTGGTATTAGGCGCATTGCTCGCTGCAACTGCGATTCCCCCAGCTTATGCCGAACTGGCAACCTCCGTTGGGGCGGAAGACGCGCTGTTCAAGGAACCCTATGTTGATATTGACGAATGGCGCGATACGCCTGTCAGGCACCGTTATGTGCACGGCGGGTTTAAAGGCACAGACATGCGCTTTTCGTTCTACATGCCGCCACCTGAAAAATTCGGCGGTCGGTTTTTCCAGTATGTGACGCCCGTACCCGACAACGAAAACCTGTCGCAAAATGCACAAAAAGAGGATGACAATATCGGCTTTGCCATCAGTTCAGGTGCCTATTTTATCGAGACAAATGGTGGCGGCACCAGTGCCACGGCCGGCCCGGCATTTCGGGTAGACCCAACCATCGGTGCGTTCCGCGCCAATGCGGCGGCCGCCCGCTATTCGCGTAAATTAGCGCAGGAAATGTACGGTACGCCGCGTGTCTACGGCTATATCTATGGCGGCAGCGGTGGCGGCTATCGCACCATGGGCAGTATAGAGAATACCGACGTTTGGGACGGAGCCGTCCCGTTTGTGCTCGGCACGCCTATGGCAACGCCCAATAATTTTTCGGTCCGGATGCATGCGATGCGCCTGCTGAAAAACAAGTTTCCGCAGATCGTAGACGCCATGGACGCTGGTGGCAGTGGTGATCCGTACAAAGGTTTGAACGCAGAAGAAGCAGCGGCTTTGCGCGAAGCAACGCTGCTGGGCTTTCCGCCCAATAGTTGGTTCGGATACAAGACCATGGGCGTGCACGCATTTACGGCCATCTATCAAGGGATGGTAATGGCCGATCCCAGCTACTTTGAGGATTTCTGGACCAAGCCCGGTTATCTTGGCGCTAATGCCCCGGAATCGCTGATCAAAGCGCGGCTACAATTTACCACGAAGTTGAAGCTGCCCTTGAATGCGGAGGCGATGGAAGCACGTGGACTGACCGCAGGCCGGCTACGCGGACAGCCAAGCGACGCCGGCCGCGGCTCGGCGGATCTCGCCTGGCAAAAGCTGGTCAATGATGGGTCGACGCGCCCCATCGCTTTTGAACTGGAGGGTACACCTCCCGATGTCGGCTTTATGGGCGGTGATCTCTATGTCCTGTCGGGTGAAGCAAAGGGAAGCCGCATTGCGCTGCAGGCGCTCAACGGCAACGTCGCCACGCTGGGTGTTATAGCCGACCTTGCAGCATTGGCCAAAATCAAACCCGGCGATGAAGTGCGTGTCGACAACAGCAATTTCCTCGCCGCGCAAACCTATCACAGGCATCAGGTCCCCGACGCCAGCTACACCAATTATGATCAGTTCAGGGGCGCGGACGGAAAACCTCTCTATCCGCAACGCCGCATGCTGCTTGGCCCACTATTTACCGCCGGAGCAGCCGGAACCGTGCCATCGGGCAAATTTAACGGTAGGCTCATCCTTGTCCAATCTGGCCTCGACCGTGAAGCTGTGCCCAATCAGGCCGATTGGTATCAGCGAAAATTCAACGAAATTTATGGGAACGAGGCCGGAAACAAGTACCGCCTATGGTTCACCCAGAACGCGCTACATGGTTATGGTGAGTACAAAGACGTCCGTACGCGCGTCATCAACTATTTGCCTGTCCTGCAACAGGCATTGCGGGATGTGTCTGCTTGGGTCGAGCAAGGTACCCCTCCGCCAACCAACAGCGGCTACAAAGTCGAGGACGGACAAATCATTCTTGCCGCCACGGCGAAGGAGCGGGGTGGCATTCAACCTGTGGTTACCGTCACTGCCAATGGTAAAACGCGGGCAGTCGTTCAAGCAGGAAAGCCCGTCCAGCTAACTGCAACCGTTGCCGTGCCGCCGGGTACTGGAAAGATAGTGGCCGCGGCATGGGATTTTGATGACAGCGGCGTCTTTGCGGAGAAGGCAAAGCTGCCCGCCACCCAATCTGCTGCGGCAACCATATCGACGACGCACAGCTTTGAAAAAGCGGGCACCTATTTTGTTACCATTAAAGTGGAATCTGAACGGAATGGCGATGCCAGCAGCCCCTATGCCCGCATACCCAATCTGGCGCGGGTGCGGGTGGTTGTGCGTTAGCGCAGCTTTTTGATCAACGCGTCGGCAACTGCGGTCATCCCATCCAAATTGGGATGATAAGGGACAAAACCCTTGGCGGTTGATGGATCTGTCGGGACAAAAGCGGTAGCCCAAGGCGTGGGGGCGCAGGCATCATGACCAGCCGAAATATCGGCGATCGGCAAAACCTCTGCACCCGATTTCAGCGCAACCGTTTCCGTCATTTTTGCCAATCGCGTCGCAGTGTTGCGGGCCTTTTCAGCCGCTGCAGGGGAAAGCGGCGCGACGCTGCACAACGTTCCTATAGGGAGCAGTGTCAGATATTGCACAAACACAAGCCGCGCTTTTGGTGCCCGGCGAGCAACCTCTGCCGCGATGGCGAAAAGCCCGGCCTCTGCCGCAGTCCATTTTTCCTCATCCGATAAGGCAACGGCTGCAACAGGCCGGATTCCGCCAAGCTGACGCATTTTCGCGCAGGCCGTTTTAACAACCTCGCTCGCACTGGCTGTTTCGGAACATGATCCTGCAAACAGCCCCGCGACATACCCCACATCATTGCCGCCGATGGTCACGGTCACCAACCGGGTATCCTCGGTCAAAGCCGCAACCTGCGGCGGCAGCTCGTTCCATCCGTTCAGGACATGATCGGACGTTGCGCCACCGCAAGACACATCAACCAATTCCAGTTGCAATTGGCGCGCCGTTTGGCGGGCGTAATTGTCATAGGAACGCGTGCAGCGCGGATCGCGATCATCCGCCAAGCGGGTTACGCCCGGGCCAGAGGCAAAAGAACTGCCCATAGCGACATAACGGGACCCTGCCGGAATCGGCTTTGCTGCGGTAGTATCGGGCAACGAAACGCAGGCGGCACTGAGCAGTGATACCAACGTCAATAGCGGAAGCGATTTTAGCATAAGGTTCAGGCCCGGTGGTGGTCGGATAAATCAGCGATAAAGAGCACGTTTCAGTGCGCGATATGACGTCCGCTTTGCCTGCGCAACCACGTCGGCCGTCACGTTCATTTCAAAGCCATGATACGCCCCGGGATAGACATGGAGTTCTGTCGGCACACCTGCCCGCGTCAGGCGAAGCGCATAATCCATATCCTCGTCCAAAAACAAATCCAGCGCACCGACAGCGATGAAGCTGGATGGTAGTCCGGACAAATCGTCGGCGCGTGCAGCGGCGGCATAGGGCGAAACATCGGGTAGGCCAGGCGCATGTCCCAACAACGAAGACCAACCGAAAATGTTGGAACTGGCGGACCAAATGAACTCCCCGGTAAGCGGATGCGGATCGTTGCGCGTGCAGGTGCGATCGTCGATCATCGGATAGATCAGATGCTGGTGACAAATCGCATATTCGCCGCGGTCACGCGCCAATAAAGCCAGTGCCGCTGCTAACCCGCCACCGGCACTTTCGCCCGTAATCGCAATGCGCGCAGGATCAACGCCAAGGCTTGCGGCTTCTGTGTGCAGCCACCGCAATGCTGCATAACAATCTTCAACCGGCCCGGGATGCGCGGTTTCCGGGGCGAGCCGGTAATCGACCGACACAAGGACAGCATCCATCGCCTTTGCCATCTCGGCGCAGGCCGGGGTCGCCATCTGCGCGGAGCCGATGACATAGCCTCCGCCGTGGATATGCAAGATAGCAGGGCGCAGCGACGCCGACGTTGCGGTTGGGCGATACACCATCAGAGAGATCAGATGGCCTTCGTTGCCCGCAACATGGCGTTCTTCAAAAGCGACTTCAGGATCGTCCTGAACCTCTGCCCGAGGCCGCGCCGCAATGGCGGCGCGGATCATCGGTAAAGTTTCAGCAGAAAAGTCAAAACTGGGAAGCAGCTCTAACCCTGCCAAAAGCTCTGGATCGATCAATGGTCGGCTGGTCAATGTTTACCCCATTAAGGATTTTGCAGCAGCAATGATGTCATCAGGCTGTGGCACGAAAGCGTCTTCCAATACCTTTGCAAAAGGTACCGCGCAATAAGCGCCGCCAAGACGTTTGACCGGTGCCTTCAACTGACCAAATAGCTCTTCGCTAATGGTCGAGGCGATTTCTGCACCAGGACCAAAATTGCGGACAGCCTCATGCACCACCAAAGCACGCCCCGTTTTGGCAACCGAAGCGAGCACAGCCTCTTTATCCCATGGCGATATGGTCCGCAGGTCGATGAGTTCGGCCGAAATCCCGGCCTCAGCCAAACCGGCGAGCGCCATCTGGCAGCGCAAAATCTGTCCCGACCAACTGATAATCGTCAGGTCGCTGCCTTCAACCATCACATTGGCTTTACCCAATGGGATCGGCCCCTGATCGTCGGCGACATCGCCCGGAGCAAACAGAGTCATACCGTTTTCAACAAAAATGCACGGATCGGGATCCTGAATGCAGGACATCAACAAACCCTTCATATCCGCAGGATTTGAAGGGCAAACCACTTTGATACCTGCCGAGTGCGCGAACCAGCCTTCCAGATGGTCGCTGTGCTGGCCCGCGGTTTGCCAGCCTGCGCCGGTCAATGTCCGGATTGTGATCGGTACGCTCGTCTGCCCACCGCTCATGAAACGCAATTTGGCAGCGTGGTTGAAGATCATATCCATCGCAACGGTGGTGAAATTCATCAGCATGATTTCGGCAACGGGTTTGTATCCCGCCATCGCAGCGCCAATCGCGGCACCAATAATGGCCTGTTCGGAAATCGGCGTGGTGCGCACGCGGTGCTCGCCAAATTGGGTCGAAAGCCCCCGCATCGTCCCGGTAACGCCGCCGCCCTGCGGATCGGCAATGTCTTCGCCGAGAACCAGCACCTTGGGATCGGCTTCCATTGCTTCGACCATCGCTGCGTTAATGGCCTGAATGCCATTCATTTTCTGAATACCGCTCATGCTGCGATCTCCTCTGCAAATACATCGCGGCGCAGTTCGTCCACCGAAGGTAGAGGACTGTTCATGCCAAACTCTTCAGCATCGGCGATTTCCGCCTCCAGATCGGCCTGCATTTTCGAAAGCTGTTCTTCATTGGCATGGCCTTCGGCAACCAATCGTGCCCGCAAAGCCGGCAAGGGATCCTTTGCTATTGCGGCTTCTTTTTCTTCTTTGGGAATATAGAAGTCGTCATCACCCAGAACATGGCCGAGAAAACGGAAGGTTTTGCATTCCAGCAAGGTCGGGCCTTCGCCTGCACGTGCGCGCTCTATCGCAACGCTCATATGCGCATACATGTCGTCAGGATCATTCCCGTCCAAGGTGAAGCCCGGCATGTTGTACGAAATCGCCCGGGTCGAAATTTTGTCGACTGACGTCGCCAGATTGTAAGAGGTATGTTCGCCATAGCCGTTATTGGGGCAGACGAAAATCACCGGCAGCTTCCAAAGCGAGGCCAGATTCAACGCCTCGTGAAACGCACCAATATTGGATGCGCCGTCGCCAAAGAAGGCAACGACAACGCGTTTCGACCCATCCAACTGCGCAGCCCAGCCAAGGCCGTTGGCAATCGGCATCGACGAACCGACAATACCTGTTGTTACCATGATCCCCATTTCAGGATAGGTCAGATGCATTGGTCCGCCCTTGCCTTTACAGGTGCCATCAACGCGGCCAGCGATTTCAGCCCATAAGGGGCGCAGCGGCATGTCCTTTGCCACCATATCCTGAATACCGCGATAAATGGTGCAAATCTGGTCTTCATCGTTGAGCAGATGGCCAATAGTCGCCGGAATCACTTCCTGCCCACGCGCCGAATAATAAGGCATAGTCAACCGACCGCGCCGGATGGTCTTGCGGATGGCATCGTCATTACGTTCGACGCGCAGCATGCGGCGGTAGATATCGACCAATGCCGCGCCATCGGGCTTGGGGGCGTTGCTTTGCTCTGCCATGTTCACCTCTATTTTATGGTTTTGAATGATATCGTTAGTCGGGCGTTGGCCGGACAAGGTCAACCGCGCTGTGGCGATATTTACGTATCCCCCGCGCTTTGTCGCCACAGGCAGGGTATAAAAGCAAACATGGATACAAAAACTGCATTGCAGGCCGAGCGCGTTGTCGCACTTGAGGCCGAATTGGAAAGTGCCGGAGAGGTGTCGCTAGCCGAGGCAGCGCTCGCGCAATCGCGGGCCGACTTGCATGACTGGGTGGAAACGGTGGTCGGCATTGTGTGCTCCCCGGGGGTCGGCCGTGTGTCACTCATCCACAAAGACGGCAGCCAATCGAGCATCGCATCATCACGGTTGCCATTTTTACTGTCTCGCCCGGCACAATTTGAACGCGGCGGAGATTAGAGAATGACGACGCAAACAGTCGCTATTGTTACTGGGGCCAGCCGTGGCGCGGGCAAAGGCATTGCGATTGCGCTGGGTAGTTATGGCTGCACCGTGTATGTCACAGGCCGAACGCAGTCGTCAGGGCAGGCATTGCTGGGTGGCACAATCCATGAGACTGCGGAAGCCGTGACAGCAGCAGGCGGAACCGGGATTGCCGTCGCCGTCGATCATGCGGATGACAATCAGGTCCGCGCCCTGTTTGATCAGGTACAACGCGAACAGGGTCAGCTTGACATCCTTGTTAACAATGCTTGTGCGCTGCATAGCGAAATGACTGCGCCAGGTAACTTCTGGGAAAAGCCCCTAAAAATAGTCGACATGCTCGATGTCGGCCTGCGTAGCAGTTATGTTGCCAGCTGGCTCGCGGCACCGATGATGATCGCACAGGGACGCGGCCTCATCCTGTTCAACTCTGCCTCGGGAGCGGTCCATTATGTCTATGGTCCGGCATATGGGGCGCACAAAGCAGGGGTAGACAAGTTCGCAGCCGATATGGGAGTCGATTTTACCGGAACTGGCGTCGCGGCAATTTCGGTCTGGATGGGCGCACTGCGCACCGAGCGCCTGCTGCAGCTCATCGCGACGGACCAGAAAAAATTTGGCTACCTTGAGGGGCAATGCGAAACACCGGAATTTACCGGCCATGTCGCTTGGTCGCTGTATAATGATCCGGAGATAGCTACACTAAACGGACAAACGGTTATTGGCGCAGAAATGGCCATCAAATACGGAATTGTCGATGAAGGCGGGCGGCAACCAAAGTCGTACAGAGATACGCATAAGGTTGCACCTCACAGTCCCTATCCTAATATCATACGTTAACGGCTACCAGCGCAGCCCATCGGTGCCGGCAACATAAGGGCGGTTATCTGACGGATCTTTCCCGTCCCATCGCGCTTTCAAAAAGCCTTTAACATTATCGGTAAAGACCCACCTTCCATCGGCATCAGCGGACATTTCAATAGTGCATTTGCGCGTGTGCAGGCGCCATTCGCCATTGCGTCGCTCCAGCCGATCAAGATAACGGCCAAACGCAAGCGTCGTGCGCTCATTGTTTTGCCAGAACAATCCCCCGATAACGTAGGATTCGCAATGCGCAGTATCACCATCAATGTCGCACAGATGGTTGGTGATGTTATGACTGGTCATATTGAACAGCATTTTGTGCCCCATATTCGCACGTTTTGCATAGTCCGGAATGCGTGTGATCACCGCACCATGCTCGTCAACACCGTCTGACCACCAGCATTCCGTAATCTGCAGCTCATCCTGCCTGTCGCGCGCACGACATTCGCGCTGGATACAATCCAGTATGTCCTGCCGATCTTTCAACAGGCGGACAGTTTGCAGTAGCTCCGAAAGTTCTGGCTGCATCGTCTACGCTCCTAAATTGAATTCCCCACACCGGCCGCATGCTTGGCAGCGACATAGCCAAACGCCATGCTTGGCCCAATGCTCGCCCCTGCAGCCGGATAGACCCCGCCCATGACGCTGGCGGAGGAAACACCGCATGCATAAAGCCCGGCTATTGCGGAACCATCGGCGCGCACCACACGGCCCTGGCTATCGGTAACTGCGCCGCCATAGGTTGAAACATCCCCCGGCACGACATCGACCGCATAATAAGGCGCCTTGTCAATCCGACCCAAAGCGGGGTTTGGTTGGTGAAAGGGGTTCCCGAGCCACTGGTCATATTTACGATGTCCGCGATTGAAATCCGCGTCATGCCCGGCATCAACAAAGCTGTTCCAACGATCGACGGTCGCCTGCAAAGTGCCAGGATCGCAATCCAGCTGTCGCGCCAGCCCCTCGATTGTATCCGCCTCTTTCAAATAGCCGCTGTCGCGCCACATCTGATAGTATTTCGTGATCTTGACCCCGCCAATCGGGTATTTCGCCGCATATTGCGCATCAAAAATTGCCCAACTGGGCACTGCCGGGACAGTTTTGTTCCGCTCCCACATATTTTGGCAATATAGTTCATAACTGCCGCCTTCATTCATGTACCGCTGACCCGATTGATCGACGAGAATTGCGTGCGGTTTGCCCGTGGTGCTTTGGATCGGTGGTTTAACGAAAGCCTGTTCCCAGCCGGGCATCCGAGTCATCTGGTAACCGACCATCTGGTCCATTTGGCCCAGCACGCCACCGACCCGTTCAAATTCGCCATGCAGGTCACCCGTGTCGCCTTCCGGGACATTTGACCATTGGGCGTTTGTGCCAGGCATATAAATGTCGCGCATCGCTTGATTCTGGGCAAAGCCACCCGCGTTGACGAGCACACCCAGATTCGCGCGGATGCGGCCCTTGTTGGTGACCACGCCTACGACCTTACCATCTTCAACGATCAGTTCTTTCACCGATGTTTCGGTGCGTATCTCCACCCCTGCCTTTAATGCGGCTTGCAGCATCCGGCCTTGGAGTGCCGCACCTGCCCCAACCCAACGCTGGCCCAGCAATTTGCCCAACACCATGCCGACGCCCGTTTTCAGGAAAGACCACGTAATATCCCAGCTTTTGCCGACATAAGCGAACTTCATACCGTCATCGAGCTTGACCTTCATCGGCATAAAACCGGGCCGCAGCTTTGCTTCCCATTCGCCCAATTCTTTGGTGTTGAACGGTTTGGCGACGACCGAACGGCTGGTGCTGCACCCGCCGTGGGCATCGTCATAATAATCGGGCCAAAATTTCGACGCCCGTTCGAGTGCGATTCCCTCACCCAGCAGAAAGTCGATCATTCTGGGCGCTTCGCTAACATAGGCTGCACGCTTTTCGGTGTTGGATCCCGGCAGATCTTCGCACACAGTTTCCAGATAAAGCATTGCCTTTTCCGCGTTTTCATCGGGCTCGTCGGCACGAATAAACCGGTTGTTGGGAACCCAGATCACCCCACCCGACTTTGCTGTCGTGCCGCCTAAAACCGGGGTTTTTTCCAGAATGAGCACCGATTTTCCAGCCTTGCGCATCACCAGCGCAGATACAAATGACCCGGCACCGCTGCCGGCGATCACCCAGTCATAGCTTTCGTCGAATTCGTCCACATCTTGTTCCTCAATTGCCTTCGCCAACTAGAACCGGCCAAAGGCGCTGGCACAAGAGCTTATCGCCACGGCGGCATAGGCATATCGCCGTGGCGTGATATGAAGGGGTCATGACTGACTTACCAAACTTCCAGACCATATTGCTCGAACGCCGGGCGCGCCTGCTGCGTATAACCATGAATCGGCCCGATTCGATGAACGCCTTCAACCTCGATCTGCATAACGAACTGCCAGAAGCATTGGCCTTTGCACGCAGCGATACAGGCTCAGACGTCATCATGCTTACAGGTGCTGGCCGCGCCTTTTCAGCAGGTGGCGATATTGCGCATATCGAACGCAATGCCGCCAATCCGGAGCTATTCGACCATGAAGTCGAAATGGCCAAGGCAATCATCTTCACCCTGCTCGACATCGACAAGCCCGTTGTCTGCCGGATGAACGGCCATGCCGTCGGGTTGGGCGCTACGCTCGCTTTGTTCTGCGACGTGATCTTTGCCACAGATACCGCAAAGATCGGTGATCCGCATGTTGGGCTTGGCCTCGTCGCGGGCGATGGCGGCGCGGTGATCTGGCCACAGCTGATTGGGCTGGCGCGCGCGAAGGAATATCTGCTGACGGGTGACTTAATTCCCGCGCCGCGCGCTGCGGAAATGGGACTGATCAACTATGCCTTGCCTGCCGAAGATCTGGACGCAGCCGTCGATGGCTTTTGCGACCGGCTGCTGGCGGGCGCGCAGCAGGCGATCCGCTGGACCAAGAAGCTGACGAATATGGAACTGAAACGCGTTGCCGACAGCGTTATGCCCGTTGGTCTCGATTACGAAGTCCAATCCGTACGCACCGCCGACCATCGTGAAGGCGTCGCAGCGCTTAAGGAAAGACGCAAACCAATTTTTGGTAAGTAATCAGCGGGCTTCCGTAGGATGATGCACAGTTGCCGACATTATCTTAATTACCAAGCATCGCCTTTGCCATGGCAAGGATCAGGTCGAGATCACCCTGTGCCGACGGGATAGCTTTGCGGAAAGTGGCAAAGCCGTGAATATTGCCTTGCGACTCATAATGTTTGGTGGGCACGCCCGCCGCGAGAAGCTTTGCAGCAAAGGCGCGGCCGCCATCGCGAAGTGGGTCGAGCGCGGCAGTGGCGATAACAGTTGGGGGAAAGCCATTCAGGTCAGCGAGCAACGCCGAGTGCCGGATGCTTTTCTTGTTCGCCCCAAGTGCCTTGTCATAAAAACTGCTGTCGGCCGCATCAAGGCCATAGCCAACGCCGAAGGACGTGCTTGACGGATATTGTTTTGAGGCATCGGCCATCGGGTAAAACGGGATCGTTAGCTTGACCGGAACGGCGGCGGGCTTATCGCGCAACGCCAATGCCGTAACCAGCGTTAGCGTGCCGCCAGCGCTGTCGCCGGAGAGGATCAGTCCGGTAACCTCACGCCCCAATGCGTCGCCACTGGTCGCGACCCAGCGAGCCGCCGCCTCCGCATCGTCGGGTGCAGCCGGCCATTTTGCCTCTGGCGCGAGACGATATTCGACCGAGACCACAGGGACGTCCAATTGCCGCGCCATTTCCGCCGCTAGCGAAGCGTGGGTGCCGGTGCTGCCAACAACAAAACCACCGCCATGATAGAAAACCAATATCGGTCCAGGCGCGCGCGTGGCCTTGCTGTCAAACAGACGCAGTTCGATTGGCCCCGCCGGTCCAGGCATCGTTAGCATTTTATCGACCGCCAGTGGGCCCACCGGCTTTTCCGAAGCCGACATCATCTGCGCGATTTGCGCTGGCGGGATTTTGCGGATCATTGCAATCGTCGCGTCGTTCATGTGCGGGCGCGGATTTTTGAACAAGTTGTCGAGATAGGCCTGCACGTCGGAACGGACATAGGGCGTCGCCTTAGCATCTTGGGCAAATGCTTCAGGCACCGTTCCGACAACGGCAGCGCTCCCGGCCAACGCCATGGCTGCCATCGTGTTTCGAATTCCGCTTTTCATACTGTCTGTCCTCAGTTGATTTCCGATATTGCGACCCAGCGGCGTTCTGCGCTCGAAAGCCGGATAGCCTCCTGTATTTGTTCGATTTGTAATGCACGCGCGAAATCAGGGGAGGCCTTCCCCCGCCCGAGGATCGCCTCGACCATCGCGTGCATCGACAGCGCCATGGGGAAGCTCGGCGCAATGTCGGCCTGCCAATCGACGCCAATTCCTTCCACGACCTTGAAATGATTGGGGATAGCGACCGGTGCGAGCTCGGCGCCCAGCTGCCCAGCCTCCAATGTGCAATCCCGGGCGGTGGGAAAGGTTGGCGATTTCGCCACCATGCGCGCTTTCGCACCAAAAACGTCGATCAGAAAGCCATCGTGCAGCGGCATCGACCAACTTATCTGCATCTGCATTGTCAGGCCGCTCTCAAACTTTAGGATGACATTAGCAAAGTCATTGGTTTCCGGCACGATGATATCGCCGTCAGGGAAAACCCATTGTGCCAAAATCCGACTATCATCGGCAACGAGTTCCGCGACCGGCCCGAACAGATGGGTAAGCAGATAAAGCGCGTGGCTTCCATTATTGCGCACTGCCGACACACCCGCGCTGCCGTCGGCAAACCAGTTATACGGGAAACGCTTGTCAGGTGCGTTGAAAAGCGAAATATTGAAACGACAGGTCCCGCCGAGCGCGTCGCCCAAAAAGCCGTCATCGACCATGTGTTTCATGTGCCGGAGCGCCGGGATATATTCGCAGAATGCATCCACCACACCGATGCTGCGACCATTGGCAAACGCGCCCCCAATCGCCTTGGCCCCGTTCCAATCTGGCGCATGTGGGCTGGCGTTATAGATATGCTTGCCGTGCTTAAGCGCCGCAAGCACCATTGGAAGCCGCACCGATGGGCGCGTGCCAAGGTCAACAATATCTATATCGGGATCGGCGCACAATTCTTCTGCGTTCCAGAATGCCCGTGGCAGGGATAAACGCGATTGTGCGTTCTTTGCTGTTTCCTCGCGGGAGGTACAGATCGCAGTAACTTCTACGCCAGGTATGGCACGCCACGCAGGCAAATGCGCAAACGCGCCCCACCCTGCGCTGACTATGCCGACGCGCTGGGTCACATTAATTGCCGGTTACTCGATGGTGCCAATGACGGTACCAACTGCGTATGTTTCGCCCTCAATGCCGCTGATGCGCAGAATTCCTGAAGCAGGCGCCTCAACTTCGTTGGCGGATTTATCCGCTTCAAGAAGATAGAGTGCTTCGCCTTCTACGACTTCTTCACCATCGGCGAAAAGCCATTCGGCAATCTGACCTTCGTTCATCGAAAAGCCGATTTTTGGAAGCAGTATTTCGGTGGCCATATTGTGATTCTTTCGCTCAATTTGTATTGAGAAAGACACCTAATCCAGCAATAGCATCGGGCAATGGCATTATGTCTTTCTATCCTGCCATATCGTTGTCGCGATGGCCGTGGTTTCGTCTTTTCTAAAGAATTCTAGGGTCAGGACCTAGGCCAAATCGGTCTTTTGGTTAATAGCCCCGTGTGTCGGTCCAGTTCTCAACTTCACCGGGCTTGTACGTTTTGCCGGGGATCCGACCCGACTGTGTTCTCAGGTCGAAACCAATGGCGTCCGCGCCGCCTTCGATCGGAACGCCAAAAGATGAAAGCGCCCAACTGGTCATGACATAGTGACCGATGGTGAAGGTCAAATCCATCAGCTGGCGCTTATCGAGCGTCTTGCTAAGTGTAGCCCAAGTTGCATCACTGATGCAGTTTTGATCGATCAAATCATCGACCGCCGACATCATTGCGGCCTCTTCCTCAATCCAGTTTCCGCCATCAGGGAAATCCCGGATCGCAGCGATTTCCGTGAGCGAAAGCCCGGCATTCATTCCGTAACCGACATGATTATGCCATTCATAGGCCGACTTTACCCGCCAGCTTATGCGCAGGATGACGATCTCCAACTGCCGCGTATTGAGGCTGTTGGCCATCAGGAAATGCTTACCCCAATCATTGAAGACTTTGCCCAGCGGCGGATGGTTGCCCATCACCATCATGATATTGGTCTTGCTGCCTTCTTCCCACGCATTGGGTTCGCCCCAGAAAGCGAACACATCGCGCGCGTCATCGGTCCATTCCTCGCGCGGGCAATGGGGGATACGCTGTACGATCTCAGTCATGTTCGGTCCTTGAATTAACGGGTTAGCTTCAGCGCGGCATTTTCCGCAGAGCATTCGGGTTTGACGCGTTTCAACGCCTCCGCCTTGGCAGATGCAAGATCTGCTACGAAGGCAGGATCGGACAGCAAAGCGTTGAATACCGAATTAGCGACTACGCCGCCGGCCTCGACATCGCTCTTGAAATGGACATTACATACGCGGCGGCTGTCGGCAAATGCCGCGCCACGTGCGAGCAGCTTACCACGTCGATTGGGAACGATTTCAGCCAGTACCATAGCCCAGCCATACCCAATTGCCGAATGCCCCGACGGGTAAGATCCATCGTTGCGCAAAATGTTTTCATAATCGGGTGTGCAGATAGGCTTGCCATTTCCCGCAAAAGGCCGCGGGCGTTTATATTTATTTTTCACCGGATAGGTCGACATTCCAAAGTCAGAGCCAACCTTGCGCATAATCGCATCGATCTTCGGTGTTTCGGCAGGCCCAATCACAAAACCGGCGGCGCAGGAGAAGCTGGCTGTCGCTTTTGGTGTAAACAGGTCGGCATCCGAAATCGCAAGCTGCCAGCGCGGGGTACCTTGGAGCGCAAGTGCCTTCACCTCGCCGGCATGGTCACGCGTTAGCGCTTTCGATCCGTCGGCGGGTGGCGGGCCAATCAGCAAAAGTGCATCGGGCATCGCTGGCGGTTTTAGATATCCCGTACCGAGCCGAGATTGCGCCACAGGCTTTGCAGGCTCGTTGGCGGCTGCCCCATTAGCAAGCAACAGTGCCGCTGCGAGAAACCTAAGTTTTGGCATCATCTAGCTCTCCGATCAATGCATAGCAGCGGGTCGTGTGCCGCCATCCCCCGCGCTCGTTATACCGACCTTCGCAAAATCAGCGACTACATGTTTACTGGCTATCCACGACAGGATGGTGCTGGGTATGCAGACCAGAAGCACCGCCTGCATCGCCATCCGCAAAGATTCTTCACCGAATTCGGGGCGCAGCAGATCGCTGAGCCAGCCCACGAATACAGGCACGGCTCCCAACCCAATAACATTTATTGCAACCATCAGCATCGCAACAGCAGTCGATCGCGACTGCGCAGGGGGAAGCCCTGCAACAACCGCAAGCAGCGGGGCCGCCGACATGCCACCGATCATCAGATTGAGACCGAACAGCGGTAGCGCCCATTCCTTCGGTCCATTCAACGCGACCACAGCGATAAGCGTTGCCAGCAATCCGCTGATGAGCATGATCGAGACATACCAGCGCAGGCTGCGCCGTCCCAAGCTGTCGGCAAGCGGTCCGCCCAACGTATGCCCCACAGCGGACCCGATCATCAGAAATAGCCCGAGTTGCGGACCAACTTCGCGCGCGGGCATGCCGTGCGTTCGCTCCATAAAGGCAGGTGCCCAACCAATCAAACCGAGCGTCAACAACGCGTTAAGACCGGCGGCAAAAATCAACGGCGGAAAGGTTGGGATCGACCAGATCTGCTTCACTGTCGCCCAGAATGGCAACAAAGCAGGCGGTTGCCGGTGGTGCCCGTCGGCCAACCCCAGCGGCACATCGCGCAGCGTAAAATAGACGATAGGGGCCAGAATGAATCCCGGGATAGCGCCAAAAATCAATGCCTGTTGCCAGCCATATTCGGCCGCTGCCCAGCCGCCAAAGCTGGGGCCGATAAACTGACCTGCAGAGGCCCCGAGAAGAAAGATAGCGAGTGCAGTCGCACGCTGGCTGACGGGGAAAAGATCCGCGATCCAGCTTTGTGACGGCGGCGTGAACGCGCCTTCGCCAAGACCGATGCCCGCGCGCCCCAATATCAGCATCCCGACACTCTGTGCTTTTCCGCAAATCAGCATAGCCACACTCCATACGGCAGCGGCAATCGCGACCATTTTGCGTTTGGACCAGCGGTCAGCCACACGAGACAGCGGGATCACGGCAAGGATGTAGACCAGCGCAATCGCCAGATCCTTTACCAATGCAATCTGGGTGTCGCTTAAGTCCAGATCCCTGCGGATAGGTTCGACCAGCACCACCATCATATAGCGTTCGGCAACGACCGACGCCGACACCAATGTCATGATCAGCAGGAACCAGCTGCGGTATGCCATACTCGGCAGTTCCATCGTCTTGTCATGTTGGCTCATATATCAGGTCCTCAATTGCCCATCACATGGGGGCAGTGTCTGTCGTGGGGCGTATCAGAATTTGTGACACATTGGCGCGCCTAGGCAGTGATACGATGAAGAGTATCGCTTCTGCGATGTCGCTCGCCTGCATCGCGCCGTCCTTCGAAACATGCGATTGTATCATTTCCGACCATTTCGGGTCGGATATGCTGGATGCGATTTCGGTTTCGGTTGCACCGGGTTCAACAACCGAAACACGGATATTGTCTCCGCCCAACTCCTGCCGGATCGATTCGGTAAAGCCGTTCACGCCATGTTTGCTGGTAGCGTAGGACGCGAATAGCCCAGCGGCGCGGCGACCTGCGGTGGAACTGATATTGATGATATCGCCCCCACCTGCTGCCTTTAGCTGCGGTATCGCGGCCTTACAGGTGTAGATTGTACCCCATAGATTGATGTCGATAACCTTGCGCCAGCCATCAAGATCAAGCGACTGGATGCCGCCAGCTTCGTTCACACCGGCCGAGTTGATAACGATATCGATCCGCCCAAGCGCGGATACGGTCTGCTCAACTGCGGCAAAAGCATCTAACTCTTTGCTAACGTCCGACTGGATTGCCAGCGCCTTGCCCCCGGCGGCTTCGATTGCGGCAACCACTGCATCAAGCCGTTCTTTGCGCCTGCCGGTAATGGCCACCTGCGCGCCAGCCGCTGCCAACGCTATCGCGGCCGCTTCGCCAATACCCGTCCCGCCACCGGTAACGAGCGCCACTTTGCCCATAACAGTTGCCATCATCTGAACTCCGTTTGACATTCGCCTACCAAAGCGTCGGCTTTGGACAGGAACAGCACGAACGGTGTTCGCGGGTCAAATCCTCCGGCCCGTTATCGCCCCGGCGTCACGCCACGCCGTCCTCGTGCACCATCCAATGAACGAAGCGATGTAGCGGGTACATTGCGTCGTGCGGATTACCGATCGTCGCCGGCCCAGCCTCGCCGAGATGCACAACACGCTGTGCCCCACCGGCGGCAAGCCGATCGCGATAAGCGGGCATCCGTTCAAATGGATAGAAACCCACCGTCTGCGTTGCGACATTCACCCATTTGACTGCATGGTCCAGACTATCGACACGCACGACATTTGCAGTCTTGTTGATCGGATGAAAATCCACAGGTTCTTCGGAACGGATAACCAGACCCTTGCCGTCCGTTTTGCCCCAGACACCATATTCATCGTCCATCATCATCAACGATTCGATCTCTTCTTTCATATCCATAGCCATCGGGCGAACATCTCCGGATTCCTCGGCGCGCCGGGCTATGTGTTTATGAAGTGCGGCGCAGAAGCGGTCGACTTGGGCCTGCGTCCCTTCGACGAACTGGAAGCGGCTGGCGACACAGGCTTCCTGATTCAACGTCATGACGTCCATCGACGTTAGGTCGGCGACTAAGTCGAGTATCACATCGTCAGCCAAAGCTTCACGACCAACCATTGAGATCGAGGTTTTTGGGTCAAAGCTTACCAACTGAAACCCGGGCCCGATATATTTGGCCACATTGTTGATCGCATCACCGCCGCCCCAAGCGACAATCTTGTCGAAAAATTGCGGCCGATAAAGCACGCGTTCAACCGCATCGTCGCCGCCACGCCAATAGGCTGCAGACATCGAACGAACGATCGGGTGGCCCGGATCGATTTCCGCCATGATCCGCAGGATCGCGACCATAGTGAAAGGGTCAGAGGACGACATTTTGAAAAGATTTATGGCTTTGACCATCGCGCCCTGCGCAATCGATTTGACGGCAACGCCGGGGGAGTTTCCGGGCAACACATGGATCAGCCTTGGCGCAAAAGCACGGACGAAGCTTTTGCGACCGGTGAAATCAGCCTTAGGCACCCACGCATCAAGCACGCGTGGGTCTGAAAAGTTCTGTTCAACCTCGGCCATCAGCCTGCGTCGATCAAGATAAGCGGCAGCATGCATTGCTTGTGCCCCGACGACCTCTCGCGGAAGGACATGCGTCGAGCACATTCGGTCAATGCACTCAGCCATGAATTCATTTTTGGGATCACGGATCTTCTCCCCGGTCAAAATCAGGAAGTCGATAATCTCTGACAGTGGCACGTTCAGCAAGGGTGGCACTTCGGTACGCGGCGCCACCAAACGATCGAAAGGAATGGAGGGTGTCGCGAAACTCACCCCCAAATCGCGGGACCGTTGAATGACATCATTGCTCTCCATCAATTCACCGCACACAAAAAATGGAGCAGAGACGATATTGTCCAAATTGGCCATTATGAAAGACCCCGCACATAGGCGTCGACTGTGCCGGCACAGCCAATCTTGTCGTCACCTTTTATATCAGCATAACGGACAATATTGTCCCGCACTGACGGTCCCTTGTTCCCGCAAGCGCATGGACCAAAATCAATACTGATCTTGTCGCCGGTAATCACGCCACCCCAGCGACCATCCAATGAGAGATCAAAGAAAGCGGCGCGTCCCTCGACTTCGCCCTCGCTTACGGGAAGCAGCTGATCGCCTTCCTCATTGAGCAAAAATGGCACGATCCAAGGCGGTATATGATAGCGCCCCCCTGCCCGGCATTTGGGCATTCCGCTATTCAGTTCTTGCATGGAATAATTTTGGAATGTCCGGTCGGCAGGAATGTTGAAAGTGTCATGAACATATTGCTGATAATCGTCAGGCAACAGCGCCCGTTTCAGCCCACCGCCGACATAGATGCAGTTATCAGGGTGAAAATCTTTGGCATCATAGCCTTTCTCCCGCACATATTTGGCAACCGCATAAAGCCCTGACCACAGCCCTGCGACCATCAGTTTCTTGTCACGATTGGCAATGATTTCATCGGCAGTTTTTTCAATTGCGCTATCCAAAATTGCCTGCCGTTCTGTGGAGACACTTTCAAAATTAGCCAGTTCCTGAGGCAGCGCAGTGCCGTCGGCAATTTTCTTGCGCATCACAACCATCTTGGTCAACGCCCCCACAGTAATCGGTGGAACCGGGTAAACCCAGCGCGGCCAATCGGGGTTGGCAAAGGCCGAATATTGCGCCTCGGATATGATGACATTTTTGGGGACCGTCGCAACAGGTGCGCAGCCAATCAGCTTGCGATCTTGCCTTGGTTCAACCCCTGAACCCCAAGCAAAAACGTTGACGGTATCGACACGCGACCACGCCATGTCTTTCTCCGACGCAATCAGCATCGCCGATTTTCCGGTGGTGCCGCTGGAGCAGCTTATAAAATGCCCTTTGGCCTGTAATTGATCGATCCAGTCGTCGATATCGTTGATGCGCGCGGCATCAATCGCAGGAATCGAGTGCGGCGAAATCGTGCCAAGCCATTTGCTCAACCGATCCCATTTCTCTTCAACCAAAAAACTCTCTGGGTAGCTCTTATACGCCGTATGCGGAAAAAGCAGCGGGACCATGTCATTAAGGGACAGGATCTGCGTAATCCCCGCCTCGTTCGCCCGGTGCGCGAGCAGCTTGATCGCATCTTTCCGCTCAACGAACCGTTCGTTCAATGCTGCAATCTGATCCGCGCGTAAATCTTTCCAAGGGATATCAAACCGCGATGGATCGTTTTGATAAGCCAGTAATTTTTCGGTCGCATCGCCCATCAGCCACTTTTCCTCTTCCAGAATCGATAATGACACCTTATGCGTTTCATTATGAAAAGTCGAGTCCATCCATCAACAGCTGGCCGTCCGACGCGCGCGCAGGCCGAGGCACGTCACGCCCAGATGCTGGATACCTCACTCAGCCTGTTTCTTGATAAAGGCTTTGAGCAGACAACGATTGACCTGATCGCCGCGTCGGTGGGCATGACAAAGCGCACCATCTATGCAAAATATGAAGACAAAGCCGCCCTTTTCCGCGCTGCCGTCGAACGCGCCATCGACCGTTATATTGTCCCCATCGAAACGGTTCGCGCCAGTGAAGGCGACGATCTGGAAGAAACATTGATCCGCGTTGCCCATATCCGCATCGCCAATTTGATGACGCCAGAAGGATTAAGATTGCAGCGTGTCTTGAACGCAGAATCCTATCGTTTTCCAGAAATATTTGAGATGTTTTCCGTGCGCGCTGCACAGCCAACGATAGCCTATCTCGCAGAACTGCTGCGCCGCCGTGCGGGTGCAGGATCGATTGCGGCCACCGAGCCAGAGCGCGCGGCAATCGCGTTCATGGGGATGGTGGTCGGACCGCCCGCACGGAGCATTGTGGCGGGTAGCGCCATCGCCCCTGCGGAATTGGACGCGCGCATCTGTTTTTCGGTGCGGCTATTTCTCGATGGGGTATTGCCTCGATGAAGGGGAGGCACAGCATGGACACACAAGCGGGCTATTTGAACGAATTAAAGGCGCATATCCGGCCGCTAACGGCGGCAACCCTAGGCATCGCTTTCGGCCTTTCGATCAACAATTACACTGCAAGCCTGTTTGGCGCACATCTTGTGGAGGAATTTGGCTGGGACCGCGCCGATTTTGCCAAGATCACCATTTTTGCTTTAATCCTGCTGCCTCTATTTCCGCTTCTTGGGCGGCTGACCGACGTTAAGGGCGTGCGCTTTGTCGCGGCGTTGGGGGTAATCGGGATGCCGCTGACGATGGTGGCATTCGCCAACATGACAGGCGACCTCAACCAATTTTTTGCGATCAGTCTGTTGCAATTGATGTGTGGTGCCTGCCTCACCTCCACTGTCTTCAATCGCGTTGTGGCGGAACGCTTTACGGTGGCGCGGGGGATTGCTTTTGCAATTATCATGTCGGGTCCGCCGCTAACGGGCGGAATAGCGGTATGGGCGTTGGGCCCCATGATTGGCGAATATGGCTGGCGCGGTGGCTATCTGTTCCTTGGAGCGGTGATCCTGCTGTTCGGCTTGCTGTCGCTGATATTGCTGCCTGCAAAGACACCTTTGAAAGCCATGCCTTCGACGGTGAAGCTGGATTATGGGCTAATCCTTCGCAGCCCGGTTTTCTGGCTCGCGTCGCTTGGCATGCTGCTGTGCAATATTCCACAGGCACTGGGCTCAAACCAGTTGATGCTGATGCTGCAGGAAAATGGCGTGCCATTGACGGCATCGATTTATGTCTCGCTCTATCCGTTCGGTGTATTTGTCGGCCGCTTTCTAACAGGTGCCGCGCTCGACCGGTTCCCGACACATATCGTCGGCGCCATTGGCCTCGCGCTGCCTGCACTTGGCTTCGCGATACTCGCCAGCCCTTATGATGGCGCGATCATGCTTGGTTTTGCAGTTCTGCTGATGGGACTGGCGCAAGGCGCAGAGGGCGATGTCGCTGCTTATGCGGTCGCCAGGCATTTCCCGCTAGCGATCTTTGCGACTGTCATGGGCCCAGTTAATGCCGCAACCGCAGTAGGCGCTTCGCTGGGCGGGCTGGTGCTCGTTCCGATGCTGGGGCATTTCCAAAATTATGTCCCGTTCTTGATTTTTTCCACCATCGTCACCCTGCTTGGCGCAATGGCGCTATTTTTGCTGGGACGATATCCTACACTCGATCGTGAAAGCCTGACATCATGACTAAAGTGGGTACTGCATTGGTAACCGGCGCAAGTTCCGGCATTGGTAAAGAAGCAGCAAAGGCGCTCGCCGCTATGGGCTGGCATGTCATTGCACAAGGCCGCGACGCAGATCGGACAGCAGCGGCCGAAGCTGAAATCCGCCATGTTGCAACGGGCCGCGTCGATATGGTCAACTGTGACTTGGCAATCCTGTCGGATACCGCACAGATGGCTGACCAGATTGCAGAGCTTACTGACCAGATTGATGTAATGTTGTGCAACGCGGGTGGGATGCGCAGTGAGCTGGTTGTAACAAGCGAAGGCAATGATGCCAGTTTTGCCGGCAATCATTTAGGGCATTTCTTGCTGGTCCAACGGTTGATGCCGCAATTGCGGGCAGCCAAGAACGCGCGGGTTATCAGCACCACATCCGACGGGCATTTCTATTGCAAGGCAATTCAATGGGATGATTTGCAACTTATAAGCAATTGGGATGCAGGTGCGTCTTATTGTCTGGTAAAATTATGCAACGTGCTGTTCACACGCGAATTGGCCAAACGCGGGGCCGCCGATGGTATCGTAACGCATGCCTTTCATCCCGGTGTTGTGGGTAGCAATTTCACCAGCCATGTTCCCGATTCAACGCGCGCTTATATGGCGACGCTAGATGCGCAAACGCCAGAAGCCGCGGCGCAACCGCTCATTTGGCTTGCCACGTCGGATGAAGCAGGAACTATGACGGGATTATACTGGAACAAATCCGTGGCCGAAGAACCCAATGCGCTTGCCCTTGACGATAGCAATGCAACCCGACTGTGGACGGAAAGCGCAGCATTGTTGGCGAAGGCTGGTTTTTAAGCCTCAGAAACGCGCAATGATCTGCGCCATATCCACCGTCGTCCGTATCCCCGTCGCCGCCGCACAAAGCGCCGGCACGGCATTAACGGCACGGTGTGCGGTAAAGCCGGGAGTGACATTGGGATAATCTTCGGGGCTGACCGGGAAAGTGATGTTGACCTCCATCGGCGTGTCGCCCTCAACCCGGATGCGCCAGCCGGACTCGCGCAAATGCCAGTCTGCAGCTTCAATATCGCGCAACACATACCAGTTGGCGCGGAAGCGCAAAAGGGGTTCGCCGCCTTTTTTGCCCTCTATTGTGATGCGCTGGGCCGCGACCGTTCCCGCGGGGATCAAACCGGCGGCAATCTGTGTGTCTTTCGTTGCCGCTGAAAGTTCGCCAAATGCCTCCCACGCATCAATTTCAATGCCAAACGCATCGGCAACCTGTGCCAGCGAGGCGGCAAAATCATGCTTCACATGGTCGACTTTCCGCTGATCGAATGCGCCGGGGGAAACGCCATAACCCATGACGTTAAAAAGCAACTCAGGCGAATTGCGACTGGTCATATCGGCGAATTCGTCGATCGTAAGGCAATCCAGCCGCCGCGACATGGAGACCAATGGAATGGCCAATGCCTCGGTCACGAAACCCGGGCTTGAGCCGGTCGAATAGATCGACGTGCTGCCAGCCAGACATGCGGCTTCGACTTGTGCCCTTATATCGGCATCCATTGATCTTGGATGATGAAAATCGCCGCGGGTAGTGACAACATTTTTGCCACTGGCAAGCAACGCGCAGATTTCGCCGATATCCGTGCCCTGCTGCATATACAGAACGCAATCAGCCGGTGTTGCCAGAATGTGTTCGATACTGTTGGTCGCAATCACCCCGGTTGGCGGCAGTCCGCACAGCGTGCCTGCATCCATCCCGCTTTTGTCGGGGGAATGCACCCACAGACCGACCAACTCCATATCGGGATGCTCAATCACCCGTTGCAAAGCCCGCTTACCGATGTTGCCCGTAGCCCACTGGATAATGCGAAGCGGTTGTGTTTTAGGCATTGGTCATGGCCCCGTATATCCAACAGAATCCTGCTGCGTGTCCGGCGAATCTTTCTGCCAGCGAACCGATCCAAACGGCCGCTCCAGCCGACGACGTATCACTTTAGCGGTGTCAGCAATCATGAAGGCATCAACGTCGGCCTGCGCCTTTAAATCAGCCTGCGTGTACCTGTCGCGGGTCCGCAGATAGTCGCCCCATGTCGGGAACTGGAAACGTTCTGTCCAGATACTCCGGTCGCCAATGTCGCGCGATAGCGACCAGTTGAAACTGCCATTGCGCAAACGAACGCGCTGCAACTGCCGCATGGCATCATAAAAGTCCCGCGCCTTATCGGGCTCGATGCGGTATTCAATGGCAATGACAACCGGCCCCGAACGCATGGAAAGATTGAGTGCAACGTCGAGATCGCTCTGAATATCCGCTATTTCCGAAGCAGCCTGGTCATCTTTCGGTAGCGGCGAAGCAATCATCAGCAACGGCATGAGGAGCAATCCGACCCCCGATGCCACCATAGCGGTTTCCACGGACCACGCGCCCGCAAGCTGCCCCCATAAGGCCGCGCCGATTGCAATGCCGCCCGTCAGCGATGCAGAAAAAAGTGAAAGCGCCCGGGCGGTTACCCATCGCGGCGCGCCCATTTGGACCGCGATGTTGAACAAGGCGATGGTTAGGATGTTGGACGCCCCGCCCACAAACATAAAGATGCAGGTAAGCGGCAGCGACCGGCTAAAGCCAACGCCAACAAAGGCGGCTCCGGCCACAAGCATCATCAGCCTCGTCGCGCGTTCGACGCCGAACTTGGCATGAAACCACCCAACAAGAAACGCCCCCGCAACTGCGCCTGCGCCACTTGCCCCCAGCAATATCCCGAATACACTTGCGTCGCCGCCCAACAAATCCTTGGCGATTAACGGCGCAAGCGCCGATCCCGTTGCACCGACCAACCCGAAAAGAAAGGCACGCGATAAAATTTTACGGATGGTAGCCGAATGAAAGACAAAGCGCGCACCCGATACAATCGCGCGGTTGATGCTTTCGGGAGGTAACCGCGATGGCACATGCGGCCTGCGCCACAATAGGAAAGCCAGCAGCAACGGGAGATAAAAAACGGCGTTGATCGCAAACGCCGCTTGCGCGCCCGCGATCAGAACGATGACACCGCCAATAGCTGGGCCGATGCTGCGCGCGACATTATAATTGATCGTGCCCAGCGCAATCGCAGCCGGAAGCTGTGCTTGCCCAACCTGCTCGCCAATCGAGGACTGCCAAGCGGGACTGTACAGTGCGACCCCGGCGCCAATCAGCACACAAAATGCAAGTATGACCCAGGGCGTCGCCAGCCCCGACCAGGCCAGGAAAGTTAGAACGCCAGCACTGACCGCCGATAAAGCCAGACCCGCCATCGCTATCTTGCGCTTGTCAAACATGTCCGCAAGCGCACCCGCAGGCACCGCGACAAGCATAAGCGGTAGCATCATCGCGGTTTGCACCAAGGCGACCATTCCGGCATCGCCAGTTTGCTGCGTCATCTCCCACCCCGCGCCAACGCCAAGGATTAGCTGACCAAAATTGGAGAGCAGGCTCGCGGCCCAAATGCGACGAAACACGGGCTCTTTAAGCGGCGCGAACATACCAATTTGCTTGGCTGGTGCGGATTTGCTCGATGACGTCATAGCAACGACCTATACGGATTAACGCCATCGTGAAGCATGTTACGACCTTGCAAATGCGGGTTATCGCCCGCGCGATTGACGCAATCTAGCGCGGGGCAAGCAGGCGTGCCATAGCAATCGTCAACAACATATCACGCAATCGCGTCAGGAGACCCGTTATGGCTGAAGCCTATATTATCGACGCCGTCCGCACCCCTCGCAGCATTGGAAAAATGGGCAAAGGCGCGCTGTCGGCACTTCATCCGCAGCATGTGGCCGCAACGGTGCTGAAAGCGCTTAAGGACAGGAATAACCTCAACACCGCCGATGTCGACGACATCATCTGGGGAACCAGCGCGCAAATGGGCCAACAGGGCGGCGACATGGGCCGGATGGCGGCGCTTGATGCTGGTTATGACCAAAAGGCATCGGGTGTGACGCTCGACCGCTTTTGCGGCAGCGGCATAACTGCAACCAATCTTGCAGCCGGGCAAATCATGTCCGGGATGGAAGATTTGGTAATCGCAGGTGGCTGCGAGATGATGTCCTATGTCACCGTCTTTGGCGGCAAGGTTCGCGAAGCGGGACTTGGTTCGTCGGGTGGGATGAGCAATGGCAATGCGCGTTTACAAGCCGCGCACCCACAATCGCATCAGGGTGTCTGTGCCGATGCCATCGCGGCCAAGGAGGGTATCAGCCGGACCGCTCTGGACGCCTTTGGCGCGGAGAGCCAGCGCCGCGCAGCGCGCGCTATACAGGAAGGGCGCTTCGACAAATCCGTGGTTCCTGTCGTTGCCGACGATGGCAGCGTCGTTCTTGACCATGAGGAATATCCGCGTCCCGAAACCACAGCCGAAGGTTTGGCCGAACTGAAGCCCGCCTTTGCGATGTTTGCCGATATGCCGTCGCAGGCTGATGGCCCAACATTCCGGCAACTGATCAACCAAAAATATCCAGATCTCGCCATCGAACCGATGCACCATGCGGGCACGTCGTCGGGCGTGGTTGATGGCGCGGCGGCGCTGTTGCTTGCGTCGAAAGAATATGCCGAAAAGCACAATATGAAACCACGGGCGCGGATTGTTGCTACGGCCAATGTCGGCGATTGCCCGACTTTGATGCTGAACGCCCCCGTTGCCGCTGCCAATAAGGTGATGGCAAAGGCCGGACTATCGAAGGAAGACATCGACGTCTGGGAAGTCAACGAGGCTTTTGCGGTCGTCGTCGAAAAATTCATCCGCGACCTTGATCTCGACCGGAGCAAGGTCAATCCCAATGGTGGCGCGATTGCGCTTGGCCATCCCATTGGCGCGACCGGCGCGGTGCTAATTGGAACTGCGCTCGACGAACTCGAACGCAGTGGCGGGCGTTACGGCCTTATCACCATGTGTGCGGCCGGCGGAATGGCCCCTGCGATCATTATCGAGCGCGTGGAATAGCCATTTAACGTGGCGGCATTCGGATGGCGCCATCCAGCCGGATGCACTGTCCGTTGAAATAGGTGTTGCGCACCAGTTCCATCGCAAGGCTGCCGAATTCGTGCGGTTCGCCAAGGCGTTTGGGGAACGGAACAGCGGCGCCCAGCCCTTCGAACACAGCAGGCGCGCGTTCTTTAACCATCAGCATTGGCGGCGTCGCAAAGGTTCCGGGCATTATCGCGTTGACGCGGATGCCAAGGTCCATGAGGTCACGGGCCATCGGCAGCACCATTGCGTTAACGGCACCCTTGCCCGATCCATAGGTCACCTGCCCAATCTGGCCATCCTGCGCCGCGCAGCTTGATGTCAGAATGATCGTGCCGCGCTCGCCATCGTCGTTCAATGGATCTGCCGAAGCCATGCCAAGCGCTGCGATTGAAGCGATTCGGTAGCTTGCCACTGCAATACCCAACATACCGCGTTCAAACCCTTCGGTCGGCGCGCGCTTGAAACATTTGTTTTCCTTGTCCCAGCCAACAGTCTTTCCACCGCCTGCCACCATTGCGCAGTGGACAACGATGCGTTCCTGACCATTGGCGGCGCGTGCTGCATCAAATCCCGCCTGCACGCTTTCCTCCGACATGATGTCGACCTTGTGGAACGTGGTTCCCAGCTCGGCAGCATATTTTGCCCCTGCCTCCTCGTTCAAATCAAAGATTGCGACCTTCACGCCCGCGTCGCGGAGCGCCCGGACGGTGGCCAAGCCGAGGCCCGACGCGCCGCCGGTAACGATGGCTGAAAGAGAGGAATCGATTTTCATGAGGCATGCCTTATCGCAATTGTTGATGTCGGTATCGCCAACGCATGCAGATATCGCAAGCCTCAACCACGCTTTGCGCAATCGTCGCTGCGATGGATTACGAAGTGCGGTTTTCTCTAAACGAAGCAGGGCTTAGACAAGGGTGCAAAGGGGTTAGATATGATCAAAGTTATGCAGGGCGTTCGCGTTCTCGAAGTGGCGCAATTCACATTTGTACCGGCAGCGGGCGGGATTCTGGCCGATTGGGGTGCTGACGTCATCAAAATCGAACATCCGGTGCGCGGTGATACGCAGCGCGGCTTCCTCAACATGGGCGGGGTCACGCTCGATCCGCTGCGCCATACCTTGGTCGAGCACCCCAATCGCGGCAAGCGAAGTGTCGGTATTGATGTCTCCACCCCAGAGGGACAGGAAGTGTTGTATGAGCTGGCCAAGACCGCTGACGTATTCCTGACCAACTATCTTCCGCAGGTCAGGCAGAAGAATAAGTTCGACATCGAACATATCCGCGCCGTCAATCCAAACATCATCTACGCGCGTGGCAGTGCCCTTGGCGACAAAGGACCAGAGCGCGAAGTGGGTGGCTTTGATGGAACCTGCTTCTGGGCGCGCAGTGGCATTGCACACGCAATGACGCCCGAGGAAATGCCAGGTCCATTAGGTCAAGGCATTCCAGCATTTGGCGATTCGATTGGCGGTATGTTTATAGCCGGGGGCATTTCCTCCGCGCTGTATCACCGCGAGAAAACGGGTGAAGCGGTCGAGCTGGACGTTTCACTGCTGTCGACCGCGTGGTGGGCATCGGGTGCTGTCATATCGCAAGGTATGGAAACCGGAATCCTCACGCGGAACACAATGCCGCAATCCGGCGGCAATGCAAAAAACCCGTTCATGGGCAATTATTGGACATCCGATGGCGGCACGATCAACCTGTGCATCGTCAGCCCGACCGGATTGATCCGCGACACATTCGAGCATGTTGGCCGCCCTGAAGCGGGCGACGATCCGCGGTTCAAAGATGTACGCAGCCTGATCGAAAATTCAGGAGCTGCCAGCGGAATATTGGCTGGCGCCTTTGCTGAAAAACCTTTCGATTACTGGCGGAAGCATTTGAAGACGATGAAAGGTCAATGGGCGCCGGTGCAAAGCCTGATGGACCTGACGACCGACGAGCAAGCGGTCGCAAACGATATGATTATCGAAGTGGAAGGAGCTGACGGCGGTGAACCGTTAAGGCTGGTCCGCGGTCCAGTTCAGTTCAACCATGAGCCGCTGGTAACCACACGCGCGCCGCAAGCATCAGAGCATACCGAGTTGGTGTTGATGGAAATGGGCATGGAGTGGGACCGGATCGAATCGCTCAAGGAGCTGGGTGCCATTGCCTGACGCAGTTCCGCCCCTGGCGGAGATGATACAGCGGGCGCTTGCCCGCTATTCCGAACGTCCAGCAATCGAGTTTGAAGGACGATGGTATAATTGGGGCGACTTGCGACGCGATGCCGAGCGGCTGAGCACCCTTTTGGATGCCAGCGGAATTGCCGCTGACGCGCCGGTCGCGTTTGTTCCCCGCAACCGCCCATCCTCAATCGCAGCCCTGCTGGGACTGCTGGCGACCAAGCGGACGGTTCGGATGATATATGCGTTCCAATCGGCAGAGGCGATCGCCCTAGAGATTGCGCGACTTGAAGCAGCCGCCGTGGTTCTGGACGCAGTGGACCTGAGCGATCCGGTTGTCGCGGTGCTGCAGGCCAGCGGCCTGGCGGGCATTGTTCTAAGTGAGGGCAAAGTCGAGGCAATCGCGGGCGCGGAGTTCGCTGGTCAGCACGCAAAGTGCTGTAACGGGCCTGACGAACCACTTATCGAAATATTGACCAGCGGTACAACCGGCCCGCCCAAGCAATTTCCGATACGCCACCGGATGGTTGCCGAAAATATGGTCGGTGCTGCGGCATTGGAACCGCACGCGCAAGACGCTGCAGCGGCATTAGCGCCCTATCTGCTCTATTTCCCAATAGGCAATATTTCAGGGATATATTCGACGATCCCGACACTCATCAAAGGGCAGCGGGCCTGCCTGCTTGACCGTTTCAGCATTGCCGCATGGCATGATTATGTCTTGCGCCACCGCCCCGCACATAGCGGTATTCCACCATCGACGATGCGCGCATTACTCGACGCCAACATCCCTGCAGCCGACCTGGCCTCGATAAAGGCGATGGGCGTCGGAGCGGCGCCACTAGACACCGAGCTGCAGCGCGCGTTCGAGGACCGTTATGGCATCCCAATCCTGCTCTCCTACGGCGCAACCGAGTTTGGCGGCCCCGTTTGCGCCTGGTCACCCGAACTGCATGCCGAATGGGGACGCGCGAAAATTGGTAGCGTCGGCCGCCCGATATTGGGAGCCAAGTTGCGGATAGTCGATGCAGAAAACGGGGCGGAAATACCGTCCGGAGACGAGGGAATGCTCGAAGTGATGTCTCCGCGAATCGGGCCTGACTGGATCAGGACGTCGGATATCGCCGTAATCGACGGCGACGGATTTTTGTTTCTTCGCGGACGTGCCGACGGCGCGATTATGCGCGGCGGCTTTAAGATTTTGCCCGAAACAATCGAGCGCGCATTATTACAGCATCCCGGTGTCGCCGAGGCTGCGGTCGTCGATGTTCGCGACCAGCGAGTCGGACAGGTTCCTGGCGCGGCTATCGTTTTGGCAGAAAAATCAGGCATTAAAGACCAGAAATCGCTTGAACTTCATTTGCGTAGCATGCTGCCCGCTACCCACATTCCGCTACATTGGCATTTTTGCGATGTCCTGCCCTGCAACGGCTCCATGAAAATAGACCGCACCGCAATTCGACGTATTTTTAATGAGATAACCGACCTCTAGCGAAAAAAACTACACCATATCATTTCTCTGTTGACTCGCACTTTTTAATCAACAACTATGTTCATTAATAAAAAAGAAGACAACGCTAGGAGAGATAGAATGCCGTCCGCAGAGTCGAATAAGGCAAAGATTGCAAATCGCGTTATCGAAGTACTTGATTTTTTTGACGATGTTCATTCTGAGGCAACGGTGATGGACATTGTCCGTCGCTATAATCGGCCGCAATCGAGCACATCCGAATTGCTCTCCAGCCTTGTCAATCTCGGCCTTCTCTACAAAGACCCCGTCAGCCGCTCTTACTCTCCAACGCCGCGCGCGGCTTTGCTGGGCTCGACGACGCAGCCCGAAATCATTCGCGATGGCCGGCTGGTTTCAATCATCGACCGACTCGTCGCGCAGACCGGACTTGGCGTAGCCGTTTTTGGCATGGTCGGCCTTAATGTTCAGGTTTTCACTTGGCGCAGCGGCAACGCCACGCTTGGTAACGCGCGCAGTCAAGGTTTCAGCAGCGGTATGCTGGAGCGGATGTCAGACAGCGCAGCAGGCCAGCTTCTGTTGTCCACAATCATGCAGCCGCGACGCGACGGCACCATACGCCGGCTGAACGCCGAAGCGTCGGACGACAAGAAATTTTCTATCGCTGAAATGTCCGCATCCATCGAACAGATCCGGTCGGCGGGCTATGCCTGCGGTCCTGCTGGGTTCGGCTCGATCGCTGACACCTGCGCCATATTGCTACCCGGCCAGTCGGCCGGCCGCCCACTCGCGCTCGGTTTCGTTTACGAACCTTCGCATCAGGTCGACCCGGAAGCACTTCACCAGTTGTTGGTTGATGCAGTTTCGCGATGCAGCGAACAGCCCGAGGCTTCGGCCGACGTGCTGTCAATTTCGTCAGCAGCATAATTGGCACTGCCGCAGCTCGTTTTCCCTCTCGTGGGATACCAGCTATTGGCACCGCTGACATGCAGATAGGAAATCAGGCATTCACTGCGGTCCAGGGGGAGGATGTCGCCTTCCTCGGTACACGCCCGATTCCGGCAAAGCCTTATTATGACCCCGACTGGTTCGAGATGGAGCGCGAAGCCGTCTTCAGGCGCAGCTGGATGCACATCGGTCATGTCTGCGAGCTGCCCGAAAGCGGCAGTTTCATCCGCCGCGAACTGGAGGTATTGAACGCCTCATTACTCATCGTGCGCGGAAAAGACGGCCAATTACGCGCCTTCCACAATGTATGTACACACCGCGGAACGCAATTGGTTGAAGAGGCGCAGGGCAAACGTCCGACTTTCTCCTGCCCTTATCATATGTGGACTTTCGGCGGCGACGGGGCGCTATTGTCAGCCCCCGATTTTGAAAGCTTTGGTCTAGACAAAAAGGATTGCGCGCTCAAACAAGTGGCTCTGGACGTTTGTGCAGGGATGATTTTTGTTCACCTGGGCAACAACCCACCACCATTGCGTGAATGGCTGGGTGATCTGGCCGACCAGATGGAAACGCTGCCCGTCGCGCGTGCCACGACCTTCAGCGAATATAGCTATAACATCGCCGCCAACTGGAAACTGACCTACGACAATTTTCAGGAAAATTATCACTTACGGTTCATCCACCCACGCAGCGGTAGAAGCGCATGCGGACCCGACAACCCCTTTGGTTATCCCAAGGAATATGCGTTTCACGACCCACATCGGACACAGACGATCTGGACCAATCCCGATCCGCAACCAACGGAGACAATTGCGACCGCATTTGCCCGCCTCGCCCCGCGCGCAATGGCCGAAGGATTGATGGAAGCACCGCATGGCCGCAAATATTTCGCGCTATTCCCAAGCTTTTTCATGCTCGGCACCCCGCTGCAAAACTTTGTCCACGTGGTCTATCCGATTAGCGCGACCCAATCGCGCGGGGTAATCCGGCTCTACTGGGTAGGCGAAGATGCGAACGCCAGCGAGCGCTTCGGGCGGGAGGCAGTGATGGGCGTCGCGCGCGAGGTACATAGCGAAGATATCGCGGTAATCGAAGCCGGACAACGCGGACTTTCAAGCGGCGCGTTGGAACACATCCATTTCCAAACACAAGAGGCCCTGTGCCGCCACCTGTTCAACATGGTCGAAGCCGCAGTCAACGCCTATCGGGCGGAGCAGACCGCGTGAGTTTGCCAGCCGGATTTGAAACGCTTGAGCCATTTGTAGTGACTTGGGTAGCCCACAGCGCATCAAAGCGTGACGCATTACGTACGTTCCAAAGCGCAGAGTCACGGCAGGCGTTTTACGACGCGATGAAACCTTTGCTTGTTCCCGCGCTCGAGCGGTTAGACACGGTCCCGCTTGCCGTGCATAGCGTTGAAGAAAACCGGCTGATGCTCCTTACACTAAGCTTCGCACATGTGGCGTTGGCAGTCGAGGTACAGGGGCCGGATGAAACAAAACATGGCATCAACCGCCAGCGCCTTCCAATATCACGTGCGCCCGCCGATATTTAAGGGAACTAATCTGGCGTCCAAAAGAGCAACGATCATCCGCGCCGCCGCCCTTTGATATGAGAGCCAGACAGTGAGGGCGCCGTTTTACAATCAGCGCCCTTTAATCCATTGTTATTGGGAGCTTACTTTAGTCCCCAAACCGCATCACCATGATCTTATTGCCGTCAAGATCGCGGAAATAGGCGGCATAAAATCCTGATGGGCCATCTGGTCCGCGCACGCCAGGCGGGCCTTCGCAGGTGCCACCAAGCTCCATCGCCTTCGCATAGACAGCATCGATGACCGCCCGGCTGGGTGCGATAAAACCGATTTGCGTGCCGTTGCCGGATTTGGCCTCACCTGCAAATGGCCGACCGATCAGGAACATCCCGCCATCGGCACCCTTATAAGCGACGACATCATCGCGGTCGATAACGCGCTTGGCAGCAAGCAACTTTGCGATTTCGTCATAAAATGAGGTGGCGCGGGCGAGATCACTGGTGCCGTATCGGGCAACACTCAACATATTATTCTCCTCTATTTGCTGGTTTGGGGTGCCAGAGCGCGGGTCATGGTTTCGACCGCCTGTCTGCGTGGCATCGCGCGCATGGCCAAAAATGCGGCTTGGAGTTCGGGCGGCACCAGAACCGGACCATTTTCCAGATTGGCGAGTGCAAATCGGGCGATGTCATCCGGCTCAGCCGCCGCAACGCCGCTGTCCTGTCCATATTCGGATCGTTCGAGCGCGGGTGTCCGGGTTCGTCCAATCATCAGCGCAGCGACATCAACGCCCGATGGCTGCATTTCCGCCCATAGCCCCTCGGCAAATGTCATCGTGTAGGCTTTGACCGCGCTATAGACCGCAAGTTGATAGCAACCGGCATGCGCACCACCGGACCCAACCAGAACGATCCCTCCGCGCCCGCGCGCGACCATTTTCTGGCCAAAATGCTGCGCAAGCATGGTCTGGCCGATCGTGTTCAGGCGGATGGTGTGCATAATCTCGTCCCGACCTTGATCGATGACAAGCTTCGGCCCGGAAACAGCACCGGCATTGTACAACAGAAACCCGACATCAACATCTTCGCTCGCTGCCGCCACCCGTTCAACCATGTCGTCGGACGTCAAATCAATTACGGCTTTTCGGACTTGCACGGCGAACCGGTCCACCAACATACCGGCAACTTCGTCAAGCTTCTCTGCATTGCGGGCGATCAGGATGATGTTGATTCCGGCCGCCGCCAATTGCTCTGCAAAGGAAACCCCGAGGCCTTCAGACGCACCGGCTATGACTGCCCAAGGACCGTATTTAGCCGCAACGGCCATCACGAAGGGGTGCCCAAACGAAGCGCCATTTCATCGGTCATCCACACATATTCAAGATAATGTCCGCAGAATTCCCGGCCATCTAGATACAGAAATTTCAACTGATCGCCCTCATTGGCGCGCTCGAGCACGACCGGCAGATTCTGCTGCGCAACCGCCGCACGAAATGGCGCCCATTCGGGCACCCGCATGCATATGTGATGAAAATGGAGCAGACCGCCATTGTTCTGATAATTGGAATAGAGCCCGGTTTCGTCTGCGACCACCTGAATGAGCTCATATTGCATGTCGCCAATCCAGATAAACGCCAACTTCGTCGCCACCCGCTTCATGCCATCGGGCGTCCAAAGCTGCTGCTCAACATCGAACGGCCTGACTTCGCCAATATCCGCGCGCGTGGCGAATGCAGCTATGGCAGCCTCGATATCATCGCAAATATAGGCGTTCTGGTAATGATGTCCGGTAATCATGGCGTGTCTCTCTCCAAATATGCTCGTTAGAGTAGCAGCGTATTTGTGCGGCTGTCCTCCCTGCCCTAACACTAATCGCCGAAGCGATTGCCTGCGGGGTAGCAAGCTGCGCCGCGCTCGGCCATGCTGTGTGAGAGCAAGGAGAATGAAATGAGCAAAGGGCTTTTTGATTGTAGCGGCAAAGTCACGTTGGTTACGGGCGGCAATGGCGGCATTGGCCTTGGCTTTGCCACCGGCATCGCCAAAATGGGCGGTGACATCGCTATTTGGGCGCGCAATGCGGAAAAAAACGCGGCGGCAAAGGAAGCATTGTTAGCGGCAGGCGCGGCCCGTGTTGAAACCTATATCGTCGATGTATCGTCCGAAGAGGCCATCCTTGCTGGCTATGACCAGTTGATGGCGGATTTTGGTCGCATCGATTGCGTCTTTGCCAATTCAGGTGCCAGCCCCCGCTATAAGTCGATTTTTGACATGCCTACCGAGCATTGGCATGATTTCCAGAAGACTGCGCTGCACGGTGCCTTTTTCACATTGCGTGAAGCCGCCCGGCACATGAAGGCGCGCGCTGAAGCCGGCGAGCCCGGTGGCAGCCTTGTTGCATGCGGCAGCCTGTCCATGTTTCAGGGGCTGTCGGGTAAGGCCGAATATGCCGCGTCGAAAAGCGCGATTGCTGCGGTCATCCGTTGCCTTGCCGCTGAAATGGGCGAATATGGCGTGCGCGCCAATGTGGTTGCGCCCGGCCTGATTATCACACCCATGATGGGGCCATCAGATGGCCCAGCGGTGCAATATCTGAACGGTGCCTATGCGCCAATCACCCCGATGAAGCGCACCGGCGCAGTCGAGGATTTTGAAGGCATCGGCGCGTTCTTATGCTCCGATGCTTCATCCTTTATCTCCGGCGAGACCATTAAGGTCGACGGCGGCTATATGATCCGCGGATAGGAAAACGACATGGGACATCTGCTAAAAATTCACGCGGTAAATGACGTTCGGCTAGACGCGTATGAACGTCCAGAACCGGGACCAAAAGATGTCGTCGTCAAAATGAAGGCGTGCGGTATCTGCGGGTCGGACCTGACCTATATCAAAGTCGGCGGCATGCCGCGCGAACCCGGCGGCACGACCGCGCTTGGCCATGAAGGTGCAGGCGAGATCATGTTTGTCGGCAGCGACGTGGCAGATATCAGCGTTGGCCAAGCGGTGATCGTCAACCCGATGAACACCCCCAGCTATATCGGCAGCGGCGGACCAGAAGGTGCTTTTACAGAAGAATTGCTGGTGCGCGAGGCGCGGCTCGGCGATTCAATCCTGCCGATCCCCGACGGTATTCCATATGATATCGCGGCGATGTGCGAGCCGCTAGCGGTAGCGATGCACGGCGTGAACCGCGCCGAGGCGAAGGCCGGCACCAAGTTAGTCATTTTTGGCTGCGGACCCATTGGGCTTGGCATGGTGCTGTGGGCGGTGGATCGCGGTTGTGACGTGATCGCACTCGATCTGGCCGAAGAACGACTGGAACGTGCGCGGGCGCTGGGCGCAAAGACGATAAACCCGTCAAAAGAAGACGCTATCGCACGCATAAAGCAACTGCACGGCAGCGAAGTCTATTTTGGCCGTGAACGCTCTTCGACCGATGCCTATATCGATGCCGCAGGCGGGCCTTCAATCCTTTCGGACGTAGTCTCGATGGCAAAACAACATGCCCGACATGTCATCACTGCCGCCTATATGAAACCCATCGAATTGCCGGCAGGCCAAATGCTTACCAGCGAGATGACGATCACCACGGCGGTTGGTTACCCGACCGAATTCCCCGATGTCGTCGCCGCCATGCCGCGTCTCGAAAAGGAAATCCGTTCGATCATCAGCCATCATTTGCCGTTCGAACGCATTATGGAGGGGTTGGAAGTGGCGGCTACCCCGCAATCAGCCAAAGTCATGATCGAATTTGGGGACGCATGATATGACGGAAGAGAAGAAGCCTGTCTTGGCAGGACTGGTCCGTGCGGGCGACGCACAGACCGAGGCCATCGCCATCACCTATTTCGTCTGGCAGGTGAATGACGTGTCGAACCTGTACCTGGTGAACACCAGCGACGGCGATGTGATGGTCAACACGGGCTTTATGGACAATGCCGAAAGGAATGTCAGCTTGATGGCGCCCAAACGCAGCGGCGCCCTGAAACACATCATTCTGACCCAAAGCCATGCCGATCATTTCGGTTGCCTGACCGAATTCAAAGAGGCGGACACAATCGTCATCGGCGGCGCTGGTTTCAACGAGGCATGGGGCGATATGAAGCGGCTCCAGCCCTTTTTCGGGCCGCGCAGCAGGAAATTATGGGGTAGCACGCTCAAGCGCGGCGGCACGCCCAAACCGCCCCCTGAGTTCGTTCCCGATATTCTCGTTGAAGGTCGGTTTGCGTTTGAACAGGGCGGCCGTCAATTCGAAGTGATCCACGCACCCGAGGGGGAAACAGTCGATAACCTCATCGTCTGGATGCCGAAGGAAAAGATTGCGTTCACCGGCAATCTGGTCGGTCCGGTCTGGTTGTCGATGCCGTTTTTCTGCACATTGCGTGGTGATAAGCCACGCTTGGTCTGGAACACGCTGAAAAGCCTTGAAAAGCTGAAAGCTTTAAACGCAGAGATTATCATTACCGGGCACGGCGAACCGATAAGGGGCAAAGACCAGATCCGCGCTGACATAGAAAAAATGATCGGCGCGATCAGCTACGTTCGCGATTACACGCTCGACGGGATGAACGCCGGCAAGACGGTGCACGAACTGATGCGTGATGTAAGCTTGCCCGACGCGCTGAAAATCGGCGAATTCCACGGCAAGGTCACTTGGGCGGTCAAAACCATCTGGGAGGAATATTCGGGGTGGTTCCATTATGAAGACGGAACGACCGAGTTATACCATGTGCCACGTTCATCGGTGAACACCGATCTTGTCGAATTATCCGGCGGTGCCGCTGTGCTTGCACAACGGGCCAAAGCGCATGTGGAGGCGGGGCGACCGCTGGAAGCGATCCATTTGCTCGATATCGCCTTGGACGTCGAGCCCACCCATCGTAACGCGTTGGAAACTAAAAAGGCTGCGCTTCAAGCTTTGCTGGATGCCAGCGGATCGAAGAATCTCTCCGAAACCATGTGGCTGAAATCGGAGATCGCCGCCACCGAGACGCAGTTAACGGAGACATAAAAGGTGAGCCAACTCAAATTACAACGCCCCGAACTGCTCGAACAACGATGCTTGGTAGGCGGTGAATGGATCGATGGACCCCGAATGTTCGAGGTCCGAAATCCAGCCACCAACGAGGTTATTGCTTCGGTCCCACATTTTGGGCGTGCAGAGGTTGAGCAGGCGATAACGGCCGCTGCAGACGCAATGCCCGCATGGGCCGCGCAGACAGCGAAACAACGCACGGCCATCTTGCGCCGCTGGTTCGACCTGATGATGGCCAACATCGACGATCTGGCCGCAATCATGACCGCCGAGCAAGGCAAACCCCTGGCCGAGGCACGGGGCGAAATCCTATATGCCGCGAACTTCATCGAATGGTTCGCCGAAGAGGGCAAGCGCATCTACGGCGATGTTATCCCCTCGCACGATGCGAGCATGCGAATTGTTGTTTTGAAACAGCCCATTGGTGTCACAGCCGCGATTACACCTTGGAATTTTCCAGCAGCGATGATCACGCGCAAGGCTGGCCCCGCGCTTGCCGCCGGTTGTCCGATGATTATCAAACCTGCCAGCGCCACCCCTTTGACAGCGCTCGCATTGTGCCGCCTTGCCGAAGAAGCAGGCATTCCCAAAGGCATATTGTCCTGCATCACGGGCAATGCGGGCGAGATCAGCGACACATTCTGCACGGACATGCGTGTGCGCAAAATCAGCTTTACCGGTTCGACGGAAATTGGCCGTCATCTCATGGCAAATGCAGCGCAAAATATCACGAAACTCAGCCTGGAACTGGGCGGCAACGCACCGTTCATTGTGTTTGATGATGCAGATTTGGACGCCGCAGTCATAGGTGCGATGCAGTCGAAATTCCGCAATGCAGGACAAACCTGCGTCTGCGCCAACCGAATATATGCGCAGTCCGGAATCCATGACGCCTTCGTCGCCAAATTGACCGAGGCTGTGCGCGGGTTGAAACTGGGCGATGGGGCTGCTGAAGGCACCACGACTGGTCCGCTGATCAATATGGCCGCCGTAGATAAAATCGAACAGCATATCGCCGATGCCGTCGCCAAAGGCGGGACAATTGTTACCGGCGGCAAGCGATCGGATTTGGGCGGCAGCTTTTTTGAACCCACGATTATCACTGGCGCATCACGCGATATGCTGGTTGCCGAGGACGAAACCTTTGCCCCTCTCGCCCCGATATTCCGTTTTGAAAGCGAAGCGGAAATCATCGCGCTGGCCAATGATACCGTATTTGGACTGGCATCCTATTTCTATGCCCGCGATCTGGGCAAAGTCTGGCGGGTCGCCGAGGCGCTTGAATATGGCATTGTCGGCGTGAACACAGGCCTAATCTCCACCGAAGTCGCCCCTTTTGGCGGGGTCAAGCAAAGCGGATTGGGCCGCGAAGGTTCGAAATATGGCATCGAGGATTATCTCGAAGTCAAATATGTCTGTATGGGCGGAATGTGATCGCTAGCTCACCGCCAGCACACTCGTCAGGATGATCCGGACCAGTTCGGCCTGCCCGCGCGCACCGGTTTTCGCGTAGATTTTTTTGGAATAATTGCGCGCGGTCTCAATGGTTAAACCCAGCGCGTCGGCGGCATCGGCTATGCTGGTCGCCTGTCCTAGCATCCATGCCAACCGCGCCTCGCTCGGCAAAAGGCCAAACAGGTCGACCAATTGTTCGCAGCGGTCGGCCTGCGAGCGCCGATCACCGCTGATATAGATAATTGCGACAGGCTTTTGGCTGCCCGCAAAACCGTGCGCCTGTACTGGCGTCACAAGCATTTCCACCCAAGGGTCCTTGCTGAGATTGAACGCCTGTGGGCGCGATTCACTGTTGGCAGCGAAATCTTTCAGCAAAACAGTCAGTTTTCGGTCAATGGCAGGTGACGCCGGCACCAGCCGGTCATAACGCCCGCGCCGTAGCAATGTACCCCATTGAAACAGTTGTTCCACATTGTCGGTAGCATCGATGATGCGACAACCGGCATCCAACGAAAGCCAGCCCATTTTAAGCCGGTCGAAAACCTGCCCTGTCACCGATGATCTGAACCGTTCGCGTTCCAACGCGGCAAAGCTGCGCAGCGCGATCCGTAAGTGCGGCGCGAGCGCAGTCAGTAGCGCACCGGTCGCCGACCCGATCTGACGTCCGCCCGAACAGCCAAGCCATAGATCAAGCCCGCCAGGTTCCGTCACGCGGATCGATTGCATGTTGGTCAGCCCCTGCGGCACCATGGCCTTTTCGTAAAATGCCCGCTGCTGCGTGTCAGTCGGGTCGATCAACTCGTCAAGCGAATACGCCCGGCCGGGGCGCATTGTGCGGTAGGGGAAGGGATCGCGCATGTCACCATCGACAAAAAGGTTGCGGACCTCCGCCGATGGCGGCTGACCCGCATAGAGCTCGACCACCGTCTCTTCATCGACCGGCCTGAAGATCAAATTGGTAAAACGTGCGCCAGTTTTTGCGAGCAAACGGTTCAGAAAGCCGCTCCAAAGAGGCGTTTCAAACATACCCTCGTGCAAGGCTTGTAACAGTCCATCATCGTCCACGCGCATAATGTGTTATACACTCCCAAATGGGAGGTTCAAGTGCATATAACATAGGCCATGTAATTCGGTATAACGACGCAAAGGAACCTGCCAGCTATGACGCGCACATTGACCCACCTGGAAAGGCTTGAGGCCGAAGCGATACACATCATGCGTGAAGTCGTGTCCGAATCGGAAAAGCCCGTGATGTTGTATAGCGTCGGCAAGGACAGCGCGGTTATGCTGCATCTTGCGCGCAAGGCGTTTTTTCCGTCGCCCCCGCCCTTCCCCTTGCTGCATGTCGATACGACGTGGAAGTTTCAGGAAATGTATAAGCTGCGCGATCGCATGGCGCAGGAAAGTGGCATGGAACTGCTGGTCTATCAAAATCAAGAGGCGATGGACCGCGGCATCAACCCTTTCGACCACGGCCCACTGCACACCGACATGTGGAAGACCGAAGGGCTGAAACAGGCGCTCGACAAATATGGTTTTGACGTAGCATTCGGTGGCGCCCGACGAGATGAGGAAAAAAGCCGCGCGAAAGAACGCATTTTTTCCTTCCGCACCGCAACCCACGGCTGGGATCCCAAAAACCAACGTCCCGAATTGTGGAACTTGTACAATACACGCAAGGCCAAGAGCGAGAGCATCCGCGTCTTTCCAATCTCGAACTGGACCGAACTCGACATCTGGCAATATATTCACCTCGAAAACATTCCCATCGTTCCGCTGTATTTCAGCGCAAAGCGTCCCACTTATGTGCATGATGGGCAATTGTTCATGGCGGACGATATTGAACGGCTTGAAAAAGTTATGGGCAAACGCCCGGAGATTACCGAACGCTCGATCCGTTTCCGCACCTTGGGCTGTTTTCCGCTAACGGGTGCCGTCGAAAGCGACGCAAAAACCTTACCGGAAGTCATTCAGGAAATGCTGCTTACCACCACCAGTGAACGGCAGGGACGCGTTATCGATAAGGATGGCGGTGACGCCAGTATGGAGAAGAAAAAACAGGAGGGCTATTTCTGATGTCGGACGCGGACACCATCTATCAAACTGACGCCCTTATCGCGCAGGATATCGACGCCTATCTCGATACGCATCAGCACAAAAGCCTGCTGCGCTTCATCACATGCGGGTCGGTCGATGACGGTAAATCTACACTCATCGGACGCCTGCTTTACGACAGCAAAATGATCTTCGAGGACCAACTCGAAGCTTTGCAAGCGGACAGCAAGCGCGTGGGCACGCAAGGTCAGGAAATCGACTTCGCACTTCTGGTTGATGGCCTCGCCGCAGAGCGCGAACAGGGCATTACCATCGATGTCGCCTACCGCTTTTTCGCGACCGAGAAACGCAAGTTCATCGTCGCCGACTGCCCGGGGCATGAGCAATATACCCGCAACATGTTCACCGGCGCATCGACCGCGGACCTTGCGGTCATGATGATTGACGCGCGCAAGGGTGTGCTCATGCAGACGCGGCGGCACAGCTATTTGTGCAACCTGATCGGCATCAAAAACATCGTGCTCGCCATCAACAAGATGGACCTTGTCGATTACAGCCAGCAGGTTTTCGACGACATCGTTGCTGATTACACCGCTTTTGCGCAGGAGATCGGCATCAAAAGCTTCACTGCGATGCCCATTTCCGGCTTCAAGGGCGACAATATCACAACGCTAAGTGAAAACACCCCGTGGTATACGGGTCAGCCGCTCATCGAGCATCTGGAAAGTGTCGAACTCGACCTGACCACCGACCAGACAAAGCCGCTTCGGCTGCCGGTGCAATGGGTCAACCGGCCCAATCTCGACTTCCGTGGCTTTTCGGGTTTAATCTCAAGCGGTAGCGTCAAGCCGGGTGATGCCGTTCGCGTGTTGCCTTCGGGTAAGACATCGACCGTCACAAAGGTGGTGACGCTCGATGGCGACCTCGACGAAGCCGTTGCCGGACAGTCGGTTACGATCTGTTTTGCAGATGAAGTCGATTGCTCACGCGGCAATGTTATTGCTGCTGCCTCGGCCCCGCCCGAAGTATCGGATCAGTTCGAAGCGACTATCGTGTGGATGGACGATGACCCGCTCCATGTCGGGCGCGCATACTGGCTCAAGCTCGGCACGCAGACCGTCTCTGCCACGGTCCAGCAGCCAAAATATACTGTGAACGTCAATGATCCTGCCGGTTTGGGGTCGCATTTGGCGGCAAAGACGCTGGAGCTAAATGCGATCGGCGTGGCCGAACTGGCGACAGACAAACCGATTGTGTTCGAACCCTATGCCGACAGCCGAACATTGGGCGGCTTCATCCTGATCGACAAGATCACCAACCGCACCGTTGGGGCCGGCATGCTGCATTTCAGCCTTCGCCGTGCGCAGAATGTGCATTGGCAGGCATCTGATATCGGCCGCGAGCAGCATGCAGATTTGAAAAACCAGAAAGCGCGTGTGCTGTGGTTCACGGGGCTATCGGGTTCGGGCAAATCGACCATCGCCAACGAGGTTGAAAAATCATTGAACCTGATGAACCGCCATACATTCCTGCTTGATGGCGACAATGTGCGGCACGGGCTCAATAAGGACTTGGGCTTTACCGAGGCCGACCGGATCGAGAACATCCGGCGCGTTGGCGAAGTCGCCAAGCTGATGGCCGATGCCGGATTGATCGTACTCACCGCATTCATTTCGCCATTCCGCGCAGAACGCGATATGGTGCGATCCATGCTGCCCGATGCCGAATTTATAGAGATCTTCGTCGACACCCCACTTGAGGTCGCCGAAGCGCGCGATGTAAAGGGCCTGTACAAAAAGGCACGTTCGGGTGCGCTTAAAAACTTCACAGGGATCGACAGCCCCTATGAGCCGCCACTTGACCCCGAAATCCGGGTCAACACGGTAGAGATGACAGCAGCAGAAGCTGCTGAGTATATCATCCGCCAGATCATGCCGCTGAAATGAGCACCGCAATGAACGACGCCGAACTCGCCGCGCATCTGGCGCAGATTGCAGGCAAGCTACTCCTCGATGTGCGCGCTTCCGGCATGCTTTCGGGTCAGGCACTCGGCAAGGCGGGGGACCAGACCGCCAACCAGTTTCTGTGCCACGCTATCCGTGAGCAACGGCCCGACGACGGGTTGTTGTCCGAAGAAGAAAAAGACAATCGCGAGCGCCTATCAAAATCGCGCGTCTGGATCATTGATCCAGTCGATGGCACCCGCGAATATGGCGAAGAACGCACGGACTGGGCAGTACATGTGGCGCTTGCCATCGACGGCAGACCTGAGATTGGCGCAGTAGCGCTACCAGGCCTTGATTTGGTATTGCGCACTGACCGACCACAACCGCTAGCAAATGGCCCAGAGACGCCGCGTATGGTCGTCAGCCGAGGCAATCGTGCGCGGTGATGCCGAAATCTACCTGCACACAGGCGGTCAATATGAATGGGATAGCTGCGCGCCCGCTGCAGTCGCCTTGGCCCATGGTCTCCATGTCAGCCGCATTGACGGCAGTCCGATGATGTATAATCAAGCGGATGTCTACATGCCGGACCTACTGATATGCCGCCCCGAATGGGCTGAGCGGGTGTTGTCCTTATTAGGATAAGGGGCGTGCCATGGGACGATGCGAATGGCATGTGAATACCGCCCCGCCGATACCCCGTACCGCCGCTTTAATAGCCACTTCCCTTTCGCGAATCCGGCGATATCGTCTATTGTGCAACAATGCTGTTCAGACTGAGGACAGCAATTTGCCAAGGAGAAATTATGCCAGCCGTCACCTATATTGAGTTCAATGGCACAAGCCATGTTGTCGACGTCGCCGAGGGCGAGAATGTCATGCGTGGCGCGCTTAACAATGATTTGCCGGGCATTGTGGGTGAATGCGGCGGCGGGCTCGCTTGCGCCACCTGCCATTGCTATGTCGATGATGCTTGGGTGGCAAAGGCTGGAACAACGACTTCGCAGGACGAGCGCGACATGCTTGAATCGACGTCAGCCCCTGTAAAGGCCTCCAGTCGCCTGTCATGCCAGATCATTATGACCGCAGAACTGGACGGTCTGGTCGTCCATCTGCCTGAACATCAATATTGAGGAGTAGACAGATATGCGTATTGACCCCGCCAATCCCGTCGCCCCGACTAACATCGTCCGCCGTTTCGGTATGGATCAGGTGCCTGACCATGTCCCGCCAGAGCTCGTAAGGCAGGCCGGTATTATCTACAGTCCTGAATTCCTCGCGGACCCGTATAAGTTTTTCGCTGGAATGCATGAGAAATTCCCACCGATATTCTACGATGTCGGTCCGTTCGGCAATGCATGGGTGCTGACCAAGCATGAGGACGCGCTGTTTGCGCTGCGTCATGCCGAATATTTCTCCAACGAAGATGCGACGCCCTTTCCCCGCGATCCTGAAGATTATTTTTACTTCATCCCAATCGAAGTTGATCCGCCGGAACACCGCAAATACCGCAACATTGTCGACCCGATCGTGAGCCCGCAAGGGGTGCTTAAGCTGGAGGAGCGCATCCGTGCGCTCGCCAATGAGTTGATCGACGACATCATCGACAAGGGCGAATGCGAATTCGACGAAGCCTTTGGCCGTCCACTGCCCGTGCTGGTTTTCCTTGACCTGATGGGGCTACCACGAGACATGTGCGACACATTTGTCAGCTGGGCGATGGCGCTGCTGCACTCTAACGACCGTGCTATCATGGGGCAGACGCTGAAGACGATAGGCGACTATCTGAAAACCGCAATTGCCGACAAAAAGGCCAACCCGGACGACGGGCTGGTCAGCCGCATCGTCCATGCCGAAATTGACGGCAAGCCGATTTCTGAGAAAGAGGCGTTCGGCTTTGCCACCTTCCTTTTTATCGCCGGTCTCGACACCGTGTTTGCCACCCTCAACAATATGTGGCTTTGGCTGGCGCGCAACCCGGAGCGGCGACAGGAAATTATTGATAACCCTGAAAACATCAACGCGCAGGTCGAAGAATTGCTCCGCGTTTTCTCGGTCACCTTCTCGGGACGCACTGTAGCGCAGGATATAGAAATGCACGGCGTCCAGCTAAAAAAGGGCGACAAAATCACCAGCATTCTTCCCGCCTGCAATTTCGATCCTGACGTTTTCCCCAATCCGACAGAGGTAAATTTCCACCGTCCAAAGAAGATCATTTTGGCCTTCACAGTGGGCGTGCATAGCTGCATGGGGGCGCATCTCGCCCGGCTGGAGATTAAGATTGCGCTACAGGAATGGTTGAAACGGATTCCTGATTTCAAAGTTAAGCCGGGTGCAGAGACGATTTATCGGCCCGGAGGCGTTATCGGGCCTGAGTCGGTTCCGCTGGTCTGGTAAAACAGATCTAATCGCGGGCGAGCAGCAGTGCAGCAGCCATCGGGCCACCGCCCGAGGTTGCAACTGCGAGCTTCGGTTCGCCCTTGATCTGCCGTGCGCCGCCCTGCCCGCGCAATTGCACGACGCTTTCATAGGCGTAGCCAAAACCGTGCAGCCGTCCCCAGCCCAATTGCCCACCGCCGGTGTTCATCGGCAGTTCGCCATCGAGCGCAATGCGCGTACCGCCTTCGATGAACTTATGACCCTCGCCCACCTCGCAGATACCAAGGCCTTCGAGCCACGTAATTGGTTGAAAGGCAAAGCCGTCATAAAGCTGAACGGTATCAAGGTCTTTGGCGGTGTAATCGGTATTTTTCCAAAGATCGCGGCCCGTCGGATACGCCGCTGCCCATTCGGCCTGATCCCAGCTGTACCGTTCACAAGAGCCGGCCGTCGCCGCGATGCGGATCGGGGTGGCGGTGACCTCGTCGAGCGCATCGCCCGCAGAAACGATTACGACGGTCGAGGCATCGGTAAAGCGGTCGCAATCATATAGACAGAACGGCGTAGAGATAAGCCGAGCCGCCATATAGGTGTCCATCGTCAAGGGTTCGCGAACAATGGCACGCGGGTTTAATGCAGCGTTGCGGTGGTCGTTGATCGCGACCTGAGCCAGTTGCTCGCGGGTCATGCCGTAACGCTTCATATGGCGCATCGCGAATTGCGCGGTCCAGCAAGCGGCAGAAAAAGCGCCGAACGGTGAAACCCATTGCGAGTTTCCAGTGACGTCCTTGCGCCGTTCGAGCGGCGGGAATTCCTCGGGCCGCACCATTGCCGCCGCCTCGTACACAGTGCGGAAACAGATGACATGTCGGGCCAATCCAGACCGGACGGCAGCTGCCGCATCAGCGATCGCACCAAGCTGCGCCGTTGCTTCTGCAGCTCCTGTATGCCAGCGGGTTTTTAACCCGCACGCCTCAATCACCTCATCAACGCCGATGGGCGAAAAACCCATGAAGGTTTGCATCTTGCCGGGATAGGTCGAGACACCGTCAATCTGGTCAAACGTCAATCCGGCGTCATCGATCGCTTCTTTGATCGCGTCCATGGTCAGACCCAAGGGCGAACGCGTCAGCCGAACGCCAACTTCTGATATGCCAACACCACTAATATATGCTTCGCGTCCCATGTTCAGGCAACTTTCTCAAACAGAGGATACCAGATGCCGTCTTGCTCCTCGAATACGACCTGCACCTTGTCGTCAATATCCACGCTGTCGACGGGGGAATTGATGATGTTCGTGGTCAAATAAACCCCCGGCGCATCGTCGAGCCTCACCCGTGCAATCACAAAGGGAACTTCCATATCAGGCGCCCATTTCTGGTGATTGACCGTGTAGGTATCGATCACGCCGGCTCCCGAAACCGCAAAGGGCGCGACATTTTCCGATTGGCAATGGCGGCAAAACTCGCGTGGCGGGTGGTTGAAGCCCCCACAATCGTTGCATTTATGGATGTTGAGCTTGGCTTCCGCTCCCCCAGTCCAAAATGCCCGATTGTCCTTGTCGAGGCGGATGCGCGAGCGCTGCCATTTCATGCGGTTATTCCCTTCAGTCGTTAGCTAAGGCTTAGCGCACCGGATTGCCAAGCCAAAGGTTATATCCGCCTTATCGCCACGACGATTTGGTAGCTATCCAGTTGCTAGGCAGGCCGCAGCCTGCGAAAGATTGCCGCAACAACAAAAGTGAGGTGTTCAGGATGAGCGATCTGTTAGGATATAAGGGCAAGCGCGTTATCGTAAGCGGATGCTTCTCTGGCATGGGTGAGGCAACGACAAAAATCTTGCTTGACCAAGGAGCCGAAGTCCACGGGCTGGATTTCAAGGAATGCGGACTGCCGCTCGCTTCGTTCAGCCGGATTGACCTGCGCGATCCTGCAACTATCGAGGCGGGCGTCGCTTCTATCGGCGGAAAAATCGATGCGCTGTTTAACTGCGCGGGCCTTCCCGGTGGCGGAGCCTTTCCGCCGCTGGACACGTTCAAGGTCAACTTTGCCGGCACACGCCATGTCACCGAGTGCGTATTGCCGCTCATGAATGAAGGAAGCGCTATTGTGAGCATCGCTTCCACCGGCGGTCTCGGATGGAGCCGCCGCATTCCGGTCCACATGGAATTGCTGCAAACAAAAGGCTTTGACGGCGCGATTGCTTGGGCAGAGGCGCATATGGATCAGATCGCCGAGGGTTACGCCTTTTCCAAGGAAGCGGTCATCGTCTGGACGCAATTTATGTGTGCGCAGCTTATCAAGCGCGGCATCCGGATCAATTGCACTCTGCCATCACCGACAGAGACGCCGATGATGGACACATTTCAGGCGACATCGGGCAAAGAAGTAATCGATGCGGCTGCCGAACCGCTGGGCCGTTATTCCACTGCCGCAGAACAGGCGAACGGCCTCTTGCTTTTGAACAGCGCCTTGTCTGGTATCATTACTGGCGTGGTCCTTCCCGTCGATGGCGGCTTCATGGGATCGCTGGCCACCGGACAGATTGATATTTCAAAGATGATGGGTCGCTCCAAACCGGAGTCCTAAAGGATACGACATGAATTTTGATCTGACCGAAGACCAGGAAATGATGCGCGACATGTTCGCGCGGTTCCTTGATGAAAATAGCAGCATGGCCCGCGTGCGGGCCGCGGCTCCGTCGGGTTTTGATGCTGAGCTGTGGCGTGGCCTTGCACAGCAAGGCGCGATCTCAATCCGCGTGCCAGAAGAAGCCGGCGGGCTGGGCATGGGAATGTTCGAAGCAACCTTATTGATGGACGAAGCCGGAAGAACGCTGGTTTCGGGACCAATGGCCGAAGCACTGGTCGCGGTGCGGTTACTGGCGCAGGCAGGCGGGCATGACGCGTTGCTGGACCGAGCCTTGGCGGGCGAAGCTGTGGTTACGCTTGCCCTTCAGGACATAGCAATCACCCCGCTTCAATGGGTCGCCGGAGGTAGCGTCGCGCAAGCCGTGATTGCACGCAGCGGCGACAAAATCCTTTTGGTTTCTGTCCCCGAAGGCGCACAAAAACTAGAGAAAAACCTTGCAGATACGCCGATGGCGGAACTCAACCTTGGCGCGTTGGAGGCGACCGAGCTTGGGCTGGACCGCGCCATATTCGATGCTGGCGTTGAAGAATGGAAGCTGCTGATCGCGGCGGGCCTTGCGGGTCTTGCAAAACAATCGCTGAAGCTAGCGGCAGCCTATGCCGGTGAGCGCAAACAATTCGGTCAGTATATCGGACAGTTTCAGGGGATTTCGCACCCACTCGCCGATCTGGTTTGTGAGGCGGACGGCGGCAAATTTCTTGTCTGGAAAGCGATCCGCGACATATGTGACGGAAGCAGCGAGGCAGGCAGCGCTATTTCTATAGCAGCGTGGTGGAACGCCATTACGTCCGCGCGCTGTGTCGCACAGGCGCTTCACACCTTTGGCGGCTATGGCCTGACCACCGAGTACGACATCCATCTGTTCAACCTGCGCGCCAAGGCATGGCCGCTGATGCTGGGTGATCCAACCTTGCTGCTCGAAGAAGCCGGACGCAGGCTTTATGCCGGTGAATCCGCGTCATTGCCCGATGCTGGCGAATGCACCATCGAGTTTACGCTCGGCGACGATGCCGACGAAATGACGCGGGAAATCGATGCGTTTTTTGCCGCCAACGTCACCGACGAGGAACGTGCGCAGTTCCACTACAGCTGGGAAGGCTTTGTTCCTTCAGTCCACAAAAAGCTGGCCGACGCAGGCCTGCTTTTCCCAGGTCTGCCGGGCGATTTGCGCGGCAAGAAGCTGTCGCATTATGCACAGATGGCCGCGATGGATGCCTATGAGCATCATGGCTACAATAACCCTGCCGCTAACGTAACTCAAATGGTCGCGCTGATCATCCACCGCTTTGGTTCGGACGAGTTGAAAGCCGATGTTCTGCCCAAATTGATGAACGGCGAAGCGATTTGCAGCCTTGGCTATTCCGAACCGGGCTCAGGCTCCGACGTTTTTGCCGCGCAGTGCAAAGCGACGCCCGATGGCAATGGTTGGCGGATCGACGGAACCAAGATGTTCACGTCAGGCGCAAATCTGTCATCCTATGTGCTGATGCTATGCCGCACGAATACAGAAGTTGCCAAACATGCTGGGCTAACGATGTTCATCGTCCCGCTAAAAACTGAGGGCGTGACGGTGCAGCCGGTTTATACCTTTCAGGATGAACGCACCAACATCACCTTTTACGACAACGTCCGCGTCCCCGATAGTTGGCGACTGGGCGAAGTCGATGGCGGTTTAAAGACGATGAGCGCCAGCCTTGAACTGGAACATGGCGGCGGATTTGGCAAATATATGCGCAAGATGCTGGAGGCAGGCGAAGCGGCATGCCGCGAGATCACGCGCAATGGTAAAGCGTTGATCGACGAACCACAGGCACAGGCGCGGTTGGCCCGTACCGCCGCGCATCTCTGGCTGTCCGAACTCATTACCTTCCGCGCACAATGGGCCATTGCCGAAAAAAAGCCCAACCTCGCTTATGGGCCGATGGCAAAGATGTTCTCTTCCGAAAAATTCCTGACCGATGCGCGCGACCTGCTGGACTTAACTGCTCCTCACTCGTTGTCGCTCCGGCCTGGACCGACGGCGGCGCTCAATCTTTTCTACCGCCATGCACAAGGCGCGACGATTTATGGTGGCACTAGCGAAGTTCACCGCTCGATGATCGCGGAACGGAACCTTGGCTTGCCGCGCACGCGCGCGTAAGGAGGAAATATGGCAGACGAACCGCACCTACTGACGAGCGAACAAGACGGCATCCTGTTTGTATCTCTCAATCGCCCAGACAAGCTGAACGCGCTATCGGGCGAAACCATGCAATTGTTTGAGGAGGCATTGCTTCGCTTCCGCGACTCCGACGATTTGCGCGTCATGCTGATCCGCGGCAATGGCCGCTATTTCTGCGCAGGTGCTGATATGCGTAGCGGGTCGCCCAGCCAACAAAAGCGCACCGCGACCTCAATCCGCGAGAACCATCGCACCGGCCTGCACGGGATGCATCGGATCTACGACGAGATGGAGCATATCGAAAAGCCTATTGTCGCCGCGATCCACGCAACATGCGTCGGCGGCGGGCTTGAAATGGTGATGTCCTGCGATTTCCGCTTGGCCGCAAAAAGTGCCGCATTTTCCTTCCCCGAAGGCTTATTTGGTGTCTTACCCGCGAGCAATGGCGTCAGCCGCCTAACCCGCATTTGCGGCCCACATTGGGCGCGCTGGTTAATCATGGGCAATCAGAAGGCGGATGCTGACAAGGCCCATATCATGGGGTTGGTGCATGATGTTCTGCCCGATGAGGGCTTTGACGAAGCCGCGCTCGATTTTTGCCGTCATTTGACGAAAAATGATCCCGAACAAATGGGTGCGGCAAAAATCGCAATCGAACTCGTGGCCGAAGTCGGACCGGACATGGCCCGTCATGTCGAGCGAATGGCAAACAGCGCATTGATGCTGAACCCCGCGTACCTCGCGCGGATTGAAGCCTATGTGAAGGGCATTGGTGCGAAAAAGTAGCTTAGGCTACTTTTCGGTAGTCGCGCGATAATCTTGAATGGCAAGTTCGAGCAATCGGGCTTCGGCTTCCATATAATGCGTTGCGTTGGGTGCGAAGCGCTCTCCCATCACATCACCGAAATGCTTGTCGGTGGCAATATTTACGGCACGCTCAAAGCCCATATAGAGCACCGTCGCCATTCCGACAGCGGGGGAACCGACGTCGGCAGGATCACGCCCCATCTGCCGGACAATCAATGAAATCACAGGACGCGCTGCATTGATACGGTGCTCGGTCATGCGGCCATCCTTGCGGTCAGCCATCGTATTGCGCAGGTGCAGAATTCCCGAATGGCGCTGCCAAAATTGATAGAAGCCCTGCACAAACTGTTTGCATCGTATGCCCAGTTCTGCGTCCGGCCAAGGTTCCCGGATCAATGCGAGATAGCTCGACTCTGCCTCGGCCATCACTGGTTCAAGCACGGCCAAGCCAAGTTCCGTCAAATCGGCGAAATAGACGTAGAGTGATGCCATGCGCAGATTGGCACGGCGCGCGACTTCGCTGATTGTGATCTGCGCTTCATCATATTCGGCAATAATCTCTTCCGCGACTTCTATGATCCGGTCGCGCGTATCACGGCCCTTACGACCTAACCGTTGACCGTTGAGATTGTGGATCACGTCATTTGCCGGCGTACGCCGCTGTGGCGCCAATGCTGATTGCGCAGCTACCATCTTCTTACCTTTTCGCTTCTATTCTCTCCAGGCGATGAGCTTGGTTTCAAGATATTCCTCGATTCCTTCAACGCCCCATTCACGGCCAATCCCGCTCGCCTTGTAACCGCCAAAGGGAATGTCGCCAGAAATGCTCATTCCGCCATTAACGCTCATTGTTCCTGTCCGCACCCGGCGCGCAATTTTCATGGCCCGGTTCAAATCGGCGGATACGACACCGCCCCCTAGTCCAAAGTCACTTTCATTTGCAATGCGAACTGCGTCGTCATCGTCTTCAAATGGAATAACGACCAAAACAGGTCCAAAAATTTCTTCCTGCGCAATGCGCATATCGTTACGCACGTCAGCAAAGCAGGTGGGCTCGATGAAATAGCCATTACCTTTATCGGGACGCATCTTGCCTCCAGCGATCAAGGTCGCACCTTCATCCTGTCCTAATTTGATATAGGACATCACCCGTTCTTGCTGCCGCTGAGACACTACAGGCCCCATGATATGACCGGGATTGTCAATGTCGCCCCAATTTTCGCCAAAGCTGCCATAGCTGTGCGCAAGAATTGCCTTCGCCTCTTCATAGCGGCTTTTGTGGACCAGAAGCCGCGATTGCACCGCGCAACCCTGACCTGCATGAAAAACAAGCATGGACTGCGCAATTTCCATTGCGAAATTAGGTGCATCTTCCAGCACAATCTTCGCCGATTTACCGCCTAGCTCAAGGAATACGCGCTTCAGCGTCGCCGCACCCTGTTCCATGATACGTTTGCCGATGCCTGTCGAACCGGTAAAGCTAATCAGATCGACGCGTGGATCGGTTACCAGCATTTCTCCGGCAAGCGCCGGGTCGCTCCCGAATACAACGTTCAAAACACCTGCAGGAAAACCCGCTTCTTTTGCCAGTTCGCCAAAAATGGCCCCCATGCCTGGGGTATTGGGTGCGGGTTTCAAGATGACGGTGCAACCGGCGAGCAAAGCAGCCACCACTTTACCGACATTCACATACAGCGGCACGTTCCATGGCGTGATTGCGCCAACGACACCAACCGGTTCGTGTAAGGCCTTGCGATGGCTTTCAAATCCAAAAGCCATGCGCGGCGGGTAATCCGTTTCCCAGCGGACCTGCGGGAAGACGGCCAGATAATCTTTCCATCCGTCCATCGCCATATCTACATGCGCGCGGCCAACCGCACCAACGGCAGCGCCTGCTTCATAACGTGCAAGGTCAGATAGCCGGTCACGGTTGACATCGAACAAATCGTAAAGTTTCTGCACAAGAGCCACGCGCTTTTCGACATTGGTTGCCCAGTCGGTGTCGTCAAAGGCACGGCGGGCGGCGGCGATCGCATCATCCACATCTTTCGCCGAAGCATCGGCAGCCTTGCCGACTGGCGTGCCGGTCCAAGGACCAATCACATCAAAGGTCTTGCCGCCTTCGGCATCGCGCGATTGGCCGTCGATAAACAATTTTGCGTCGGGGAGAGTGGTCATTATCTTTATTCCTATTGGGCTTTGCGTTGGCCGCGCAGGACAACCATTTGCATGTGCAGGTCAGGCGGGGTGTCTACAACCCCCCGGAAAGCGTCGGTTACATTGTTATAATGCGAAATTGGGCGTTCCCGCAGATTAATGCCAGCCTTGGCATTTTCCATCCCGAACCGCATCGCCACCTCTTGTGGCCAGCTGCTGCCCGTCTTGGTTTCGTCCATCATCATGCCGGCCTGAACGACAGTGACGCGAACGCCCTCTGCCTCCAATTCGCGGCTCCACATTTCGGACATCAACTCCAGCGCGGACTTGGTGCCTGCATAAAGCCACAGCATCGGCATTTTGATGGAAACCGTCTCGCTGGAAACATTGATGATGTGACCGCCGCCGCGCAACAAAGGCAACGCCTCACGCGCGCAATATATCGGCCCAGCAAGGTTGATATTGACCTGTGATGTAATCTGTTCGTCGGTGACCTCGCTGAGCGTGAATGGCTCATAGACCGCCGCATTGTTGATCAACACATCGATTTTCGAATGTGTTTCGGAAATCGTTTTAAAGGCTGCGCGCACCAAATCGGGCTGTGCCACATCACATTCCAGCGCCAAATGCGGTGCACCGATCTCTTCGGCCACCGCCTGCACTTTCGATAGCGTGCGGCCCAGCAAAATAACGGTTTCACCGTCTTTGGCAAAGCGCCGCGCCAGCGCACGTCCCAGTCCGTCGCCTGCGCCGGTAATAACAATGGTTTTAGCCATAAAAATCTCCTTGCCCCCTTCCTATAGTGGGCAATGAAAAAGAGCGAGACGTTGCCAAACGCAATCGCCGAAGCGATGGAGTTTGGTCAGGCTCCCGTCACGCGGAAATCGGACGGATAGACCGACAGGTCACCGGAATAGGCGATGCCGCCATCCCATTGTTCCGCTCCGCTGATACGCCGGAAAAAATGGACGGTTCGCGCGAACGATCCCGCCTTCGACCTTGGTTCCATTGCAATACCGCTCGGGCTTACGCCGCGTGCTCTCGCGCTAAAATCCTTGACCGAGAACGGCAAATCATCGGTCTGGTGCGCGCACATGACGATTTCGCTGCCGGGGCAGAAGCGTTTGGGTTCAATCTGCACTGACGACAACCGACCGCGCTTCATTGCGACAAATCCCGGAACGCGGCAAACCTCGGGGATATGCACCTCATCATACCATGTGTGGTATTCGGCCTCCATTCCTGCGACAAAATTGGCAGGAATGATGAACATAGATGAAAAAGGTTTATCCTTCTGGTGGTTCGGACCCGACCGCCAGTCATAATACATGGCGTAGCTGAATATGCGCTCGGACTCGTTTGCATCGTCGATCAATCCTGCATCACGCGCATCTGCCAGCAGTGCACCCAATACGGGCAGATCGATTTCCGGCGTTTCAGTCTCAAACTCATACACGCTCAAATATCGCCACGGCTGGGCAATGTCGGGCATGACTTGTTCGGGCGTGACCTCATAGCGGTCTGCCGAACGAAAGCCACGAAGGCGGCTGAGGTCGGCAGCATGTGCGCCATCGAACCACGCAGCATATTCGGCTTCACGGCCAGCGGGGACATTATGCAAATGGGTAGTTGTATGCAGGCTCATGCGCTCATCTCCACATTGATACGGGTTAGCTTGCTCTCGGCAATTCGCCACGCACCGGCGACCCGCACATATCGTTCATGATAATGGCCAAATCCTAATAGCTTGCGCCCGGTCGGCCAGATATTACGATCCTGCATCGCCCAAATTCCGGTGGCAGTATCCCCGTTCACCTCAATCTCTGGTGCGTGGATATGGTGGGTGGTAAATGTCTCCGCGCTAATGGACGAACGTACATAGGTCACCGCCGCGTCGCGTCCCTCCACCCGAAGTCCGCCAGCGGCCGACGTATCGAGAATAAAATCCTCGGTAAAGACAGCGGCAAAGCCGTCCCAGTCCTGTGTGTCGAGGCAACGGCAATAACGCGCCTTCAGGTTGCAGATTTCAAGCCAGTCGGCAAAGTTTGGCGTGTTCATATCCGGAACCCCCGCAATTGGTGACCGCCATCGCACAGGATCACCTGGTTGTTGATAAAGCTACCCTGCTCCGATGCGAGGAAATAGCCTAGGTTTGCGATGTCTTCTGCTGTCCCCTGTCGCTTAACAGCTTGCATGGATTTTAGCCTTTCCCAATTGGCCGCCTCTACGCCCTCCTGCGCAGCTGGCGTTTCCATCAGTCCGGGCGCGATGGCAACGCAGCGGATTTCGTCTGCACTGAACTGGTTCGCCATGGCGTGGGTAAAAACATTCAGCGCGACTTTGGTGATGCCATAGGCGGTTTGCGGCTGATAGCTTGCCATCGATGATTTATTGATGATCAAACCTTTGGCGTTGGCCAGCGCGGGACGAAGCGCCTCTGCCAGCAACAACGGCCCAATGGTGTTGACCGCGAAGTAATGCTGCCATTTTGCTTGACCGAGCCCAAAGAAACCGCGCGCGATTTCGCCCATGTGAAGCCCGGCATTGTTGATCAGGACATCAAGCTTTTCATGGGCGCCAAGCACTGCGGCCCCCAAAGCCTGAATTTGCACTTCGTCGCTCATGTCGCAGATATGGCATTCCGCCGATCCGCCAACGCCTTCGACCAAAGCCTTGGTTTCTTCCATCCCGGCTGCATTGATGTCAGCAAGGATCAAATGCGCGCCGTCTCCGCCGAATTTCAGCGCATAAGCGCGGCCCAACCCTGCAGCCCCACCCGTTACCAAAATTATTTTATTTTTAAACGCGCCCATTAATGCCCTCCATGGCTTTGTGTTGCTCCAAGGATAATCCGTACATGTGCAATCTCGCCAGAATAGACGCCCAGAGCTTGCTGATACTGCGTGACAGCGACCCCTGTGTCGCGGCCGATATCCAATGTTTCGCCGAGCCCTGCGGGGATCAGGAAGGTATGTGCAATTTCACCAGATGCCACCAAACCTTCCACATCATAAAGTGAAACCGTTGCAGCTTTGCGTGGCCCTGCGGTTTCATATTTGAGGGTCAACTTATTGCCCTTTAACGCGCGCGATGCGGCCACGGTAACAATGTCATCGGGAAAAGTTGAGGCGGCATAAGTGAAGAAAGGTATCCCGTCATCAAGCCGAAGCGACCATCCCGCAAAGCGGCTGCCCATTGCGGCAATGACGCCATTGGCGCTGCTGGCGTCATTGCCAAGCGTCGCTTCTATCGTGAAGCTTTTGCCAGCCATTTGCGGTGCTACGCCCATTTGCACGCTGACAGATTTTCCCCAATAATCATATATGGTGCGGGTAGAGGCCTGATGGCCGGATGGTCGCGCGGGCCCAAAATTGTGGTTCAACGGATACACGTCGTTTTCGGCGGCCGCACGTTCCCACAAAGCAATCATTTCCTGCATTTTATCGGGATATTTTGCAGAAACATCGCGACTTTGTGAAAAGTCCTGCGTCAGATTGAACAATTGCCAGGGCTGATCGTCCGGATCGCCGGGCGGCTTTAGTTGCCAAGGCAGTCTGCCATCGTCGCGACTTGCCCACCAGCCATTGTGCCAAAGCCCAATTTTTCCGCCAACTTCGAAATATTGCGTTCGGGGCTTTGCCGGTTCACAGCTTTTTAGACTGGAAAGCAAGCTCACGCCGTCCATCGCCTTTTGCGCTACACCGTTGACGGATTTCGGCGCAGGCAGACCTGCCGCATCGAGTATAGTCGGCGCAATGTCGATTACATGGCCGAATTGCGGGCAGACCGAACCCGGCTTTGACGCACTGTTGTTCAGTTTCATAATCATGCCGTTGCGAATGCCACCCAGCATAGAGGTATATTGCTTGGTCCAGCGAAGCGGGGTGTTCATCGCCCATGCCCAACCGGCGGGATAACTCGGATAGGTATTTGGCCCGCCCAGCGCATCGATATTGGCATATAGCCAGTCTTCATCTTCGCGATTGCCGTTGATCTTTCCCAATTCGTTGATCGTGCCTTCGACACCGGCTTCCGAACTGGCTCCATTGTCACCAATAACGATAATGGTCAGCAGATTGCTGGCTTCGCCTGTCCGTTCAAACTCGTCGAGAATACGGCCAAGCTGTTCATCCTGATAGGCGAGCATGCCTGCCGCAGCTTCCATCGTCCGTGCTGCGAATGCCTGCATTTTCGGGGAAACACTGGTCCAAGCCGGTATTTCCGGAGGCCGCTCTGTCAGATGCGTATTGTTCGGAATGATGCCGCCGATGCGTTGCCGCTTCCAGCTTTCAACGCGCAGCTTGTCCCACCCCTGATCGAACTGGCCTTTGAAGCGGTCAATATAAGCGCGCGGCGCCTGATGCGGAGCATGCGTCGAGCCGGGTGCGTAATAGATGAAAAAGGGCTTGTCTGGGGCTGCTGCTTGCTGGTTGTGTATCCAGTCAATGGTCTCATCCGCCATCCGCTTTTCCAGCATCGGTCCATCGTCGGCCAGATCGGGAATGCGCACCGTGCCGCGATACAGCGCGGGGTGGTACTGATCGGTATCACCGCCAACCAAGCCAAAGAAATATTCAAACCCCTGCCCCGTCGGCCATTGATCAAACGGCCCTGCCGCAGAAGTGGCGGCATGGGTGACGTTGTGCGTCTTACCAAACATTGCGCTGTTATAGCCGTTCAGCTTCAGTATCTCTGCAATCGAGGTCGTCTCTCGCGGTATTTCTGCATGATATCCCGGGTAACCTTCCGGCAGGTCGGCAAGATAGCCAAAGCCAGCATTATGATGATTGCGACCGGTCAGCAGCGCTGCACGCGACGGCGAACAGATGCCCGTGGTATGGAATTGATTATAGCGAACGCCGCCCTTAGCCAGTCGATCGAGATTAGGTGTTGGCACTGGCCCGCCAAATGTACTCGCCATCGCAAAGCCGACATCGTCGCTCATGAACAGAAAAACATTGGGCGCATTATCCGGTGCGCGCACCGGCTCATATGGGTCGGGGACAGATTGTTTGGCATCGCGAACAATTTTGCCCGCAAATGTTGACTGTCCCATAGGCAATATATCGCGCGCTGGTTGGGCAAAAGCAGACCAACAAAGCAAAGCTGCCATGCTCACAAATGCAGTTACCCGTTTAGCAACGGGCGGCACAGTCATGCCAATCTTTCAAAACCGACACGGCTGATTTTCCAGCCGCTATCGGTGCGGATAAATTCATCCGAATAGCGACCAAGAACAGTATCAATCTGTCCACCTTCGCGGCGCTTCATCTGGCTGGACACCGTCCAGTCACCAGTCGCCGTGTCGCCATTAACAATGATGCACGGCGTATGAAGCATGTGAAGCATCCATTCCGAATTGCCCGCCACAGCAGTGGTCATAAATCCGGTCAAATCGTCAAAGCCGTTGAACACGCGAAAGCCATAGTCGCCGATGACATAATCGATGAACACTTCACGAAATCCGGCCAAGGCGGCCGCGGCATCTGTGGGCGATTTGTCCGAAGCCGCGCAATAGCGGGCCTTTACATTGGCGATTTCAGTCACGTCACTCATACTATTTCCTCCAGCCGGTCTGCCGCCAGTTTTTTGAGATCCGCGGTTTTGATCTTGTTGGTACCAGTGGTTGCCAACTCGTCTTCGGCGAAGAACAACACATTGCGAGGCACTTTGAAGCTGGCCAGCTTCTCCTTGGCAAAAGCCTTTACCCCAGCCTCGTCCAAATCCGCGCCATCGTGCGGTACGATACAACTGACCACCAACTCACCCAAGGTCGGGTGCGGCACACCAACCGTCTGGCTGATCTTGACCCCCGGCATGGTTCGCAACAGCGTATCAACTTCGACCGGCGAAACATTGGCACCGCCTGTTTTGATGATATCGTTCAACCGACCGTGCCAGAACATCCGGCCTTCGGCATCAACATGCCCACCGTCACCGGTGCGCAAATAGCCATCGGCATCAACCGAGTCGGTTAAGGCTATGCCAATGTAACCAAGCATCAGCGTTGGTCCCTTGACGCAAATTTCACCCTTTTCGCCTTGTGGGACAATGTCGCCCGTCAACGGGTCGATGATTTTCACCGTCACCCCGTGGCACGGCACGCCGACACTGCCCGCGGTTACATCATCCGGCGTGTTGGCCGGATAGGCGGTGAATAAAGTAAAGGTTTCGGTATTGCCAAAAGCCGCAAAGGGCTCTCGCCACGTCGAGTTGACCGTCGGATGCTGCGCAATCGGTGATTTATAATCCATGTAGATCATTGACGATAAATCCGCCGTCGCCCAATTGGGGGCCGCGATAATCTGTTCCCATTGATGCGGCCAAGCATTTAGGAATGTCGCTTTCTCGGCCTCCATCAATTGCAACGCTTCTTCGGCGTTAAAACTGGTTTGCAGCACCAGACTGCCACCACGGGTCAGTGCGCCGCCAAAGGCCATTGAAAAATTGCCCGACCAGAAAAAGCCATTGGCAGACCACATGCGCACCTCGCCGGGCTTTGCCGCATACCATTTGGGCCAGCGCCACAGTTGCAGGGTAACCCCGCGATGTGCCGACAATATTCCCTTTGGCATGGCGGTGGAGCCAGACGAGAAGAACAACACTCCAGGGTCAGACGGACTGTTCGTTGCCGCACGCGCATCAACGCGGGCCTGATCTATGCCCCTGCCGCGTGCAAGAAATGCGCCCCATTCTTCAATCGCGCCAACGCTTTGGCCTAAGGCTGCGACATGCGAGAGGAAGGGATATCGTGTCGATCCTATTGCACCCGCGCTGGATGTGCCGATGGCCGGATCAAGATCGATCAAGATGTCCGCAAAATCCTTTTTCAGGATCTGCCGCTCCATCAACAAAACCGATATGCCCGACACAGCAACCAGATGATCCAGCTCGGCTGGCGTCGAAAACGTACTCAATGTCGTCGCGACGCCGCCTGCCAGCGCGGTACCAAAGGTCGCGGCCAGAAATTCGGGCCGGTTGGTCATCAATATCCCGACGCGGGTTCCCTTACCCACGCCGCAAGCGATCAATGCGCGTGCGACCTCATTGGCGCGCGCCCATAAATCGGCATAGCTCCAGCTGACGCGAGTGCCATTGGCAAAGCCGCCGTCATAAAAAACAAGTGCCTCGCGCGCGCCGCCGTTTTCGCAAATCGTGCGGAACCAGCCAGAGAGGGTGAGTTCTCCCAACCCTTCTTCTTCGGCCAGCGGCGGCCCTTGAATGATAGACAGCGGCCTCTCGCTCATCGCCTTAACGGTTCACATCAACGATGATACGACCGCGCACCTTGCCCGCAAGCAAGTCAGAAGCAGCGGCGACAGCCTCGCCCAGACCGATTTCCGCGCCAATGACGTCAATCAAAGCGGGATCAAGATCGCGCGCCAATCGTTCCCATGCACGAAGCCGCGCAGCCTTTGGTGCCATAACGCTGTCAACACCCAGCAAGCGCACACCGCGAAGGATGAAAGGCATCACAGTCGCTGGAAAATCGGCGCCTTGCGCCAAACCGCAGGCAGCAACAGCGCCGCCATATTTGACCGCCGCACAGGCATTAACCAGCGTGAAGCTGCCCACCGAGTCGACCACCCCTGCCCAGCGTTCTTTCGCCAACGGCCGGCCTTTTTCGGAAAGCTCCGCACGGTCGATAATCGAGTCAGCGCCAAGCTTCGTTAGATATTCCGCTTCGGATGCCTTGCCGGTCGACCCGACAACGGTAAATCCGGCTTTCTTGAGCAATGCAACGGCAACGCTTCCAACGCCGCCCGTCGCCCCGGTAACCAAGACCTCGCCCTGATCAGGCGTCACACCCGCCTGCACCAGCGCCTCGACGCATAAAGCGGCCGTGTAACCAGCGGTGCCGATCGCCATCGCTTGTTTCTCGCTAAACGCCGACGGCAGTGGCACCAGCCAATCGCCATTCAGACGCGCGACTTGGGACAATCCGCCCCAATGGCCTTCGCCAACACCCCAGCCGTTCAACACGACCTTGTCCCCAGCTTTCCAGTCGGCATGCGAAGATTCGCGCACAGTTCCTGCCAGATCGATCCCCGGCACCATTGGGAATTTGCGGACAACAGGCGACGCCCCGGTGATCGCCAGACCGTCCTTATAGTTAAGCGTCGAATAAGCGACGTCGATGGTTACGTTGCCTTCAGGCAACTGGTCTTCGTTAACTTGTGCAAGCGAGACGCTTTGTACATCATCGGTTTTGTTGATCATTACGGCATTGAACATGGTATAATTTCTTTCTTTAACGATTTAGCGGACCGGGCTTAAACGCGGCGGCGGGGGTGGAGAAGCACTATCAAGTTGAGCAACAATATGAGGCAGGCGTTCGGATTTCAGTGTTCCGTACATCGAGAGCCGGACCATTTCATGCGCGAAACGATGGGCCAGTGTTTTGCGTTCTGCTTCGCTCTGCGAATGCGATCGCGCCCAGACAGGCCAAAGAAAACTGGCGGCCAAGGTAATCACCGAAAAAACCTCTATATCGATATTGGGTTGGGCAAACTCCGTTTCGGCAAACCGCCCAATGGACCCGGCATATTCGCGCCAAAACGGATCTTCAGCAGGATCGGGAGCAGCGAGAACCTGCAACAACCAAATGCGCCCAAGCTCTGGGTTATTCATGGCGAAAGCCACCAGCCGTTCGGTGACATCGACCATGTCAACCTGCTCGACATCACGCTCACCGATCGTTTCGGGATCGCCGAAAACTTCTCGGAAAATCTTGTCCGAAACCGACTTCAGCGTTGCCGCGATCAGTTTCTCACGCGTTGCAAAATGCTGATAAGCTGTGCCGCGATTGACCTCAGCCAATTGTGCAACCTTCGACAGGCTCAGCGCTTCCTGACCATCTTTCGCTAATATTGTGCGCGCCGCGGTCAGTATCGCTTCATGCGTGGCCTCTGGATTACGCGCGCGGCGTTTCCGTTTTTCGCTCATTCCAGACCTTTCCGCATTCTTGATTCTATGCATGCCCTCCCCGTGCGCCAAGCGCAACCGCACGAGTACAACCTATCGCCCGCGCGAATAAATACCGGCTAAACCAATTGTCCGCCTATAAACGTCGCCAGCACCGGGTTCGGTTCATCATCGTCGCGGACTTGGTCGGTCCAGTCAGCCGCAATCAGGCAACAGTCGGCGACAGCGACCGGCGTGATGGATGCATCGCTTGTAAACAGGGATAGCGCTGCATCGGACGACAAGACTTCGTCAGCGCCGACAATGGCCCCCATTGGTGTCCGCCGGTGAATAGCCGCAGCAATCGCCACCCAAGGGTTGGCGGGTCCATAAGGCGCGTCACTGCCGGCAAGCAGCGCAACCTTATGGGCGGATAGCGACGCCAGTCGATGAAGGTTCGACACGTCGAGCGGGTCAACCTCGGTCAAATAACGGTCGCCGCGCCGGGCAATAAAGCCTGGATTGGCGACGACAGTCAGCTTGAATTGCGCGATGTCCGCAATGAGGCTGCTTGGGATGAGGCTGCCATGCTCAATCCGGTCGCCTTTTTGCGCACCATCAGCGGCAGCAAGCGCAGCGAGATAGGTAACAAGTTCGGCCTCGGTAACGCAGTGCGCGGCGACGGGGCGACCAATTGCGCGCGCCGTGCGGATACGGGCAACTATATCGTTCAGTTCGGGCAATTCCCTCTCGTCGAACAGCAGCTTGACCGGACCAAGTTGGTAGTCCGTTCCATCAGGCAAATCTTCGCGGCCCATCAGCGTCAATTTTTGAAGCAACACACCACTTCGGATTGCATCGGAAAGGATCGCCGCTTCATCCGGACCGTTGTTTGCGCCTGCATCGGTGACCGCAGTGACGCCCCAATTCGCCAGTTGCCGTGAAAGCACGCCAAGCGAAGGCGGCTGGTTGCCGATCTGCCCACGCAACCAATCATCGCCGCGCCAGATGCGGCCGGAAGGTGTGCCGTTGGGACCGGTTTCAACCGCAGCGGGCCATGGCGCATCGCCGATCAACGCCAAGCCTGCACTGTTGAGCACCCAAAGCGCGCCAGTGCGGTCCTGCAGCCGCAGCGGATGGTCCGGCAACCACATGTCGAGCAGACGCCTGTCGGGAATGCCTGCCGCGCGCTCGTCATAGCCCACAGCGCGCACCCATTCTCCGGGCGCGATTTCAGCCGCTCTGGATCGCAAGGCAGCTATAATCGAATCGGGATCAATCAATCCTGCAAGATCGACAGACTGCATCCGTGCAGCCGTGGCCAGCAAATGGATATGATGGTCATGCAAGCCGGGGATTAGGAGCTTACCGGTTCCGTCGATATCATTATCCGATATGGGTAGGCGGGGCGCGATATCCGCAAAGCGGCCGCCGCCGACGCCCACATCGACGACGCGACCATCGGCCAACTTTACCTGCCGCAGGACAAGGTCGAAACGATCGCTCACCGCAACCCGGCCAGCTTGGCAAATTCCGCCGCCGTTGGGGCCAAGGCGACATCGATTATCCCCGCTTGTCCTTCGGTCACAGCTGCGAACGCCAAGCGCGCAGCGCGAAGGCCCGTCAGCGGATCGGCAAGTGCATCACCCAGAAAGCGGGGCACGCCATAGTCCCATCCGACCAACCCGCCGGCTGCCGCGCAATCATCGCCAAACCCGACACGCATCGCGGCCTCCCCATAAAATCCGTGCGCGGTAATCGCCACCCAGACCAGCGAGGGATTACGGTCGAACAAACGTTCAGGCGTCAGGCCCAGACGGGCAACCGCATGCGGGCGGGCGCTCGTGATGAGGATGCGTGCATCTCCGATTGCCTCCAGAAGCCGCGTGTCATTCAATGCCATAGTGATACGACGCTTACGGCCGTTCAACCGCCGGTCATGCTCGGGCGTCGCGCTGCTGGTCGGGTCAGGACGAGCCGGGCCTTCGATTTTGGTAACCGCCAAACCAGCCTCGGCCAGTAAGCCACCGCATAAGGGCCCCGCCCAGAGCGCCGAAAGATCGATGACCGATGATGAGGATGTTGAATAGGCGGATCGAAGCGGCAATGCTTGTCGCTCGGTCGCCTCGCCCACTGCAGCAACCGGCAGTCCCAATAAAGCCGCCCGATCAAGCAAATCGGCTGTCGCCCGGCGGCCAGCCATTTTCTGAACAATATGCCACGGGTCTTGCCCAACGTCAGTTTCCAGCCATGCCGGCACGGCCTCCCGATCATCCTCGCGCGCTAAATTGACTGCGATCCATCCATCCGCTGTTTCAACAAGTTGGCAACAACGGTTGGGCGACCATCTCGTCGGTGGATGTAAAACAAGGTCGCGCTGCAACAGTACATCAGGATCGATACCGAAAGTCTTGGTTTCTTCGGCAATCACGTCGCGCAACGCCTCTGGAATCATTGGACAAACCCGTGAATCAGACCCCATGCCAGCGCCAAGCGCGCGTCAATGCGCTTGCCCGACAGCAGCATCCATGCGGTACGGTGGCGACCGATTGTGCGCGCGACGCTTGCCGTGCCACCCGCCCCGGGTATCAAGCCCATGCGCAACTCGGGTAGCTGGAACCAGGCGTCTTGCGTGGCAAGTCGGCGCGCGGCGGCGGCAGGCACCTCTAGCCCCGATCCCACACATGCGCCGTGAAGGCGGACTGTGGCGCGCGGCCCCAGGCGGTCGAGCAGCGCGGCACAACTGTGCACCGTGCGAACGACATGCGCCTGTGCCAAATCGGTCGCGGTGCCAAATTCGCCCAACGCACCGCCGGTCGAGAAACATTTTCCGGCACCCTGCAATACGATATTTGGCGCAGTCGGATCATCCAGAACATTGGCCAGCGCCGAATAAAGCGCATCACGCATCGCTGCGGTCATCGCATTCATTGCACTTGGGTGGTTCAACGTTAGCGTGACGACATCGGCATCGCGATCGACCAGCACCAATGGCCCCTCGCCCGCCGGTATTGCCTGCGACGGCAGCGACAGCCGCCAACGGTCAAATTCCGAACCGCCCAGCAAGCTTGAATAGGCAAAGGATTCAATTTCGAGCGCGTGCCCGAACGCCAGACCGTCAGACAGCCGAAGCACCCGGCACATTATCGTCGCCGCCATCGGCCATTCACGGACGGTCTGCGCCAAATCCTCGACATGTGCAGCAAGCCGTCCGGGTGAAACCGAAACCCAAGGCTTGGGTGCGTCGAGGGCAGTCGTCAGCAGCAGGTCGAAATGTCCGAAATCCACTTCCGGTAGCGCGCCTTCGCTATCGATGCCTATGCACACTGCATGGATATGAGCCACAGGGGGCTGCCAAGCGGTGGCGTCGACTGTCAAAACCGGCGCATCGCCCAACGCCGAAAAGCGGTCCGCTCCCAAAAAGTCGATCTCATCTAAGGGAAAAGCGTCGCTCATTTGGAAACCCCTAAACGGGTCAGTCTTGATTGGCCAGTTCAGCCTTCAGCACGCGGCGCAGCAACTTGCCGGTTTCATTATAAGGAAGCTCGTCGCGGAAATACCAGCTTTCGGGCGTTTTGGTCGATCGAAGCAGCGCCTTCACGTGGGCGGCAAGCGCATCGACGTCGCGTGGTCCTTCGCGCGCAACGATAACCGCCGCGACCTTCTCACCCCATTGCACACTGGGAAGACCCAATACCGCGACATCAGCGACTTGCGGATGGCTGCGTAGGACATCTTCAATTTCGCCCGGCGAAATATTCTCGCCGCCACGCACAATAACATCGTCGAGCCGACCTTCGACGAACAAATAGCCATCGGCATCGAGCCAGCCTGCATCGTTGGTGGCAAACCAGCCGTCGTCCGCAATTGCTGTCTTATGCAGATATTCGCCCGAAACCTGATCGCCGCGTACATATATTTCGCCAGCTTCTTCTGCATCGCAGCAAGAACCGTCGTCCCGGCGAATTTCCAGTTCAAGGCTGGGCAATGGCTTACCGACCGACCCCAAACGCCTGCGGACCAATGGATCGTCGCTAGCAATTGCCGTGCGGTGATCATCTGCGCCCAACAAGGCAACGGTCGAACTGGTCTCGGTCAGACCATAAGCATTCACAAAATCGACATGCGGCAGCGCTTCCAACGCACGCGCAATGACCGGTTCCGGCATACGGCCGCCCCCATAAGAAAGCGCACGCAAAGCTGGCAATCGCTCTCCGGTCTTCGCCAGTACATCGAGAATCCGGTCGAGCATCGTCGGCACAACCATCGCGTGGGTAATGGCTTCACGAGAAGCGATGGAGACCCATTCTTCCGCACTGAACGCGGGTAGATAGACGATCCGACGGCCGCCATAAGCGGAGGTTAGCACCGCCGAAATTCCGGCAATATGATATGGCGGCACGCTGACCAAAGCCGCCTCGTCTTCGTCCGCACCCAAAAGCTCTACAGTCGACATCACATAAGATGTCAGGTTCGCATGGCGCAGCACCGCGGCTTTCGGGTCGCCGGTGGTACCGCTGGTAAACAGCAGAACCGCAATGTCATTTTCACCTTCGGACAGTGGCTCTGTTTCGGCAGGGGCCGCAACCAGAAAACGTGCCTCAAATTCGCTACGCTTAACCAAAGTCGTACCATCAATGCCGTCAATCCGGGCATGCATATCGTCATCGACAACCACCAGCGACGGGGCGGTTCTTGCGATTAGCTTGCGCAGATCGACATCAGGCAACCGGTAGTTGACCGGCACAAATGACAGCCCGGCCATTCCACTGGCGAACATCAATATAGGCAGGGCATTTCCGTTGAGGCCGACGAATACCGCGTTTTGGGCGTTGCTTTCTGCCAACCGCGCTGCCGCAGCGCGGGCATTGCCACGCATCGCAGCAAAATCCAGACCGTCAGCAAGCGTGCCCAACGCTTTGCGGTCACCACACACATCGGCAGTCAGGTCGAGTAGAAGCGGGGTTTGCACGCGCTGTCCAGTTCAGTCGGATGCCGGGAGCGGCTTGGCGTCTTTCAACTGCAACGCCCGACCATCAAAGGCAAGCGAGCCCTTCCCCGCCTTTGCACCGAGCACCTCAATCCCGCTATCGAGATCGGTGTAACGCTTACCAACCAGCACGCCACCAGCATGGTCCGGGTGAACATCGCCGCTGCTCGTCGCAGGATCGTTCAAGTCGAGAACCGCAACACCGCCGCACTGAAGCGTCCCTGCTTGCTTTGGTGGCCGAACCACAACTATTTGCGCGTCGCATACGGCGCTTTTCCAGCGTGAACCGGGCTTGACATCCATTTTTCTGAACTCCAAAAATTATCTAACATCCATGCAACCGAAGGCGCTGGCAATCAAGTATTGCCATGGCATCTGGCCGCTTTATCGCCAGTGCGGACATAACCTTAGCCTGTAGCGCGGGTGCGATATGACGCTGCGCTAGGCCAATCTTCAGCGATATGGGGCTTTATTCTCGGGCCCGACCCGTTACGGACAATCGCATATCAATCTCGATGCTCGCAAAAGAGGGACCAAAAATGACTTCAATAAAACTCGATTGCTCTGACCTCGACAATTATATCGGCAAGCCAATGCAGCCTGCGCGCATGGTCGACCCCTTCGCGAATAACGACATTCGCCGCTGGGTGCAGGCGATGCATTATCCCAACCGCCTGCACTATGACCACAGCTATGCAATGCAGAGCCGGTTTGGCGAGTTGATTGCCCCGCAAAGCTTTCCGGTGACTATGGATGACGGCCATGGTTCGGCCCCCAGTTGCATTGGCTTTATTCCCGACTCACACATGTTGTTTGGCGGCGATGAATGGTGGTTTTATGGCGTTCCGGTAAAAGGCGGCGACCGTATCTGGAACGAACGGATCCCGTTTGACTATAAGATAAAGGACACATCGTCCTTTGGCCCGACCTGTTTCCAGCGCGGCGACAATTTCTATTATAACCAGCATGGCGATTTGGTGGCGAAGCAGCGGTCGACATCGATCCGCTACGCCCAATCGGCAGGCGAAGCAGCGCAGCATGGCACGACCGAAGGTCATGACGACCCAGTCTGGACCGATGATGAACTGGAAGCATTGGAGGCGCGGAAGTTTTCGTGGATCCAGATGTTGCACGATCTAGGCCATAGCCCCCGCTATTGGGACGATGTGTTGGTGAACACGGCACTGCCCGAGCGCGTTTTTGGTCCACACAGTATCGTCAGCTTCACCACCGAATGGCGCAGCTACACCTTTACACAATGGGGCAGTATGCACCGCCGCACCGATCTGTCGATGGAAGGCTTGGGCTTTACCGGCCCAATGGCGGGACCAGAGCAGGACCCCACAGAAGAGAAAATCAATCCAGAAAATACCGATGGCGCCTATATCGGCCCCTCGCGTGGCCATTTATTCCCCCGTTGGGCCCGCTTTATCGGCATGCCGCGCGGCTATGGCTACGGGGCATCAATGGGTGCTTGGGTGACCGATTATTTTGCGGGTTGGGCCGGAGAATGGGGCATGGTGCGCCATTCCACCGCCAATTATCGCAGTCCGGCGCTCACCGGTGACATCACCGTCATGACGGGCAACATCCTTGATAAATATGTCGATGAGGATGGACGCCACATGATTGCGGTGGACTGCAAAATGGCCAACCAAAATGGTGCCATCTTGGCGACAGCCAAGGCAGAAATCGAACTTCCCAAAAAGCCAGTTTGAGGTTGATGATGCTTGATAGCCAAACGTTGATTAACACTGCGTCCGAACAGAGCGGCCTTTCGGATTTTGGCGACCCGTCTTTCCGCGAAGGACTGGATAAATTGGTGGGGGCACTCAACACCGAAGCCAAGCTGACAGAGGCAGCATCGGGCCGCGTTGGCGCGAGCATCGTCGCAACCCTGGTCAACCGGCTGCAGGTCGAGGATTATCTTAAGGCCCATCCCGAACTACTCGATGCCCCGATTGAAAAGCCGACCTTTGTTTTCGGTTTGCCGCGCACGGGCACGACCTTGGCCATCAATTTACTGACCGCTGACCCTGCCCGGCGCAGCTTTATGCGGTGGGAGGCGTTTTCGACGGCTCCGCCGGCGGCGGCTGGGGCATTGCGCAGTGACCCACGTTACCATGCCGAACAGGCAAAACTCGATATGAGTTTGAAATATGTACCCCATATTTCGGCAATGCATCACGAGGATGCGGACTCATCGTGCGAATGTCAGTTCGCCATGTCTCCCACTTTCATTTCGCAGGTCTATGACTCGCAATATCATATTCCCAGTTACGGCGAATGGTTTTTGAACACCGACTATCGGCCGGCCTTTCGTTACCACAAACGGCTGATGCAATTGCTGCAACAGAATAACAAAGGCCATTGGACGTTCAAAAACCCCTGGCACCCGCTTTATCTGGACGCGCTGACCGATATCTATCCCGACGCGCAATTGGTGATGACGCACCGCGACCCCGCCGATGTTGTCGCATCGGCATGTTCACTGGTTTACGCCGTGCGCAAATTATATAGCGAAGATGTTGATCCTAATGCCGTGGCCGCTGTTTCGTTGAAAACGTTTGACGCCATGATCCAGCGCGTAACCGCTTATGAAGCCAAGCATGGCGCAGGTTCGATCCATCATATTCAATATAAAGAGCTTACAAGCGATCCGATTGGTCAGATGGAGAAACTCTATTCATATTTTGGCGAACCGCTGACCGATACCGGGCGGGTTGCCATGCAGGCGATGCTGGATGCCAATCCGCAGGGCAAACATGGCAAGCATGAATATCGTTTAGAAGATTATGGCCTGACACGCGACGGCATCTATGCGCATTTTGCCGACTATATCGACCGGTTCAAAATACAGATTTAGGGCTAGTCTGCGTATAGACGTTCCGAAACCGAACGGGCGGCGGCCGATAAATCTTCACCGATTTTCTGCATGCCTGCCCGTTCAATCGCACCTGAAATTCCAACCGCGACCAACGCATGTACGGGTCTGCGTGCCCCTTTCAAAACAGCAGCGGCGATAACGGAAACACCGGCAATATAGTTACCTGCATCGGTAGCAAATCCTTGCGACCGCGTTTGCGCGACTTGCTCAAGCCATTCAGAATAAGCCGGCGGATTATCCCAACGCAACAAGTCGAAACGCCTTTGCAGTTCTGCCGAAGAATAGCCGCCATAGGCCGCGATGCACCGCCCGGTTGCACTGATTAGCGCGGGAAACCTGCTGCCGATCTGGGCCGAAAGCTGAAAATTGGCGCCTCCTTGCGCTGTGCCGACCACCACAATATGTTCCAACCCGACGATCTGCACCGCCAGCATCGTAACATTATGGTCGCGGGCCAGTCGGTCGATGAGCGGCTGCGACACATCAGCAAACTGGTTGCGTCTCAGCCAGCCCCGCGCCAGCGTTAAAACGCCAGCATCCAGACTATACCGCTTGGTATCGGGATCGAACGCGACAAGTTCTTCCTCCGTCAGCGCACGCAGGACATAAAGGCACGTCGACGGCACGAGGTCGAGCGCACGGGCGATGTTGTTCACACCTAATGGAGCATCGCTTTTACCCAACAGCCGCAAGATGGCTGCTGCGCGGGCGATAGCGGGGGCTTTGCTGATTATCATTCTATATATTGAATATCATTCACTATTTACAATGACAAGACGATTATGCGATATGTGCAAACATTATGAAGCTGACCGACCTCACCAGTTTTGCCGATGCGCAAGCGCATGCGTCGATGGATGCTCTGTGGGAGCTGTTCGACGGCAACCGCGATTTTCTCAACATCGCACATGAATGCATCACGCGTTATGCCGACGGCTCAGGCCGCGCGGCGGTGCGGATTGCCCATTCGGATGGCCATGACGAGATTTTGACTTTTGACCAGATTTCGAGCGGAGCCGCGCAATTCGCACATTGGCTCGATGCAGAGGGTGTGCAGCCTGGTGACCGCATCGCTTTCATGCTCGAACCATCGCTGCCTTTTTATGTATGCCTTTTCGGGGCGATGCAGACAGGCGCAATTTCAGTACCAATGTTCACGCTGTTCGGGCCAGATGCACTCCGACTACGCGTTAACGACTGCAACCCTGCGATTCTCATCACCAATACTGAAAAAGCAGATCTGGCACATAGTGTAGAAGGCCCACGCATTGTCGTCGCCGATGATGGGCTTTTGGACGAGATCGCGAAATATCCCGCCACCTATATTCCCAAAAGCAAAGCCAACGACATGGCGGTGTTCCAGTATACGAGCGGAACCACGCGCGAATTGCCCGAGGCTGTGAAGCATACACACAAATCGCTCGTCACGCTTATGTTCGCAGCTTTGTACGGTACGGGCATTCGACCCGGCGACGAATTCTTCTGCCCCTCGTCCCCTGCATGGGGTCACGGTCTTTGGCACGGCACGCTAGCCCCGCTTGGCCTTGGCGTGACGACAGGAACTTTTGCGGGCCGCTTCGATCCCGTTCGGTTGATGAAGGCGCTCGACGATTACGGCATCACCAACATGAGCGCTGCCGCCACACATTACCGCATGATGAAGAACAGCGGAAAAGGTGGTGATTACAACTTCCACTTCAATAAGCTGTCTTACACCGGCGAACCGATTGATCCGGCGACACTCGACTGGATCGACGCCAATTTCAAGGTTCCGGCGTGTTCAATGTATGGCACGACCGAAATCGGTGTAGTGCTGGTAAATTATCCGGGAGCGAAAGATTTTCAGGTTAAACGCGGATCGCTTGGCAAAGCCATTCCGGGCCAAAGGCTCGAAGTACAGCGCCCCGATGGCAGCGCCTCACGGGCGGGCGAAACTGGCGAACTTATGCTTTGGCGACGCAACCACTGGGAAACCACCAAGGATCGGGCACAGATCGACGAAGACGGCTATTTCTATCACAAGGGACGCGCCGACGATGTCATAATCTCGGCCGGCTGGACGATGTCTGCCGTCGAAATCGAAAACACGATGTTGAAGCATGACGCAGTGTTGGAATGCGCGGTCATCGGCGCACCCGACGAAGCGCGCGGCTTAGTCGTCAAAGCCTTCGTCATCGCCAATGTCGAAGGCAGCGACGCGCTGACCAAGGAATTGCAGGCTTTCACCCGTGAAAAGCTAGCCCAACATGAATTCCCCCGCATTGTTGAATATGTCAGCGAGCTACCCAAAACCCCCGCGGGGAAAGTGAACCGCAAAGTACTGCGCGAACAAGAAGCTTCTAAAGCGTCTGCAAACTGAATTTACAGGAGAAGAGAATGTCCACCAAATTTCCCAAAATTACTGAACAGGGCCTAGCCGATTTGCGTAAGCGCATTGGCGTGAAGGTTGAAAACACTATCGAGCCTTGGAATTATGAAGCTACGCGCGACGCGATCCGCCATTATGCGCACGGCATTGGCGACGACAATCCACTGTGGTGCGATCCGGAATACGCCAAGACCACCAAATATGGCGACGTCGTTGCCCTCCCCAGCTTTTTGTTCACCACCAGCCGATTGATTTCGGGCTATTGCGGCGGCCTGTCCGGCGTGCACGCAATGTGGGCCGGAGCGGACTGGACCTGGCACAAGCCGGTGATGCGCAATGATACGATCCGGACCGAGGCGTACCTCAAAGATCTGGTCGAACATCAGACCAAATTTGCCGGTCGTAGCTTCCAACAAATCTATCATGTCGATTTCTATAACCAGAACAATGAACTGGTCTGCGAAGCCGACAGCTGGGTTTTCCGTACCGACCGCGATATCGCGCGTGAAGAAGGCACCAAATATACTGAAGCACGCAGCCGCGGTGTTGAGCAGCTAAGCGATGAAGATCTCGCCGAATGGGGCAAGCTATACGCAAATGAAGAAATCCGTGGCGCAAACCCGCGCTACTGGGAAGACGTCAATGTCGGCGACGAACTGCCACGCATGATGAAAGGTCCGATGACTGTCACCGGCTTCATCTGCTACGCACAGGGCTGGGGTGGCCTCTATATCCGCGCCAACAAGCTAGCTTGGAAAATGCAGCAGGCGCATCCAGGCCTGGGCATCAAAAACCGCTTCAACGTTCCTGATTGCCCAGAGCGAGTCCATTGGGACGAAGAGTTCGCGTTGGAAGTCGGCGCACCGGGCGCGTATGATTACGGTCCAGAACGCAACAGCTGGCTGACGCATCACATCACCAACTGGATTGGCGACGATGGCTTCCTGCATAAGAGCAAGTGCCAGATCCGCCGCCACAATCCGGACGGCGATGTTATTTTCATCGACGGCACCGTGATCCGCAAGTTTGAAGAAAACGGCAAGAAATATGTCGAAATCCAACAGCGCGCCGAAACACATCGTGGCGAAATTTCAGCCTTCGGCACATCGGTTGCAGAATTGCCGAGCAGAGACGCCTAACTACTAATCAAGTAAAAACAAAAATCCCGGTTCCAGCCAAGAAGGTCGGAACCGGGATTTTTTTGGACATCGCCAGTAAGCGATTGACCACCCCCTTTAGGGGCGCAATCTTACCCCATTGTTGGAATGATAAAGCTGTTCGCGCCATCGTGCGAACCGTCGGGCCAGCGCGCGGTGACGGTCTTGACCTTGGTCCAGAACTTGATGCCTTCCATGCCGTACTGGTTGGTGTCGCCAAAGGCCGAACGCTTCCATCCACCAAAGCTATGATACGCGACCGGAACCGGAATCGGCACGTTGATACCCACCATACCGACATTAACCCGCGCGGCAAATTCGCGCGCCGCGTGGCCGTTGCGGGTGAAGATCGCAACACCGTTTCCGTACTGATGCTTGCTGGGAAGTGCTAACGCTTCCTCGAAATTCGCCGCACGGACGATTTGCAGCACAGGGCCGAAGATCTCTTCCTTGTAGCTTTCCATATCGGTCGTCACATGGTCCAGCAAAGTCGGTCCTACAAAATATCCGTTCTCATGGCCCTGCAACTTGAACCCGCGTCCATCGACCACGAGTTCGGAACCTTCGTCAATGGCCGTCTGGATCCAGCCTTCAACCTTCGCTTTGTGCTGCGCTGTTACAACCGGGCCATAATGCGCGCCAGCGTCGGTCGAAATTCCAACCCGCAAGGCTTCAATCGCCGGGACCAATTTCGCACGCATTCTTTCGGCTGTGTCCTCTCCCACCGGCACAACGACGGGCAGTGCCATGCAACGCTCGCCCGCGCTGCCAAAAGCTGCACCGCACAGATCGTTGACCACCATGTCTAGATCGGCATCGGGCATGACGATGCCATGGTTCTTGGCGCCGCCCATCGCTTGCACCCGCTTACCTGCCGCAACTCCGCGCGAGTAGACATATTGCGCAATATCCGAAGATCCGACGAAGCTGACTGCACTAATGGCGGGATGATCAAGCATCGCGTCCACCATTTCCTTATCGCCATGTACGACTTGAAAAATGCCTGCAGGAAGCCCGGCTTCCAAAAACAGTTCTGCCAGCCGGTTGGGTACGCTCGGGTCGCGCTCGGATGGCTTCAGAATGAAGGCATTGCCAACAGCGACAGCGACAGCGCCCATCCACAAAGGGATCATCGCCGGAAAGTTGAATGGGGTGATGCCAGCGCCGATGCCGATCGGCTGGCGCATCGAATAGACATCGATACCCGGGCCTGCGCCTTGGGTATACTCGCCCTTTACCGCATGCGGCAAACCGCAACAGAACTCGACAACCTCAAGCCCGCGCTGGATGTCGCCTTTCGAATCCTCGATAACCTTGCCATGTTCTGCGCTCAGCATCTCGGCCAGTTCGTTCATGTGCTTTTCGATCAGCGCCTTGAAATTGAACATGACCCGCGCGCGGCGTTGCGGGTTGGTCATCGCCCACGCCGGTTGTGCTGCCTCAGCTGCCGACACCGCCTGCCCCAGCACAACTGCATCGCCCAAAGCCACACGGCCCTGAACACCGCCATTATTTGGGTCCATGATGTCGCTAAAACGCTTTGAGGCAGGCGTATTGCCTACTATGAAATGATCAACCTGTCGCATGGCACTACCTCTTTTAGGGAATATCAGCGTCGCGATTGCACAACCCTACTTCAAAGGTCCAGTGCGCCGACAAAGCATCGACTGTGCGATGGTGCCTTACGTCCGAGACCAAGAGCTTCCAAACGCCGATGTTAAAATAAGCGCCTCATCAACGTCAGATCGCAACGGAATGACCAAAAGCCCTTAGGTAGCGAACAACAGACTATCGAGGACCGCACTAAGGTGCATGCGCATTGCCGTGCGCGCAGCAGCCGGATCGCGATTGCGCAGCGCGTCGACAATCGCACTATGTTCATCAACGACTGGCTTGATATTCGCGGTGCGGGCCTTTTCGTGTAGCAACGCGCTTTCGGGCGAATTGGCGCGTAAGTTCCAAAGCTCTTTGATCGTATTGACGATAGCGGCGTTGCGCGTGGCAGCGGCGATGCTGAGATGAAACGCCCTGTCCGCCCGTTCACTGCCGCCCTTCGATAAATTTTCAGCGGCGATGGCGCGAACGAGCGCATCAAGTTCGTTTAGTTCTTCATCTGTTATCTGCGATGCAGCGAGCGCTGCGGCTTCACCTTCAAACAACAGGCGTGCTTCGGTTAGTTCAAAGGCGGTTATATTGAACCCCGGAATCTCTGTCTTGCCGGGCACGCGCTTCACATATGCTCCGGAGCCAACGCGCACATCAACCAGACCTTGTACTTCTAGCGCGATGATCGCTTCGCGGACGGTTGGGCGGCTAACATCATATTCAATCGACAACTCGCGTTCGGCGGGAAGTCGATCGCCTACGGCATATTTTCCACTGGACAGTTTGGCGATCAGGGCTCGGGCAAGGGTCTGGTAAAGTCGGTCGAAACTGGAAGTTGGCGAAGGTACTGCGGCCATGCATTATATCCTTGATTTTGGTCAGACCAATTTCTATCGAGTTTGCATTCAATCGGCTGAACGTCAAGTGGAATGCCGCCTTCCGTGAGGGTTTCGAAATATCATGAAAATCGTATCAGCCAAAGTCATCGTCACCTGCCCCGGGCGTAATTTTGTGACGCTCAAGATCGAAACAGATCAGGGCGTGTATGGCATTGGTGATGCGACCCTCAACGGGCGTGAGCTTTCGGTCGTTTCCTATCTGGAAGATCATGTCATCCCCTGCCTGATCGGTATGGATCCGCGCCGGATCGAGGATATATGGCAGTATCTCTATCGTGGTGCGTACTGGCGGCGCGGACCGGTGACGATGCGGGCGATTGCCGCAGTCGATGTGGCGCTTTGGGATATCAAGGCGAAATGCGCAGGGATGCCGCTTTACGATCTGCTCGGCGGGCGTTCACGCGACGGGATCATGGTCTACGGCCATGCCAATGGCAGCGACATCGAGGAAACGGTGGATGCGGTCGGCCAGTATATCGACCTTGGCTATAAGGCGATCCGCGCACAAACCGGCGTGCCGGGCATTAAGGATGCTTATGGTGTCGGGCGCGGCAAGCTTTATTACGAGCCCGCCGATGCAGAGCTGCCCAGCGTCACTGGTTGGGACACGCGCAAGGCGCTCAATTATGTCCCAAAAATGTTTGAGAAATTGCGGGATACCTATGGATTTGACCATCATCTCTTGCATGACGGGCACCACCGCTACACCCCTCAGGAAGCCGCCAATCTCGGCAAGATGTTGGAGCCATTTCAGCTGTTCTGGTTCGAGGATTGCACCCCTGCTGAGAACCAAGAGGCGTTCAAGCTGGTCCGCCAGCACACCACGACGCCGCTCGCCGTGGGGGAGATTTTCAACACCATCTGGGACTGTAAAGATCTCATCCAGAACCAGTTGATCGACTATATCCGCTGCACCATCGTCGGCGCGGGTGGAGTTACCCATTTGCGCCGGATTGCAGATTTGGCCAGCCTTTATCAGATTCGTACGGGCTGTCATGGTGCGACTGATCTGTCGCCAGTCACGATGGGCGCGGCGCTGCATTTTGACACATGGGTGCCCAATTTCGGTATTCAAGAATATATGCGCCACACGCCCGAAACGGACGAGGTGTTCCCGCATGATTATCGCTTTGAAAAGGGCGAGATGTTCGTGGGTGATACGCCCGGCCATGGCGTCGATATCGACGAGGCGCTCGCCGCCAAATATCCTTATAAGCCTGCCTATCTGCCGGTCGCACGACTGGAAGATGGCACGATGTGGAACTGGTAAGGAGAGAGACATGCGCAAGGCATTGATGACGGGCGCGGCGCTGATGTTCGCTGCAACGGCGGCCGCCGCACCGCCTCGCGACACCATAATGCTTTCCAGCCTTGCCAAGCTGGGGACGGTCGATGAACGCTTCCAGTCGTACAATATCGAAATGGTCGAAGTAACCGGCGGGCGTTTCTGGGCACCTTATGGCGGCCCTGCCGCAGAGATGTACCGGATGCGGCCGCCTGCCGATCTGGCCGATCCACGGTTGCGCCATCTGGCGCGGCATTTGGGGCCAGTCTATCTGCGGGTGAGCGGCACATGGGCAAACACCACCTATCTTCCTGCCGAGGGGGAAAGCCTGTCCAGTCCCCCCGAAGGATATAAGCAGATACTCACGCGTGACCAGTGGCGCGGTGTCGTCGCCTATTCAAAGGCCGTGGGCGCGAAAATCGTCACCAGCTTTGCCGCTGGTGATGGCACACGCGGATCAGACGGCGTGTGGAAGCCGGATCAGGCGCAGCGCCTTATCGATCTGACGCGGTCCGCAGGCGGCGCCATTTACGGCGCAGAATTCTTCAACGAACCCAACATCCCAATGCATGGCGGCCTACCCAAAGGATATGGCACGGCTGACTTTATCCGCGATTTTGGCGTCTTCCGCGACTGGGCAAAACGCGCTGCGCCAGACATGGAAATTATCGGCTATGGCGGCGTTTCCGAAGGATCAATGATGAAGGCCAGCCCGCAAACGGCATCGCGCGGGTTCCTTTCAACCGAAGATTTCATGAAAGCCAATCCCGGCGCGCTGGATATCGTTGCCTATCATTTTTACGGCGGTGTTTCGCAGCGATGCGGCGGCGCAGGCGAAGTCAAAAAAGATGTGGCGCTCACGCCCGGTTGGCTCGACCGAACGCTCCTTGACCAAGCCCATTATGGCAATTTGCGCGATCGTTATGAACCCGGCAAACCGCTTTGGCTGAATGAAACCGCGCAAGCAGCATGCGGCGGCAGCCCCTGGGCCGCAAGCTTTCTCGACAGCTTCCGCTACCTCAACCAACTGGGCTTGCTGGCGCAAAAGGGCGTCCAGTCGGTGCAGCACAATACGCTTGCGGCGTCTGATTATGGTCTGATTGATGGTGATACACTCGCGCCGCGTCCCAATTACTGGGCGGCGCTGCTCTGGACGAAAAATATGGGGGCAACGGTTCTTGCTTCCCCCGCTTCCCCCTCGCCAGATATGCGGATTTATGCGCACTGCCTGAAAGGCGGTAAAGGCGGCGTCGGACTTGTTGCAATAAATACCGGAAGTGCACCGCAAAACCTGTTCTTTGGCAAAACTGGGAAAGTCTGGGTGATGAATGCCGCTTCGGTGGACAGCATGACGATCAGCATCAACGGCAAGTCGCCGGCCATCGACGCCAAGGGCAGGCTTTCCGGATTGGACGGCGCCACCGCGAAGGGTAGCATCTCGCTGCCTGGCCAGACTATTGGTTTTGTTGCTGTAGCTGGCGCAAACAACACCGCCTGTCGCTGATCCATCACGCATAGGCCTGCATCCTCTGCTGGGGGAAGCGACGCTGCAACTGCGTCAACATAGCTTGGCCTTGCGCCAAACATGTTATGCACGCTGTTGTCTTATGGACAAAAGCCGCTCTTCACTCCGAGCAGTTTAATCGCGCACTGTAATATTCAACGGAATTCGCAAAACAGCAACGGCCGCATTTGCCCATATGGATTCCTGTTTTGTTGTCTTTAAAACAAACCTGCCACTTCGCGTTGGGCGGTTCGCGCATCTACTGGTGCAGGAAGGACGCGGCGCTCCGTCCGCGTAGAGGTGCTTTGCGCAGTTTGGGCAACGACAACCGGTGTGCAACTGCGGCCTGCAACAAAGTCCAACGCTGTGCGCAATGATGCCTCGAGCGGATCACCCAACGGCCGGCTAATATCGTCCGCTGCCGCGCATGTGGCGCGCATTGTACCCGCCAGTCCGGAATAATAGTCGCCCTGTCCGGCTGCATTATCCTTCGCAAAGGCAACAACACGAATTCGGTCATCGCACGCGGACTGGTCGACCGCTATTTGCCCAACGGGTTTGCCGTAACTGTTGCTGCCAATCAGTGCAGCATTCGCACCCAAATATGGCCCAAAACTGTTCATCACCAACTCGCTGGCGGAAGCTGTGGCACCGGTTGCAATAAAGGCAATTTTAATGGGCGAAACCGACTGCGCTTGTGGCGTAAAGCGTCGGGTTTCGTTGTTTGAAGACTTTGACGCGCGAAAACGCGTGACTGTAAAGACGTCGCTGGAAAAGCGGTTGCCCCCCATCAGGTCGCCCATCAGTTCAGCCGTCGAAACCAGCCCGCCACCATTGTACCGGAAATCGATAACAAAATTTGTAATACCCTGAGCCCGGAAATCAGCAAAAGCGGTTCGCAACTGGTTGTCTGCCGTGGAAATAAAAGTGCGCATATTGATGTAGCCAACGCGCTGACCACCATTGTCAATCACTCTCACGCCATAACGCGGCGACAATGGCGCGATATTATAGTCGGCCTTCGCCACCGTGACATTCCGCACGCCGCCCGCGTCGGTAATGCGCAATACCCGGCTTGTGCCAACCGTGCTTGGTCCAAGCGCGCTCGTGATACCACTTGTTCCCTGCGCGGTGATGATATCAGCGACGGGCGTTAGATTTGCGGCGTCGATTCCAATCGCCAGAACTTCGGTTCCGCGATCAATGCCCGCAGCGAGCGCTGGTGCACCCTCAAACGCTTCAATCACGAAAAGCCGGGTTCCCTGATACGCGAAACGCACACCCAGACCCGCCGTCGAACCCGAGGAGAAAAAGGCGTTTTCTTCCTGAATAGACGTCACATAGGTAAAATACCGATCACGTCCCTGCGCACGCGCATTAGCGGTGAGCGCATCAATATAGGATTGCACGGATGTATAAGATGTCTTTGCCAATGACCCCGGAAGGGTTTCCGGAAACAAATACCATTCATTCAAAACCGAAAAGGCAAAATCTTGCCGACTGCTCAGGCTGCACGTCGACGATGTCGGTGGTGAAGTGGGCGGCGTCGAACTGGTCGGCGGAACTATGACGGTTCCACCGCCGGAACTGCTACCGCCACCGCCGCAAGCCGTTAGGCCTGCAGCCAAAATGACAATAACGTTCTTCAACGCGCCGTTCTTCATGCCGGTCTATCTCTCTCTAAATTCAGTTTATGCCATAATAGGTGCACCGGAAGGCGGCCACCGACAAGTAAGATTTCGCATCATGACGCAACTTCATGTAAAATTTCTTTAACGTCATTCCTGGTCGGCGCATTCGTTGGGCCAAGAGATAATTTGGTTCGCTTGCCTTGTCTAAATCGGCACACCCCTCATATTGGCCCCTTACTTCATAGAGACCCTCACCCATGCCACCTGAAGAATTTCGGTCCAAAGGACTGCGTGTACCCAGCGGGCGGCTTTCGCGCATCGCCCGTTTTGGCAATATGGCGACAGGCATTGCGGGAAGCATGTTGCTTGATGGTGCCAAGCAGTTTGCATCTGGGCGGCGGCCGACGGTGGCCGATTTGCTTATGACACCACCAAACGCATTAAAGGTTACCCTGCAGTTGGGGCAAATGCGCGGCGCGGCGATGAAATTGGGGCAGCTTGTATCCATGGATACCGGCGATTTCCTTCCGCCGGAGCTTGCGGATATATTCGCGCGACTACGTGCGGATGCGCAGCACATGCCGCCTGCCCAGTTGAACGCGGTGCTCGCAGGGCATTGGGGCCGGAATTGGCGCGAACAATTCATTCGCTTTGACGACCGCCCCATTGCGGCAGCCTCCATCGGGCAAGTCCACCGCGCGCTGACCCTCGACAATGAAGATGTGGCAATCAAGATCCAATATCCCGGCGTCCGGCGCAGCATTGACAGCGATGTTGATAATGTCGCTACGCTGCTGAAGTTGTCGCATCTATTGCCGAGCACACTCGACATCGCGCCATTGCTGGTCGAGGCAAAGCGCCAGTTGCATGAGGAAGCCGATTATATCCGCGAGGGCGAATATCTGGCACAGTTTGGGGCGCTTTTGGCCGATGACGCGGCGTACACCGTTCCGGCGCTGCATCCGGCCTTGAGCGGCAAAAACGTGTTGGTCATGTCGTTCATTGAAAGTGTTGCGATAGAATCGACGGTGACTGCGCCGCAGGAAGAACGCGACCGGATAATGACGTTGCTGATTGAACTGGTCTTGCGTGAACTGTTTAAATTTAATGTCATGCAAACCGATCCGAATTTCGCCAACTACCGTTACGACCCGGCAACAGGGAAAGTCGTGCTTCTCGATTTTGGTGCAAGCCGCCCGTTACCGAAAGCTGTCGTCGACCAATATCGCCATCTGCTTCAGATGGGATTGGCCGGTGACCATGATGGCGTTTTGGCAGCAGTCATCGATATGGGTTTTATGAATGCCCAGACGGCAAAGCTGAATAGCCGCGAGATAAAAACGATTGTGGCGACGGCAATCAACATGGTGCAGCAACAAGGCCCGTTCGATTTCGGCCAGACAGGGTTTGTCGGTGACATGCGCGACGAAGGCATGAATATAGCCGCCGACCGCCGCAACTGGCACATCCCGCCGTCTGAAATGTTATTTGTGCAACGCAAGCTAGGCGGCGTGTTTTTGTTGGCAAACCGGTTAAAGGCGCGTGTTGATGTTCGAAGCATGTTGGATAAATATATGTAACATATCCCATTTATAACGCGCGATGACCCCGAAATTCGCGTTATCGAAAAAAACGATTAGTCATTGCAAAAACGGTTGCTGGACTAAATAACAGAATTCGTGTTGGGGAGCGTTAGAATTTCAAAAACCACCATCGAAAGGATTTCACATGGGTATCATAGGTTCAAGCATTAAGCCGTTCACAACGCAGTCGTACAAGGGCGGCAAGTTCGTTGAAGTTTCTGACGCGGACGTAAAGGGCAAGTGGGGCGTATTCTTCTTTTACCCTGCCGACTGGACATTTGTATGCCCAACCGAGTTGGAAGACCTTGCTGACCAATATGCTGACCTGCAAGCCATGGGCGTTGAAGTATTCGCAGTGTCGACCGACACGCATTTCAGCCACAAGTCATGGCATGACAGCTCGCCAGCGATCAGCAAGATCAACTACCACATGCTTGGTGACCAGAACCACGTCATCAGCAACAACTTCGGCGTATTGCGCGAAGGCCAAGGCCTTGCCGACCGTGCGACCTTCGTCGTTGACCCAGACGGCGTCATTCAGGTCATGGAAATCACCTGTGAAGGCGTTGGCCGTAATGCGGTTGAACTCGTCCGCAAGATCAAAGCTGCGATCTACGTGCGCGAGCATCCCGGTCAGGTTTGCCCTGCGAAGTGGGAAGAAGGCGGCGAAACGCTTGCACCTTCGATCGACCTCGTCGGCAAGATCTAATATACATTTGGGTGTCGCGTTCTTTAGCGCGGCACCCATCCCCCAATATTCGACCAATTTAGCCGCCATCCGTTGCGGCGTGACCGTGCATGCGTGAAAGAGACCCCGATGCTTGATGCTGCTACCACTGCCCAGCTAAAAACCTATCTGGCAAATCTGCGCACGCCCGTTGAGCTCGTCGCGACACTCGATGACAGCCCCAAATCTGCGGAAATGCGCGCGCTGGTTGAAACGGTCGTCGAACAGTCGGACCTGTTGACCGCGCGTTTTGATGGGCATGCGGACCGCGTACCTTCGTTCGCCATCCGCCGCGCCGATGGCACTGCCGAGACGCATTTTGCGGGCCTGCCTTTGGGGCATGAATTCACATCCTTGGTCCTCGCCCTTCTGCACATGGGCGGCCACCCGCCCAAGGAAGAGGCAGAGTTGCTCGATTCCGTGAAGGCGCTTGAAGGCGACTTCCACTTCGAAACATTCTTTTCGCTATCATGCCAGAATTGCCCTGACGTCATTCAGGCTATCAACATCATGGCCGCGCTCAATCCAGGCGTCAGCCATGTGGCAATCGACGGTGCGATGTTCCGCGAAGAAGTTGAGACCCGCAAGGTCATGGCCGTCCCTGCCATTTACCTGAATGGTGAACCCTTTGGCCAAGGCCGAATGGACCTTGCGCAGATCATGGCCAAGCTGGACACTGGCACCGTTGCACGCGCTGCGGAAAAGATCGCAGCCAAGGAGCCGTTTGAAGTTTTGGTCGTAGGCGGCGGTCCAGCGGGCGCTGCGGCCGCGATTTATGCAGCGCGCAAGGGTATTCGTACCGGCGTTGTCGCGGAACGATTTGGTGGTCAGGTGCTCGATACGATGGGCATTGAGAACTTCATTTCGATCCAGCACACCGAAGGGCCAAAACTGGCGGCGCAATTGGAACAGCATGTCCGCGAATATGACGTCGACATCATGAACCTTCAGGCCGCGACGGAGCTCATCCCTGCTGCCGAAGGCGGCTTGCATGAAGTGAAGCTAGCGAGCGGTGCAACGTTAAAGGCACGGACGATCATATTGTCGACAGGTGCCCGTTGGCGGCAAATGGGCGTTCCCGGCGAAGAAGAATATCGCAACAAGGGCGTGGCATATTGCCCGCATTGCGATGGTCCGTTGTACAAGGGCAAGCGCACCGCCGTCATCGGTGGTGGTAACTCCGGCGTGGAAGCGGCCATCGACCTTGCAGGCATTGTCTCCCACGTAACACTCATCGAATTTGACTCGCAACTGCGTGCAGATGCGGTGCTGCAAAACAAACTGCGCAGCCTGCCCAATGTCGACATTATCACGTCGGCATTGAGCACGGAAGTGTTAGGCGACGGCGAAAAGGTTGAGGCATTGGTCTATACCGACCGTCTGACCGGGGACTCGCATCGCATCAATCTTGAAGGTATCTTCGTGCAAATCGGGCTGGTTCCGAACACCGAGTGGTTAAAAGGACCGCTTCAGCTTTCGCCGCGTGGCGAAATCGAAGTGGATGCGCATAACGCGACGAATATCCCAGGCGTTTTCGCTGCTGGTGACGTAACCACTGTCCCGTACAAGCAAATCATCGTCGCAATGGGCGAAGGCACAAAAGCAGGCCTGTCTGCGTTCGATCACATCATCCGGCATTGATGGTCATGTCGTTGCGAACCGGGAACGCGTGTTCTCGGTTCGCCGTGTCGGGATATTGTTTCGCCTTTAGAAGTGCTTTCGTCGAAATCTGCTGTTAATATGGGTTAACTTCAGCCATCACGCGAACTTCGATATCCATCTCCCCTCACCGGTGAAAAAATGCGCAAGCCACTCATTCTGTCGTTGATGCTATGTGTCGCTGCCTGTGGCGGCGGTGAAGAAAAACGCGACCGCCCTGCGCCGTTGGTAACGGTGGGTGCAGCAACGCAGCATGTCTTTTCGGACCGCTACGTTGCCGTTGGCACCGCGAACGCAAATGAGCAGGTTTCGGTTCGTGCGCCTGTGACCGAACGCATCACGCAGCTTGGTTTTTCCGACGGGGACTATGTGCGACAGGGCCAGATGCTGGCCGTTCTGGCGCAAGGGCAGGAAACGGCATCACTCGCCAGCGCGCAGGCGCGCGCGCGTCAAGCAGATCAGCAACTGGCGCGGATTAGTGAGCTTCATCGGCGCGGCTTTGCAACCAACGCAAATCTTGAAGCGCAGACCGCATCTGCGGCATCGGCGAAAGCCGCCGCCAATGAAGCGCGCGCAACCATTGGCGACCGCGTTGTGCGGGCACCCTTTTCAGGACAAGTGTCGCTGCGGCGTATATCGGTTGGCGCAGTTGTAAGCGCAGGCGACGAAATCGCCGCTGTTAGCGACCTGAGTTCCATCAAACTGGATTTCACGATACCCGAAACGATGTTGGCCAACGTCCGTGCTGGCCAAGACATCAGTGCTAAGGCTGCGGCTTTCCCTGATTATGTCGCTTCAGGAAAAATCATTGCGATCGATCCCGTAGTGAACCCGCAAACGCGAACAGCCACGCTGCGCGCGATATTACCGAACCGCAGCGGACAGTTGAAACCGGGAATGTTGCTGTCGGTCACGATCACATCGAAAACGCGTAACGCACCCGCTATCCCTGAACTCTCGCTTGTTCGTGAAGGCGATGTGAGTTTTGTCTACACGCTGGATACCGATCAAAAGGCGAAGCGTATTGAGGTTAAGACCGGCACACGCGACGGCAATCTGGTCGAAATCATCAGCGGACTTAAAGTCGGCGACAAAATCGTAACCGAAGGCGTCGTGAAGCTGTCGGATGGCGCAAAAGTGCGCACCGGAAAAGCCAAAGCTGACGACGCACCCGCGAAAAGCAAATGATGTAGGTTTGAGATGACACTTTCCGACATCTCGGTCCGCAGACCCGTATTCGCAGCCGTTATTGCGATCTTGATGGTGTTGGTCGGCATTGTCGGCTTTTTAAACTTACCTGTTCGCGAATATCCCGACACTGAGCCGCCAATCGTGTCGGTGGGTACAGCCTATACGGGCGCTGCGGCGAGTGTCGTCGAAACGCGGGTGACCCAGGTGCTGGAAAATGCGCTGGCCGGCATTGAAGGCATTCAGACCATCACATCCCGTTCGCGCGATGGGCAGTCCGAGATCACCATCGAATTCGCGCCGGGCCGAACCGTCGACAGCGCAGCGAACGATGTCCGCGACCGTGTCGGCGGGGTGGCGGACGACTTGCCTGAAGAAGTGCTCGCGCCTGAAGTACGCAAGGTCGATGCGGATGCATCGCCTATTCTGTATCTGGTGGTGTCGAAACCCGGTTGGTCCCGCCTTGAACTCAGCGACTATGTCGACCGCAATTTGGTGGACCGGTTCTCCGCCATCGATGGCGTGGCGCGCATATTTGTAGGCGGTGAAGCCCGGCCATCGATGCGTATTTGGCTGCAGCCGGACCGCCTTGCGGCATTGGGGCTTACGCCGCTTGTTGTGGAAAATGCCCTGCGGAGCCAGAATGTCGAACTGCCCGCCGGCCGCTTGGAATCTACCGATCAAAACGTTACCCTGCGCGTCAGCAGACCATTTGGGAACGAAGCCGAGTTCCAACAGCTGATAGTTGCACGCGGTGCCGACGGGTCGCTCACCCGCCTGGCGGATGTGGCGCGCGTCGAAACCGGTCCGGAAAATCCCTATGCCGCATTCCGGCTGAACGGACAGTCGGCGCTCGGTATGGGCATCGTTCGCCAGTCCGGAGCAAATACCTTGGCCGTCGCCGAAAGCGCAAAGGCGCTCGCCGAGAAAATCAAAGCCGATTTACCGCAGGGAATGACCATTACCGTTGGGTCGGATGACTCGCTGTTCATCAGCAAGGCCATCAGCGGCGTGTGGACCACATTGGCAGAAGCGGCGGCACTCGTTGTCTTGGTCATCTTCCTGTTTTTGGGCAGCTGGCGCGCAACGCTTATTCCGGCGATCACCGTGCCCATCTGCTTGCTCGCGACCTTTGCGGTGCTGTGGCTGTTCGGATTTTCCATCAACCTGTTGACGCTGCTCGCGCTTGTCCTCGCAATTGGTCTGGTGGTCGATGACGCCATCGTCGTATTGGAAAATGTCTATCACCGGATCGAACAAGGCGAGCCCCCCCTTGTTGCAGCAGTTACCGGCACGCGGCAGGTCGCTTTTGCAGTTGTATCGACCACCATAGTTGTCTGCGCGGTGTTTGTGCCCGTGATGTTTCTGGCAGGCCAGACCGGCTTGTTATTCCGCGAGCTTGCAGGCGCAATGATTGCCGCCATCGCCTTTTCTGGCTTTGTCGCGCTCAGCCTTGCGCCAATGCTGTGTTCAAAACTGCTCAAGCAGGAAAAGCGCGGACGCGTTGCGTCATGGGTGGACGATAAATTCCAACGCGTAGAAACGCGCTATTCACATATGCTGTCCCGCGCGATTGCCAAGCCATTGGCCGCGATGCTTGGCGTCATTGGCTTTTTGCTGGTTGCCGGCCTCTTGTTCACGACGCTTCAGTCCGAACTCGCGCCAGCAGAGGATGTTGGCGTCATAAGCGTCAACATTGCCGCGCCGGAGGGCACTGGCTACAACGCCATGGACAAATATATGTTGGATGCGTCCAAACCGGTTTTGGGGCTGCTCGAAAAGGGTACGGTTCGGTCCATCATTCAACGCACGCCCGGCGGCTTTTCCGCAAGTGATGACTTTAACTCGGGCACCTTCCTTATCTTCCTAAAACCATGGGAAGAACGCACAGAGAAGACCGAAGATGTCGTCGCGCAGGTCAACAAAATCCTTGCCGATCTGCCCGCTGTGCGCGGTAATGGCGCGGCGCGGTCCTCTATCGGACGGGGCCGAGGCCAACCGCTGAACTTCGTCATCGCCGGATCTACCTATGAATCGCTAAGCCTTGCCCGTGACAGGATATTGACTGCAGCGCGGGAAAATCCCGGCATTGTGAACCTCGATTCCGACTATAAGGAAACGAAGCCGCAAATGGAGATTCTGGTCGACACGGCGCGCGCTGGCGACCTTGGCGTATCCGTTGCCGACGTCAGCCAGGCGCTGCAATCGCTATTGGGGTCGCGCCGTGTCTCGACCTATGTGGATCGCGGCGAAGAATATCGCGTGATTGTTCAGGCCGATGCCCAAGACCGCGCAACGGTGGAGAATTTGGCCGCTATCCAGCTGCGGAGCCGCGATGGTTCGTTGGTATCTTTGGCCAACCTCATCACATATAAAGAAACAGCCGGCGCGCGAGACCTTGGTCGTTATAACAAGCTGCGCGCAATTACGCTGTCTGGCGGATTGGCACCGGGCTATTCAATGGGGCAAGCGCTCGCGTTCCTCGAAGAACAAGCCGCCGCATCACCAGAGGTACTTGCAGTCGGCTATCGCGGTGAAAGCCAAGCGTTCAAGGAAACGGGCGGTTCGATCATCCTCGTGTTTTTCATCACAATCCTGTTGGTCTATCTCGTTCTTGCGGCGCAGTTCGAAAGCTTCGTGCACCCTGCGACGATTATCACGACGGTCCCATTGGCCGTCGGCGGCGGCATCATTGGGCTTGCGCTTACCGGGATGACGCTCAACCTCTACAGCCAGATTGGTATCGTTATGCTCGTGGGGCTTGCGGCAAAGAACGGCATTCTGATTGTCGAATTTGCAAATCAGTTACGCGATGAAGGCTTGGAAATTCTGGAGTCGATCCAGCAAGCCGCAGCGCGCCGTTTGCGACCGATTCTCATGACGTCGATCGCCACCGTGTTCGGCGCAATCCCGCTCGCTATTGCCAGCGGCGCGGGCGGCGCAGCACGGGCATCTATCGGGGTGGTCATTGTCTTCGGTGTAACGCTCGCAACGCTGATTACGCTGGTCCTCATCCCGCTCATTTATGCGCGGCTTGCGAAATACACGGGATCGCCAGAAGCCATCAGCCGCCGTTTGCAGCAGGAACTGGCTGCGCAGGAAAAAGGCGCAGCCTAAACGCTACCGCAGGAGGCCTCACCAATGGACCAATCCTTTGCCGGTCAAACGCGACTGCATTTTAAGATTTTGAGACTGTCGTCTTCACCGCCCGATGCTGCAACATTTGGCGCTTTCGCTTTGTCACTTCTTAACATGTTTGGGTTAAATGGCAGCCTGCACACGCGCATCGACCGCAGGAACCCGACATGCACAAAAATATGGTTATCTTTGGCACGCGGCCTGAAGCCATAAAATTATTTCCCGTAATCAGTGCATTGTCGGGGCACTCTGAGATGCACACTGAAGTTCTGGTGAGCGCCCAACATCGCCAAATGCTTGACCAAGTGCTGGCTATCAGTGGCATTATTCCGGATTATGACCTCGACCTCATGCAACCCGGGCAGTCACTTGATGCGCTCACAGCGCGCTTATTGGAGGCTATTGGCCGCGTTCTCGATACCGCAAAACCCGACCGCGTGATTGTACAAGGCGATACCGCAACCGCCATGGTCGGCGCACTCGCCGCCTATTATCGCCAAATTCCGGTGAGCCATGTCGAGGCGGGTTTACGCAGCAACAATATTTACCAGCCATGGCCTGAGGAAGTGAACCGCAAGATTATCGGCACGATAGCGGATCAGCATTTCGCGCCAACCGCTGTGTCTGCGGCTGCACTTGCAGCAGAGGCCGTTTCACCAGAAAACATATTCGTCACCGGCAACACGGTGATTGATGCGCTGCATTGGGTAACGGATCGCATCGCGCAAAACCCAGCATTGGCCGCGAAGCTTGCACCATATGAAGAACGGTTTCGCGGGCGGAAGATCATTGGCATCACAACGCACCGCCGGGAGAATTTCGGCGATGGCATGGACAACATCGCAGCGGCGATTCGGGCCATTGCGGCGCGGGACGATGTGGCGTGCATCTTCCCAGTGCACATGAACCCAAATGTGCGGGCAGTCATGGATGCAGCGCTTGGCGATCGGCCCAACGTCGCCATGATTGAACCGCTGGACTATCCCAACTTCGCCCACTTGCTGTCGATATCGCACATCATGTTAACCGATAGCGGCGGCGTTCAGGAAGAAGCACCCGCGCTTGGAAAGCCCGTGCTGGTGATGCGCGACACCACCGAGCGCCCCGAAGGCGTCACAGCGGGGACGGCGAAGCTGATCGGCACCGATAAAGACCGCATCATTTCCGAAATTTTCACTCTTTTAGACGATGATGCCGCCTATTCAGCAATGGCCCGCGCGCACAATCCATTTGGGGATGGTCGCGCAAGCCAGCGCATAGCGGAGATCATCTATAATGCTCGTCGACAAGAAACCTGACGTATGCGTGGTTGGGCTGGGATATATCGGCCTACCGACAGCAGCCGTTATAGCGCGTTCGGGTTGCCGCGTCGTTGGGGTCGACGTTAACCAGTCTGTCGTCGATACGATCAACCGTGGCGAAATCCATATAGAGGAAGTCGATCTCGACGGCCTTGTCCAAGGTGTGGTGTCGCGGCAATTGCTGCGGGCATCGACGATGGTTGGGCCCGCTGACATATTTGTCATTGCCGTACCAACGCCGTTTGACGACAATCATGCACCCGACATCAGCTATGTCCTGAATGCCGCGGCCAACGTGGCACCCGCGCTGAAGATGGGTGACACAATCATATTGGAATCCACATCACCCGTCGGCACAACCGAGCGCGTTCGCGATCTGATTGCGCAGCTGCGCCCTGATCTTACGATTCCCGGCATTACCTCCGAAACCCCCGATATTTCGATCGCGTATTGCCCGGAGCGCGTCCTTCCGGGACGGATATTGGAAGAATTGACCAATAATGACCGGTCGATCGGCGGCATAACACCGCGTTGTGCGCGCAAGGCGCTCACATTTTACAAACGCTTCGTGCGCGGTGAATGCGTCACCACTGACGCCCGCTCTGCCGAAATGACAAAGCTTGTCGAAAATGCGTTCCGTGATGTGAACATTGCCTTTGCGAATGAATTGTCGATGGTCGCGGATCACATGGGGCTTGATGTGTGGGAAGTCATTCGCCTCGCCAACCGTCACCCACGTGTAAACATCCTGCAGCCCGGCCCGGGCGTAGGCGGCCATTGCATTGCGGTCGACCCATGGTTCATCGTGCATGGCGCGCCGGACCAAAGCCCGCTTATTCGAACGGCACGCAACGTCAATGACGGCAAAATCGACCATGTCATCACCCGTGCCCGGAACATGATATTGGAAAACCCCGGGATAAAAATCGGCTGCATGGGGTTGGCATTTAAGGCAAATATTGACGATTTCCGCGAAAGCCCTGCGCTAAAGGCAGCTGCGACGCTGGCTGAACAATTCGGCGACCATATTTACGTAATTGAGCCTTATGCGGCAGCCTTGCCTCCGGAATTTGACGGCACTGGCGCAAAGCTTGTCGATATCGACTGCGCGCTGCTGGAATGCGGCATGTTGATAACCTTGGTCGACCATGACAGCTTCAAAGCCATTCCGCTGACGGAACGCGCTGGAAAGATTGTTTATGATGTCCGGGGCATCTGGCCCGACCAGCCCAAAAATGCTGTGCAGCGTCAGCTAAGGCTTGCTAGCTAAACAGCACCGTTTCTCTGGCGAATGCTCGGTCGGCTGAACGTGCCGACGCAAGACTTGTTCCTGTCATGATAAAGTCATAAGGCGCAAGCAATCGGCATTCGCCTCCAAAAGGGAATCGTAATGAAAATCGCAATGATCGGTTCGGGCTATGTTGGGCTTGTATCTGGCGCATGTTTTGCAGATTTCGGGCATGAAGTTGTCTGCGTCGACAAGGACGAGGGCAAGATAGCGCGCCTGAATGCCAACATCATGCCGATTTACGAACCGGGCCTTGATGCGCTGGTCAAGACCAATGTCGATGCCGGCCGTTTGAGCTTTTCAACCGATGTCATGCAATCGGTCAAAGGTTGCGGCGCAATCTTCATCGCCGTTGGCACACCATCGCGCCGCGGCGATGGCCATGCGGACCTGAGCTATGTCTATGCTGCAGCTGAAGAGTTGGCGCACGCAATCGATCCGGGCACTGTTGTTGTGACGAAGTCCACCGTTCCTGTGGGCACCGGCGACGAGGTCGAACGGATCATTCGTGAAACCAGCCCCGACCTTGAATTTGCCGTTGTTTCAAACCCTGAATTCTTGCGCGAAGGCGCTGCCATTGGCGACTTCAAACGCCCCGACCGCATTGTCGTGGGCAGCGATGTCGAATGGGCCCGCGATGTCATGCGCGCGATTTACCGCCCGTTATTCCTGAATGAATCGCCCTTGCTGTTCACCAGCCGCCGTTCGTCGGAGCTGATCAAATATGCCGCAAACGCATTTCTCGCGACCAAGATCACATTCATCAACGAAATGGCTGATCTGTGCGAGAAACTGGGTGCCAATGTGCAAGATGTCTCGCGCGGTATTGGTTTGGATAACCGCATCGGGCCAAAGTTCCTGCATGCAGGGCCCGGCTATGGCGGAAGCTGCTTTCCAAAAGACACGCTGGCGTTGCTCAAGACCGCACAGGACAATGAAACACCCGTTCGTGTGGTTGAAGCCGTGGTTCAGGCCAATGACCTTAGAAAGCGTGCCATGGGCCGCAAGATCATCAATGCCTTGGGCGGCGATGTGCGCGGCATGAAGGTTGGCTTGCTTGGCCTGACGTTCAAACCCAACACCGACGATATGCGCGATGCCCCGTCAATTGCGATTGTTCAAACACTGCTTGATGCCGGCGCCATCGTGTACGCCCATGACCCCGAAGGCATGGGAGAGGCCGCCAAGATATTGCCCGACGTGGTGATGACCGACAGCGCTTACAGCGCAGCGCAAGACGCGCATGCCGTTGCCTTGGTGACCGAATGGGACGCCTATCGTGCGTTGGACCTCAAAAAGCTGCATGCCGCGATGGCAGGCGACGTTCTGGTCGACCTGCGTAACATCTATCGTCCGGAAGAAGCGCAGGCCGTAGGGTTCAATTATGTCAGCGTGGGGCGTTAAGCCAACGGACTTAATTTACCTGCCGGTCATATCCCGCCCAATAAGGTGCACGTAAATCCTTGCGCAAAATCTTGCCCGATGCGTTGCGCGGCAGGGCTTCGATGACATCCACCGAACGCGGCACCTTGAACCCTGCAATGCGTTCGCGGGCCCACGCCATCACGCTCTCAACGTCAACCTGCATGCCGGGCTTGGGCACACAGACAGCCTTCACCGCCTCTCCCCATTTGGCGTCGGGCACTCCAATGACCGCGACTTCAAGCACATCGGGGTGGCCGTAGATCGCGCTCTCGACCTCAGCGGGGTAAACATTTTCGCCACCGGTGATGATCATGTCTTTGACGCGGTCGTGAATGTATAAATAGCCGTCTTCATCCAGATATCCGGCATCGCCCGTTTTAATCCAGCCGCCGTCGGCGACGGTGCCTTTCGTTGCATCGGGCAAATTCCAATATCCGATCATATTGTTCGACGACCGTGTCCAAACTTCTCCGACCTCTCCGACCGGCATGTCATTGCCTGCGCCATCGACAATGCGCAGATCAACACCGGGCAAAGGCTTTCCGGCAGACCGCATTCTTTTATTGCCATTGGGGTCATGGTCTTCGGGCGGCAGCATGCAGATCGTACCCGTCGTTTCGGTCATGCCGTATACTTGAATAAATTGCGCGTTGAACACATCCATAGATTGTCGCAGCAGCTCGAGCGGAATCGGCGCCGCACCGTACAGGATGTATTTCAGCCGGCTGTAATCCACCGAACGGCATCGCGGGTGATTGACCATCATTTGCAAAGCAGCAGGCACAATGAACAACCGCGTCGCGCCGCCTTTTTCGATCGCGTCAAAAACCGCATCAGGCGAAAATTCCGCCTGAACCAACCCCGGCAAGCCAGACGCAAGCGCCATGATGCCGAGCCCCGTCCCGCCAATATGCGCGCAGGGCATGGCGATAAGGACGACTTCATCATCATCCCATTTGGTATAGGCATGATCGGAATCTGCGGACTGCTTACGCAACCCAAACAGGTTCCGGTTCGACAGCACGGCGCCCTTGGGATTGCCCGTAGTCCCTGATGTGTATAGTTGCAGCGCCGCATCATCGGCGCCAGCAGGTTCAAACGCGGCGCGCGGTGCTGCGTCGATCATCCGTCGCGCGTCATCTTCTGTAATGACACGCTCAACACCCGGAATGTCATTGGCAAGTGCATGAACGCCCGCGTCAAACCCTTGCCCCGCAAACAAAACGCGCGCGTCGGTGTCTTTCGCAATATACGCCCATTCGGCAGGAGCAAGCCGCCAGCCAATCGGCACCATGACGATGCCAACGCGTGCCGCACCATAAAACAGCGAAAAATACAGATCGCTGTTTTTACCAATCCACGCAATGCGGTCGCCTTTTTTAAGGCCCAGCGCCATCAGCATCGATGCAATTTTCGCAGTGTGTTCTTCGAGCCCGGCATATGTAAAAGTGCGGTCATCTTGGGATAAAGCGGGCCAATCGGGACGGTTCTTTGCCCAATAGGTCAGGAACCCGTCAAAGGTCAGTATATCGAAATCGGCTAACGCCATGTCATCTCTCCCAAGATCGGACCGCGTTTGGCAGAGGTCCTGATGTATTTTGTCGAGAGATTATAGCCACATGTCAACAAACTCATTAGGTCTCTGCTGCTCCCCTTTGAATGCGAGGATTCTCTCATGCCGAAAACGTTTCAACTGACTGCTATTCTATTGTTAGCTGGGGTCAGCTTGCCTGCTACCGCGCAGAATGAATCCAAGCGTGAAATCGTTGTTACGGCGCGGTCGTTGAAGGATACAGAGGCTGATTTAAAAGCCTGTCTTGCGCGCAAATGCCCACCCGATCAGGACATCAAAGCGACGCTGGCACATGCCGAAAACCAGTTTGTCGAAGGCGACTATCGCGATGCGCGCGCGACTTTGGCAAACGCCCTCGGCCGCAATCGCAAACATAAAGAGCAGTTCCCGATCGAAGTCTCCGATTTGCTGCGCGCAAACGGCAATGTGGCGGCACATTTGGGCGAATCCGATATTTATCGGCTGTCTGTGCTGGATATGCGCGACACATTGAAAGGCGCGCTTAAGCCGAATGACTTTCGTGTCTTCGGAGCGGAAATTGAAGTCGCGGACTCGCGTTTGAAACTTGGCTATCTTGAAGAAGCGAGCGACAAATATCTGGAAATCGAGCGGCGCGCGCTAACCGCAGGCCTTCCCCAAGTTGCGGCGATTGCCCGTCTGCGCGACCTTTCTTTGCGGGTGCAGCGCGCGGAAACAGAGAAGACAGCATATCGCCGCAAAGACGCCACCGAAGCGATTGACCTATTCTTGAAAGAGCCCACCGGCGGGGCTGATGAATTCAAGATTGTTGCTGAGGTCCTGAAATCGCGGATGGACCGCAACGGCGGCAATAACGAAACCACCGACAAGCTCATTGCGCGTTATGCTGCGATGGGTGGCACAGAACGCCCTGTTCTATTGCATTCCAAGCCTATTGAAATGAACGAGGCACAGGCCGCACGCGCGATGGCCGGTGGCAGCGATCTGAACCGCATCGGCACACAGGTCGTTGAAAAACGCTGGGTCGATATTGGTTTCTGGATTGGCGCCGACGGCAAAGTGGATGAACCAGAAATATTGCGCAACGAAGGTGGCACCGATTGGACCGACGTTGTCCTGAAAGCGATTAAGACGCGCATTTATGCGCCATTAAAGGCGGATAAAGACGGTGCGACGCCTGGGATTTACGCCATCGAGCGTTATTCGCTCACCGCGCAATATGAAAATGACGTTACCGGAACGCGTATCCGTCAGCGCTCACCTATCACCAAAATCGAGCGAACTGACTTGACTGGCTAAACGCGAAATACCAGCAGCAGATTGTTTGCGGGCATTTCGACGATCTGGTCGAGGCGCAAGCCATTCTCGCTGGCGGTTTCGTTTATATTCTCCACGGAGCGCAGACCCCATTCGGGGTTTTGTTGGCGCAATGACGCATCAAATGCAGCATTGCTGTCGGCAAGGGCAACATCGCGCTGACGGAATGGCCCATAAATGCACAGCGGTTCGGACGGTCCAAGCGTTCGGGCTGCATTGCGCAGCAACCCGACCGTGGCCGCCCATGGGCTGATATGGACCATGTTGATGCACAGCACCGCATTGGCCTGCGTCATGGGCCAGTCGGACGCGGCATCCAGCAACATCGCAGGTAAGACATTCGCCGCATTCTCGTCCGCACGCCACGCGTCAATCGACGCCACAGCGATGGGATCGGGGTCGGTCGGCTGCCATGTCAGCGTGGGGAACAGCTTGGCAAAGTGCACCACATGTTCGCCCGTGCCGCTCGCGATTTCCAGCACGAGCCCGCGGTCGGGCAGCAGTTTCGCAAGCGCTTGCGCGATCGCATCCCGGTTACGCACAGTCGCTGGCGCGTGCCGCTTTACCTCGGGGCCGCGTTCAAACACAAAGGGCTGGGGCGTGGTCATTCCGCCGCAACTGCCTGTTCGGGTTCGCGCCATACGAGCACGGGCTTACGCGCAGCCTGGGTTTCATCCAACCGACGGCGTGGCGCGTGATGTGGCGCAGATTTCAGCATCGGATCCCCTGCCTTCGCCCGTTGCACGACCGAGCGCATCGCGCCAATAAACTGGTCAAGCGTCGCCTTGCTCTCGGTTTCGGTCGGCTCGATCAACATCGCGCCATGCACGACGAGTGGGAAATACACCGTCATCGGGTGATAACCTTCATCAATCAGACCCTTGGCGATATCGAGCGTTGAAAAGCCCTCAGCCATGCCATTATCGCTGAACAACGCCTCATGCATGCACGGGCCACTATGCGCAAAGGGCGCCTCAAGCACGTCCTCAAGACTGCGCAAGATATAATTGGCGTTCAACACTGCGTCTTCGGCGACCTGACGCAAGCCATCGGAACCATGCGACATGATGTAGGACAAAGCGCGCGTGAACATGCCCATTTGGCCATGGAAGGCAACCATGCGGCCGAAGCTGTGCGGATGCCGCGCGCTGGCTGTGTCTTCTTCGACCAACGTATAGCGCCCGTCTGCGTGGCGCTCGGTAAATGGTAACGGACCAAAAGGTGCCAATGCTTCCGATAAAACGACCGGCCCCGAACCCGGACCACCACCACCGTGCGGGGTAGAGAAAGTCTTATGCAGGTTGATATGCATCGCATCGATACCGAGATCGCCCGGACGCACCCGGCCGACGATGGCGTTAAAGTTGGCGCCATCGCAATAGACATATCCGCCAGCAGCGTGGACCGCATCTGAGATGGCTTTCATGTCGCGCTCGAACAGACCGCAGGTGTTCGGATTGGTAATCATCACGCCCGCAACATCGGGGCCAAGCCGCGCCTTCAGCGCTGCCAAATCGACCCGGCCTTCGGACGTTGCCGGAATATTCTCGACCGCATAACCGGCAAAGGCCGCCGTGGCAGGGTTGGTGCCATGCGCGCTTTCCGGGACGAGGATAACGCTGCGCGGGTCGCCGCGTGCTTCGAGTGCTGCTTTGATAGCAAGGATACCGCACAGTTCGCCGTGCGCGCCAGCTTTCGGCGTCATTGCTACGCCATGCATGCCGGTCAGTTTTATCAGCCAAACCGCCAGCTCGTTTATCACCGCCAATGCGCCTTGCACGGTTTCAACGGGCTGCAGCGGGTGGACATCGGCAAAGCCCTCCATGCGCGCCACTTTTTCATTCAGCCGCGGGTTATGCTTCATGGTGCAGCTGCCCAGCGGGAAGAAGCCCAAGTCTATGGCGTAATTCTGACGGCTGAGGCGGGTGTAATGCCGCACCGTTTCGGGTTCAGACAGGCCGGGAAGGCCAATGTCGCGATTGCGGGCCAAATTGCCAAGGCGCGGCGTGACCTTCGGCGCATCGGTCAGATCAACGCCCGTTGTTCCGGTCGTGCCGATTTCGAAAATCAACGCCTCTTCCAGCATCAGGGCTTTGTTGCCGGTATATGTCGCGGGGCCCGCTTCGCCAGCACTGCCCATTTCGGGTTTCCAACCGCTTTGATTGATCGTGCTCATGCCAACACCTCCTGCAATGCGGCGGCAAATGTTTCCACATCCTCCATGGTCGCGGCTTCGGTGACCGCAACAACCAGACCATTGGCGAGCGCATCTACATCGGGATATAAGCGGCCCAAGGAGACGCCGCCCAAGACTTTCCGGTCGGCCAAAGCGCGCACGATGGGGCGCGCTTCCTTTGGCAGCTTCAGCGTGAATTCATTGAAAAATGTGTCGTTGACGACTTCGACGCCCGCGATTTGCGAAAGCCGGTCAGCAGCTTGAACGGCTAGGCCGTGATTGAGTTCCGCCAATCCGCGCAATCCTTTTTCACCCAGCAATGTCAGATGAATGCTGAAGGCTAATGCACAAAGGCCTGAATTCGTGCAGATATTTGACGTCGCCTTTTCACGGCGGATATGCTGTTCGCGCGTGGACAGCGTCAGCACGAAACCGCGCTTGCCCTCGGCATCCACAGTCTCACCGCACAAGCGACCGGGCATTTGGCGAACAAACTTTTCCTTGCACGCAAACAGCCCGACATAAGGTCCGCCGAACTGAAGGCCGACGCCAAGCGACTGCCCCTCACCCACAACAATGTCCGCGCCCATGTCACCGGGTGCCTTGATTACACCCAATGCGACAGGTTCCGTAACCACAGCAATCAGCAGCGCGCCATGTTCATGCGCCTTGGCCGCAATCGCCGACACATCTTCGATGCGGCCAAGAATATCCGGATATTGCACAACAACGCAGCTCGTCTCGCGGTCGATGGCATTCAGCAAGCGTACGCTATCGGTTGCAGGCGAAAGCTCCGGCGAGGCGGTATCCAGCGTGTCGCCGGTATATTGCGCCATCGTCTTGGCCACGCTGACATAATGCGGATGCAATCCCGACGAGAGCACCGCTTTGCTGCGCTTCGTGATGCGGCCAGCCATGCCAATGGCTTCCCAACATGCCGTCGAACCATCGTACATCGATGCGTTGGCCACATCGCAGCCAAACAGCCGCGCAACCTGCGTCTGGAATTCGAAGAGCATCTGCAGCGTGCCCTGCGCGATTTCGGGCTGATACGGCGTATAGGCCGTCAGGAATTCGCCGCGCTGGATGATATGGTCAACACTGGCGGGGACATGATGCTTATACGCGCCCGCGCCCAGAAAGAACGGCGTGTGCGACGCGGTCATATTTTGCCGGGCGAGATTTGAAAAATGCCGCTCAACCGCCATCTCGCTGGCATGGTTGGGCAAGCCATGGATCGGCCCGTCCAGTTGCGCCTCCGCAGGCACATCGGCGAACAAATCATCAATCGATTTTGCCCCGATGACACCAAGCATGGCCTGACGGTCGGATGGGGTAAGCGGCAAATAACGCATTTCAATCTCCATGGCCCGCAAGTTGCAGACTGATTAGCTTAAAGTCCGTCGACAAACGCCTTGTACGCTGCTGCATCCATCAGGCTGTCGAGCTCGCTTGTATCGCTGAGCGTGATTTTGAAGAACCAGCCCTCGCCTTCGGGATCGCTGTTCACCAAAGAGGGGTCGCCTTCCAACGCGTCATTGCCCTCAATAACGGTGCCGCTGACCGGTGCATAGACATCTGACGCAGCCTTGACCGATTCCACAACCGCAGCATCGCCGCCTTTTTTCAGCGTCGCGTCAGTCGCGGGGACTTCAGCAAATACGATGTCGCCCAACTGGCTTTGTGCGTAGTCCGTAATGCCAACAGTGGCGCTGGCGCCGTCGACTTCGATCCACTCATGATCTTCGGTGAAATAACGGGTCATGTGTGCGCTCCTTTGCGATGATAATGATGTGGGACGAAGGGTAAGGATGAAACCGTGACGGACACACGCTTGCCGCGCACCTCCGCCTCAAGCGTGCTGCCGATGGCGTTATGGCCCGCATCAATATAGCCCATGGCAATCGGCGCGCCGACGCTTGGGGCAAATCCGCCGGACGTAATGACGCCAACTTGCGTATCGCCTGCAAAAACAGGTGCGCCTTCGCGCACGGGCAGCTTGCCCTCGACCGAAAGCCCGACGAGCTTGCGTGCGGGTCCATTGGCCAAGGCATTTAGGATGCGGTCCGACCCGAAAAACCCGCCCTCGGCACGGCGGCGTTTCGACACTGCGAATGCTGCGCTGGCTTCGACAGGGTCAAATTCGGGGTTCATGTCATGGCCGTACAGCGGCAGGCCTGCCTCAAGCCGCAATGAATCGCGTGCGCCAAGGCCAATGGGCTTTACTTCAGGTTGCGCACAGATTTGGTCGGCAAGTGCCTTTGCATGGGCCGCAGGTACCGAAATTTCGAAGCCATCTTCTCCGGTGTACCCCGAACGGCTGATCCACAGCGGCTCGGGATCGGTCTTGGGTCCCCAGAAGAATGAACCGGCCTCCATGAAGTAGAGCGCGTCGACACCGGGCACCACGCGTTTCAATGCATCCACAGCCTTTGGACCTTGCAACGCCAGCAATGCGCGGTCATCCATGTGGTTGATGGTGATCTCATCGGGCAAATGCTCCCGCAAATAGCCCATATCGTCCCATTTCACTGCGCCATTGACCACCACATACAGCCCCATCGGCACGGCCGTAATCATCATGTCGTCCAGCACGCCGCCGTCTTCATCCAGCAGCAGCGAGTAACGCATCTTGCCCTCTTTAAGTGCGGATATGTCGCCGGGGACCATCGCCTCAAGTGCTTCGGCCGCGCCGTCGCCGGTCAGCATCAGCTGCCCCATATGGCTGACGTCGAACAGCCCCGCATTCTCGCGCGTCCAAATATGTTCGGCCATGATGCCTTCATATTGGATCGGCATGTGATAGCCGGCAAACTCGACAATGCGCGCGCCTTTCTCGCGGTGCCATGCGTCGAGCGGTAGCTCCAAAATTTCGATGGGTTCTAGTTCGAATTCGTCTTCTTCGCTCATATCAGTCCGTTCAAGAGTCGCAGCGACCGACGCCGGTTGGCGCATAGTCTGCTGCCCCCTCTGTCACGGGTACCTGAGAGCTTTATCCGCCTTGGTTGCCACACAAGGTGGCAAAGGCAGGTTACACCTTCGGTGGCATGTCGTTGCAAATCGCAAAGACATGCGCTTTCCAGAGTGTCGCAAAAGCCGAAGCGGTCCTTTTGCCTGAGAGATTCCGGGGCGGTTGCTCCTTCGGCGGTCCCTTAAAGGGACGCTCTCCCGCTTCGTCAGCGACGAATCCGCATTGGCCTTACCGCCTTGGAGAGTCAACCGGCGAGCGTGTTTATCGATTCATTTTCGTGGATAAACACGCCATCGTCGCCCGATTTTGCCAAGTTGGTGATGGCCGTTGCGACTTTGCCAGACGGCGTGGACGCAAATTTCTGCATCGGTCCGAACATCAGCATGTCAACAAATGGCGACAGCAATATGCCCAATGCCTCGCCCGGACGGCGGTCGTCACGCTGCCCGCCCGTGAGCAGACTGGGCCGCATGATATCAAGGCGTTGGAAGCCGATGTTGCGCAGCCCCTGCTCCATTTCCGCCTTCGTTCTCAAGTAGAAACTGCTGCTCGCTGGCATCGCGCCTACGGATGATATCGTAATGAAATGCTGCGCGCCGGCATCATGGCTTGCCTTGGCAAAGGCCAGCACCAGATCATGGTCAACCGCCCTGAAGGCTTCGCGCGATCCGGCTGTGCGTATCGTCGTCCCCAAACCGGAAATTGCAACGTCCGGCTTTAACCTTGCCACAATCGCTGGCCAGTCAGCGGTTGGCGCGACATGCTCCTCTGTGTCCGGAGCCAATGATAGCGATGGTCGGCGCGACACGAGGTGGACTGCGAATCCAGCGCGCGCCGACATGTCCGCCGCCTGTTTGCCCACAAGGCCTGAACCGCCGGCGATGACTATCTTGCGGCTCATGCGATGGTTCCACAAATTTCGCGATGCCGATCGGTTGCATAGCGGTCGGTCATGCCCGCAAGAAAATCCCCGATGTGACGGCTGCGCTGCGGTTCTTCGCTGGGAAGGCTGTCGCGCCATTCATCCGGCAATAATGCAGGATCGTCGCGATAGGCGGCAAACAGTTCACGGACAATTTTGGTTGCCTCTTCCGCCGCCGCCAATTGCGTTGGGTGGTGATACAGCTTTTCATACATGAATGATTTAAGCTGCCGTTCGCGCGCCGCCATTTCGGCGGAAAACCCGCCAATCATGATACCCGCGTTACGGACATCATCAGCGGTTTTGATGCCTGCTTCGGTTATTCTGGTGCGTGTCGATTCAATCACATCATTGACCATGACGCCAATCTGTTCGCGCGTCAGCTCACCGATCAGGCGGCGTTGCGGCACGTCTGGATAGCGGCCTAAAATCGCCTCCCATCGCTGTGCCACGAACGGCAGATCCAGCAGCTGGTCGATGTCAAGCAACCCTGCCCTTATGCCATCGTCAATGTCGTGATTATCATAGGCGATGTCGTCGCTGATCGCCGCAATCTGCGCCTCAAGCGATGGCCAGTCGGTCAGACTCAGGTCGAATTGCGCGTTGACTTCGGACAATGCCCAGCCCGGACGGGCAACGGGTCCATTATGCTTTGCCAGCCCTTCCAGCAATTCCCAGCTGAGGTTCAGACCCGGCCATGACGGATAAGGCGATTCCAGCTGCGTAAGCGTGCGCAACGTCTGCGCATTATGGTCAAACCCGCCAAACGGCTTCATCGTCGCCTCCAGCGCGTCTTCGCCAGCATGGCCAAAGGGCGGGTGCCCGATATCATGCGCCAGACATAATGCCTCGGTCAGGTCTTCATTCAGGCCAAGCGCGCGGGCAATGGTACGGCCAATTTGCGCGACTTCAAGGCTGTGCGTCAGGCGCACACGATAATGGTCGCCATCGGGTGAGATGAATACCTGCGTTTTGTGCCGAAGCCGCCGGAACGCAATGGAATGTATGATGCGATCACGGTCGCGTTGGAATATATCACGCGGGCCGCGAATATCGCGGTCGAGTTCTGGATGAAATCGGCCGCGGCTGTGGCCGGGAAGTGATGCGTAGGAAGCCAGTTGCGACATGCAGCGCTTATGCAACCAAGCCGACGTGACAGGAAGCCTATTTTACCTTTAAGGCATTCACTGGAACGCCAATCTCGCTTTTCCACATAAATGCGTCGCCGCCCGCTTTCTTGAAGTCGCCTTCCCACTTTTTGGCAGCCTTAACATCCGCAAACGGGCCAACCAGCAGTCGCGCGGTTTTGCCCCATGGAGATGTCCACGGCTTCTGCGCCTTGAACAAAACAGGGTTGTTCTTCGTCAATTTGCGGAAGTCGAAGCCAAGCCCGCTGGCTTCGCCAGTTGCGATTTGCATCCAGATGCGCGCTGGATTTGCGGCCTCCAACTTGGCTTTGGCTGCGGCCTTCGGATCAAGTTTGGCGGCTTTGCTGGCGTCTGTAGCTGCCTTGGGCGAAACGGGCTTAAGCTTTTTCAAATCGACCGGAATTTCCGAAGACCGTTGCTCACTCTCCGGAATTTCGATGGCGCCCACAATTGCATCCAGACTGAAGCCCGCCGAAGCGGTGGAAGCAGGCACAGATGTCGGTGCCGTCATGATTATGGCGGGTTGCGGGGGCGTTGCCGCCGCAAGCGATAAAGGTTCTTGCGGGGTTGGCATCGTCACCGCGACCGTTGCTGCCGGTTCAACCTTTGCAACAACAGGATCAGGCCGAGGCGTTGTTTGAGCCACAGGTGCGCCTGCAGCCAAGATTGCGGGTGGCAACGCGATGCGCACAAGCGGTCGCGCCGTTTCGGGCGTAGGCAGTGCATTGTTGCTAACACTTGTTATACGAGCCGACTGCGCATCCGCCACGGCCGCGCGGGCGGCCGCAGTGCCCAACCGCGCGGTGTCGGTTTTGGGCAGTTTCAACGCATCAGGAATATTGGCAACCGTCGCCTGAACTTCCGCACGTTCCTGCGCTTTTCGGTCCTGCTTGCTGAGTGGCTTTACCTCGCTTTTCGCATCGCGTGCTTTTGCGGGCTTTGCCCCAAGCGGCGCGCCTGATGGAATGAGGCGATTTTCGGCGGAGGCAATCGCGGTTTGCGGCAAGGTTGCCGCGACGCGGCGGACCTGTTCGCTGTCACGCCCGACCGATTGGCTGGTTGGAAAATGTCCCAGATGAATGGCCGCCGCCTGCTGCGCCCCGGTTAAATTCGGCATCAAGCGGAAGAACCGCTCCATCTTTTGCGCCGATGTTGCATCCATGAAGCCCTGCGCAACCTTGTTGGATTCACGCAAGTCACCACGGGCGGCTAGCATCAACGCCCGCGCGCGCCATGCTGTCACACTGTTGCGCTGTAAAAGTGGCACGAGCATTGCGTCGGCCTGTTCCTTTTGCCCCGCAAGCGAGAGAGACACGGCCTGACGGATGATGATGTCATCAGACAATACCGCGGTTCGCGCGAGCTGATAATCCTGCTGCGCGCGTCCAAAATTGCCAAGCAAGTCAAACGCCAGCGCCCGGTCTGCAGCAATCAACCGTTCGTTTGCACCCAACCGGACGGCATCATCAAACAGCCGCAAAGCCTCAAACGGGTTTTCAGTCCGCACTGTAGATGTTGCCAGGCCGGACACGATACGGCTGTTATTGGGGCGTATCGCATTTGCGCGCGTGAAGAAATTGAGCGCCGCATTGGCATCACCCAACAGCAGAGAGGCATTGCCTGCATCCGCCAAGGCGTCTGCATCGCTTGGATTAAAAGAAATGCGCCGCATTGCGGCACGAAGTTCAACAGCGCCAGCCGGTTCGGAAACATTTGGCACCACCGCCGGAGCTTGCCGATCAAGCGCTTCCAGTGCGCTTTCATCGACGGCCTGCGCCTGCACGACAGACGACAGGCCTCCTGCCGAAAACACCAGAGTGCTGCAGAATCCAAGGCTACGTAATATTGTCACATCCATAACATTCTATGTAACCACCGGCTGCCGAACACAAAGCGCATTAACGCTTTGGTCCGACAAACGGTTGCATAGAAAGGACAAGATGACTGTGCGCCTAACGCGCGCCTTATGAGTTGTTCTGACGGTCAAGAAAGCTTGGGATGTTTATACCATTTCCGCCTTCATTGCCCTTTTCCCCTTCGTCTTCCGAACGGGTTAGACCACGAGACAGGTTGGACATACGCTCAAACAATGTGCCACCGGTTGGAATGCGTGGTGCAGCGCGCTCCGGTGGCTCAGTCACATCAACAGGCGCCGCGGACGGGTAGCCTTCAGCAACAGGCGTATCGAGCTCAAGGGCGTCGGCATTCGCCCAAGAGTCGTTCGGACTGGCATTATTGTCAGCATGTTCTGCTGCTGCAACTTCTTCAGCTTCGTCTAAATCACTTACCGCAAAATCGCTACCAAGGACCAAGCTGTCGTCGTCTGCTTCGTTCTCTACTTCAGCTGGAGCAGCTTCTTCGGTTGTTGATGTGTCATCTGCATTTTCAAACAACGATGTTGCAGCGGGCGCGGTCTCAACAACAGGCTCTGCCGCAGGACGACTGAACGAGAATGGCGTTCTTTGTGATGCCGTTGTAGGTGTCAAACCTTCATTATCGATGCCTGTTGCGACAACCGAAACACGGATCTTGCCGTTCAGATTTTCATTGAATGCCGAGCCCCAGATGATGTTTGCATCGGGGTCAACCAGCTCACGGATATGGTTGGCGGCCTCGTCAACTTCCATCAGACGCATATCTTCGCCACCGGTAATCGATACGATGACGCCCTTTGCGCCTTGCATCGACACGCCGTCGAGCAACGGGTTGGCAATTGCCCTTTCCGCAGCTTCAAGCGCGCGGCCGTCGCCTTCCGCTTCACCAGTGCCCATCATTGCCTTGCCCATTTCGTGCATGACTGAACGGACGTCGGCAAAATCGAGGTTGATCAGGCCAGGCATAACCATCAGGTCCGTGATGCCACGGACGCCCTGCTGTAACACTTCGTCAGCAAGCTGAAACGCTTCCTTGAATGTGGTATTCGGGTTGGCCACCAGGAACAGGTTCTGGTTTGGAATAACGATCAGCGTATCCACATGCTGCTGCAATTCGATGATACCCGATTCTGCCGACCGCATACGGCGCGAACCTTCGAACATGAATGGTTTGGTCACGACACCGACCGTCAAAATGTTCATTTCACGCGCGACCTTGGCGATAACAGGTGCAGCGCCAGTTCCGGTGCCGCCGCCCATGCCAGCCGCGATAAAGCACATGTGGCAACCGGCAAGTGCCGCTTTCACTTGCTCAAGCGTTTCTTCAGCTGCAGCACGGCCAACTTCGGGGCGTGAACCCGCACCAAGACCTTGCGTGATTTCAGGTCCAAGTTGAATGCGATATTCGGCAGGCGAAGCATTCAATGCTTGTGCGTCGGTGTTGGCAACAACGAAGTCGACGCCCTCCACCTTTGCGCTGATCATGTTGGCAACGGCGTTACCACCTGCGCCACCAACACCAATGACTGCAATTTTAGGCTTCAACTCGTCAACCACTGGTGGACCGATATTGATGCTCATAAGAATAACCCCCTAGCCTAGCCGGCTCGTTCGAAATTTTCATACATTTGACACAAAAGTACGGGGCGCACACTTAAAAATTAACCTTTTTGCACAGGTTTCTTTCAGAAATTCTCTCTTACGGCACGTTTTATGCGTTCGATTAGTCCGGGCATCGTCCCGCCCATCTGTTCGACACGCAAATCATAACCTGATTTCAGGTCAACACGTTCCGATGCGGCGTAATGAATTAAGCCGACGAGCGTTGAAAATGCGGGTCCCGAATGTGCCTCGGGAATGCTGGTCAAGCCAGATGGACGGCCGATGCGGACCGTGCGGCCAAGCGCGCCTTGCATATGTTCGGCTGCGCCCTTCAACTCGGCCCCCCCACCGGTCAACACGACCTGATGCCCAGATGGACCCGAGAAGCCAAGGGTTTTAAGCGCTTGGGCGATTTCGGTGACGATAGCGTCCACGCGCTGGCAGACCACGGCATTCAGCTGGGCCTTGGTGATGCGCGGTGCGTTAGAGCCTGCTTCAATGCCGTTTTCATCAGGGCCAATGTCGAGCACTTCTTGATGATCGCGCGGGCTGGTTAATGCAGAGCCGTGGAAGCATTTCAGCCGTTCGGCTTGCGCCCTGCGGATACCGAAGGTCGATGCGATGTCGTCCGTGATATCAGACGCGCCCTTTTGAATGGTTTCAAGTCCGACAAGCATACCGCCGATGAAAACCGACACATTGGTAACCGCGGCGCCAAATTCGACAAGTGCCACACCCAGCTCACGTTCCTCCAACGTCAGACACGCAAGGCCAGTGGCCACCGGGCCAACGACAAGAGACTCAACATCAAGATGCGCCGCGCGCACCGTCATATCCATGTTCCGAATAGGCGACTGGTCAGCCAGAACGACATGGACATCGACGCCAAGGCGGTCGGCATGCAGTCCAACAGGGTTCGCAACACCGCCGACACCATCCAGCGAGTATAATGTTGGCTGAACGTGAAGCGCCATTTTTCCGCAGGTCTGGATGTTCGCACGTCCTGCCTGCAGCAATTCGTCGACATCTTCCTGCGTGATGCGATCACCACCCAGTTCAATTTCAACGGGCGCAAGTAAGCTATCAAACCCGCCGGAGGACATGCCCACCCAAACGCGGTCAATGTTGAGCCCTGCGATACGCTCGGCCTGTTCTACGGCATAGCGCACGGACAATTCAGCCTGTTCGACATCCGCAATACATCCTCGCGTGACGCCCCTGCTCTCGCGTTGGCCGGTACCCAGAACCAACAGTTCGCCGCTGTCGGTTTGCCCGACGATTAATGCCGAAACTTTCGAAGAGCCAATATCAATGGCCGAAATCAGTTTTTCAACGCGTGCAGCTTTCATACTTCTCTTCCACTCGTTGTCGACGTTATGCCGCCGCTCTCTACTTTAACAGGTTCGACTTTGGGCGCCTTGCGAAAATATGCACGTTCAGGGTCGCGCAGGTCAAAATGGATCAGGTCGCGGCCAAGAAGCCGGTGGATACCATCCATCCGCGCAAAATTGAGCAACGCCTCTGCCGCTGCCTTTTCACCCTCTGGCAGAGCCAGCGTTTCACCGCTCTGGAACTGCAAATCCCAACGGCGATTGCCCACCCATGTTGCGCCAATAACCTGCGCTTTAAGTGCGGAGGCATTGTCGAGGAGGGTGTTGAGTGCGACAGCATGCCGGTTCGCGTCAATGCCATTCAAAGTCGGCAAATCACCACCTTGGCCCGCCGCAACATTTTGCAGGACAATTCCGTTTGCATCGATCAGCGAATATTTGCCGTTGCGTTGCCAAATCGCCGCCGGCTTGCGTTCGACGATTTCGACCGCAAGCGTATCCGGCAAACGGCGCGCCACGCGGGCGTCTTTGATCCATCCATATTTCAGTAAGTCTGCGCGGACCTTGTCGATGTCGACCAACGGCATCGCCCGGTCTTTTTCGGCCAGGACAAGTTGATAGACCCGAACCTGGTCCACACGCTCCATGCCGGTGACTTCAACGCGCTGCACCTGAAAGCCCGCCTTTGCGGCGAGCGCTGCATATTGCTGATACGCCGCGGCCGTAACGCCGGTATATTGGGCAACCGCAAATATCAGCACCGCAAGCGCGGCCACAAAAATCCATGTGAGTGCGCGCTGCACATCTTCTTCCGAAAACGGCAGGGTCCGCATCATCCGGTCAACCCATGATATTTGCAGGACTTTCTTGCGCGGGTTCGGCGAAGCGGCCTTGCGCTTTGCAGCAGGTTTTCGTGCAGCGGCCGCCATTATACCAACGCCTCTTTCACGATCATGTCGACCAGTTGTTCATAGCTGATGCCAACCTGCCGCGCCTGTTCGGGCACGAGGCTGAGCGGCGTCATTCCAGGCTGCGTATTCGTTTCCAGCACGAACACGCCGTTTTTGCCAAATTCATCGTCCCAACGGAAATCCGTGCGTGATGCCCCTTTGCAGCCCAGCAAACGGTGCGCATCAAGCGCAATGTCCAACATATATTGCGCAATTTCATCGGGGATTTCAGCGGGGCAGATATGCTCGGTCAGGCCGTCGGTATATTTGGCATCAAAATCGTAAAAGCCGCTCTTTGGCTTTAACTCGGTAACGCACAATGCCTTGCCACCCAGCACCGCCACCGTCAGTTCGCGGCCCTTGATAAAGGGTTCGGCCAGCAAAGTTTCAAATTCCTGCCAAGGCCCCTTGGCATCGCGGGAGATCGGGTTTCCGTAATTGCTGTTTTCGGTGACAATGGCAACGCCAACAGAGCTGCCTTCATTGACTGGTTTCAGGACATAAGGCCGCGGCAATGGGTCAGCTGTGAACAGGGTTTCGCTATCCACCATCGTACCCTTTGGCATTGGAATGCCGGCTGGCACCAACCGCTGCTTCGTCAATTCCTTGTCGATGGCAATCACCGAAGTCACCATGCCGCTGTGGGTATATTTAATGCCCATCAGGTCGAGCATGCCTTGCACCGACCCATCTTCACCCGGAACGCCGTGCAAAGCGTTAAATACCACATCGGGGCGAAGCGCCGTCAAAACCTGCGCAACATTGCGGTCCATGTCGACACGGCTGACCTTATAGCCCACTTTCTCAAGCGCATCGGCAACGCCGTTACCGCTCATCAACGACACTGGCCGTTCATTTGACCAGCCACCCATCAATACCGCTACGTGGATTTGCTCACTCATTTTGTTTCACCCACGCGTTGTATTTCCCAATGCAGGTCAATGCCTGACTTCGCCTTTACGCGCTGGCGAACTTCATCGCCCAACGCCTCAATCTCGGCGCTTGTCGCATCGCCTGTGTTGATCAGGAAGTTGGTATGTTTTTCCGAAACCTGCGCGCCACCCATTTGCAATCCGCGGCATCCCGCTTCGTCAACCAACTGCCACGCTTTGTGTCCATCCGGGTTTTTGAATGTCGATCCGCCGGTTTTTGAACGTAGCGGCTGCGATGCTTCGCGCGCGGCACTTATCCGGTCCATCTCGGCCTGAATGGCGTCCGCTGCGCCCGGCACACCGCGAAAGCGCGCACCGACGACAATTGCGCCATCGGGAAGATCCGAATGGCGATAGCTATAATGCAGTTCCTCGACGGACAAGGTCGCAAGCGAACCGTCGCGCATCACAACATCACAATCGACCAAGATGTCCTTCACCTCGCCGCCATAAGCGCCGCCGTTCATGCGGACAAAGCCGCCGACCGTGCCCGGAATGGACCTCAGGAACTCAAGCCCCGAAATGCCATTGTCCCGCGCCGTTGACGACACCAATATGCCCGAGGCACCTGCCCCGCAATTCAGCGTGACTGCGTCAATTAGCGTCACTTTCGCAAAGGCTTTGCCAAGGCGAACCACAACACCCTTTACGCCGCCATCACGCACAATCAGGTTGGAACCAAGGCCAAGCGCCATGACGGGTACCGCTGGATCAAGCTGACGCAGAAATTCTTGCAGGTCGTGGATGTCTTTGGGTTCGAAAAGATGTTCCGCGCTGCCGCCGGATTTGAACCATACCAACGGCGCAAGCGGCGCGTCAGGCGTCAACTTGCCTTCAACCTTTGGAAGGATGTTCACGCTCATGCACGGGCTGCCTTAATGGCGTCCGCAAGTCCCGCTGCCCATTTGGTGATGTCGCCCGCGCCAAGGCAGACAACCATGTCATTTTCCTGCACCGTTTCTGCAAGCTTAACTGCAAGCGCGTGCGCATCCGCGATGGTCGCCGCCGAACGGTGCCCGCGCGCCTTTATACCGTTCACGAGCGCTTCGGAATCAATCCCCTCAATGGGCGCTTCGCCTGCGGCGTAGACGGGCGAAATGAAGACCATATCGGCGTCGTTAAACGCCTGTTGGAAATCATCCATATGGTCGCGCAGGCGGGTGAAGCGATGTGGCTGTGCCACGGCAATCACGCGACCCTGTGCGCCTTCGCGTGCGGCAGAAAGCACCGCGCGGATTTCAACGGGGTGATGGCCATAATCATCGATTATGGTCACGCCATCAACTTCGCCAACCTTGGTAAAGCGCCGTTTGACACCGCCGAATTTGTCAAAGCCATGCGCGACCGCTTCATCGCTCATGCCCATTTCAAGGCCGACCGCGATGGCAGACAAAGCATTCTGCACATTATGCCGTCCGGGCATTGGTAAAACGACGCCTTCAATCGTGCGTTGCGATCCGTCGCGCGCGCGGACAACGACATCGAAGCGATTGCCACCGGGGAACGGTGTAACATTTTCGCCGCGAATGTCCGCCTGCGCCGAAAAACCATATGTGATAATCCGGCGGTCGCGGATCTTGGGCAAAATGGCCTGAACCTCTGGATGGTCAAGGCACATGATTGCCGCGCCATAAAAAGGCACGTTTTCGACAAATTCGACAAAGGCCCGCTTAATGGCATCAAAATCGCCATAATGGTCGAGATGCTCTGGATCAATGTTGGTGACAACCGCCAGCGTGCCATCAAGGCGCAGGAAGCTGCCGTCGCTTTCGTCGGCCTCAACAACCATCCAGTCACTCGCACCCAAACGCGCGTTTGAACCATAGCTGTTGATGATGCCGCCGTTAATCACGGTGGGGTCAATGCCGCCATGATCGAGCATCGCGGCAATCATGGACGTCGTCGTTGTTTTGCCATGCGTCCCTGCCACGGCAACGGTGTTCTTCAACCGCATTAGCTCGGCAAGCATCTCTGCGCGACGCACCAGTGGAATACGGCGTTCAAGCGCAGCATCGCGTTCGGGATTGCCTTTTTTGACCGCAGTCGACGTCACCACAACAGCCGCATCGCCAAGGTTATCAGCGCTATGACCGATCATCACCTTGATCCCGCGCTTGCGCAGGCCGTCGACAACATAGCTGTCGGCGATGTCGCTGCCCTGCACCTGATAGCCAAGATTGTGCATGACCTCGGCAATGCCCGACATGCCGATGCCGCCAATGCCAACAAAGTGGACGATGCCAATATCCGTTGGGACGCCCTTCATTATATGCTCTTTCGTGCGAGTGCGGGTGCGGCACCAAAGGATGCCGATGTGTCGGGCTTTGTGGTCAGACCATGCATGATTGGCGCGCGGCCAAAGGATTCCACAAGGTCGGCCAAATCGGAAACGGCGTTGGGACGGCCACAGCTTTTGGCCGCCTTTGCCGCATTTTCGAGCGCGCCGGGTTCAAGTGCAATTTTCTGTATTTGCTTGGCGAGCTCAACCGCGGTGAAGGCTGGCTGCGCAATGGCTCGCGCGCCGCCGGCTGAGACCATTTCTTTGACGTTGTAGCTTTGGTGATTATCGGTCGCGCTTGGCAAGGGCACCAAAATCGCTGGACGTCCGGCGCAGGTCAGTTCGGAAACCGTTGATGCACCCGCACGCCCGATAACCATATGCGCCCAGCCCAAACGTTCGGGCAGGTCAGGCAGATAGGTTGCGAGCTCTGCCGGAATGTCATGTGCGGCATATGCCTGGCGGACGGTCTCAATATCTTCTTCGCGGCACTGCTGCGTGACCTGAAGACGGCGGCGCAAATTCAGCGGCAGACGGGCAAGGCCATCGGGTACGATGTCGGACAATATGGTCGCGCCTTGGCTCCCCCCCGTCACTAGCACACGGAAAATACCGTCGGCCAAAAGCGGGGGATAAGGCTCATCACGCAGCGCCAACACGTCTTCGCGCACGGGATTTCCAACCAGATGTACCTTGCTGGCATAACGCGGCGACAGGCGCAGCACGTCGGGATACGCCGTCGCAATAGCGTTCACTTGCCGCGCGGTAAAGCGATTGACGCGGCCAAGCACCGCATTTTGTTCGTGAATGATCGTGGGAATTTTTTCGGCAAATGCGCCCAACAAGGCAGGGAATGCCGGATATCCGCCAAAGCCGACAACTGCCGTTGGTTCAAAGCTGGCGTACAAGCGCCGCGCCATCTTTCGACCTTCAGCGATCGCCTGAATGCCGGGCAGCCAGCTGCGCGGACTTTTCGTGATACGGCCTGCGGGCAAAATGTGCGTTGCCATCTTTTCGGGGCAGCCCGGAATTTTCGCACCGCGCGCGTCGGTTATCAAGGCAACATGGTGGCCTCTATTCAAAAGTTCCTGCCCCAGCGCAAACGCAGGGATAAGATGCCCCCCTGTCCCGCCAGCGGCCAACACATAATGCCGAGAAATGGTCATGGCCGTTATCCCTTCACCATATACAGCGACCGGTCAAGATACGGGTTTCGCTTCGTCAACGCGAGGATGAGACCGCAGGTCATCGACAGCGCCAAAATGGACGATCCACCGTAACTGATAAACGGCAGGGTCATACCCTTTGACGGAAAGACGCCAAGGTTAACCGCCATATTGATCATCGCCTGACCACAAAATTGCGCGCCAAGCCCCGTTACGGCGAGAACCACAAACTGGTCTTTTTCATCAAGCAGGCGAATGATGATGCGGACCAATATGGCGAAATACAAAATGGCGATAACCATGCACGCCAGCAGACCGAATTCTTCACCGATGACGGAGAAGATATAATCTGTGTGCCCTTCAGGCAGCGAATATTTCTTAATGCCAAGGCCCGGGCCAAGGCCAATGAAACCACCGTTGGTCAATGTTGCCAACGCCATCTTGTCATGCGTCAGGCCTTCGGTTCCGAAAATCCACGCATCGATACGCTGCGTTGCGACCGGATAGAAATTATAGGCCAGCACAATAAACACCACGCCGCTGATGATAAGTCCCCACAGCCGTGATGCCGGGACGCCGGAAACCATCATCAACGCAAACCATGTGCCCATGAACAAAATCGTCTGGCCAAGGTCAGGCTGCATCAACAATAGGAAGCAGACAAAACCCGTCACGATGCTGCTCAAGACGCGTACCGGCAAGGATGGGTCTTTCAGCCGCCAGCTGATAATCCATGCCATCGCGACGGCGTAAAAGGGCTTAAGAAACTCGGAGGGCTGAAGCCCCGCAAAACCCGCCCCAACCCATCGTTGTGACCCGTTCACCTCGCGGCCAATGATCGGCACAAGCGCCAGCAGCACGAAGAAAACGCAAAAGCCAAAGACCGCAAAGCGGCGTGCCTGTTCGCGCGGATACATCGACACGACAAGCATCAACGGCACCCCGACAATCACCCAAATCAATTGCCGGTAAAAGAAGTGTAAAGATGACAATTGCGTTGTGGAAGACGACAGACGCTGTGCCCCTGCAGGCGAGGCTGCGGCAACAGCCAGCAATCCTATCGCGATCAAAACCATCATCAATGACAGCAGCACGCGGTCGAGTTCCCAGAACCATACGCCAAGCGGCGAGCGGTCGCCGCGGCCAAGCCGGTTTGCAAAACCGATTTTTCCGGTCTTTGCCGCTAGCACCCAAGGAACTTCTTTACGTTTGCCGCTCATAACGCCTCGACAATCGCCCGGAACGCGTCACCGCGCGCCTCAAAATCTTTGAATTGGTCAAACGACGCGCAAGCGGGCGACAGCATGATGACATCGCCTGGTTCTGCTTGGGCCGCAGCCGAACAGACCGCAGTGCCCATCATTTCACTACGCTCGACCGGCATATGCGGTGACAGCAGTTCGTTAAACAATGGTCCGGCCTCACCAATGGTATAGGCTTTCACGACATGCCCGAAATTGGGAATGCACTCATCCAGATTATCTGATTTCGGCAGACCACCGACGATCCAGTGAACGCGTGGATAGGCGGCCAGCGCGGGTGCGGTCGATGCTGCATTGGTGGCTTTGCTGTCGTTGACGAACAAGACGCCATTGCGTTCGGCAACGACCTCCATCCGGTGCGCAAGGCCCTGGAATGTCGCCATTGCCGGGCGCCATTGCGCCTCGGTCACGCCAAGCGATTCCACCAGCGCGATGGCGACGGCAATATTCTGAAGATTATGGGGGCCTTGCAACGAAGGCCAGTCCGCCTGCCCCGCGACCAACGCCGGGTCTGCCAGATGGACCAATTCGGCGCCACGCCGCGCAAGCACATCGCGATACACCTGCTCAGTATCGGCGTCGCCTTTTCCAAACACGGAATGTGTATTGCCCGTCTGCATGTCGAACAGGCGTGCCTTGGAGGCGACATAGCCTGCATAACCATCATAGCGATCAAGATGATCGGGAGAGAGGTTGATCAGCGCGGCCGCGTCGCACGACAGGGAATGCGTAATGTCGATCTGGTAGCTGGAGAGTTCCAACACATAAACGCCGCCTGCTGGCAGCGGTGCCTGCGACAAAATTGGCAAGCCAATGTTTCCGCCCATTCGAACGGGCAGCCCAGCGCTTTTCAACAAATGATGGACCAAAGCCGTCGTCGTCGACTTCCCATTGGTGCCGGTAATGCCGACAACATGGTGCGGCGGCAAACTTGGCCGCACCATCGCAAATAATTCAATATCGCCGATTAAGGGCAGCCCTTCGGCCTTTGCCTTGTCCGCTATGGGATGGCGGTTGATGGGCACGCCGGGCGAAACAACAATCGCATCATAGCCCGACAGGTCCGCCAGCAATGGATCAGCAATGGTCGCGATATCGGCAATTTTGGCGCGCGCGCCTTCGTCATTATCCCATGCAAGGATTTCCGTCCCGCCCGCAACAAGCGACCGCGCAGCTGCAAGGCCGGAGCGCGCAAGCCCCAGTATCGCAAACTTACGGTCTTTGAAGGCGGGGGTCGTAATCATCTGAGCTTGAGCGTTGATAGCCCTGCAAGCGCTAGCACGAAAGCGACAATCCAGAAACGGATAACAACGGTCGGTTCCGACCAGCCAAGCTGTTCAAAATGATGGTGGATGGGTGCCATGCGGAAGATGCGCTTTCCGGTGCGTTTGAACCAGAACACCTGAATGATGACCGACAGAGCCTCGATCACGAAAAGTCCGCCGATGATGGCGAGCACGAATTCATGATGTGCGACAACGGCGATGGCGCCCAATGTACCGCCCAAGGCAAGGCTGCCGGTATCGCCCATGAACACTGCTGCAGGCGGCGCGTTGAACCACAGGAACGCCAGACCAGCGCCCACAATTGCGCCGCACAACATCGCAAGATCGCCAGCGCCCAAATAAAAGGGGATGCCCAAATAGGCCGCATATTTCGCGTTACCCACCATGTAGACGATCAGCATGAAAGCGATGGATGCGATAATCACTGGCATAGTGGCCAAACCGTCAAGACCATCGGTCAGGTTCACCGCATTGCCAAAGGAAACAATGACAAACGCGCCAAACGGCACATACCACCAACCCAGATCAACAACAGGGCCATTGATGAAGGGCAGATACAACATGCCGCCCGATTGCGAGACAATCAGCGATACCGCAACGCCCGCAATCGCAAACTCCATAAGCAGGCGGACTCTACCCGAAACGCCCTTATGACTGCGCTTTTTGACCTTGTCATAATCGTCGAGGAACCCGACGGTACCAAAGCCTGCGGTAACCAGCAAACATGCCCAAACATACACATTGGTAAGGTCCATCCAAAGCAGCATCGAAACACCGACCGACACCAGTATCATCAGGCCACCCATAGTTGGGGTGCCGACCTTGGCGAGGTGGGATTGTGGACCGTCGCTGCGAATAGGCTGGCCCTTGCCCTGACGGACACGCAGCATGCTGATGAAGCGCGGACCGATCAGCAGACCGATGACAAGCGCGGTGGCAACAGCTGCGCCAGAGCGGAAACTGAGATAGCGGATAAGGTTCAAAATACCCGGGAAACCAAGATATTCAGCCAATATATACAGCATTAGTTTTTCCCACCCGTCAGCGCGCTGACGATGGAGGAAAGTCCCATACTATTGGAGCCTTTGACCAATATCGTGTCTGATGCGCAAAGATAATTCTGCAGAAGGGCCAATGCCTCCTGCGCGGTCGCGCAATGCGCGAAATTGGCTGGTCCCTCAACCCCTGCTTTCAACTCTTCGGCGAGAATTTCCATCTCTTGACCGACGAGCAGTGCAAAATCCACCTTTGCGGCGGCTAAGGGTGCGGCGAGTGCGCTATGATATTGCGCACTTTTTGCTCCGAGTTCTTTCATCGAACCCAAAACAGCAATCCGGCGGCCGCCGGATGCTTGTCCCAACTGGCCAATCGTCGCCAGCATCGATGCAGGGTTGGCGTTGTAGCTTTCGTCAATGAGATGGCCCATGCCGTCGCCAATGCGGATGGTGTGGCGTGCACCTCGGCCGGCAAGGCCGTCCATTTCCGCCATGGCAAGCCCTGCCGAAGCCAGATCGCCGCCTGCTGCGCAAACCGCGGCCAAGACCGCCATACTGTTGGCAATCCAATGCTCTCCGGGCTGCGACAGCGTGAAGGACAGCATATTGTCGCGCACTTTCGCGGTGATCAGCGTGCCGCCATCTGCAGGCATATGGTCGACCACGCGGACATCGGCATCCGCGTTAAAGCCAAAGGACATGATGTTGCCGGTATATTTTTCTGCCGCCGCACGAAGCCGAGCATAATGCGGACTATCGGCGGGCAGGATGGCCGTGCCACCTTCGGCCATGCCTTCAAATATCTCGGCCTTGGCATCTGCAATGCCGCTTTCGTCCTTGAAAAATTCGATATGCGCTGGGGCAATGGTGGTAATAATCGCGACGTCGGGACGCACAATCTTGCTGAGCGCCCGCATTTCACCGGCATGGTTCATACCCATTTCGAAAATGCCAAAGTCGCAGTCTGCGGGCATGCGCGCAAGGCTCAGCGGTACGCCGACATGATTGTTATAGCTTTTGACCGACCGGTGGGCGCGCCCGCGTGAATAGCGGTCCAGCGCAGCATAGAGCGCTTCTTTCGTCCCCGTTTTACCCGCAGAACCCGTTACGCCGATAATCTTGGCCGTGGTCCGTGCGCGTGACGCATGGCCGAGTGCCTCAAGCGCCTGCATCGTGTCGCTGACCAAAATATGCGGGAAAGGCACGGGCTGCGACACAATCGCGCCGGCGGCTCCATTGGCAAATGCTGTTTCGATGAACCGATGCCCGTCCGTTTCCGCACCCTTGAGCGCAAAGAACAAATCCCCTGCGCCGATTTCGCGTGAGTCAAAGGCAACGCCATGAACATCAAAATGTCCGGCAGCCGTCCCGCCGGTCGCGGCCAGCAATTCTTCAAAAGTCCATAAGGGCGTCATGCTGCACATTCCCGCGCGACTTCGACATCGTCAAACGGTAAAACGCGACCCATGATGATCTGCCCTTGTTCGTGCCCCTTGCCCGCGATCAGCACGATATCATCGGGCTCGGCATGTTCGATGGCAAAAGCGATAGCATAGCGCCGGTCACCAATTTCATATGCGCCACGCGCGCCCGCCATGATGTCTGCGCGAATGAGCGATGGATCTTCGCTGCGTGGATTATCGTCGGTCACAATCACAATATCGGAATCCGCAACCGCAACCGCACCCATTTCCGGACGCTTGCCCGTGTCGCGGTCACCGCCTGCGCCAAAGACCGTGATCAGCTTGCCCTTTGTATGCGGACGTAATGCCGCGATTGCGGCGCGCAAGCCGTCGGGTGTATGGGCATAATCGACATAGACGGGTGCGCCACTTTTGGTGATGACGGCGCGTTCCAGTCGGCCACGGACGGGCTGCAACCGCGCGAGATGTGACAGCAGGCTTTCCACGTCGCCGCCACTCGCCATCACAACGCCAGCGGCAACAAGCGCGTTCGCGGCTTGATAGGCACCAATCAGCGGCAGTTTCACTTTGTACACGTCACCCTGAATCCGCAGCTCAAGCATCTGGCCAAGCTGCGTGGCTTCGCGCGAGAGCAATTGCACACCCTTGCCCTTTTCGCCCACGGTAATCATCCGCAGGTCGCGTTTGCGCGCCCGTGCAATGACTTGGTCCGACCAGATATCATCTGCCCAGATTACCGCGCAGCCATTTTCATCGACAACCTCGTCAAACAAACGCATCTTCGCGTCGAAATAGCTTTCCATCGTGCCATGATAGTCCAGATGATCGCGGCTCAAATTCGTGAATGCGGCTACCGAAACCCGAACGCCTTCACTGCGATATTGCGACAGGCCGTGACTGGATGCTTCAAATATCGCATGGCTTACGCCTTCGCGGGCCAAACCGGACATGTTTGCAAGAAAGGTCACGATGTCCGGCGTTGTCAGGCCGGTCGTTGTTTGGTCCGACGCCGTTGTGATACCCAATGTGCCGATCGACGCCGCATTGTGCCCCGCCATGCGCCAAAGCTGGCGGGTGAGTTCAGCGGTTGATGTCTTGCCATTTGTGCCCGTGACGGCGGCAATCTGCGCGGGAAAGGGACGGAAATAACTAGCGGCCAATTGCGCAAAGGCGCGGCGTGGCTCCGCATCCGCAATATGCAACGCGCCTGTGACCTGTGCCTCCGGCCGCGCGACGATTGCCACCGCACCGGCGGCAATCGCGGCATCGATGAAATCTTCGCCATTGAAACTGGCACCCTGAAAGGCACCAAAAACCGTTCCGGGCGCAATCTTCCGATGGTCGATGGCAAAGCCGGTCACTGTTCTATCGGCAAATGCCTGATCGGCATCGCTCACCAATTGCCCGAGCTTCACTATTGCTCTCCCTTCGCCTTCCACAATAAAGGCATGAGTTCCGATACATCAACATCGCGTTTCATGTCAGGAATAATTCCCATCAACGGACCGATGCGTGTAATCGTCTTCCGCACCACCGGCGCGGCGGTAAAGCCAGCCGTCCGCTGAAAGCTTGATGCTTCAGTGCCCTGTGGTTCGTCCAGCATGGCAAGCACAACATAACGCGGATTGTCCATCGGGAAAGCTGCCGCAAAGGTCGAAACAACAAGCGTACGGTTGTAGCCGCCAACGCCTGGCTTTTCCGCCGAACCTGTCTTGCCACCCACGCGATAGCCCAAGGCCTCGGCTTGGCTGCCCGTGCCGTCCTTAACGATCATACGCATCAATTGCCGCATCCGTGCGCTGGTAGCCGCGGTAAAGACGCGCTTGCCGGGAATTTTGGCATCCGATTTCGTCTTGAACATCGTCGCCGGGCGATAAATGCCGCCATTGACCATCGCCGCATAAGCGCTGGCCAAATGCATGGGCGTAACGGCGATACCATGCCCGTATCCAACCGTCATATTGGTCAGGCGATCCCATGATTTGGGATAGAGCGGCATGGCCTTTTCTGCCAATTCGATGTCGGGGCGCGCGTTAAAATGCATAGTACGCAGCATGGCATCCATGCGGGCGGCACCCAATTTGTCGGCAATTTGCGCGGTGACAATATTCGAACTGTGGATCAATGCCTCGGGCGTGTTCAGCCAGCGGTCCGATGAATGCGAATCCCGGATCTTGAACCGGCCGTATTGAAGTGGCTTGGTCGCATCATACCGCACGGACAGATCGCGCACTGTGCCTGCGTCCAACGCAGCAGCCACCGTCAGCGGTTTAAAGGTGGAGCCGAGTTCATACACGCGGTTCGTGACGTTGTTCGTTTGTCGCGAAATGGGATAACGGCCATCGACGATCGTTTGTCCAAGGTCCGGAATATTCGCGAACGATGGCCGGTTTGGGTTGAACGACGGCAATGTTGCCATAGCGATTACCTCACCCGTCGCGACATCCAATATGACGCCAGCGGCACCTTTTGCGTTCGTTGCCGCGATGCCAGATGCAAGCTCGCTTTCAAGCGCGGCCTGCACGCGGACATCCAAAGCCAAGTTCAGCGGGGTCGAGCGCTTCGAAGGGTCGCGCAGGTAATCGTTCATGACCCGCTCCATCCCCATGGCGCCCCGGCCATCGCGGTTTACGAAACCGAGGACGTGCGCGGCCATGTCATGCTGCGGATAAAGCCGCGTTGCCTCCCGCGGGAATTCAATGGCAATCTCGCCCAGGTCGTGGACCTGTTTGACTTGCTCGGGCAGCGCGCGCTTGCGCAGATAGCCGGGTTTAGCCGCGGTCAACTTGGCATAAAATTCTGCAGCCGGTGTATCGGGGAAAATGGCCGCAAGCTGGTTGGCCAATTGCTTGCGGTCACCCAACAAGTCAGCAGGCTTCACCCAAATGGCGTAGCCATAAATGCTGCGCGCCAACGGAACGCCGTTGCGGTCAACGATGTCGCCGCGTTCTGGTACATATTCCGTGCTGGTTGCCCCATAAGCCCGCGAGCTTTCAAACAATCCAAGGGTCGCCAAACGCCCGATGAGCAATATGACAAACACCCCAAAAGCGGCGAGTAAAACGAGCAGCCGCCAAAAACCGTGCGCTGCAAACGGAGGCGTACCGACGCCGCTTTTCCGGGTCGTAGTGCGGGCCGTTTGCGGGGTCATTAACGACGGCGTTCTTTGGCAGCCTTCGCCGAGATATCGCGCAGCAAGTCGTCTGACAGAAGCTTTTCATCCATCCGCGCCAAACGCTCGGTGCGGCTTTGCTCTACTTTGGGAGCCTCTACTTTGACCGCAGCACGCTTTACTGGATTAGCGAATATTTGAACGTCGTTGGCGGCAAGTTTCGTGGCGGCGGCCTTTGGAGCCGCCTGCTTTTGCGGTTCAACAACCGCTTCCTTCGCAACCGCAGGCTCGGCAACAACTTGTGGCGCCGGGACATCTGCAGCGGCCATCATGACGGGCTTGGTGTCAGGAAGATCGCCAGTCAGGCCAGCAAGCGCAGCTTCGCCATTGACAAATTGTTCTGCCGATGGGGGCTGGTAACCGTACAGAAGTTCGTTCCACTCTTCCAACTGCTGAAGGCTGGCGCGCGTCCGGATTTCGGCCTGAAGGAAGCTAATCTCACGCTTCGTGTCCAGAATTTCACGGTCAACCGCGACAAGGTCACTGTGCATCGCGGCGACGTTCAGCGACAGAGGGTACAACAGGATCGCAACCATAAACACCAGCGCAAGCCAGCCGAGGTTTTTAAGTCTTTTCATGGCGAGACTCATGCTGCCAGTCCTCCTGTTGCCCACGCGGGCGCGTGTGTGCGGGTTGCGGATCGCAAGGTGGCGGAACGCGACCTTGGATTGCGGGTAAGTTCGGCTTCTGAAGGGCGAATGGCTTTATCCGCCTTTTCAAAAGTGGGTTGTGGTCCAGCACTGCCGACCATCGGTACATGACGTGAGCCAGCACTTTCTGCACCGCTGCGGCGACGCAAGAATTGCTTCACGATGCGATCTTCAAGGCTGTGAAAGGTGACGACAGCCAGCCGGCCACCTGGCTTGAGCATACGCTCGGCAGCTTCCAATCCGTCGGTCAATTCATCCAGCTCGCGGTTCACATGAATGCGGATCGCCTGAAAAGCCCGGGTGGCAGGATCTTTTGGCGCGCCGGGCTTGTGACCGACTGCTTTACGAACGATGGCCGCGAGTAGCGCGGTGGTTTCGATGGGCCGTGCAGCAACGATCGAACGCGCGATGCGCCGCGAGCGATGCTCTTCACCATAACGATAGATGATGTCGGCAATGTCGGCTTCGTCGGCTTCGTTGACGAAGTCAGCGGCGGACATTCCGTCCTGCGCCATGCGCATATCGAGCGGGCCATCCTTCTGGAAAGAAAAGCCACGTTCTGCACGGTCGAGCTGCATAGACGATACGCCGATATCCAGAACAACGCCATCGACCGACGATATGTCGTCCGCCATCAGCACGTCGTCCATGATAGAAAAGCAGGCCGAGTAAAGACGCAATGCGTCCCCACTGCGGCCTGCAAGGTCCGCACCTTCTGATAGTGCATCAGGATCGCGGTCGAACGCGTAAACGCGCGCGCCGCCAGCCAGTATCGCTTGGCTGTATCCGCCTGCACCGAAGGTACCATCCACGATCTCAGCGCCAGGGGTGATGGCCAGAGTGTGAATCACTTCATCCAGTAAGACTGGAATATGGGGGGCTGAAGCGCTCATTTGTCGCGCTTGCCTTGGGACAGCCAATAGTTCAGCTCGTCCTTGACGGGGTCGAACGCTGCTGGCGCTTCCTTCAGGAAAACGTCAGGGTTCCAAAGCATGAAGTGCGTGGTTGCACCGAAGAAAAATGCCCGGTCGTCAATGCGGCCAAAATGCTTGAGCATCGGCGAAAGCACGAAACGGCCGCTGGCTTCAAAAGCGGTTTCAAAGATGGAAGATGCCGAAACGCCAGCCAGTTCACGGTCAAAGTCCGTGCCACGGTTAACGGCGCTTTGCCATTGCGCTTCTATATCTGCACGTAGCTTGAGACGTTCGGCGCTGCCAAAACCGATGAGACAAGGAAGGCTGCTGTGGCGCGAAATGCAAACGCTGTTGCTGCCGCTGGATTGCAAAACGCTGTCGCGGATCTCGGCGGGTATGGTCGTGCGGCCCTTGGCGTCGACACCCGACACCCCCGAACCTGCATAGACCACCAACGCTGACACCGTCCGAAACACCCCCCTGAAAAAGGGTGCAGAATGACGATCATGGCAAAGCACTTTGCCATGCGGACGCTGTAACGACCGATATCATCAGTTATCCACCCCTTGGATGACTTTGCATAGCAAGGGATTTCATGGATGAAAAGAGGGATTTTATGGGAAAATTTGGGTGGTAAATATTAATATACTGAAATTATTATATAATTTTTTTCCTCATGCAAAAATAATGTGCAAAACGAACGTGAATCGTCGAGCAAAAATGTTGGTAAAGCGCCGATTTTAGGGCATTTTCCGGTTCCAAGGCCATTTCTATCCCGAATTTCCCACAAAATCCCCGGATATGGAATCGCTTTTTTGCAATCGCGCCAGCAATGATTCCACCCAAGCCAAATTGCTAAATTCATCGCCGCCGGTCAGCACGCGCATGCCGCGTCCTTCCCAATAGACCGTATCAAGCAAATCGGCGTCGGCGACGAGCAGCGCGCGTCCTTTGCCAATCTTGCAATCCGCCAAAAGGCCGCCTTCCTCTAACGCACATCGCGCTGAATCGCCGCGACCGATCTTCAGCCATTCTCCGGGCGTCTGCGTGCGGATGCTCAGCTTGCCAATGTTGCGGATAGCCATTGGTTCCGCATCGGCAATGGGCAGCACAAGCTCAAGACCCCAGTGCGTAAACAAGGGCGATAGCATAGATGTGAACAACGGCCTGCGCTTGTCGCCCGATGGATAAAGGCTTCCCCACTGCAGTGCAGGATCAGCGAGTATCAACAACCGGCCACCCTTGCGCACCCAGCTATCCAGTTGGACAAGTTCGGTCGGGCTAAATGCCCGCGGCTGCGCCAAAAAAAGCATGCGCCGTTTCGCAAGGTCGCGCACATTATCAAGCGGCCGAACATCATAGCGTCGGTTTAACCGCGCGAACGCAGGGTGCGGCTGGGCATCTTCGGCAAGGTCCGCTTCAACGCCGCCCTCGCTCCATTGGAGCGGAAGCGTGGTCATCAACCCCAAACTTGGTTTCGGGCCATCCGGCGTAGGCCGGGTAAAGGCATAAGCCAGCAGTGACGACAGAAACACCACCACAATGGCAAGCAGCAGCAAAAGCAGGCGCCTTTTGCCGCCGAAACGCGCACGCAAGTTCATCATAATTGTTACCGCGGTCGACCGCGAGGGGGTGTGGCGCTCATCGGCTTCGTGGCGCTTTCATCCTTGGCCACCGGGGTCACACCCAATTCCGCCAAAGGCTCATCAGGCGTTTCATCCTTCGCTTCGGTTATTGGGGTCGCGCCAATTGTTCCCGGCGCCTGCGGACTGTCGCTGACGCGATCAAGGACCATCGTCGCCAAAGTCACGAACAGGAGCACCACCACCAAGCCAACCACGCCAACCTGAATGCGATGAACTGCGGATTGCCTGTGCTCAACCAACTGCGATCTCCTGTAAACCGTCGAACGCGTTATTGCGCCGCGCTGTCCATTTGCCAAGGCATAGGGTCTAGATTTTTGCTGCGCATCCATTCCGGATTATAAAGCGTCGACAGATAACGGAAGCCAGTGTCGCACAATATCGTTGCGATGCGCGCATGTGGGCCAAGCTGTTTGCCCAAGGCGACCGCACCGGCGACATTAATGCCTGAGGACAAACCAAGGCAAAGCCCCTCCTCCGCCAACAAGCGCCGGACCCATATCATTCCCTCTTCGTCCGATATGCGGAACTGCGTATCAATCGGCGCGCCATCCAGATTGGCGGTGATGCGCCCCTGACCAATGCCTTCGGCAACCGATGTGCCTTCGGCGCTTAATTCGCCATTGGCGTAATAATTATACAATGATGCACCATGCGGGTCGGTGAGGGCGATGGTGACATTTTCATCCTTCGCCTTCAGGCCAAGTCCGACCCCAGCGATGGTGCCGCCCGTCCCTGCGGCACAGGTAAAGCCATCAACCCGGCCCTCCATTTGCGCCCAGATTTCTTCGGCCGTCGTTTCGATATGCGCGCGGCGATTGGCGATGTTATCAAACTGGTTCGCCCACACCGCATTTTCGGTTTCTTCGGCCAAGCGGCGCGATGTGTGCACGAAATGGCCGGGGTTGGAATAAGGCGCAGCGGGGACGAGAACGAGCTCAGCGCCAAGCGCGCGTAACGTGTCTTTCTTCTCCTGGCTTTGCGTTTCGGGCATGACGATGATCGTCTTGTACCCCAGCGCATTGGCAACAAGCGCAAGGCCGATACCGGTATTACCCGCCGTCCCTTCAACAATCGTGCCGCCGGGCTGCAACAGCCCCTGCCGTTCGGCATCGCGCACGATGTATAATGCCGCGCGATCTTTTACCGACGCGCCGGGATTGGCAAATTCGCACTTGCCAAAGATGTCGCAACCCGCCGCTTCGCTTGGGCCTTTCAGGCGGACCAGAGGTGTGTTGCCAATTAAATCTAATGTCGAGCCGAGCATGTTCATAGCCGAGATAGTTAGTCGCGTTGTTGGCCGTCCGCAACCCGGTGTCGCGCAATGGGCAGTCTTCGGCGCGCCATTGAAACTCCATAACGCCGCACCCGCCGCAATATGGGAATTGGGTATTGATATATTATATCATATTGTCTAGGTAGTCATTTCGTTGTCTCATATCCGACAGGATCAAACTAATCCCATGAAAATCGCCCGCTTTCACGTTTTCGCCGCCAGCATGACAACATTGTCGGTTGCGCTGTCTGTGCCTGCTTATGCGCAACAGACAGGCAGCACCGACACATCAGAAGCAACGCCGCAAACAGACGATTTTCACGGTACAGAAGAAATCGTTGTAACCGCGCCTTATGTTGAGCGGCTCGATATTCTGTCCGGAACCTCGGCAGTGACAGGGGACGTTCTGGCCGAGAAAACCCGCGCGCAATTGGGTGACATTCTTTCCAGCCTGCCCGGCGTATCGGCCACCAGCTTTTCACCCGGTGCGTCACGACCTGTGCTGCGCGGATATCAGGGCAACCGCGTCGCCGTTCTAACCGACGGCATTGGCAATATTGATGCGTCCAACACCTCTGCCGACCATGCGGTCACCATTGATACCCTGACTGTTGAGCGCATCGAAGTGCTTCGCGGCCCGGCGGTCCTGCTATTTGGCGGCCAAGCCGTTGGTGGCGCCGTCAACGCGCTCGACAAGCGCATTCCGCGTTCGATCCCTGATGAAGCCGTCCATGTCGATGCGCTTGCGGGCTATGGCAGCGCGGCGCGCGATTGGTCCGGCGGGGCATCGGTTGATGTGCCGCTGACGGAACGTGTCGTCGTCCATGTAGATGGCAGCTACCGGAACAGCGATGATCTGCGCACCGGTGGATATGTGTTCGCGCCAAGCCTGCGCAGCGAATTGCTCGATTTCGCAACGCGTCAGGCGGGGGCCGGCAACGCTGCAGGTGCTGCAGAAACGCGTGGTATCGCAAATGAACGCGGCCGGATTCCCAACAGCGCGGTCAAGACGTGGACCGCAGCGGGCGGCGCGGCCTTTATCGACGAGGGCGGAAATCTGGGTATTTCCTATAGCATTTATGACACGAACTACGGCGTCCCTGATCGCCCTGCTACGGCCTTGGCCGCGACAAGCGGAAGCATCGCCGCTACGCCCGTCACTATTGGTATGCGTCAGTATCGTGCGGATTTCCGTGGCGAACTTAATCTTGGCGGTGGGCTGTTTGACAAATTGCGTTTGCGCGCTGGCTACGCCGATTACACGCACACGGAATTTGAGGGCGACGAAATAGGCACCGTATTTATCAGCCAAGGAATAGAGGGCCGGGCCGAGTTAATCCAGAATGACCGGAACGGCTGGCGCGGCGCCAGCGGCGTGCAATATCAAACCCGCGATTTCGAAGCGATTGGCGCTGAAGCTTTTGTGCCGCCAAACAAGAACCGGCAATTTGGAATGTTCACGCTGCAGGAATTCACCGCTGGAAATCTCGACGCCGAAGTCGCGCTGCGCTTTGACACCGCCGAACTGCGCGCGGACATATTGGGTATCAGCCGGTCGTTCAACAATGTCTCGAGCGCGTTTGGCGTTGGTTACCATATCGGCGATTTGAAAATCGGTGCGAACCTGTCACGCACGGGCCGCGCGCCAGCGGTCGAGGAGTTATTTTCCAACGGTCCGCATATCGCGACACAGGCATTTGAAGTCGGCGACCCGTTGCTGAAGAGCGAGCGCGCGTGGAATGGCGAGCTGTACGCGCGTTATGATACCGCGGACACCGCATTCAACCTGACGCTGTACGCCAACCGTTTCGACAATTTCATTTACGAAGCGGAAACAGGCGTCGTTGCGGACGATCTACCCGTGTTCCAATATTTCCAGAATGATGCGAAGGTCTGGGGCGTTGAGTTTCAGGGATCCCAAAACGTGGCAAGCTTTGGCAATGTTGACCTGAAAGTCGATGCCGTGGCCGATTATACACGGGCAAAAATCTCCGCTGGTGCGGGCAATATCCCCCGCATCCCGCCCTTGCGTGTGTTGGGCGGTGTGGAGTTGAATGGTGCCCGCCTTGATCTACGCGGTGAAGTCGAATGGAGCGCCAACCAGACAAAAACAGCGCCGTTCGAAACAGCAACCGATGGCTTCACTTTGGTCAATGCGACCGCGACATGGCGTCCATTTGGCAGCGATCGAAACATTGCGCTCATTGCATCTGCGAACAATATTTTCGACGTTGTCGCCCGCCGGTCGGCATCTTTCACGAAAGATTTTGTCCCGCTGTCCGGTCGCGATTTCCGCCTGTCCGCGCGCATCAGTTTTTAACGGTAAGCAACCATTCATGAATGCAGTTGCATCGGTTGGTTGCGACACCAATCGGGAGACTATTATGCGCAAAGTGACCATATTCATCCTCATGTCGGCATCATTGCTGGTATCCGCATGCAACACGGTAAAGGGTCTTGGCCGCGATATTGAATCCATCGGCCAGGCGGGCGACCGGGCGACCTAAAGCGCGCATCCGGAACATAGTCCGGCACCGTTCGTTGTCCTTTGGGGTCTGCATTTTTCAGACGCCGATGATGGAGAATAACATGCGCAGATTTGCGACAATCATCCTGCTTTCGGCTTCCTTGCTGGCTGCAGCGTGCAACACGGTCAAAGGCGTAGGCGAAGATATTGAATCGGTCGGCGAAGCGGGCGACCGTGTCACCTGATTTTGCGATAATCTTTCCTACATCGGCAAGATTATTTCCTACAAAAAGTGACCGCGGCGGTGCTGCGTTCAAAAGGGGGACGGCCGGCGCGGAAGCGCTGGTGCGTGCTTCCGGCTGATGGTGTTGGTTGATTAAGGCCCGCTTGTTCCATCAGGCTATTGCCCCCGGGCCGCCTTTGCTGGCTGGCATGCTGTCCATCGGGGGTAAGGTTCGTAAACCCCCAAAGGCTGTCCGCACGGACAGGACGGTTTCCCGCCACACCCAACCATGTTTGCGCTGTTCAGAGCTTAATGCAACAGGCCCTTTTTTGGGCTGAAGCACGCACCCTATCGCGCCGACCGTGCCAACAGGTTTCCCCGCCAGCGTTCCCGTCATTCCGACCAGCGTTCCGGACCGCCGCCTGACTGACGCGACTTGAATAACCCATATGGTTATTTGTAGGAAAGTGGTTTTTGCGCATCCCCGCAACGCCCCTGTCGTCATGCTGAACTTGTTTCAGCATAACGGGCAAACGTCGCCTGTTATCCTGAAACAAGTTCAGGATGACGAGGGAGGAGGAGGAGGAAGAGGAGGAGGAGGAGGAGGATGACGATGACGATGACGATGACGAGGGAGACGGACGATGATGAAGGGGACGGACGATGACGACTGGGAAAAAGGATGACGTTGTTCGCCAAAGAACGAATGCAATCTACGTCACAGCCTCTTCAGCCGCTTCGGCTTTGGCGCGGCGGCGGCGGGTGAACCAAATGGCCACGAGCGCCATTTCAAACAATATGCACAGCGGAATGGCGAGCAGCAGTTGCGAGACAACATCCGGCGGCGTCAGGACCGCAGCGATGGCAAATGCGCCAACAATCGCATAACGGCGCGCACCTCGAAGCTGTTCAAGCGTGACAATACCTGCGCGTTCCAAGAGCATCAGCAACACGGGTAACAGAAACGAAATGCCAAAGCCGAAAATGAACTTCATCACAAAGCTGAGATAATTGTCGACGCCCGGCAGCGCTTGTTGTTCCACGCCACCGACATTTCCGCCGAAACCCAACAAATATTCGAGTGCAACGGGGATAGCCATATAATAAGCCATCGATGCGCCGAGAATAAACAACACTGGGGTTGCCAACAAAAACGGCAGAAACGCCCGCTTTTCCTTGCTATACAATCCCGGCGCGACAAACCGCCACAGCTGCGTTGCGAAAACGGGGAAAGAGAAGAAGCCGGCTGCAAAAAACGCGACCTTTATCTCGACGAAAAATGCCTCGAATATCGCGGTGTAAATCAGCGTCTTTTGGCCGGACTCGAGCAACGGCTGCACCAGAAAGCCAAAGATGGGCCGCGCAAAATACAGGCTGGTGCCAAAAGCGATCGCAAGTGCCAGAAAGCTCCAGAGCAACCGAGTGCGCAGCTCAATCAAATGTTCGAGCAACGGCATTTTGCTGTCATCAATATCGTTCATGCTTTGGGTGCCGCTTCTGCAGGAGGCGTATCCATGGGCAATTCCGGATGACCGACGGTTGCGGGCGCGTCGGCGGGCGCAGCGGCATCATCGCCAAGGACATCGGCGCGCGGATCGGCGGGGTGCTCACGCATGATGCGTTCGTTTTCCGCTTTCCACTTTTTCTCTAATTCTTCGATTTCTGACTGACGCACCATTTCGTCAAAGCCGGAACGGAAATGCGCCGCAACACCGCGTGCTTTGCCGACCCATTTGCCAACAACGCGCAACGCCTTTGGCAAGTCCTTGGGACCAATGACCAGTAACGCCACAAGGACGACAAGCAAAAGTTCTGAAGACGCGATGTCAAACATTCAATTGGCCAATCCGGCGGGCTGGAACGACGCCAATCCTATGCGATGGCGTGTTGTAGTCAGTGTGGATAATGCCCCAAGATTATTGGGTTTTATCGGTCTGCTTTTCGGCGTCGATAACGGTCGTTGCGCCGATTTGCGGGGGAGCCTTTGGCGCGTCGTCGTCTTCGCTCATGCCTTTTTTGAAGCTTTTAATGCCCTTGGCAACGTCGCCCATCATGTCGGAGAAACGACCCTTGCCAAACAGAAGCAAGACCAGAATGCCTACAATCAGCCAATGCCAGATACTTAAACCACCCATTTTAGACTCCTAACGAGGGCGCGCCCCGAAAAATACGACTGTCGTCGCGTATATATTACACCCTATCTAGGCGTTGTTTTCGTCAATTTCCAGTTCGCTGTCACTTTCTTCGCCCGCAAAATGCATATCGCCCATTGCGGTATCGATCGGATCCAGCAGTCCAGCAGCTTTCAAATCTTCAATACCCGGTAAATCCTTTCGACTTTGTAAACCAAAATGCGAAAGGAATTCGGGGGTTGTGGCGTAAATTAATGGGCGACCGGGCACATCGCGCCGACCCGCTGGCCGGACCCAGCCCGCCTCCATCAACACATCCAACGTGCCTTTCGAAATCTGCACGCCGCGAATGGCCTCAATCTCTGCGCGGCTCACAGGTTCGTGATAGGCGATGATGGCCAATGTTTCGACAGCGGCACGACTGAGCTTGCGGCTTTCTTCGCGTTCGCGGCGCAAAACATAGGCCAGATCGGCTGCGGTCTGGAAATGCCACGCCTTGCCACGCCGGACCAGTTCGATCCCGCGCCCGGCATAATGCGCCTCAAGCTGCGTAAGGGCATCGGCAATATCGACGTCGTCGCCGACATATAAGCGGATCTGTTCAACCGTCATGGGCTGATCACTGGCGAACAAGGTCGCCTCGACCGCGCGAACATGGGGATCGCTTTCTATCGTCATGCCTTCACCCTTAACAACAATGGCGCAAATGTCGCCTCTTGCTGCAAATCAACAGCGCCGCGTTTCGCCAGCTCAAGCGCCGCCACGAAACTGGACGCCAGCGCAGATTTGCGCAGCGCAGGCTCGGCATGGATCGGCAGAAACGCCTCAATCGACGTCCAATCGACCGCGCGGCCAATCATCGCGGATACGCGCTCAAGCGCTTCTTCCAGTGTCATGACTTGCCGTTTTTTCACGACATGCATCACCGGCTGCGTGCGCGCCTTTACCTGGCCATATGCGGTGATGAGTTCAAAATAGTCGCATTCCCAAGCGCGCGCCTTGACCACGCGTAAGCCCTCGGGATTGCCGCGCAGAAAGATATCGCGCCCCACCCGGTCCCGCGCCATCAACCGCGCACCGCTTTCGCGCATGGCGTTCAACCGTTCCAGCCGCAGTTGCAGGCGCAGCGCAAGCTCCTCTGGCGACGGGTCAATCGTCGAGTCCTTGGGCAGCAGCAGTGCGGATTTGAGATAGGCCAGCCACGCCGCCATCACCAGATAATCCGCCGCAAGCTCCAGCTTCAGCGCGCGGGCCTCATCAATGAAGACCAGATATTGTTCGACCAAGGCAAGGATCGACAATTGCCGCAAATCGACCTTTTGATTGCGCGCGAGTGCCAGCAGCAGGTCAAGCGGCCCTTCCCATCCGTCGATATCGATGGTCAGGACATCGGGTTCGGGAACGCTCCCGGTGCGGAGCGCATCTTGCTCTTCATCAAAGAGCAATTGCCCGGTCATGCCGCGCCCGTTGCTCCACCGGTCAGCTTCGCGCTTGTGTCCGCAAGTGCAAGCAGCTGATCCCGCTTATCCAGCAAATAGGCCAGTCGGTCAGCATCAAATGCGGGGACAGGCAAGGCCATTGCGCGGTCAAGTCGTGCCCGCGCCGCTGCGGTGATTTCGGGCAACATGTCGTCAATCGCGCGCATTTCGTCCAACCGGCCCCAGCAGTTGAGCGCGATGTCGCATCCAGCCTCAACACAACGCAGCGCGCGTGTCGCGACGTCCCCCTGAAGCGCGTTCATATCGAGATCATCGCTCATCAACAGGCCGTCAAAGCCGATATTCTGCCGGATGATATTGTTCAGCACATAAGGCGACATGGTTGCCGTGTGCTGATCATCCCACACATCATAGATCACATGCCCGGTCATACCCATCGCGGCGTTGTTGAGCGCGCGAAATGGCGAGAGGTCTTGTTCGAGCTCCGCCGCGCTTGCGGTGACATGTGGCAGGTCGTGATGGGTATCGACGCTGGCGCGGCCCTGCCCCGGCATATGTTTGACGACGCCAATAACGCCGCCCTTTGCAAGGCCATCCAATATCGCGCGGCCAAGCGCGGCAACGCGCATCGGTTCGCTACCCAGCGCGCGGTCACCGATGGCCGAATGCGTTTCGGGCACGCGGACATCGAGCACGGGCAAGCAATCGACGTTAATGCCGACTTCGTTCAGCAACAGCGCGATGGCTTCCGCATTGCAGCGCGCCGCTTCAATCGCGGTCATGGGTGCCAAGTCGTACAGCGCATCGAATGCGCCGCCAGCGGGAAAGTCAGGCCAGACAGGCGGACGCATACGCGCAACGCGGCCGCCTTCCTGATCAATCAGGACAGGCACGTCGTCGCGGCCATGCAAGCTACGCAGGCTGTCCGTCAGCGCGCGAACCTGTGCGCGGTCCTCAATATTGCGTTTGAACAGGATGTACCCCGCCGGTTCGACATCGCGAAACAGGCGTTTTTCATCATCAGTCAGGGTTAGGCCCGAAAGGCCAAATATCACGGGCTTCATAGCGCGCAAGCTAGGGCCGCCGCCGCCGCAAGGCAAGTATGGAGCAGCGGCGCTTTGACCCAAAGCTGTGTATAATTAACGGATTGCCCCAAGGAAATCGAGCTTACCCACGGGCACGCCCTTCATCCGCAGCAGCGCATAGGCCATGCTGAGGTGGAAGAAGAAATTGGGAATGGCAAAGCCGTGGACATAGCTATTGCCCGTGAAGGATATATCACCGCTCGGCGTGGTGAGCACGACTTTCGCGTCTTCGCGGCCTTCAAAACCATCGGGTGAGGCGGCTTCCAAAAACGCAATCGCCTTGGCCACGCGGCCCTGCACATCCGCGTAGCTTACTTCATCATCAGGCCATGGCGCATTTTCCACTTGGCCGACACGGACAGCGACAAACTTTGCTGTGTCGGTCACCATCTGAACCTGCCGCGTGAGCGGTGCCATGTCGTCGATCAGGCGCGCATCGAGCAAGTCGGAAAGTTCAATGCCTTGTTCAGCGGCAAAAGCGCTGCCCTTTTCGAGCATATTGGACAGGTTTTTCAGGCCACGGATGAAAGCGGGAATGGCGACGTCATATAATGCAGGCATATTCTTCTCCTTGAAGCGTGCGGGCGGCATAAGTTGCAAATGGAAACTTTACAACCGCGACGCAGTGCCGCGCGCGCAGAGAAAAAGCCGTGACAACATATGCTGCCACGGCCTTCCTCCCCCCGGAAAAAATGCCGATTACCGAACGATCAGGCAGTTTTCGCCAGCTACCTTAAGCTTTGCGCACAATTGCTGTGCTTGGGACGAATTCGCGGTCACGGCCTGAAGCCGGAAAACCTTGCGGCCACCTTCGACATTGGCTTCAACGATTTTGCGGTTCATTCCGGTCAAAAAGCCAAAGCGTTTGTTCAGCGCAGACCAAGCCGCGTCGGCCTTGGCAGAATCGCCGAACGCCCCCAGTTGAACCATGACTGTGCTGGCAGGTGCTGGCGCAGCGGTTGCTGGCGCCGCCACTGGGGCAGATGCCGTGGCGGCAGGTGGTGCGGTGGTTGCGATTTTCGCGGCGGGCACCAATGTCGCACCGGTTTTGGTGCCTTCGCTCGCGGCAAAAGCCGAATCGCCCTCACCTTCAAATCTTTTACCACCGGCGTCCTGAGGCTTGACCTTATAGTCGCCTGCTGGCGCCGCAATCACTTCACCATTGCCATTCGCGCCACCCGACTGGTTACGCTGCAGCCAATAGACCGCGCCAACAATCGCTGCGAGTAAGGCAAGCGCAGCAAGCACCATCGCCACGACCTTTAGCGGGGATGCACCATCATCATATTCGTAGCCGTCAGCGGTTTCCAACCAGGGCAGACGATCACTATCGTCCAGATTCAGTCCATTATCGTTGGTGTTGTTCATGCCGGTCCCCCAATTGCTACATATTGTAAGCGGCCTCGACGCCCATGAGCCGCAAACCATTTCGCAGAACTTGCCCGATATTGGTCGCCATGAAAAGCCTTGCGCCCGTCAGCGCGGGGTCCTGTGCCAATATGAAGCGTTTGTCCGGCTGGTCATTGCCAAGGTTCCAATAGGCATGGAACGCCGCAGCCAGGTCATTGAGGTAAAAGGCAATACGGTGCGGCTCACCCGATTTGGCGGACGCTTCGACAATGCGCGGGAAGTTGGCGGCTTCGCGAATAAGGCCGATTTCGGCATCACCCAACAATGCCAGTTCCGACCCGTCGACGCCCAAGCCCTCGGCCTCTGCCTTGCGCAGTGTCGAGGCGATGCGCGCATGGGCATATTGCACATAGAATACCGGATTGTCCTTCGACGCTTCGACCACCTTGGCAAAGTCAAAATCCATCTGCGCATCGGACTTGCGCGTCAGCATCGTGAAGCGGACGACATCCTTGCCGACTTCTTCAATAACATCGGCGAGCGTGACAAAGCTGCCCGACCGCTTGGACATTTTAACGGGCTCACCGCCGCGCAGCAGGCGCACCATTTGCACAAGCTTGATATCAAAATCGACTTTGCCATCGGTCAGCGCGTTGACCGCCGCCTTGATGCGCTTGACGGTGCCCGCATGATCCGCGCCCCAGATGTCGATCATGGCGTCAACGCCCTGACTTTTCTGGAAATGATAGGCAAGGTCAGCGCCGAAGTAGGTCCAGCTGCCGTTGGATTTCTTGATCGGCCTGTCTTGGTCATCACCAAATTGCGTCGACCGGAACAATGGAAGCGTAACGGGCTCCCAATCTTCGATTTCCTTGCCCTTTGGCTTTTCCAGTTCGCCGTCATAGACAAGTCCGCGCGCGCGCAATTCGCGCTCCGCAATGTCCGCCTTGCCCGCTTCATGCAGCTCAGCTTCGGATGAAAACAGGTCGTGATGGATGCCAAGCAAGGCAAGGTCGGCCTTGATCATTTCCATCATCTCGGCAACCGCAGCCTTGCGGAACAGCGCAAGCCATTCTGCCTCTGGCTGGGCAACATATTGGTCGCCAAAACGCTCGGCCAGCCGCTGACCGACCGGAATCAGATAATCGCCGGGGTAAAGCCCTTCGGCGATCTCGATGGTCTCGCCCAATGCCTCGCGATACCGCAAATGCGCGGACCGGGCCAAAACGTCGACCTGCCCACCGGCATCGTTGATATAATATTCGCGCACAACACGGTAGCCTGCGAATTCCATCAATGCCGCAAGCGCATCGCCCACCACAGCGCCGCGGCAATGCCCCATATGCATTGGCCCAGTCGGGTTGGCGGAGACATATTCGATATTCACCGATTTGCCGTCACCACGATGCGACCGCCCATAATGATCGCCAGCCTGCGCAATCGCGCGCAGTTCATCGAGCCATGCCGATGCGTCCAACCGCAAATTTAGAAAGCCGGGCCCGGCAATTTCGACGGCTGTGACGCCAGAAACCTTTGCGAGTTCAGCAGACAAAGCGTCGGCCAGTTGGCGCGGATTAAGCCCTGCGGGTTTTGCGAGCACCATCGCCGCGTTAGTCGATATGTCGCCATGTGATGGATCGCGTGGCGGTTCGACTGTCACATTGGCACGATCAATGCCCGATGGCAGCGTCTTGCTGGCAACAAGTGCGTCCAGCGCATGATCGACATGCGCTGCATATTGTTCAAAAAGGGTCATCTTCGTGCCTTGAAAAAAGCGCGTATCAACGCGTTACATTATACCGCAGCTGATCTTCAGTCAGCTGGAAACCGATAAGCATTTCAAAGCTTGATCGGACGACCGCAGCGCGCACTTCAGGGTCTGCCATGGGGTCAAGCGCGGCATCGGGATCACCCGGCTTGCGCTTCTTGGTAATTTTTTGAACGATTTCGGTTGGCAGGCTGGCCGATGCCTTGTCGATATAGCTTGCGGCTTGCGCGCTGGCGGATGCCCGCTGCTGGCCATCGGCAAATTGCACAGTCACTTGGCCAATGCGCTTGGCGATAACGGCGCTGTTGCCCTGCACCACGGTGGTGAAATAGGGCAAAGTCACTGTCCGACTGCCTTGCGTATCGCTACGCCGCGCCTGAACATCAAAACTTGCTTGCGAATAAATCTTCTCACCACTGTCGTTGCACGTCGGGCGGATGTTGGTGATTGATGCGACAACGTCAATTGCGCTCGCGTCCTGGCTGTTGGCGGGATTGAACACGGTTATGTCGCCCGTACCATCAGGAACAGCCACCGCAGGGCAGCCCGAGCGTGTGACGTTAACACCAACACCGGCACCGATATCAAGTTCGCCTTCGCGCGAACAACCGGCCAAGGTTGCTGCAACAATGCCGAAGGTCAGGACTTTGGCGGCAAATTTCATATAGGCTATCCTTGGCATAACAGTGCATTGGTTGCGGGTACGTCGCTGGCATTGGTCCTTATCCGCCCATCGCCTGACGTGCAACAGGGGAAAGGTCTTGGCGGATGCTGCCTGTTTAACTAAAGGACATTGCCGATGACTGAACAAACGATCTCCAAGAAATCCCTTCGGCTGCTTCTGGCGGCACCACGCGGTTTTTGCGCGGGCGTTGACCGCGCCATCAAGATTGTCGAGCTCGCGCTCGAACAACATGGCGCACCGGTGTATGTCCGCCATGAAATTGTGCACAACCGCTTTGTTGTCGATAGTTTGAAGGCCAAGGGTGCGATATTCGTCGAGGAGCTGGATGAAGTGCCTGATGGCGGGCATGTCGTATTTTCGGCGCATGGTGTCCCTAAATCGGTACCGGAAAATGCGCAGCAACGCGGCCTTGCCTATTTCGACGCCACCTGCCCTTTGGTGTCAAAGGTGCATAAACAGGCTGAACGCCAGGTCGAAGCGGGCCGTCACATCATTTTTGTTGGCCATGCCGGACATCCCGAAGTCATTGGCACATTTGGCCAAGTTTCAGTCGGCGCGATGACATTGGTTGAAACGGATGAGGACGCACGCAAGCTTCAGCCTGCGGATCCCGACAATCTCGCGTTCCTGACGCAGACAACTTTGTCGGTCGACGATACGTTGGAAATCGTATCCATCCTTGAAGCGCGCTTCCCAAACATTGTCGGTCCGAAAGGTGAGGATATCTGTTACGCAACATCCAACCGGCAAGAGGCGGTAAAGGCAATTGCGGGCGAATGTGACCTCGTCCTCGTCATTGGCGCGCCAAACAGCTCAAATTCGCTGCGCTTGGTCGAAGTGGCCGCGCGCTCGGGTGCGAAAGCGCATCTTGTGCAGCGCGCCGACAATATCAGCATGAACTGGTTTGACGGTGTGAACACGCTTGGTCTGACCGCAGGCGCGTCGGCGCCTGAAATATTGGTGCGTGAAATCATTGATGCGCTTGCCGTGCATTTTGACCTTGATGAACAGCAGGTCACAACCGCCGAAGAAAGCATCACCTTCAAATTGCCACGCGAACTGGCCGGCGCGGCGGCTTGATTTGGCCGTTTACACGCAATTAGGGCCTGAACAGGTCGGCGCGTTGCTTGCGCTTTATGATGTCGGTGAATTGGTTTCGCTAAAGGGCATTGCCGAGGGCGTTGAAAACAGCAATTTCTTTGTCGAAACGACGCAAAGCCGGTTCATCCTGACCATTTACGAAAACCGCGTAGACCCAAAGGATCTACCGTTTTTCTATGCGCTGCTGAAACATTTGCACGAAGCGGGCTGCAAGGTTCCGCGTTTCATGTCGGACCGCAGCGGCAATTGGTTGCAGACCATCGCTGGAAAGCCGGCCTGCCTTATCGAATTCCTCAATGGCATATCGGTCACGGAGCCATCGGCGGCACAGGCGCACTCAACGGGTGCAGCACTTGGGCAAATGCACAAGGCGCTGGCGGACTTCACGCTGTCACGGCCCAACAGCCTTGGCATTTCTGCATTCCGGCCGCTCGCCATGCGCTGCACGGACGAAGGTCTGGACGACATTTCCCAAGGCTTGACTGCACGAATATTTGCGGAATGCGATTATCTTGACGCGCATTGGCCGACCAATCTTCCCGTGGCCGCGATCCATGCGGACCTGTTTCCTGACAATGTCCTGATGCTTGGCGACAATGTCACTGGCCTGATCGATTTCTATTTCGCCTGCTCCGAAATCCGCGCTTACGATCTTGCGGTCACGCATAGCGCATGGTGCTTTTCGGGCGACGGCAAAATATTTGATGCGCAGGTGAGTGCGGCCATATTGTCGGGCTACACCGCAGCCGTGCCGATGGATGCCGCAACGCAGAACGCATTGCCGATATTGCTGCGCGGTGCGTGTTTGCGGTTTACATTAACGCGGTGTTACGACTGGATTAACACGCCAGCCGATGCGCTGGTCACGCGCAAAGACCCCTTGGCGTTTCTGCGGCGGCTGGAATTCTATAGCGACCCCAATCAGGTTGAAGCCCTATTGGCCCAATTGCCATGAAACAGATTGAAATTTTCACCGACGGCGCGTGCAAGGGCAACCCCGGGCCGGGCGGCTGGGGTGCGATCATCCGTTATGGCAAGCATGAAAAAGAAATCGCGGGCGGCGATCCGGACACTACCAACAACCGCATGGAAATGAGCGCGGCCATTCACGCGCTGAACGCCCTTGTCGAACCATGCAGCGTCAAACTGCACACCGACAGCAAATATGTCATCGATGGCATCACAAAATGGATCTTTGGCTGGCAACGCAATGGTTGGAAAAACGCGTCGAAACAGCCGGTGCGCAATGCCGACCTATGGCGTGAGATGATCGCAGCGATCGCGCGGCATCAGGTGGAATGGATTTGGGTCAAAGGGCATAATGGCCACCCCGAAAATGAGCGCGCAGACCGGCTGGCCAGCGATGCGGCCGACGTTGCCAGCAAAAAGGTTGCGATAGGCTAGTTTAAAAACGCCCGGGCGCATAGAGCGCAGCATGGACGCGGTCGGGCGGCATTATGGCATCGTTCAGCAACGATGCCGCCAGCTGCGCCGCGGCAGGTGCCGTCTGGATGCCAAAGCCACCCTGCCCTGCAAACCAGAAGAACGCATCATGCGCCCCATCGCGGCCAATGACCGGCAGCCGGTCAGGCGCAAAGCTGCGCAGACCGGCCCATTTACGTTCGACACGGCGGATATCCCAGTCGACAACCTGCTGCAGCCGATCAATGGCAAGCGCGATATCATATTCTTCAGGTGCGGCATCGCATGCCGGTGTTGCGGTCTCATCATGCGGGCTCAACCACAAACGTCCGCCCGCATCGGGCTTGAAATAGAAACTGCCATCAAGGCCAATGACGAGCGGCAGCGCCGCAGGCACATCGGGTGCAACCGCCAATTGGGCAATGGTGCGCCGATAGGGTTGAATGCCCAAAGGACGAACGCCCGCCATCTGCGCCACATTATCGGCCCATGCACCGGCAGCATTGACGATGATATCGGCGGTGCAGTTCAGGCTGCCCGCTTGGATATGCCACATGCCGTAACGCCATACGGCACGTTCCAGCCGGCTGTTGCAATGTGGTTGAACGCCCTGCTTGCGCGCTTGGCGCAGATAGGCCGCGTGGAGCGCGGCGACGTCAATATCCGCACAGGCCGCCTCCCATAGCCCGGTTGTCCATCCGCTGCGCAGACCGGGTACATGTCGTTCCAAATCCTTCCGGTCGCTGCGTTCAATATGCACACCACTGGAGGCGAACTCCGCCAGCATATCGTCCGCCAAAGGTTGCTGCTCTGCCGTGCCAATGTGCAGCCCGCCGCGCGGGTTCATCAATGGACCATCATGAAAGTCCTTGGGTGGGTTCACCAGAAAAGGGCCCGACGCCGTTGTCAGCGGTTGAACGTCTGGGCCACCATAGCATTCAACCCAGAACGCGGCTGACCGGCCCGTGGAATGATATCCCGGATGTGCCTCCGCCTCAATCAGGACAACCGACTGATATGCAGACAGTTGCGCGGCAAGACTTGCCCCGGCGATACCGGCACCGATGATGGCAATGCTAAAATCGCTCATGGCCGGGGTGCGTGCTGGTCCAGAAAAAAGTCGATGCGTTTCAGGCACTGGTCGCGCACGCCATCTGCTTCGCGCAGCAGTTCGTGTGCGGCCTCTTTACCGAAAATAAGCGTTTCGGCATTTGGCAGGCGTTTGCTGTCTGCGATTACGCGTGTCGTGCTGACCAGTTGATCCGCCGTCGTCGCGAGCAATAAGATTGGCGTTTGCACCGCCTCCAGCGCGCCGGGTCGTTCCAGCAAGCGAATGGACGCCATGGCGCGTTCCACCCAGTTCCAGCTCGGCGGTCCAAGCTTCACCTCAGGACGCAGCGCCCACCAAGCAACCTCGTCTTCATAGCGGTCGTCGTCATGCGTGAGCATTTTGCCGCGCATGCTCATCGGCGATAATGGCTTTTCACTGACTTTCCATGCGGCTTGTTTGCCCTTGCCCAATTTCACCATCAACTTGGCAACGGCATGGTTGAGTGCAAGCGGCAGGCCGCCGGTTTGAATGCCCAGCATCGGCGCGCTCAGGGCCACCGCGTCGGGATCAATCGCCTTTTCCACCAAGGCACGCATGGCCAGTTGCCCGCCCATGCTGTGCGCGAGCACAACATGCGGCGCTGGCGTTTCGCGTTTCCATGCGTCCCAGAATGTGCGCAAATCCGCAATCCAAGTAGCGAAATCGTCGATATGGCCGATTTGGGGATCATCCAGCAACCGGCCCGAAGCACCCTGCCCGCGCCAATCGATGGCCGTAACATGCCATCCTGCATCGGCATAATAAGCCAATGTTTCGAGATATTTTTCGTAATGGTCGCCGCGACCGGGCAAAAACAACAACGATCCACGCGGCGGGGTCGACGCCTGCCAATCGATCCGCCGTATCGGCCAACCATCGGCTGCGCGCCACATCGCCTCTGCGGCATTCGCAGGAACTGCGCGTCGGTTCATCGGTGTTTTTGGTGCGTGCATGGTTACGTTTTGGCAATCTTTCATGGTTAATGCTTTGCAGATGACCAGTGAAACTCTCGCTTACGCAACCCTTGGCGGCTTGGCAATTGCGCTGTTGGTATCAATATACACCGACATCAGATATCGCCTTATTTTCAACAAGATAACCATCGCAATTGCGTTTGGTGCGCCATTGTTCTGGCTGGCCAGTGGTGGGTTTAACTTCACCGATATCAGCCTGCACCTGCTGACCGCAGCGATTACGTTCATTGTCTTTGCTATCGCATTTCATTTCGGCGCCATGGGTGGCGGAGATGTGAAGCTTTTTGCGGCTTTGGCGTTGTGGTTCCATTGGGTCGAGGTCATCCGCCTCATCTTATACGCATCGATCATCGGTGCCGCGGTAACCATTATTTTTCTCGCGATTCACAAATGGAAACAAAGGGATGGCCGCGCGCGCATTCCCTACGGTGTCGCGATCGCACTTTCCGGGCTTTGGATCGCAGGGGAACGGATTTTTAACCATTTTACATGAAATAGCATGGTTCGATCAGAGGACCTTTCAGGGAACAGTACGTCATGGATAGGAAAAAAGTCATATTGCTGGTGGCCGCGCTTTTAATCGCGGCTGTGACCGCCTTTATGGCGCGCAGCATGTTCACCGGAGCGTCTGCACCCCAAGCTGCGGCAGCCGCCGCGCCGGCACCCGTGCCGACCGGACCCAAAGTCCTCGTCGCGACGAAGGCATTGCCCGTTGGCACGATCATCACCGCCGACAGCGTGCGCTATCAACCATGGCCGAAAGAATTGATTGAAGCCGCCTATTTCAAAGAAGGTAGCGACGGCGCATCCATTGACAGCCTTGTTGGCACCGTCGTTCGCAACGCCGTGACCGCTGGCCAGCCACTGACCCAAGGTTCCATCGTTAAGCCCGGTGACCGCGGCTTCCTCGCCGCTGCGCTTGGACCTGGCATGCGTGCGGTGACGGTGCCGGTGTCGGCATTGACCGGTGTTGCAGGCTTTGTCTTCCCCGGTGACCGTGTCGACCTTGTGCTCACACAAAATGTTGAAGCAAGCGCTGGTCCGCCATTGAAGGTTTCCGAAACCATTGTCCGCAACCTGCGTGTGTTGGCGACGGACCAACGATCAACTCCGTCCGTCGATGACAAGGGCAATACCGTCGTCTCTGAATATAAATTGGTGACGATTGAAGCGACCCCGCGTATTGCCGAGAAGATTACGGTTGCGCAATCGATCGGCACGATCAGCCTTTCCCTGCGTTCGCTGGCCGACAATGCATCCGAACTGGAACAAGCGCTCGCCTCTGGCGACGTCAACATCCCCGAAGGTGCAACAGCGGATCAGGAACAGGCCATCATGCGCCAGCTGGCACAGCGTCCATCCGCAAGCAAAAGCAGCTATGCAACCGGCGGCGACGTATCGCGCTTCCAACGCAGCAGCGTACCGGCACAAATGCCATTGGCGGTCGCAGCCGAACAGGCACGCACGCAAAAGCAAGTCGAGAAAATTATGAAGGGTCCAGTGGTCCGTGTGTCGCGTGGCGGCAGTGTGACCGAAATCGACATCAGCCGGAGATAACAACATGGCACGTTTCACCACATTCAAATCGGGCCTTGCAGCCGCGGTTATGACCGCAGCCATCGGCACAACCACGTTGGTCGGCGCGTTGGTCGGGATGCCAACAGCAGCGTCGGCGCAATCCGCAAAAGATGGCAAGTTGCTGATATTGTCCATCGGACGCGGGCAACAGGTCAACCTGGGTTCAAGCATCACCGATGTGGTGGTCGCTGACCCCACCATCGCTGATGTCGAAGTAAAAACCGGACGCCAGATCTATATCCTGGGCAAGGGCCCCGGCGAAACCACGGTCTACGCAACCGACGCAGCGGGCCGCACGGTGTATCAGGCAACAGTCCGCGTCGGCAACAATATGGACTCGGTCTCGCAAATGCTTGCGCTTGCGATGCCCGATTCCAAGATCATTGTTACCACGATGAACGGCGTCATTCTGCTGACAGGCACCGTCAACCAACCCGAAGAAGCGGCTGAAGCCGAAGCATTGGTAAAGGCCTTCACGGGCGGAAATATGCAAGTCTTAACCCGGCTGAAAAACGCGACGCCGCTGCAAATCAATTTGCAGGTCCGCATCGCTGAAGTCAGCCGTTCGCTTATGAAAGAAATTTCGGGCAACCTCAAAACCCGCGATCACGGCGGGACCGGAATTCTTGGCGGCGCATATCGCGGACGTGATATCGCCGATATTAGCTCGGTCACGAACCCGGACAGCCTTCCTGTTGTAGATGCCTCTTCGGCATTTGGCCTGCCTGCAGGAGCCATATCGCTGCCATTCAATCCAGCGACCGGACAATTTTTAACAAGCGCATATACGCAGTATAACTTCAAAGTTCCTTCAGGAACGAATGTGCTGACGGCGGCTGGTCGTTTGTTTGGCATGGATGTGGCAGCTGCCTTCGATCTAACGGAAAAGGCGGGCCTCAGTTCAACATTGGCGAACCCCAATCTGACAACTGTATCGGGTGAAACTGCCGAGTTTCTGGCGGGCGGCGCGTTCCCTGTGGTGACCTCCTCGAACAATGGCACCAACGTCGAATATAAGAATTATGGTGTCAGCCTGACCTACACGCCAACGGTTTTATCGGATGGCCGCATTTCGTTGCGGGTGCGCTCGGAAGTTTCGGATATTTCATCGCAGGGCGCCGTGCGTTTCGGCGGCCTTGAAGTGCCGGCGACCACGACACGGATGGCCGAAACGACGGTTGAGCTTGGTTCAGGTCAAAGCATGATGATCGCTGGATTGTTAAGCAACTCGATGGGTAGCTCGGTCGAAAAAATGCCTGGAGCCGGAGACATTCCAGTGCTTGGCGCGCTTTTCAAATCCAACGGTTGGCGTCGCAACGAAACCGAACTTATGATTGTTATCACGCCCTATTTGGTGAAGCCCGTATCCGATAGCCAGATTGTACTACCGACGGACGGAATGAATTCGCCAAATGACCTTGAACGCATTTTGCTTGGCAAGGTGACAAGCGACAAGGGCGAAAAAACCCGCCCAATGCCAACGATTGCGCCAACGGTGTCCGATGGCCCTGAGCTGGGATCAGTAACCGACGCGGTCACACCGTTGCCCAAAAAAGTCCAATCGCAAGCTTCCGCGACCGTCCCAAGCGGCCCCGGCTTCAGCTTCGACAATTGACCATCCGTTCAAGGAGACAAGATATGCAAAAGGTAACAATCCTGATCGCTGCAAGCCTTGGTTTGACCGGTTGCGGCACATTGCCAACCAACACATCCATGTATTCGGTGCACCAGCCAGTTGTCGAACGAACCAATTATGCGATCGACCTTGCCGCCGACGGCAGTGGCATCGCCTTTGCCGACCAGAAACGATTGAACGCATGGTTTGAAGCGCTGGACCTTCGCTATGGTGACCGCATTTCAATCGATAGCGGTGGTGGCTATGGCAACGACGATGCCGCGCGCGACGTGCGTGCAGCAGCCGCAGAACGCGGTATCATGGTCACGGAAGGCGCACCGGCAACGCCCAGCGTGATAACACCCGGTAACATTCGCGTTGTTGTCACGCGATCACACGCGTCGGTGCCATCCTGCCCCAATCATAGCACGACGCATGATAGAAACTTCAATGCAGGTAACAACAGCAATTACGGCTGCGCCATGAATTCCAACCTCGCGGCCATGGTCGCTGACCCCGAAGATCTGGTGCGTGGACGCGACAACAAGCGGCTCGACAGCAACAGCGGCAAAGCAGCGGTTAATGCCTACAAGACCAAGACCGGAGGCAATTGATGAACGCCCCATGGAAATCCGGTGTTTCCGGAACGCGTAGCCCGATTAGCGGCTATGTATGCGACGACCTCACGCTGGATGTCGTGCGCAGTGTGTGTGAGGAAATGGGCTGGAGTCAGGACAAAGCCTATAAAGGCGGCCTGCGCAACGCCATTCAATCGCTATCGGTTTCGGCAAGCCCACAAATATTGCTGGTCGATTTGTCGGAATCGGGTGACCCGATCAGCGACATCAACAGCCTTGCTGAAGTGTGCGAGCCCGGAACAATCGTGATTGCGGTCGGTCAGGTGAACGACGTTCGCCTGTACCGCGATTTGCTGATGTCGGGTCTGCAGGATTATCTTTTGAAGCCACTTAGTCCAGATGCACTGCGCGATGCATTTGCCAATGCACAGGCCGCATTGAACGCCCCGAAATTGGATGATGGCAATGTTGATCGGCCACATGTGTCAACCGCAGTCATTGGGACCCGCGGTGGTTCAGGCGCGTCGACTATTGCCGCATCGCTGGCATGGGCATTCTCGCAAGTGCAAGGCCATCAAACAGGCTTGCTCGACCTTGATGTCCACTTTGGCACAGCCGCGCTCGCGATGGATCTGGAGCCCGGCCGCGGTTTGACCGACGCCATCGATAACCCAAGCCGCATCGACGGGTTGTTTATCGAACGCGCGATGATCAAAGCCAATGAACGTCTGTCCATCTTGTCCGCAGAAGCGCCGATGAACAGCCCGATGTTGACCGATGGATCCGCCTTTTTCCAGCTGCAGGAAGAATTCCGCGCGGCGTTCGAAAATACCGTCATCGATCTGCCACGCAGCATGCTGATTGCATATCCGCACCTCATGCAAGACGTGAACATTGCGGTTGTCACAACTGAACTAACGCTGGCTTCAGCGCGCGACAGCATCCGCATTTTGGCTTGGCTGAAACAGAACGCGCCACATTGCAAAGTGCTGGTTGTCGCAAACAATGTTCAATCGGCGATCGTTGAAATCACGCGCAAGGATTTTGAAAGCACGATCGAACGCAAGATCGACCTACTGTTGCCAACCGATCCCAAGGCGGTGGCGCAAGCGGCCAAGCTGGGGCAGCCGGTTATCGAAGCCGTTCGTGGAAGCAAGCTTTCAGCCGGTATCATAACATTGGCCGAAATGGTTGCTGGTACCTTCGCAGAAGCCGCTGACAAGGCGCCTGCAAATAGCAAAAGCACCGCGAAGAAGACTGCTTTTGCAGGTTTCAAATCGATGTTGAAAAAGAAGTAACTCCGGCATGGGTCCACCCCGGGCATAGGTAACAGAGCGAATGACACTGCAAATTTTGATGATCGCCGCTGGAACGATATTGTTCTTTGTTCTGGGGGCACTCGCCTTCACAGAGCCCAATAGCGGCAAGGCGACGACACGCCGTCTTAGCGCTGTCAAAATGCGCCATTCGGACAGTGCCGATGCGCGCGTGGAGCAGCAAATGCGCAAAGCCGTTGCGGCGCGTCGCCCGCTCATTTTTGCCGAAGGTCAGCATATCAGCCGCGCCGACAAGGTCCGCCTTCGTCTGGCACAGACCGGCCATAAATGGACATTGCAACAATATATGTCTGCATCGGGCGGCCTTAGTTTTGTCGTCATGGCCATTCTCTTGCTTAAGGGCGCTCCCTTTTTTCTGGCTGTATTTGGTGCACTGCTGGTTGGTGCTGGCTTGCCGCACATGGTCATCAATTTCCTGATGGCGCGGCGTATCAATAAGTTCACCGCAAGCTTTCCTGACGCCATCGAACTTTTGGTGCGCGGCTTGAAATCGGGCCTACCCGTGAGCGAAACGCTTGGGGTGATTTCAAAGGAAATTCCTGGCCCCGTAGGCGAAGAATTCAAACTGGTCGTCGAGAAAATCAAAATCGGCAAAAGCATGGAAGATGCGCTGCAGGAAACCGCTGACCGGCTTGGCACTGCCGAATTCCAGTTTTTCGTTATCACCTTGGCCATTCAGCGCGAAACGGGCGGTAACCTGGCCGAAACACTCGCAAACCTTGCGGATGTTTTGCGCAAGCGTGCGCAGATGAAGCTCAAAATTCGGGCTATGTCGTCTGAATCGAAGGCATCGGCCTACATCGTCGGGTCGCTGCCGTTTTTCGTGTTCGGCATGGTCTGGATGGTCAACCAGAAATATCTCGCTGGCTTCTTCTACGAACCACGCCTGATGATCGCCGGTATCGGCGGTGCATTGTGGATGTCGATGGGCGTTTTCGTAATGGCCAAAATGGTCAATTTCGAAATTTAAGTTGGGGGCAGGATAGCAAATATGACCAATCCGGGTGGACCTCAACTTTTGGGCATCGACGTTTTGTGGGTCGCGACATTGCTCTCGGCGGTCGCATGTCTGGCTGTGATGATTGCCATATACTCGGCAGTCACCGTGCGCGACCCCATGGTCAAGCGCGTGAAGGCATTGAACGAGCGTCGTGAGCAGCTGAAAGCCGGGATCACCGGGACAACATCGAAAAAGCGCGCCAAGCTTGTCCGCAAGACCGAAACAACGGACAAAATGCGCCAGCTGTTGTCAAAACTTCAGGTTTTGCAGGACGATCAGGTCAAGGCTGTCCAGCAACGGCTCGCGCAAGCGGGCATCCGCCGTAAAGAGCTCGCCGTGACCGTCATCTTTAGCCGCATGGTGCTGCCGATCATATTCGGCGGTGGGGCTGGGCTGTGGATTTACGCCCTGGGCGGCATGCCCGACTGGAGCGGGATCAAGAAATTTGGTGCGTTCGCCACTGCGACTATTTTGAGTTATAAGGCCGCAGACCTTTATCTGTCAAACTTGGTGACGAAACGCACCGATGCCATCCGCAAGGGTCTTCCAGACGCGCTCGACTTGCTCGTCATTTGCGCAGAGGCTGGCTTGACGGTTGATGCCGCGTTCAACCGCGTGGCAAAAGAACTGGGCCGGGGCTATCCCGAATTGGGCGACGAATTTGCTCTCACCGCCATTGAGCTTGGCTTTTTAACCGAACGCCGCGCTGCCTTCGAAAATCTGGCTTACCGCGTCAATCTGGACTCGATCCGGGGTGTGGTCACGACCATGATACAGACCGAAAAATACGGTACGCCATTGGGATCGGCACTGCGCGTGCTGTCGGCCGAATTCCGGAATGACCGGATGATGCGCGCGGAAGAAAAAGCCGCCCGTTTGCCCGCCATTATGACGGTGCCGCTGATCCTTTTCATTCTGCCGACGCTGTTCATCGTTATTTTAGGACCAGCCGCCTGCTCAATTTCCGACGCGTTTTCGAAACAGTGAACGGGGCGGCTTGGCGCCGTCGCCTTTAGCCCAAACGAACGGTCTGTTCGATAGCACCGAAAATGCTGTGGCCAGCGTCGTCGCGGACTTCGATGCGGACGACATCCCCTTCTTGCAGGAACGGCGTGGTCATGTCGCCAGTCGCGATTTTTTCAACCATGCGCACTTCGGCAAGACAGCTGTAGCCAAGCCCGCCATCGGAAACGGGACGACCGGGGCCGCCATCGGCATCGCGGTTGGACACGGTGCCTGAACCAATAATCGACCCTGCCCCCAAATTGCGCGTCTTTGCCAGATGCGCGATCAAGACGCCGAAATCGAATGTGCAGTCATCCGACGCCACGGCCCGGCCAAATGGCGCGCCATTCAGATCGACATTCAATGTCCGGTGCAGCTTGCCGCCCTGCCAATGGGCCCCAAGGCTATCGGGCGTAACGAACACCGGTGACAAAGCACTGGCGGGTTTAGACTGAACAAAGCCAAAGCCTTTTTCCAGTTCTGCAGGAATAAGATTGCGCAGCGATACGTCGTTCACAAGGCCCACAAGCTTGATATGCGCCAGTGCGTCTGCGGGCTGCGTGCCCTTTGGCACATCGCCGGTGACCACCACGATTTCGGCCTCAAGATCGCAACCCCATGCCGGATCCGCCAGCATGATGTCGTCGCGCGCGCCCATGAATTCGTCGGACCCGCCCTGATACATCAATGGATCATGCCAAAAGCTTTCGGGCAATACGGCGCCGCGGGCCTTTCGGACCAGTTCGACATGATTGACATAGGCCGAACCGTCGGCCCACTGATATGCGCGCGGCAACGGGGCGGCAGCGTCATGTTCGTGGAAGCGTTCACGCGGAATGACGGCATGTTCCAGATCAGTCGCCAATGCCTCAAGCCGCGGCGCAATATTGTCCCAGTCATCCAGCGCGGCCTGCAATGTCGGCGCGATATGCGCTGCGTCGGCATACCAGGCGAGATCATTGGAAACGACAACAAGATGACCGTCACGACCCGACTTCAATGAGGCAAGTTTCATAATCTCTCTCCAAGTTTTGCACATCATGCAACGATATTGCTGTTGCGGCAACTGCGACTCTGCGTTTAGACATATGCGCATGGGATTGGGGCTCGCCAAAATGCGAACGGTTCAAGCAAGTGCCTTGGCGCTTGCTCTTCTCGTCTCCGGATCCGCGTACAGCCAGCAAAGCACCTTTAGCACCGCAGAGGCCGGGAAAAATGGCTGGGCGATGGAGCAGAACCGTTCTGCCAGCTGGTATCTTTCGCAACACAAGCGGATCGCCACCGCGATAGCAAATCTGCAGCCGCAAAAGCCCGGTGTCGTGGACGCCTATGTCATTTCGATTGGACTCGACTCCGACGCCGTGTTCGGACGGGAATCGTCTGAAGCGGCGAAGGTTCTGGCGCGCCGCTATGGCGCAACGGGCAAAACGCTTTTCCTCACCGCTGGCGCCAACGATGCGCCGTCGGGCGCACCGCAGGGTTCGCCATCCAATCTTGCCGTCGCGTTGGCCGCCGTTGCAGGGAAAATGGATCTGAAGGAAGACGTGCTGATTTTATTCGCTACCACCCATGGCGACCCCGTGTCGGGGCTTGCCTATCGTGACGGAAACGATGGTGTCGGCATGATCGCACCGCAGCGGTTGTCTGCGCTGCTTGATGGCGTGGGCATAAATCGCCGCATGGTTCTGCTCTCCGCTTGCTATTCAGGGATATTCATTCCGTTGCTGACCAATGACCAGACCGTCATTGTGACCGCGGCATCGTCGCAACGCACATCGTTCGGCTGCGCACCGGGCAATGACTGGACGTTTTTCGGCGACGCGCTGGTGAACAATGCCTTACGCAAGCCGCAGAAATTTGATGATGCGATTACCGAGGCGGTTCAGCTTATTTCCCGATGGGAAAATGTGTTGAAGCTTTTGCCGTCACGGCCACAGGTCTTTGTGGGCGATAATGCACATGTCTGGCTTGACGCGCTTGAACTGAAAATGCCCAAGACCGAAACCCCGAAAATTGGTCGGCCCGCAATCGCCACCGATTACGAGCGTGCTAGCGAAGATAACCCATCTCGATGACCCGCGCGCGTAACTGCGCCAGCATGATCTCCAACTGCTTCGCTTCCCCGCTGCCCAATATCTTCTCAAGCTCCGCCTCCAACTGCAGGGCCTCAGGCACGATTTGATCATACAGGCTGCGGCCCGCGACCGTCAGGGCCAGATGGTGCGAACGCCCGTCGCTGCTATTGGGCACACGGCTCACGAGCGCGCGTTCCTCCAGCGTTTTGCACGCACGGTTGACCGTCACCTTGTCCATCGCCGTTGCCGCCACCAACTCGCGCTGCGTTGCAAACTCCGCCTCGCCCAAAAGCGCCATCACCCGCCATTCGGGCACCTTAAGCGCAAATTTACCGCGATACGCGCGCGCGATCAGGTCGCTGACCGCGTTTGAGGTAATCGACAATTGATATGGAAGGAAAGCGCTGAGCTTAAGGTTCTTCTGTGGCATAAAATTCACTCTGTTGTCGCTTGCACCGTATGTTCGTCAGTCGGGTTTAACCTGATCCGGATGGGCGGCGATGAAGGCCGGTAAAGCTGTCAGCGCAGCGTCAATCCGGGATAATTTGGGGAACTGGTCAAATGGGGTGTCCGCCCGCCGCGCGTTTGCCATTTGCGGGACAAGGCAGACATCGGCAAGGTTTGGCAAATCGCCACCAAATAACCCATCGTCGGGTGCCATATTCTCAAGCGCCGTAAACCCTTGGATGATCCAATGCCGGTACCAACTATCAACGGCCTCCTGCGATTGCCCCATTTCGTCCTTCAAATAACGCAGCACGCGCAAATTATCGATTGGATGAATATCTGCCGCAATAATCAACGCCTGCGCCAATGTTTTGGCCCGATCCGCAGGTTTGGACGACACCATCGCTGGATCCGGATATTTGGCATCGAGATAATCGATTATCGCAAGGCTTTGCGTGAGGTCATGACCATCAATCGACAACATGGGGACAAAGCCTTGCGGATTGCGCGCAACATATGCCGGTGCCTTTTGTTCATTTTCCAACAGGCTTGTCGGCACGCTTGTGTAAGGCACATTTTTCAGATTGAGGACGATGCGCACCCGGTAACTTGCCGAGGAACGCCAATAGTCAAAAAGGGTTATTTCATTCATGACGTCACAATTAGCATGGCGTCAGTAAAAGGCAAAAGCATTGCAGAACGGCCCGCCCTTGCATATGTCTGGCGCAGCTAAAAAGGACCAAAGATGACTGACGTGAAAAAATGGATGACCGCCGCTGGATTATTGATGCTGCCCTTATCGGTGCAGGCGGCTTCGCCCATTACGGGTCGATGGGTCACGCAAAGCAAGGACGGCGTCGTTGAAGTCTATCCCTGCGGCGAGAATTTATGCGGCAAGCTGTCAAAATTCCTTGTGGACCCGCCAGCTGGTCCCGGCGCGAAGGACATCAACAATCCCGACAAGGCGCTGCGCAGCCGGACGATATTGGGCATGAATGTTTTGACGGGCTTCAAAGCGGCTGGCGATGAATGGAAAGGCCAGATTTACGATCCCAAATCGGGCAAAACCTATCGGTCGATCGTCTATAAAGGCAAATCGGGCAATCTCGTCGTCAAGGGATGTATTGGGCCCTTTTGTCAGGCACAAACATGGACACCGGCGCGTTAAAATTCTAACGCAACTAAGAGCGCAATTTCCAGCCCGAACGCAGCAGCAAGTAACAGATCGTGCCAAGCGCTATGTTCAGCCCAAGCAGCAAAAGCGCGCCAAGAACCACGGGACTGTCTGCGGCACCGATGAAGCCATAACGGAAACCCGAAATTGCATAAAAGAACGGATTGGCGTGGCTGATCGCTTGGAATGTCGGCGCCAGCTTATCAACCGAGTAGAACGTGCCCGACAGCAAAGCCGCAGGCGCAACAACGAAGTTGCTGACCACGGCCGCATGGTCGAATTTCTCCGCCCAGATCGATGTCATAACGCCAATGAGCGCAAGCATCATTGAACCCATCAGGCCAAACCACAATATGGCCCACATATGCGCAGGGGTGACATGCACGCCGGGCCACAAAACCATCGCGAGCCAGATCGTGCCGCCCACCAGAAAAGCCCGCGTCACCGCAGCAAATGTAAGCGCGGCCAAAACCTCGGCATTGGACAATGGCGGCATCAGATAATCGACAATCGTGCCCTGCATTTTGCCGACCAGCAATGAGAAGCTGGAATTGGCAAAGGCGTTTTGCATCATACCCATGATGATGAGGCCAGGTGCGATGAAATCTGCAAAAGCAACGCCCAGAACCTTTGGCTTAACGCTTCCCAAAGCCACGGTGAAAATAATCAGATACAACAAGGTCGTGATGGCCGGAGCCCATACCGTTTGCATCTGCACCTTAAAGAAGCGGCGCACTTCTTTCATATATAGGGTTTGCAGCCCAATCCAGTTTACGTTGCGGATATGCCGTTCGCCGTCGGGCAGTTGCACAACCGGGTTCGCGTCCCTATCTGGGCCAAGATCGCTTTTATGGTGGATAGTCATCGCGCAATCGACTATCGGCTTGCAGGCTTAACCGCAAGGCGCAAATGCGCCGCGACTGCGGTACGACACATTAGATATTGGGAAAGTTTCTATGTCCTGGACCGACCAGCGGATTGATCAGTTAAAAGCGCTTTGGGAAAAAGGCCTGACAGCAAGCCAGATTGCCGAAGAGCTTGGTGGTGTCAGCCGCAATGCCGTGATCGGCAAGGCCCATCGCTTGGGACTAAAATCGCGCCCGTCACCGGTGAAGGCCAACGACACGGATAAAAAAGCCGCGCCGAAAAAGGCAGCGGCTGCAGCGCCTGTAAAGGCACCTGCACCCGTTGCGCCTGTGCGCCCCCGCGCCGCTGCGCCTTTGGCTGAGCCTCTCGCGCCAGTGCACGCAGATGACGACGCAGCCGAAGCACCTGCGCCGCGCGCATCGTCGATGCCGCGCATTGTTTCGATCGGACCTGGCGGTTTCATGCGTCAGGGGCCCGGCGATCAGCAAGCACCCATTCCGCCAGCACCGCCACGCCGCCTTGTCCCTGCAAAGCCAAGCGCGGAAATGGCAGACAAAACGTCGTTGCTGGATTTGAACGAGCGCATTTGCCGTTGGCCCTTGGGTCACCCCGGTGAAGCCGATTTCCATTTCTGCGGTGTCCCGGTAAACCCCGGTTTTCCTTACTGCGTCGAACATTGCGGCCGTGCCTATCAGGCGCAGCTTCCACGCGGTGTGCGCCGTCCGCCACCGCCAATGCCGTTCGGCGGCCCAAGGGTTCGTTAAGGCTACGGTGAGATAGAGCATGGATCATCCATTTGCGGATCTCATCGGTTTAACATTAGATCAACAAGGCGGCGGCAGCAGCACATTTTCGCTGTCGGTCGATGATCGGCATTTAAATCCGCACGGTGTTGTGCATGGCGCTGTCCTCTACGCAATGGCCGATACAGGCATGGGCGCGGCGCTTTATTCGACACTCGGTGCTGGATATGCGTGCGCGACAATTGATATCTCGATCAGCTATTTCCGGCCAGTCGCGGAGGGCCAGTTGCTGTGCGAAACCGTTTTGGACAATAAGGGCCGAACCATTGCCCATTTAACCGCCCGTATCACTCAGAATGACAAGTTGGTTGCGCATGCAAGTGGCAATTTCGCCATTATGTCCGCGCCCCCGGAAAGACGCTGATCCGGTTTATTTCCACAGCCGAGTTTCGTTCGGCTGTTGCGCCGCCAACTCTCCCGCGCCTATAGCATTATTATGACCGATGACCTGTTTGGCGGGAGCGCGGCCGCCACTGCCGCATCCAATGATTATACCGCTTCTGCAATTGAAGTGCTGGAGGGGCTTGAGCCGGTTCGCCGTCGCCCGGGCATGTATATTGGCGGCATCGACGAACGCGCCTTGCACCATCTCGCGTCCGAAGTCCTCGACAACTCGATGGATGAAGCCGTCGCCGGCCATGCCAGCCGTATTGAAGTGCATTTGGGCGTTGGCAACCGGCTGACCATCACCGACAATGGCCGCGGCATTCCGGTTGATCCGCATCCCAAATTTCCGGACAAATCGGCGCTTGAGGTCATTCTGACGACCTTGCACTCCGGCGGTAAGTTCACGGACAAGGCTTATGCGACATCCGGCGGATTGCATGGCGTCGGTGTGTCTGTGGTCAACGCCCTGTCGACCGATACCGTTGTCGAAGTTGCCCGCAACAAGCAGTTGTATCGCCAACGCTTCGCGCAGGGCCATCCGGTCGGTAAGTTGGAGGAGCTTGGCCCCACCCCCAACCGGCGCGGCACCACCATATCCTTTACCCCTGATCCTGAAATTTTTGGCGCCGATGCGAAGTTCAAACCCGCGCGCCTGTTCAAGCTTGCCCGGTCGAAAGCTTATTTGTTCGCTGGCGTTGAAATTCGCTGGCGCTGCGACGCGGAACTCGCAAGCGAAGATGTCCCTGCCGAAGCGGTGTTCCAATTCCCCGGTGGCTTGTCCGACCATTTGCGCGAACAGCTTGGCACCCGCGCCTGCGCGACCACAGAGTTTTTCTCAGGCACGCAAGATTTCCCCGATGCGCAAGGCCGCGTCGAATGGGCGATTTCTTGGCCGCTTTATTCCGATGGTTCATATAGCTGGTATTGTAACACCATTCCGACCCCCGACGGCGGCACCCATGAAGCCGGCGTTCGCGCTGCGCTGACCAAGGGCTTGCGCGCGTTTGGCGAATTGATTGGCCAGAAAAAAGCGGCGCAGATATCGGCGGAGGACATTTTCAACGAAGCCGAATTGATGTTGTCGGTGTTCATCCGCAACCCGCAATTTCAAAGCCAGACGAAAGACCGGCTGACCTCACCGGAAGCAACGCGCTTGGTGGAAAACGCCGTGCGGGACCATTTCGACCATTATCTTGCCGGCAATATGGAGCGCGGCAAGGCGTTGATGGGCTTCATCCTTGAAAAGGTCGACGACCGCCTGCGCCGCAAGGCAGAGCGTGAAGTTAAACGCAAAACCGCAACCTCGGGCCGCAAGGTGCGTCTGCCCGGAAAGCTCACCGATTGCGCATCGGATGACCCGACCGGCACCGAATTGTTCATCGTCGAAGGCGACAGCGCTGGCGGCAGCGCAAAGCAAGCGCGTAACCGCAAGACTCAGGCGATTTTGCCGATCCGCGGTAAAATCCTGAACGTGGCGTCGGCCACCGCAGACAAAATCCGCGCCAACAATGAAATCGCCGATCTTCAGCTCGCTCTTGGCTGCGGCACGCGCAAGGACTGCAACCCAGACAATCTGCGCTATGAACGCATCATCATTATGACCGACGCTGATGTCGATGGCGCTCATATTGCGACATTGTTGATGACATTCTTCTTTCAGGAAATGTCCGAAATCGTGAAGGCCGGACATCTCTTCCTCGCGCGGCCGCCTTTGTATCGCCTGACGCATGGCAGCCAAAGCGTATACGCCGCAGACGATGCGCACCGCGCCGAATTGGAAGCGACCGTTTTCAAGGGCAAGAAAGTCGATGTTGGCCGGTTCAAGGGCTTGGGTGAAATGAACCCGAACCAGTTGAAAGAAACGACGATGGACCCGGCGACCCGCTCGCTGATCCGCATTACTCTGCCGCATGAATATGAACGGCGTGCCGTGGTCAATGACCTCGTCGACCGGTTGATGGGCAAAAATCCGGAGCACCGGTTCAACTTCATTCAGGAAAATGCCGCGCAGTTGGACGAGGACACGATTGACGCTTGATGCGTCACATATCCTCTATCACCAGCCGTCACGCTTAACTTGGTTGTGCGGTGCACGCCTTCGGCTCCAGGGTCTTAATTTTTGCAGCGAAGGCAAAGGAAGTAAGATGCTGAAACAAGTTCAACATGACGGTGGGTGTGATCGTCAGGCCGTTAAAGCCTCAACCAAGGCCTTTACCTTTTTCTGCCGCCATTGCGGCAAGGGTGCGACCAGCCAATAGGCTTCTTCGCTTTCTTTCGCGTTGTCGACCGCGCGAATTTTTCCGCTCGCCAAATCGGCTTCAGCCAAAAGCAACGGTACGGTGGCCCTGCCCAGCCCAATGGCAGCCGCGTCAATCGCAAGGCCCGCATCGGCGAGCCGAAGCGCTGAGACGCCGTCGGCCACAGGGCAATTGGGCCAGCTAATCGGTGTTTCCGCCCCGCCTTCGGGTGCAGCGACGGTCACATGAGCGCCAGCGGCCAGCTTGACGCCTTCATGTTCGCCGGGGCCGGTGGCCAGCCGGATAGCGAGATCAAGATTGGCTTCGGTAAAATCGACAGCCTCGTCCGCGGCTACCAAAGTGAAGCGCGTATCGGGATTTGCCTTGCTGAATATCGCCAGCCGCGCGGCCAGCCATTTGGCGGTAAAATCGCGTGGCGCAGCGATGGTCAGCGAATTGGACGATTGCCCTGCCTGCATCGCGCGGACTGACTCTTCAAACTGCAAAAAGCCCGCACGCAATGCATCAAGGCCATTTGTCGCCTCGTCCGTGAGCTCAAGCCCCTTGGGCGTCCGGCGGAAGAGAACGACGCCCAGCATATCTTCAAGCGCGCGGATCTGTTGGCCGACGGCCGCTGGCGTCACCGCAAGTTCGTCCGCCGCCTTGGTAAAGCTTAAATGCCGCGCAGAAGCGTCCAGCACGCGCAAACCATTAAGGGGCAGATGCGTGCGCTTCATCGGATGCTCAACGCGCTATGGCCGGGGCGACGAGCGTAAAGCGCGGAATTTCGGCGAGAAATGTCGTGCCATCTTCGCGGATGAAACGATATTGCCCTTCCATCATGCCGCTGGGTGTGGGCAGCGGGCAGCCCGACACATAATCATGGCTTTCACCGGGCTTCAGCAAGGGCTGTTCGCCGACCACGCCATCGCCATCGACATGGTTGATTGTGCCGCGACCGTCGGTGATGCGCCAATGCCGCGTCATCAATTGCACGGGTTCATCGCCGCCATTTTCGATGCGTATATGATAGGACCAAAACCAGCGGCCTTGCGCGGGAGCCGATTGTTCTTGCAGAAAGTTGGGTGACACGCGGACGGTCACGCCCTCGGTCGTTGCGCTGACCGCGAAAAAGGAATCGAGGATGCTCGTCACAGTCCCGCGGCCCTGAGCGCCTGATCCAGATCGTCGATCAAATCGGCAGGATCCTCCAAACCGACATTGATGCGGATCAAGCCTTCGCCCACGCCCATGGCTTCGCGGCCTTCGGGGCCCATGCCATGGTGGGTGGAGGACGCGGGGTGGCACATCAGGCTGCGCGCATCGCCAATATTGTTCGAAATATCGATCAGCTGCAGCGCGTTGAGCAAGGCGTGCGCCTGCTTGCGGCCACCATCGACTTCAAATGCGAAAATCGGCCCGCAGGCTTTCATCTGGCGCATCGCCAGTTCATGCTGCGGGTGGCTGGCAAGGCCGGGATGCATGATATGCGGCACGCGGCCTTCAAGGAATTTGCCAACAATAATCGCGTTTTCCGACTGCCGCATGGCGCGCAGTTCCAGCGTTTCCAAACCCTTGTGCACTACCCACGCGTTGAATGGCGACAGATTGGGTCCGGTGTTGCGCTGAAACGGCAACAGCACGTCATCGATCCACTGTTGTGAACCACAGACCGCACCGGCAAGCACGCGTCCCTGTCCGTCCATCAGCTTCGTTGCGCTATAGGCTACGACATCAGCGCCATAATCCATCGGCCGTTGCAACACGCTGGTCGCAAAGGCGTTGTCTGCCACCGTGGTGATACCATGTTCTTTGGCGAGGCCGCAGACATAGGCCATATCGACAATGTCCATCGTCGGGTTGGCGGGCGTTTCAAAGAAGAACACCTTTGTGTTCGGCTGAATCGCCGCTTTCCACGCATCATTGTCGCGGCTGTCGATCGTGGTCGTGCTGATGCCCCATTTGGGCAGCAAAGTGTCCGTCAACCAGCGGCACGAGCCAAAGGCCGCGCGGGCGGCGACCACATGGTCACCTTGCGACAATTGGCACAACAACGCCGTTGTCATCGCGGCCATGCCCGTGGCTTGCGCGCGGCATGCCTCGGCCCCTTCCATCAGCGCAATGCGTTCCTCCAGCATTTGTACCGTCGGGTTTTGCAACCGCGAATAGGTCATGCCGTCCTGCTCACCCGCAAAACGGGCCGCTACGGTTTCCGCATCATCATAAGTAAAGCCAGACGAGAGGAACAAAGCCTCCGACGTCTCGCCATGTTCGCTACGCCATGTGCCACCACGCACTGCCTGTGTGGCAGGACGCCAATGCCGGGTGATTTCGCGATTCTGGCCAGTCGTTTTCTTCATAAGTTCGCTTTTCGGGGACTAGAGGGGTTGCGTCAATAAGGAGATGTTATGGATGTTACACCGAAGCTGTTTGAAGCCACTAAAATCCAAAACCACAGATCGTCATCCCGAACTTGTTTCGGGATGACACAAGGCGGCGCATCCGGGGCTCGTTATCCTGAAACACGTTCAGGATGACGAAGATTGGGATGTTGGGCCAACATCACAAGGCAGCAAGCACGGCGTCGCCCATTTCGCTGGTGGACATCGTCCCACCAAGATCGGGCGAGCGTGCACCGGCGGCGAGTGCGTTGGCGACCGCCGCGTCAATGCGGTCGGCCATTGCCGGCATGTTGAGCGAGTAACGCAGCATCATCGCGGCGGACAAGATTGTCGCCAGCGGGTTGGCCTTGCCCTGCCCGGCAATATCGGGCGCACTGCCGTGGATGGGCTCATACAGGCCCTTTTGGTTGCTATCGAGCGACGCGCTGGGCAGCATGCCAATCGATCCGGCACACATGCTGGCCTGATCGGACAGGATATCACCGAACAAATTGCCGGTGACGATCACGTCAAACTGGCCAGGGTTGCGCACCAGCTGCATCGCGCAATTGTCGACATACATATGGCTGAGCGCGACGTGCGGATATTCGGCATGGGTTTCAATCACCACATCGCGCCACAATTGCGAGGTTTCGAGCACATTGGCCTTGTCCACCGAGCATAATTTTTTGCCACGCGCCATCGCGGTTTCAAAGCCGACGCGGGCAATGCGGCGCACTTCGTCCTCATTATAGGACATGATGTCATAGCCTTCGCGCTTACCATCAGCGGTTTTGCGCATGCCCTTTTCACCAAAATAAACATCACCATTCAATTCGCGCACGATGATCATGTCGATCTGCGTGGCCACTTCGGGACGAAGCGAGCTGGCGTCTGCCAGTTCAGGAAACAACGTCGCGGGCCGCAAATTGGCAAATAAGGACAGTTCCTTGCGCAGCCCCAATATGGCCTGTTCGGGCCGCAAATGCCGTTCCAACGCATCGCAATCGGGGTCGCCCACCGCGCCAAACAATATCGCGTCAGCGCGCTTTGCAAGGTCCAGCGTTTCTGCGGGCAGCGGATGGCCGGTTGCCTTATAGGCCGCGCCGCCAACCAACGCTTCTTCGAAGTTCAGTCCGTCAATCGCCAACGCGTCCAATACGCGCCGTGCTTGGGTGATGACTTCGGGACCAATTCCGTCCCCGGGTAATAAGGCAATAAGCATATTATCTGATACCTAAAAATGAATCGTCATCACGAACTTGTTCGGGATAACAAGCTGCGGCACGTTATGCTGAAACAAGTTCAGCATGACGATATAGAGATTTGCAGACCCCTGCCAAGTGCAGCGCGGTTATGCAACTGCCCTTTTCAGGCGGTCCACCAACCGTTCGCGCGCGGCCATGACATCGGCGCGGCGGTCACCCAGAACATGCGCGACCAAACGCTTGCGGTTTTGCGCCATCATCGCCACCGGCGCGCTGTCTGCGTCATAATCTTCGGCATAGCCAAGTTCGGCCAGCAACAAGGTTTCATATTGCGCAATCGCCCCCGCCCAAACCCGTGCGGCAGGCGCGAGCTCAATCGCCGACAGCAACCCGTCGCACGCGCTGTACACGCGGGGGTAAGGCACGCCTTCGGCCAGCGTTGCCGCGGTCAGCGCGGTGACCCAATCAATCGCCGCAATCGCCAACGGCTCGCCCAGTAAATGCGCGCGGCTGTGCAGGGGTTCAGGTGTCAGGCGCGCCAACTGCCCCGTTATGCGCGTGCGCCATTCGCCGGTAATGACATTACCGGGGATCAGCACAGGCCGCAATTGCCGCCCCCGCGCACCTTGCACATAGCCCGCAAGCATGCCGTAATCTTCGGAAAACGCGCGCACGATGGCGCCGGTTTCGCCGTGATTACGGACTGCACAAATGATCGCGGATGCCGTTATGTCCATACGCCCTCATGCCAACACTGCCGCATGAGGGGAAGCTCTATCCTGCGTCGCTTTGTTCGCCGCTGATCATGAACAAAGTCACGCCTGCATATTTTTCCGCGCCAGCTTCGAATAACGGGTCAATTTCGAACAATTGTTCGGTCAGTTTCAAATCGTTGAGGCCAAGCAAATGAAACGCACCCAGCTTTTTCTCACGCGGCGGCTCTCCATGTTTTTCGAGCGTAATCGCGTCGATAAACAGCGCATTATTCTTTGAATAGAGCACGTGCGGGGCAAGCTTCATCGCCACATTATTATAGGTGGCGGTCACACATTTTTTGAGCGCGATAGCCTCAAGCAGCAATTGGTTGGTCGTCATCGTCTTAGACTATCGAACCAACCAGCGCGCGCAAGTAAAAATTGTGCAGTGCAGCATTTTTATGCTACTTGCTTGGCGTGTCCGGCAATCAGATCCACCATGCGGCCAACTTGCGACGGCGGCAGATCATGCGCCATTTCGTCGATAATCTCCAGCCTTGCGCCGGGGATGTGGCGGGCGATATCCTCACTGCCTTCTTTGGGCACGAGCGGATCAGCCCCGCCATGCACCACCAAAGTCGGCACCGCGATCTTCTTCAGCCGCTCGACCCGGCTGCCATCGGCGATTATCGCCAGCAACTGCCGCCTGGTGCCGATCGGATAATAGCCCCGGTCGAACGCTTTGGCGGTCATTTCGGCGTGGGCATTCTCTGGGCGAGCCGGATCGGGGAAGGAAAACGAACTTACCAGCTCGGCTCCGAACGCGACAGCCTCTTCTCGGCTGGCGTCTGGCGCGCGCTTGACCATGAATTGGCGCTGGATATCGGCGCGCGCGCCGGGAAGTCCAGCCTTACCACTCGACGACATGATCGAGGTCATGCTCAACGTCCGTTCCGGGTGGTTGGCAGCCATCAATTGGACGATCATCCCGCCCATCGACGCGCCGACCACATGCGCCTTGTCGATGCCCAGCGCATCCAGCAATCCAATGCCGTCTGCCGCCATGTCACCGAGCGTGTAAGGAACGCGCACCGGCAGCCCTATTCGGGCCTTGAACATCGTCCAGACCAGATTGGGCGCCTTTGCCCCGTCCATACGCTGTGACATGCCAACGTCGCGATTGTCATAATGGATGATGCGGTAGCCCTTGCTTACAAGGCCGTGAATGAACTCATCGGGCCACGCAATCATCTGCGCACCAAGGCCCATGACGAGCAGGATGACCGGACCATCGGCTGGGCCGTTTTCCTCATAATATATATCGATATTGTTGGCGCGGATATTTGGCATGACGTTCTCCCTGCCCGCCATTCTAATCAGCTGCTGAACAACTGCAAGGCTACATCATCCGCCCGCGTGGTAGAAATCATACACGGTCTGCGCCACGGCGGCGGACACCCCCGGTGCTTTCTGCAAGTCTTCAAGGCTGGCATTGCGCACGGCGCGCGCGGTGCCGAAATGCAACAATAAAGCCTTTTTCCGCGAGGGCCCGACACCCGGCACTTCATCCAGCGGGCTCACGGTTATCGCCTTGCTGCGTTTCGCACGGTGCGCGCCAATGGCATAACGGTGCACCTCATCGCGCAGGCGTTGCAGGTAGAATAGGACCGGCGCGTTCAACGGCAAGGTCAATTCGCGTCCGTCGGGGAAGTGAAAAACCTCGCGGCCATCACGGCCATGATGCGGCCCCTTGGCAATGGCGATCAACGGCACGTCATCGACGCCGATTTCCTCCAGCGCGGCCTTCACGCTGCTCATCTGCCCCTTGCCGCCGTCGATCAGCACCAGGTCAGGCCACTGCCCGCTGTCGCGGTCGGGATCATCTTCCTGCGCGCGCGCAAAGCGGCGCTGGAACACCTCACGCATCATCGCAAAATCGTCGTCGGTCGCGGCCTGTTTGATGTTAAACTTGCGATACTGGCCCTTGATAAAGCCTTCGGGTCCGGCAACGACCATCGCGCCAAGCGCATTGCTGCCCTGAATATGGCTATTGTCGTAAATCTCGATGCGGCGGGGCGGCTCGGGCAGTTCAAACAGGTCCGCCACCTCTTGCAGCAACTTGCCCTGCGTCGTGCTCTCCGCCAAGCGCCGGTCCAACGCCTCTTCGGCGTTGCGCGTGGCCTGTTTGACAAGGCGGACGCGGTCGCCGCGCTGTGGCACGCTGATTTCAATCTTGCGCTCGGCACGTTCGGACAATGCCTCCGTCAACAGATCCGCTTCGGTCAATTCGCGGTCGAGCAATATACATTTGGCGGGCGGCACATCTTCGTAAAATTGTGCAAGGAAGCTGGTGAACACCTCATCCTCGGTCATTTCGGCAACATGTGACGGGAAAAACGAACGATGTCCCCAATTTTGCCCGCCGCGAATAAAAAACGCCTGAATACCCATCACGCCATTGCGGTGGGCCAAGGCAAAGATGTCGGCATCGCCAACACCCTGCGCATTAATCGCCTGCGACCCCTGAATGAAGGTCAGCGCCTTCAACCGGTCGCGCAGCATGGCCGCACGTTCGAAATCGAGCGCTTCCGCCGCGCCCTCCATTTCCTTCGCCAGCTTTGCCTGCACATCAGAGGATTTGCCGTCGAGGAAGGATTTGGCATCGGCGACCAGACCGTCATAGGATTGGTCATCAATTCGGCCAACGCATGGCGCGGAACAGCGCTTTATTTGATACAACAGGCATGGCCGGTCGCGATTGTTGAAAAAACTGTCCGAACAGCTGCGCAACAGAAACAGCTTTTGCAGCGCATTCAGCGTCTGGTTGACCGAACCCGCGCTGGCAAAGGGGCCGTAATAATGCCCCTTATTCCGTCGGGCACCGCGATGTTTCTGGATACGCGGAAATTTATGATCCGCGCGCAGCAGGATAAAGGGGAAGCTTTTGTCGTCGCGCAGCAGCACATTATACGCCGGACGATAGCGCTTGATCAGCTGCGCTTCCAACAGCAGCGCCTCCGCCTCGCTGTTGGTGGTCACAATCGTCATCGAACGGGTCAGCGCGACCATTCTGCGCAGGCGATTGGGCAAGCGGTCAATCTGCACATAATTGCCGACGCGGTTCTTCAACGCCCGCGCCTTGCCGACATATAATATTTCGCCGCGCGCATCGTGCATCCGGTACACGCCCGGTTTCAGCGGCAAGGTCTTCAGGACATTGCGGATGGCGGCTGTGCCGGTTTCCAAATCAGGTGTATCCGCACCACGCACCGCATAGGTCGCCTGCTCCTCGTTAAAACGAGAAGCAGCATTGGGTTGATCGGGGCGGTCGGCTTTGGACATGTCGGGGTGATGTAGGCAACGTCGGTGCGCTACACAATGTCATTCCCGCAAATGCGCGGCATGATTATATATTGGAATTTGTGTTCCCGCCTGCGCGGGAACCACGAAGCTTAGTTCAGCGAGGCGATCGATTGGTCGATCAAGGCTGCGTCGGCTTTTGCATCATGATGCGCGGCGATCAATTGCGCTGCAGCAGCGGCGGCAGCACTTGCGGCCTTGTTGCGGACATCCGCAATTGCGGCACGTTCAGCAGCAGCAATCTTTTCTTCAGCAGCCTTCGCACGGCGTTCGATCAATGCGGTTGCATCACTCTTTGCGCGGGCAACAATCAAGTTGGCTTCGGCTTCGGCAGAGGCTTTCATCGCATCGGCATCAACGATAGCCTGCTTTGCCTTTGCTTCATATTCCGACTTAATATTTTCAGCTTCAGCGCGCAGCGCCGTTGCCTGGTCCAGCTGCTGCTTGATGCCGGCTATCTGTCCGTCCAACGCTCCCGCAATCATCGCTGGCACTTTTTTCCAAAGCGCCAAAAGGATAACGACGAGCATCGCCAAAGCCACAAGCATCGTGGCATCAAAGCCAAGAGCCGAAGGCGTGGCATGCTCTTCTGCACCGCCATGCGCGGCCTGGGTGCCTGCATGGGGTGCAGGAACGGCGTCGTCTTCCAGCATATTCAGGGCCTTTTCAGTTTCCTGCAATTTGACGGCAGGTGCAGAAATGGCATCCGCTGGTTGTGCGGCGACAGACGCTTCGTTTAATGCTGCAGGGTTAGCCATTGGTCATTACCGCCTTCACTGCTGTTGCGGCCTGTGCCGGGGTGACTTTCGCGCCCGAAACCTTGGCAACGATGTCCGCCGCAGCTTCGGCAGCCACGGTTTCGATGCTTGCCATTGCCTTGGCTGTTGCAGCCGAAAGCGCGGCTTCGGCGGCGGCGAGCTTTACGCCCACTTCCGTGTCGGCTTTTGCCAAACGTGCATCCGCGTCTTTTGCGCCTTTTGCTTTCGCATCGCTTGCTTTAGCTTGAGCCGCAGCCCGCGCAGAAGCAAGTCCAGCCTCGCCGCTATCACCCAAATCATCTGCTTCGGCGCGCGCGCGTTCGGCAGCAGCAAGGTCGTCCGCAATCTTACTATCACGTGCGTCCATATTCGCTTCAATTTTTGGCAACATGCCATGACCGATCGTGAAATAGATCAGGCCAAAGACAATCAGCAGCCAGAAAAACTGCGATGCATAGGTTTCAAGAATCTGGGCAATTTGGGGCATATTACGCGCTCGTCCTGTTGAGGAAATGCCCCGGCGGTTGCCGGGGCCAAACCGTCAATTAGGCAACGAAGATCAGGATCATCGCAACAACGAACGCCAACAGACCGAGAAGTTCGGCAGCCGCGAAGCCGATGAACAAACGACCCTGTTGACCGTCAGCAGCGCCAGGATTGCGCAATGCACCCTGAAGAAACGAACCGAAAACGTTACCAACACCGCCAGCGGCGAGGCCGGCACCAATTGCTGCAAGACCTGCACCGATCAATTTTGCTGCTTCTGCGTCCATGATAATAACTCCTGTCAAAAATAAGTATGGGTTGTCGAAAAACTCAGTGCAAATTGACCGCGTCGTTGATGTACAACGAAGTCAAAAGTGCAAATACATAAGCCTGGATGGCGCATACCAACAGCTCAAGAAGCGTGATGCCTATCATCAGGATGAAAGAAGGAATGCTGACCACCAGCGGAACCCACGCAGCTTCTGCGTTGAGGCCGTTGATGACGAAGCCAGCCAGAACCTTCATCAACACGTGGCCCGCTGTCATGGCGACAAAAAGACGAAGCGCGAGGCTGAAGGGACGAATAAGGAACGAGAAAAGCTCGATCAGCGGGATGAGCCACAACAACCACCACGGTGTGCCATGCGGAACAAACAGGCTGAAAAAGTGCAAGCCGTGCTTCCAAAAGCCAACAACCAACACGGTACCAAAGCTGATAACAGCAAGGACGGCGGTGATGGTAAGGTGGCTGGTAACCGTGAAAGGGTGCACCCCGGGAACGATACCAAATGGCATCATGCCCATGAAGTTTGCCATGAGGATGAACATAAACAGCGAGAAAACCAAAGGCACATATTTCTTGCCTTCGGGACCCACGCTTGAGGTCAGCATGTTGTTGACGAAACCGGTCACGCCTTCGACCGCCATCTGCCAACGACCGGGAACCAGTTCGCGCTTCATTCCGCCCCACATGAACAACCACAAGGCGCCCAAAACGAGGAGCATGAACAGCGATGAATTTGTAAAGGAGACGTCGTATCCAGCAATATTGAGCGGCGCGAGCGGCTCAATCTGGAACTGGTGCATCGGATCGATTTTGCCGCTTTCGCCTGCCACGTTCACTACCCTGTTTTTTCCACGCCCGCGCGGTTTAGCGTGAGCATATTATACGACGCAAGCGCCCAGACTATTCCGGACGCTCCCCTGAGATCTTTATAATGTTCCTGAAGGCGACTGCGATGCCCAAAAACATGCAGACCAACAGAAGCGCAGGCGCAGTACCCAATAAGCGGTCAAACAACCACCCAACCAGTGCACCACCAGCAGGACCAGCGATCAGCTCGGTTAAAACCCTGTTCCCTTGCCGCATTCCTTTGGCTGGAACCTGATCTTTACCTGAGCGTTCTGCTTCGGCCTTCCGCGCCGCTTTCAGCTGCATGTCTAACGAATCGAGCCGAGCGTCACTTTTGCCTTTGCCATCCTGCCCGGAATTGTCCGACTTCATGTAATTCCATCCTCTTTAACAAACGGAACTGTCACAAAATCGGGGCAACCCCGCCTAGGCCTCGGCGCTTTAGGAGAGCGTCTTCGTCAAGTCAACAGCGCGTCGCCAAGAATGTTGCGTGGCCATAGAAAGGGCCGATGCATCGCTGCCCCGGCCCGGTATTTTCGTTGCGGGGATACCCTTATTTGTTGGTCGTCGTCCTGAACGTGTTTCAGGATAACAAACCGTCGCCTGTTATCCCGAAACAAGTTCGGGATGACGAGGTTCAGTTGTTAGGGACAGCGCGGGTCCAATTCAGGCGCGCTGGAATCGCGGGTTTTCCATTGGCCCGAAGGCGTCTGGTATTTCTCACCCGCGACGGTACGTTCCGCAATCAAACGGCATCCGGTGCGCAGCGCCATTTCCTCAATGGTTGCTCCATTGGCGAGTGCTTCTTTGGAATAGGCCGCTCTGCGCTTGATATTGATGTCATCGACCAAAGCCTTGGTCGATGGCGAAGGCGCGATGACGAAACCCAGATAGCCATCGGACTTCTCACCCACCAGTCCGCTTTCGCGCGCGCTTTGGTACGCAGGGTCGCGGCCAGCTTGATAGGCCATCGCGCCAGTTGCAGTCGCGCCAAGCAACACAGCAGCAATCGTCATTTCAACAGAATTTTTCATTAGAATATTCCCGGTTCCTGTTCAATCACTCTCTCGGACGCCGCAGCCAGCTTGTATAAAATTTCTTGCCGGATTGCGATGTTGAGGTTGATGACGATGGGCTTGTCCGGTGCGGTGACTTGCACACAACCGGCCAAGGCAGACACCATCAACGGTATGAATAAAAGCAGCACTTTTCCCATAAGGCGGCGAATCGCATTATCATTGCGGTTCGTCAATTGATGATGGTTTTGCATCATGGTCGCTTTCCCTTTGCTGAATAGGTCATTCATTGGCTGTTTCTTTTGCTGGTTTAACGGGCGCAGAGGCTTTGGCGTCGGTTTGCGCACGCTGTTGCTTCAGCAAATATGGCAAATCCCGTTGTGCCGCATAGTTCGGATCATAAGAGCCACGGATTGACCCGATAAGCATCATAAACTGCGCAGTGACGCTGACGTTGAACTTGATAGGGATGCGGGCCAGCTGGCGCGTAATGATGTTGCGCTTGGCAAGGCTACCTTGCTGCAATCCTGTAAAGCTGATGTCTGTCACGATTTCGCCGTCAAGGTCACCGCCAACGCCAATGGTCAGTGTCGAATAACGAATTGAGCGCAACGCATTGAACGCATAATTGGCGAATACGCCCATGTCTTTGTAGGTAAGCTCACCCAGATAGCTCACCTCACCACCGCCCTCGCGCGAAATGAGGCTGCCCCCGACAATTCGGCCGCCGTCCTGATTGAATATCATCGGCAACGTGCCATCGAACACACCTGTCACGCGCAAATTCTGGAAATCATATCCCTCCAATAGCTTGTCGGCATGCACCCCTATGACGCGGAACGTCAGATGCCGTTCGGACTCGACTTCGAAATCGAGAATGGTGGGTTCCAATATCAACTCGCCGCCTGCAAAGGGCCAGCGGCCCGATTCAATTGCGACGCGCCGGTCGGGAAGCAAACGATAGCTCACCTGCCCACCCAGCGCCGGAACACCGGGATTGACCGATGCAATCTCCGCCAATTGTGCTGGCCCCGTCTCGAGCCCCAGAAGATCGGTGAAGACGATTTCCGTCGTAAGTCCTTCAACCGGACCGAACGCCGCCGCCAGATTCATGCCGCGTGTTGAAACCTTGCCCGTGCTGCGGACGCCCTGCGCATCCCAATCTATAAGACCATCGCCGAATATCGTGCCATCGACATTCGCGGCGACACCCAAAACTAGCGGGGTCAGCAAGTCCGGCTGAAACCGTTTGGTAAAGCGCAGATCGTCAACGGCAAGCAGCGCGCGTCCTGTGGCGCTGCCAAGTGCATGGCGAATGTCGACATCGGCAACACGCGTGCCGGTTGTTGGCTCCACCACATGGCCAATCGCTGTGATAACATTATTTTCCAGCGTCAACAGCATGTCAGGTACGATCATCGGCTTAAACCGGTCCACTTGCGCCGCGTCGGTCACGCCCAATCGGCCATTCAGCGTCAATATGGCATCGGCGTAGCGCCAGTCACCCGATGCGTCGTTCATCAGCAGCGGCACATTGCCAATTTGCCCCGCCCCGCCCGACAGCGCGCCCGATATTCCATCTTTTCCGAAGCGCCCCGATAAAGCGGCCATATCAAATGCGCTTTGCGCGCCATCCGCACCAAGCGTGATGCGGACACCCTTCGCCGTAAAGCCTTCATCCAGACTGAACCGGACCGTCGCGCTGCGTCCCGATATCGGCGTGCGGCCAAGATTTCCGTTCGCTCTGAAATCAGCGATATTGGTCGCAAAGGCTGGCTTTCCATTGCCGATGGCGAACATCGGCCGGCCACGGTCGGGGCACAGCCGCAGCGTATCGCCCCGCAGCGCCAAAGACGATATTTTCAGCAAGTCGAACGGGACATTTTGGCACGCGTCATACAGGGAGAGCGCGCCAGCCTTATATCGACCGGCGACGGGCAAGTTCAGCCCGGTGACAAAACCGCCGGGCAATGGTCCCGACATTTTCGCCTGTCCTTGAAACCGCCATGTGCCCCCCGGATTGCCATTGAACGCAAGGTTTGACACCGCCAACCGCGCGCTGCCCGCTTTATATGGTGCAATGACCAGATTGCCTGACCATGATTGCTCCGTCTGCGCGAGCGATAGCCGCGTGTCGGGCAAGTTCGCACCAGACAATGCCAATTGCACAGGTGCATTCAGTCGCCATCCTTTGAGCGAACCCGAGACGCCAAAGCTGCCAATCTGCCGAAGGCGAACGCCCGATGCGCTGGTCAACGACAGCGCGCTGATGTTACCGCCCAGCCGCCCTTGAAAGTCCTGAAAGGATTCGAAATCCAGCCGCGCGGTAAATCGGTCACCCGCGCGCTGCAGCACTGGAGCCATCCGCGCGACAATAGGCCCGATGGGTGTCGCGCGCGTTTGCGCCACCAGACCGCGAAGGTCGCCAACCGTTCCGCTATCTAGCGCACCATTGGCCAAGGCTGCATTTCCCGAAACGCTCAACGCCAGACGACCATTGGCCAGCCCGGCATATCCCTTTGAAGCCAGCTGCAATCGGCAAACGGACAAAGGCGCTGACAGCAATGCCCCCTTTTCGAGAAGCAGCGCAAAATTTGTGCGTTTCAGATCGCCGTTCATCGACAGCTTGCCCGCAACGCCTTTCATCTGTGCCTTTGGAACAACCAGCTTTGCCGCCGCATAACCCAGCGCCCCTTCCCATCGGTTAAGCCGTTCGGACAACTTGATATCCGCGTCCAGACGCGGTGCTGCAATCGCAATGGCAGTGTCTGCGCATTTCGCTGCTGTCGCTGTTATCGAGCCAACCAAGTGCGGCTCACGCCATTCGAGCATAAGCTTTCCGTCAAACCTTACGGCAGATACGCTACAATCCGCGACTGCCACGTTCGGAGATCGCATGGACAGATTCGCCGCAAACCGGTTCCGCAGCAGCCCGCTGCCATGCGCCGCCGCGTCGAATATCCCCCATGGTGTTTCAATCTGTGCACGCGCATTTTTAAGCGATAACGCAATGTCGGGAAGCTCAAGCGGCTCGGTTGATTTGGGATCAACAAACTTATCCAGCTCACCAAAGGACAATTGGCCATTGGCATAGCGCCCGCGCAGCATCACCCCGTCGGCACGCACATCGCGCAAGTTGATCCCGGAAAAGTTCGGCGCAACGTCAATTTCAACCAGCTTTGCGGTAAGATCCGGCCGCGCTGGATTACCAATGACGAGGTCACGAATGCGCTGCGTGCGAAAGCCCACGGTATCAATCTTATATGTCGCTGTAACGCCACGTGCGGCGAAGGCATTTTGGACGAACCGGTCGGCGATGCTGTTGCGTTGCACCCAAGCGAACACCAGCAACCCGACTAGCAAAAGCGAAACGGCGCCAAAAATACGACGCTTCCACCGCGCACCCTCGAAGGGTTGCACATCGGCGTCGTCTGTCGGTGTTTCGTCGGCAGCGGTCCGCATGCTCATCAAATGCGGGAAAGCCCTTCCGGTTGCAACGGCATTCGCGTCAATCGACTTGCACCCGTCGCAAAAATCACAGAAAAGAACGTTATCGCAAAAGGATAGTGCTGATGGCGGACGGCGCGGATAAAATCGAACATCATGGCACCGGCCACCGCGCGCGTCTGCGCAAACGGCTTTTGAACAGCAAGGCGAAAGCCTGCACGACCATGAGCTGGTCGAATATTTGCTCGCCTTGGCCATTCCGCGCCGCGACACCAAGCAAATTGCCAAGGATCTGATCGCGCGGTACAGCAGCCTATCAGCCTTGTTAACGGCCGATGCCGACAGCATCATGCGCGAAAAGTGGATGGGCGAAACAAGTGTCGCTGCACTAAAAATCGTCCAAGTGGTTGCCTTACGTCTTTTGAGCGCACCCGTCCGCGAGATGCCGGTTTTGTCATCATGGCAGGCGTTGCTGGACTATCTGCGTGCCGACATGGCGCATCTGACCATTGAGCGCGTGCGGACCTTATATCTCAACAGCAAAAATATGCTGATCCGCGATGAGATCGCGAGCGAGGGTTCAGTCGATCAGGCCGCGATTTATACGCGCGAAGTTATCCGGCGCGCGATGGACTTGGGCGCAGCGGCCATCATCCTGGTCCACAACCACCCAAGCGGCGATAGCAGCCCAAGCCGGCAAGACATTGCCATGACCCGCGACATTGCAGACGCGGGGCAGAAGTTCGGGATAACGGTGCATGATCACATCATCATCGGCAAAGACGGCTTTTCAAGCATGCGGAGCGCTGGGCTGATTTGACAATTTAGCGGGTGGAATTATTGCGGCTGCTACCCCATAGCCGCAATATGACCTCCCCAGCTTCTGCAAAAAAATCCATCGGCCCGCGCGAATTGACCATCATGATGGCATCACTGATGGCGCTCAACGCGTTGGCCATTGACTCCATGTTGCCCGCGTTTCCCGTCATGGCAAAAGGGCTGAAGGTCACCGATCCCAACCAGATCCAATATATTATCTCTGTCTTTCTCGCTGGCACCGGCATTGGCGCGCTGATCTATGGTCCGCTGTCTGACCGCTATGGCCGCAAGCCGATATTGCTGATTGCCATCATTGGCGCCGCCACTTTTTCGCTCGCCTGTTCGATCGCGCCGAACTTTGAAATGATGCTGGCGATGCGTTTCGCGCATGGTTTGCTCGCGGCTGCGATGGGGGTACTTGTGGTCTCCGTAATCCGTGACCAGTTCGAAGGCGATGCAATGGCGCGGCGGATGTCGACCATTTTCCTCATCTTCATGACCGTGCCGATCATCGCGCCAACCATCGGACAAATGGTCCTGCTGTTTGCGGGCTGGCGGACGATATTCGACCTGATGGCTTTCATGGCCGTTGCTGCTGCCATCTGGGTATATCTGCGCTTGCCGGAGACACTTGCGCCGGAAAATATCATCCCGATTGAACCGCATGCGCTGGCAAAGGCTTGGAAAGTCGTCATCCTTCACCGCAATGCAGCCGGGTATATGATTAGCGCTGGCATCGTCCAAGGCGCTTTGTTCGGCTATCTCAACAGCTCGCAACAAATGTTCGCCAAGGTGTTCAATGCCGCCGACTTTTTCACCATTGGCTTTGCCATTGTTGCCATTGGCATTGCTGTTTCCAACTTCACCAATGCGCAGATTGTCGAACGCTTTGGCGCGCGCCGCGTCTCGCACGCGGCGCTATTGATCTTTATCACACTCGGCGCACTGCAAGTGCTCGCTGCACAGTTCGCGCCGAAGTCGATGCCTTTGTTTCTTTTGTTGCTGACGGGCAACATGGCGATGATTGGTTTTATCGGCTCCAACTTCTCGTCCATTGCGATGACGCCCTTTGGCCATGTCGCAGGTGCAGCGTCTTCGTTTCAGACGTTCGTACGCACTGCTTTGGCTGCCTCGCTCGGCGCGATCATCGGGCAGCAGTTTGACCGCAGCGTTCTCCCTGTTGCGCTTGGTTTCCTGGGTTGTGGGCTTGCCGCGCTCATATTGGTCCTATGGTGCGAAAAGGGGAAGCTCTTTACGCGTCCACGCACAACACAGGCCATTCCGAGTGACCCTCGCAGCTAGGCAAAGAAAAGGGGCGCCGAAGCGCCCCTTTTACTCATATCATTTCGCAGAGTTCAGACCACGGGTCCACCGTCTACCGGCCGGTGCGGCGTATCGGCATCAAGGTCATGCACTTCGACAATACCCTGGCCGACATGGCTCTTACGATAGCCATAAAGATAATAAATCACGATACCGATCGCTCCCCATGCAGGAAGTACGATCATCGCCTCAAATGGCAGGTTGAGGAAAAGGAAAATACATCCGGCAATCGTCAAAGGCCCGACCAGCCAAAGCGCAGGCGTCCGGAACGAACGCACACGGTTCGGTTCGGACTTGCGCAGCATCATCACGGCAATCGCCACCATCATAAATGCGTATAGCGTTCCGGCGTTGGCGATGTCGGCTAACTGGCCAACTGGAAGAAATGCAGCAGCAAAGGCTACAACTGCTCCGGTAATCGCTGTGACAACATACGGCGTTTTCCATTTTGGATGGATCTTCGATAGACCCTCTGGAAGCAAACCGTCGCGCGACATCACAAAGAAAATACGGGTCTGACCGAAAAGCAGGATCAAGATTACCGAGGGCAACGCAACGAACGCTGCGATACCGAGCATGTTGCCAATTGTGCCAAAGCCGATTTGACGCAGCACATGGGCAAGGGCCTCATTCGAGCATACCAGCATGTCGCCATATTGCGGCAACGCGCATTGGACAGCCAATGCTTCAGATCCAGCAGGGAACGGAATGCCATTTGGACCCATGATAGGCTGACCACCAATGGCACCAACAGCGCCAGCTGCCACAAGGATGTAGAAAATGGTACAGAAACCAAGCGAACCAATCAGTCCGATCGGCACGTTGCGCTGCGGGTTTTTGGTTTCTTCGGCCGCAGTCGAAACCGCGTCAAAGCCAACATAGGCGAAGAAAATAGTTGCCGCGGCACCAACCGCGCCCACCCCTGATCCAAAGCCACCGAAAACGCCGGCGGGCAAGAACGGATTGAAGTTTGCCATTTCTGCCTGTGGTAAGGTCAATACGATGAAAGCGGTCAGCGCGGTAACCTTGATCGCGACGAGAATCGCGTTGAACTTGGCAGACTCATTGGTGCCGATCATCAATAGCCATGTCATCAGCAATGCGATGATAACCGCAGGCAGGTTGATAATCCCGCCTTCAGCACCGCCTAAAGCAAGTGGCCCAGCCGCCAAGGCAGCCGGCAACTGTATCCCGAAAAACTCGTTTAATATGGTGCCACTAAAATAGCCGGACCACCCGACCGACACCGCGCTGGCCGCGACCGCATATTCGAGCACAAGGGCCCAGCCCACCGTCCACGCGAGAAGCTCGCCCATAACAGTGTAGGTGTAAGTGTAGGCGGACCCAGCCACCGGCAGCATTGATGCAATTTCAGCATAGCAAAGCGCAGCTACGATACAGATTGCACCGGCAATTGCGAAAGCCAGCATCAGGCCTGGTCCGGCCTTTTGCGCTCCCGCCGCGGTCAATACAAAGATGCCTGTACCGATAACACAACCAATTCCGAATAATGTTAGCTGAAACGCGCCAAGCGTTCGGTGGAGCGCTTTCTTCTCCGCCGTCGCCAAGATGGCGTCGATTGATTTCGTACGACCAAATATCATTACTTACTCCCCAACGGATAGTTATCGCGCGGAACCTAACCTCTAAAAGTCTCCGCGCAACTGAATTTCATCGCATAAGCATGGGACCGAGCGGTTTTCCACCAAAAATATGGACATGCAGGTGCGGAACCTCCTGATGCGAATCCATCCCGATATTGGCGAGCAAACGATATCCGGGCTCTACCAGACCCAATGCGCGCGATACTTGGCCGACAGCGCGCACAAATCCGGCTATCTCCGTATCACTGGCTGTGGCGCTAAAATCGTCCCAGCTGACATAAGCGCCTTTGGGTATGACGAGGACATGCGTCGGTGCCTGCGGATTGATGTCGTGAAAGGCAAGCGCCCAGTCATCTTCAAAAACCTTATTGCAGGGAATTTCACCGCGCAGGATTTTGGCAAAGATATTCTGGTCGTCATAAGGCAGCGTCGCATCAATTGGCATTTTATTCTCCGGAATTGTCGCGCGCGGCCTTTTCAACCAGGCCGGATACGCCTTCCCTGCGGTCAAGTTCGGCGAGAACATCGTCAAATGCCACGCCACCTTCGGCGAGCAAGATCATTAGGTGGAAAAGCAAATCGGCTGCTTCAGCGGTAAGATGGTCCGCATCCCCCGACAGCGCGGCGATGATCGTTTCGGTGGCTTCTTCGCCAACCTTTTGCGCAATTTTGCCGCGCCCCTTGGCGAATAACGACGCCACATAGCTGCTATCGGGCGCAGCGTTCGACCGCTGGGCGATTGTGTGTTCAAGTCGTGCAAGCGTGTCGCGCATCAAATGTCCTTCTGCAAGGCGATGACCATGGCCTTGTCCTCTGCGGGTATCAACCCTTCCAAAACGCGCCAGAAACCTGTGACCGATTCCTGCCCTGCCGCGGCATAAGCAGACGCAAGGCTCGTGCGCAGTGCATCAAATAGCTGCGCTTCAAAGCGGACACCCTCTGCGGTCAGACGCAGCAGCTTCTGCCGCCGGTCGACCACGCCTGATCGCGTTTCGACCAACTCTCTTTCCGCCAAGTCGGTCAGTACCCGGCCCAACGACTGTTTGGTGATCGCAAGGATTTTGAGCAACTCACTAATCGTTAGGTCGGGCTGGCGGGCGATGAAATACAGCGCGCGATGATGCGCGCGGCCAAGGCCATGCTCTGCCAATCCGTCATCTATAGCGCGCGTGAGCCGCGTATAGCCGAAAAACAAAAGCTCAACGCCGCGCCGCACCTCATGCTCGCGCAGAAACAAGGGTGACGCCGTCGGCGCAACAGATACAGAAGATGGGGCAGCCATATTGACGTATCTAAGCCCAGCCCATAGGACGAAGCAAGACCCTAACTGACGAGAGCAACTATGACGTCCGGCGCATTTCCATTTGAGGCAAATCCAAATCCCGTTGACGCGGCAGAACGAGCTGGGCGGCTTGTCGATCCCGGTTTTGGTCGTGTGTTTACCGATCATATGGTCACCATCCGCTATTCGGACGCCAAAGGCTGGTATGACGCAAAAGTCGGTCCCCGCGCGCCGCTCACGCTCGATCCCGCGACGGCTGTGCTGCATTATGCGCAGGAAATATTTGAAGGCCTAAAGGCCTACCGCCTTGCAGACGGGTCGATGGCGCTGTTTCGCCCGGAACAGAATGCCCGCCGTTTCCAGCGATCGGCAAAGCGCCTTGCCATGCCTGAACTGCCTGAAGAGATGTTCCTTCAGGCGTGCAAGCAACTGGTTCAGGTCGACAAGGACTGGTTTCCGCCCATTGATGGCGGGTCCATTTATTTGCGTCCCTTCATGATCGCCAGCGAAGTGTTTCTGGGTGTGAAGCCATCGGCGGAATATCTGTTCATGGTCATCGCGTCATCGGCCGGGAATTATTTTAAAAGCGGCGCGCCGGCGATTTCGATTTGGGTGTCGGAACAATTTACCCGGGCCGCACGCGGCGGAACGGGCGCGGCGAAGTGCGGCGGTAATTATGCCGCCAGCCTTGTCGCGCAATCCGAAGCCATTCGTCAGGGTTGTGACCAGGTCGTTTTTCTGGACGCCGCCGAACATCGCTGGGTCGAAGAACTTGGCGGCATGAACCTGTTTTTCCTGTTCGATGACGGTTCATTGCTGACACCGCCAGCCGACGGCACGATTTTGGAAGGCATCACCCGCGATTCCGTTCTCACACTTGCGCGTGCACAAGGTTTGAACGTCCGTGAGGAGCGTTATGCGATGGACCAATGGCGCGCAGATGCCGAATCCGGACGGCTCGTTGAAGTCTTTGCTTGCGGTACAGCGGCGGTCGTGACCCCGGTTGGTACGGTGAAATCGACCCAAGGTGACTTTACCATCGGCGCAGGCGGCGCAGGACAAATGACCCAGCAAATCCGCACGAAACTTGTGGATATCCAACGCGGAGCGGCAGTAGACACCCATGGTTGGGTGCAGCGCATCGATTAAGCTGTTGCGCTAAGAGATTCGCACGATATAAGCCGCGCAAATAGGCCAGATTGCTGGCTTGCTGGGGCGTCGCCAAGCGGTAAGGCAGCGGCTTTTGATGCCGCCATTCGCAGGTTCGATCCCTGCCGCCCCAGCCACTTTCAAAATTTGTGTTTATTTTGAGCCCGCAAAAAATGTAACTGATTGTAAACTCTTGTAAGTGTTTAAGCGCATCTCTGGTAACCAGATAATTATCTGCTTAGTTAGCAACCATACGCCGATATTCGGCTGTTTGCTGAGGGGCGGACCAAACCATGCTGGTAGTAATTGCGGATGATGAACCAGATGTGGTTTATCATCTGAAAGGAATCGTTGAAGAACTTGGGCTCACTGCAGTCGGATGCACCGATGGCGATGCCCTGATGCAGACATTGGCGCGTGATACCTGCGATTTGCTGATGCTCGATTGGAACATGCCCGGCAAAGATGGCGTCGAGGTTTTGAAATGGATGCAAGAGGCCCTGCCCGAGCGTCCACCGGTCCTCATGATCACAAACCGGTCCGCGAAAAAAGACATTATCGAAGCGCTCAATGCCGGAGCGGCAGATTATATTTGTAAGCCTGAAGACCGCGCAGTTATTGCGGCGCGCATAAGTGCCATGTTTCGCCGCGGCGCCATTGGTAGCTCTTTTGATCCAGAAGCAACATACGGCATCTATCGCTTGAACCGGATTGAACAGACGGCGCGTGTGGGTGGGCAGACCATTACGCTCACGGCGAAAGAATTTGATCTGGCTGACCTGTTTTTCCGCAACATGAACCGCACATTGTCACGCGATTTTATCATGGAGACAATCTGGCGGACGACCGCGGACTTGGCCACGCGCACCTTGGACATGCATATCTCGCGCGTGCGTTCAAAGCTGAAACTGCAGCCTGAAAACGGTTTTCGCATTTTCACGGTTTTCGGGTACGGCTACCGTTTGGAAACGGTTGCAAAAGCTATCTAGTTTTGGGCGAGCGACGGCCTCGGCCCATATTTTTCACGCGTCGCGATTGTCCACAAAAAGCGCTAGCCTATGCACAACGCGCGAAGACGATGATGAGGCGCAGGCACGCTTCATCATCGTTCCGTCACTTATGCTTATGCAGCTTTCTTCGCCCGCTCTGTCATTTCCTGATTAAGCATTTCTGCCAACAGGAAAGCGAGTTCCAGAGATTGCGCTGCATTCAGACGTGGGTCGCAATGCGTATGGTAACGATCTGCCAAACCTTCGTCCGTCACGGCAACCGCACCGCCGGTGCATTCGGTAACGTTCTGGCCCGTCATCTCGACATGGATGCCGCCGCCAAAGCTGCCTTCTGCACGGTGGACGGCAAAAAAGCCCCGGACTTCAGCCAAAATACGTTCGAACGGGCGGGTTTTATATCCGCTGGCGGATTTGACGACATTGCCATGCATCGGATCGCACGACCAGATCACAGGATGTCCTTCACGCTGAACCGCACGCACCAAAGTGGGCAATCCGCTTTCAACCTTGTCATAACCATAACGCGAAATCAGCGTGATCCGGCCCGCTTCGCGCGACGGGTTCAACCCATCCAACATGCGCAAAAGTGCGTCGGGTTCAAGGCTTGGTCCGCATTTGATACCGATTGGGTTACCGATGCCACGCAAGAATTCGACATGCGCCGAACCGTCAAAGCGGGTGCGGTCGCCAATCCACAGAAAGTGCGCCGACGTATCGTACCAGTCGCCGGTAAGGCTGTCCTGCCGGGTCATTGCCTGCTCATACGGCAACAACAATGCCTCGTGGCTCGTGTAAAAGCTCGTGCCCTTAATTTGCGGGACAGTCTCTGGCGTGATGCCACAGGCCTCCATGAAAGCCAACGCTTCGCTAATGCGGTCAGCAGTTTCCTTATATTTCTGCGCCCATGGCGACCGGCCCATATAATCATGGGTCCACGCATTGACCTGCTGCAGATTGGCGTAACCACCGCTGGAAAAAGCGCGCAACAGGTTGAGCGTTGACGCAGCCTGGCTGTAAGCACGGATCATCCGTGCCGGGTCAGGCTCTCGGCCTTCGGCAACAAACTCGATGTCGTTGATAATATCGCCGAAATAGCTGGGCAGCTCGACGCCATTTATCGTTTCGGTCGGCGTTGAGCGCGGCTTGGCAAACTGGCCAGCCATCCGGCCCAGCTTAACAATAGGCAACTTACCCGCAAAGGTCAGCACAACGGCCATTTGCAGAATGACGCGGAATGTATCGCGGATATTATTGGGATGAAACTCGGCAAAGCTTTCGGCGCAATCGCCGCCTTGCAACAGGAACGCTTTCCCATCGGCGACCTTGGCCAGATCCGCCGTCAGATTGCGCGCCTCGCCTGCAAAAACCAGCGGCGGATAGTTGCGCAGCGTCTCTTCGGTTGCGGCAAGTGCTGCTGCATCCTTATATTCAGGCATATGAATGCCCGTTGCACTTCTCCAGCTATCAGGCGTCCAGGGTGTCGCCATGCGATCTACTCCAACAATATTCATTCAAAACACCCGCCCCTTAGGCTTAATATGTTGCGGGAAGCAAGCATTAGCGGCAAATCTACGCCGGTTTCGCAAAATGCAATCGGCGTGGCGTTGTTTGGTATAGGTGATGCCAAATTCACTGTTGGCAAAAAGGTTTAAAGGCGTCTATCAGGCCCGCTGAATCGACCCAATTGTGAGGCTAATGGCTTTTCAGTTCGGGAAGAGACGGGATTTCGACGCTATTGCGGATTAACCGCCGCAACGCAAAAAGGGCAGATTATGTCGACAGTCAAAAAGACAAAAGGCACGGTAAAAAAGCCGGCAGTAAAAAAGTCGGCGGCTGCGCCGGCAGCTCCAGTAGCAGCGCAAGCTAACGCTAGTGACAACGGTCATGACGGCGAAGAAGGTTCGGGCGTTCGTCGCCGTGACTTCATTCACGTCGCCGCGGTCAGCTTCGCGGGCGTAGGTGCCGCAGCCGTTGCGATGCCATTGGTATCGCAGATGAGCGCAAGCGCTGACGTGCTGGCACTCGCCTCAATCGAGGTTGACGTTGCCGCCATCCAGCCAGGTCAGTCCATTAAGACCAGCTGGCGCAAACAGCCGGTGTTCATCCGCAACCTGACGCCCGCTGAAATCGAAGAAGCAAATAAGGTTGATGTTGGTTCGCTGCGCGATCCACAAACCCTTGCTGAACGCACCAAGCCGGGCAAAGAAAATTGGCTGATTACGCTTGGCGTATGTACCCATTTGGGTTGCGTACCACTTGGCGCAGCATCCGGTGAAGTTAAGGGCGAATATGGCGGCTATTTCTGCCCATGCCATGGTTCGCATTATGACACCGCCGCACGCATCCGGAAGGGTCCAGCTCCGCTGAACCTTGCTGTTCCGGAGTTCGCATTCATTTCTGACACAGTCGTTAAAATCGGTTGAGGAGCTAAAACGCGATGAGCTTCCCTTGGGCACAAGAATATAAACCGCAGGGTACGGTGAGCAAGTGGGTAGACGAACGTCTACCGTTGCCACGCCTTGTATATAACGCGGTCGGCGCCGGATATCCGGTACCCCGCAACCTCAATTACTTCTGGAACTTCGGCGTCCTTGCGGGCGTCGCTCTGGTTATCCAGATTGTGACCGGCATCGTGTTGGCCATGCATTATTATGCAAGTGTCGATGGCGCGTTCAACAGCGTTGAACATATCATGCGCGATGTTAACTCGGGCTGGTTTGTTCGCTATGCGCATATGAACGGCGCAAGCTTCTTCTTCATCGTGGTGTACATCCATATCTTCCGCGGTCTTTTCTATGGTTCATATAAAGCGCCACGCGAAATGATCTGGTTGCTGGGCGTAACCATCTTCTTGTTGATGATGGCGACTGCGTTCATGGGCTACGTGCTTCCATGGGGCCAAATGAGCTTCTGGGGTGCGCAGGTTATCACAGGCTTCTTCTCTGCCATTCCATTGGTTGGTGAACCGCTGCGTCAGCTTCTTTTGGGTGGCTTTGCGCCAGACCAAGCTGCGCTAAACCGCTTCTTCTCACTGCACTATTTGCTGCCGTTCGTTATTGCCGGCGTCATCATCTTGCACATATGGGCATTGCACATTCCAGGGTCTTCAAACCCAACGGGGGTTAGCATAAAGGGTGAACAAGACACGGTTCCATTCCACCCATATTACACCGCAAAAGACGGCTTTGGCCTTGGGATCTTCTTGATCTTCTTCGTTGCTGTAACCTTCTTTGCGCCAAACATGCTTGGCCACCCGGACAACTATATTCCTGCGAACCCGCTTTCGACGCCAGCGCACATCGTGCCGGAATGGTATTTCTTGCCGTTCTACGCGATTTTGAAGGCGTTCACGGTCGACTTCGGCATTCCGTTCACCGGCATCATCATCATCCCTGCGAAGCTGATGGGCGTGCTTGCGATGTTCGGTTCGATCTTGCTATTGTTCTTCCTGCCTTGGCTGGACACGTCGCCAGTACGTTCGGGACATTATCGTCCATTGTTCCGCAAGTTCTTCTGGTACGGTCTGATCCCATCGCTGGTGGTATTGACCTATTGCGGTGGTAAACCTCCATATACCCAGTGGGTTGTCCTAAGCCAGCTTGCGGCAGCTTACTACTTCGCTCACTTCTTGATCATTTTGCCGATAGTCTCGCGCATTGAACGGCCGCTTCCGCTGCCGAACTCAATCACCGAATCTGTCACCGGCAAACCGCTTCCAGCGGCTGCGTAAAACAGGGAAAGCATAATCATGGTTCGTTTAGTTGCTTTTTTGGTAGGCCTGTTTTTCAGCGGCATGCTGTTACTTGGCCTTGGGGACACCGTAATCACGGCGATCAAGGAGCCCGCCGTACCTACGGTTGAGGCCGCGTTCCACGAAGAGACTTTGCCCGTCTCATTTGCCCATGACGGTCCGTTGGGCAAATATGACCGTGGTCAGTTGCAGCGTGGCTTGAAGGTCTATTCCGAAGTCTGCGCCGCTTGCCACAGCTTGAAGCTGGTCTCGTTCCGCGATTTCGCGGCCTTGGGTTACAACGAAGATCAGGTCAAAGCGCTTGCAAAGGCATGGAAAACCGAAGTTCCAAGCATCAACCCTGAAACGGGCGAGCCTGCGACACGTCCCGCTATTCCTGCTGATAAAATTCCTGCGCCATTTGCGAACGAAGTTGCAGCACGTGCCGCCAACAACAATGCGCTTCCGCCAGATCTTTCGCTGATCACAAAGGCGCGTGAAGGCGGCCCTGCATATGTGTATTCGTTGCTGCTCGGCTATCGTGACCAAGCGGGCTACAAGAACGAAGAAGGCAAAGAACTGCTTAAGGAATTCCCTGAGGCGGCGACACCTGCCGGCCTGCACTTCAACCCATGGTTTGCTAACCTGAACATCGCAATGGCGGCACCGCTCGCTGCGGATGACCAGGTTACCTATGACGATGGTACGAAGGCCACCAAGGCACAGATGGCGAAAGACGTCTCTGCATTCCTGACCTGGGCTGCGGAACCAAAGATGGAAAACCGCAAGAGCGCAGGTTGGGCAGCCCTTGGCTTCCTCCTGGTCTTCACGGTCCTTGCTTGGATGTCCTACAAAACAATCTGGGCCGACAAGAAGCATTGATAAAAAAACAGCATAGTTTTTGGAAGGGGCCGCTTTTGCGGCCCTTTCTTTTGCAATCTGGGCGTTGACGCTAGGGCCGTATAATGGCAATAGCGGCGCTCAAGACGGCCTATCGCCAGTCGCGGGTATAGCATAGTGGTAATGCACTAGCCTTCCAAGCTAGCTAGAGGGGTTCGATTCCCCTTACCCGCTCCAACTTTTCGGCACATCGATACTGCAACCTTAGGGGTTCGATTGTCCTCCGCTGCGCTCCGGTCGCCTGCGGCACCCCCTTACCCGCTCCAACTTTCCACAGCTTCAAATCGTCGCGTTAAATCATCGCATGCTGTTACAGTTTGCGACAAAGCATGCTTTGCCTCGACATACGGTTGCGACATATACAATCTATGTCGGTTTCATCTGCAGTCCCGCGGACGATCATAAGGAGCGATTAGGATGAAGAAACTTTCAATTTATGCTGGCCTGATGGCCCTTTCGGTAATGTCGGCTTCAGCATTATATGCTGCGCCCGATGGAAGGGCAGACCAAGACGGCAGCCGCGCTGTCACCAAAGCAGAAGCCATGGCCGCCGCTGATGCGCATTTTGCCATGATGGACGCCAACGGTGATGGCACGTTGAATGAAGGCGACAAGGCCGCGATGCTGGCTAAGCGCTTTGCCGCAATCGACACCGACAAAAACGACTCCATCAGCCAAGCTGAATTCATGGCCGCACATGAAATGCGCGATGAGCGCCGCGCTGACCGACGCGAAAAGCGCATGGAGCATGGCAAGATGGGTAAGCGCCATGGGCGCGAAGGTGGTCGTGCCGGCCCCATGGATATGATGGCGCGTGCGGATAGCAATGGTGACAAGGCCATATCGCAATCGGAATTCCGTGCAGCCGCTGAAGCACGTTTCGCCAAAGCAGATACAAATGGCGACGGCAGCATCACCCCCGACGAGCGCAAGGCCGGACGCAAGGGGCGCTGGAACGGACCAATGGCCCCTGCCCAACCCAACGGCGGCTGAAAAACTTTGCTGGCGCGGTCTTTTCTCCCTTTTGGACCCTGTCTTTCTTGGCCGGAGCTGCTCGGTCTTCTCCGGCCTTTTTTGTTGCTAATGTCTGTCCAACGATGAAGCCTGCGCGATATGCATAAATCCCGCCCACATCTGCTGCTTGTCGACGATGAAGCGTCGATTCGTGAGCCATTGGGCAAATATCTTGAGCGGCACGGCTTCCGGGTTACCGACGTCGCCAGCGCATCGACCGCGCGTTCCGCGTTGCTCTCCTATGACATCGATATGGTCCTGCTGGATATCATGATGCCCGGTGAGGATGGATTGAGCCTCTGCCGTCATATCGCCGCGTATGAAGGCCCGCCCGTCATTCTGCTGACGGCCAAGTCGGAAGACACCGACCGCATCATTGGCCTTGAAATCGGCGCGGACGATTATGTCGTCAAACCCTTTTCCCCGCGCGAACTGGTGGCCAGAATAAAGGCTGTTCTGCGCCGCATCTCTTCGGGCGCGCCAAAACCCGAACGCACGGGTCAACGCTTTAGCTTCGATGGCTGGACCTTGAACACCACCGAACAGAAGCTGTTCGATCCCGAAGGCGTTTTGGTGCCGTTATCATCGGGCGAGTTCCGGATGCTGGAAGCGTTGGTGGAGCGCGCAGGCCACATATTGACCCGCGATCAGCTGCTCGATCTTACCCGCGGGCGCGAGGGTGGCCCTTTTGACCGTGCGATCGATAATCAGATTAGCCGCTTACGCCGCAAGATCGAACATGATCCAAAGGACCCTCAACATATCAAAACTATTTGGGGGGGCGGCTATCGCTTTTCCACGGCGGTTACCCGCCTGTGACACCGGCGCGCACCTTCCGCTTGTGGCCACGGAGCCTTTATGGCCAAATATTGCTCGTCACCGGATCTGCGCTGTTACTGGCGCAGTGCGTGAATGCAGCCATGTTGTTGTCGGGCGCACGCACGCGCGCTGTGGCAGAAGCATCAGTGATGGTTGTCAGCCGCGTCGCCAACCAATTGGAACGCAGCGAACGCCTCAGCGAAGGGTCTGCCACGCCATTTATCGCAGCACGCGATGATGTAGGGAATGACCGGCCAACGCGCCGCAGGAACGTTACCATTAAAGTTGACGACAATGCCCTCAACATTTCCAGCGCAGAATATCAGGATGATATTTCGATCCGTGCGCAGGAATTTCTACGGCAGGGCGAGATCGCATTATCAGACGTGCGCATATCAGCAGTATCGCTGAACGCGCTTCCCCCTGCGTTGCGCGATCCACAGATTCGCCGCTGGCAAGACGGACGGTTCCGTCAGTCTGCCCGAAAAATGCCAAGCACCGCCGTACTCCTGACAGGCCGGTTGCCCAATGGGCAGTTTTTGCATGCAGCGGGACTTGTGCGTCCAAACGACCGTGCATCCATGATCGCTTTATTGCTGCAGACGTTTACGTTGTTTGTGGCTGTCATGGTGCCGCTGGCATTGGTGGCGCGCCGGATTGCGCGACCGCTTGAGGATTTGACCCGCCGAGTGCGGCGCATCGGCGTTGCCGAAGATCCCGAACCCATGGAGCGCGCAGGGCCAGATGACGTCCAGCAGTTGATCGTCGCATTCAACGCGATGCAGGCGCGCGTCTCAAACCTGCTTGGCGAGAAAGACGTGATGTTGGGCGCCATTGGCCATGATTTAAAAACCCCCCTCGCCGCGCTGCGCGTGCGTATTGAATCCGTCGATGACGATGAAGAACGCGAAAAAATGGCCTCCACCATTGATGAAATGGTGACCATCCTTGATGACATTCTAACGTTCGCGCGGTTGGGCAAGTCTGGCGAACCACTGCAATCGGTCGATATCGGCGCGATCGTGGAAACGGTGGTCAGCGACTTCGCACAAGCCAGTTTCGAAACGTCCGAACTGCGTGTTGTCTCGCATATCCGGCCCGTGCTGATCCGGCGCGCGCTGCGCAACCTGATTGGCAATGCAATTGCCTATGGAAAGCATGCTGCGCTTGCGGTGCGCGAAGAAGACGGCATGATTTTTGTTGATATCGATGATGATGGTCCAGGCATCGATCCCGCAATGGCAGAAAGCATGTTCGAACCATTTATGCGCGCGGAACGATCACGCAGCCGCTCCACAGGCGGTTCCGGATTGGGCCTAACCATCTCGCGTGCCATCGCCCGCGCCCATGGCGGTGATGTTACATTACAGAATCGAACCGCTGGCGGCTTGCGCGCGACAATGTCGTTTAAGCTATAAAAAAGTCGGCTAACGGCGCCGCATGTGAAAATTTAGCCCGTAGGCTGATTTTTCCATGTACCGCTATTTTGATATTCCGGTTTGATGCCCGCCGCCTCTGGCAAACGCTGGCCAGTATATTCGGCATCTCTACCAGGATGCGAGGCATCGCGCGAATAAGATGACGCTGCGTAAGGTGCATTTGGTGCGATGGAGGATGCCGCCCGCGTAACATATTCCGCGTCGGCCTCTGCTTTCAAACGGGCTGCAGCAAATTCCTTTTCATATCTTTTTTGCAGCGCAATCGGGTCAAGGTCATTGGCATATTGCGGCGACCATGCGCGTGGCTTTGGTCCGGGGAATGGCTCGTGACCTGCATAGCTGCGGGAAAACGCTGATGGACGACCAGCAATACCCTTCCAGCTATAAAAGCGGTGTGCGCCAATGGTTCCGAGAAAGTTCAGGCTGGGGCCCCAATAAGGGTACACATAGGTCGCGTGGTAATGGGTAGCCATGCCGACTGGAGCGTACACATAACCGGCAAGTGCATCGGCCGCGACCCCTTGTGCCCGCAACCACGACGCGCGCGCAGGAATGCGCAACATTGAACCGTCGCAGCTATAACTGAACTGGCAGCCGGTGGCGCGTTCTGACCCCTGATAAATGACCCCACAGACGCTATTGGGGTAAGTAGGATGGCGCATGCGGTTGAGAATGACCTGCGCCACCGCCCGCTGGCCGACATCAGGTTCATTCGCGGCTTCATAATAAATGGCGTCGGTCAGACATTTGAGCGCGCGGGTATGCGCGATGGTGCCCGCACGAACCACAAATGGCCGCGCTGCGCCGGCAAGGTTCCGATTGTCGTTGGCGGGAAGGATAATGTCGTCGCCGGACATATCATTCTCTAACGATGTGAATTCCGGCGCCGCTGTGTGGCCAGCATCTGACGGATCGAGATAAAAGAACGCAGAGCCGGGGAAGTTTTCTGCCGGATATTCAGCATCCCAGTGCACGGGCGCGGACGAAGGAATTTGGTCCTTGCCGCTAAAGGGTATGATTTGCGCCACCGACGGCACAATCGCCAGCAATGCAAAAGCGAGCGTGACGATCATGATTTCGCGCCCACCAATCAAACGGCGACGGCGAACGGGGGCATCCCGTTTGGTCCGCAATATTGCCGTGTCATTGATGGGATCGTGAATCATATGGTTGCGGGCAGACTTTGTTGAGATTCGCGTAGATGCGCAGCTCTAACTGACTTCGTCTCCCACCGCGTGGACGATTTTCGGCATGTGCCAGCTTGGGACGCTGGCATGAACAGTTCTTAAATTCCAATTTATGCTATATTTATGAAGTGGTTACAAAGACGCCTGCAACCGCCATTGCCAATATCATCGCCCGAATGAGGCGGCCCTTCCGCCCGAGCCGCAATATCGTGCGGAGCGACCCGGTGAAGCCGCCGCCACGACGGACGTGATCGACCATGATTTGAAAGGCAGGTCCAAGTAAAAGATCGTTAGAATAGCGCGTGCGTTCGACGATCCTCCGACGGACAAATGCCGACGCGCCTTCCCGTTGGAAGATATGATCAAGTTCATCGATTTCCGGCAGATCATTACAGTCGTTAAACACGGACGGTTGGCCATTTTCCGTATTTTCGTAATCGAGCCACGCAATGGCCGCAGCCTTCGCCTGTGGAATGGCATATTTTTGGCTGATTTGCTGAGCACTGCGGCGGTAGAGCAATAGTCGTTCAGGAAGGCTGGTGATTTGGGTGACCCGCGCCGCGCGCAGCCATAGGTCGTAGTCCTCGGCATGGCGGAATGCTGCACGATAGCCACCAAGATCGCGTACCAGTTGTGTACGCATCATAACCGATGGATGACACACCGGCGGTCCCAGCTCGAGCAATCGACCCACTTCATCCGGGCTGAAGGGATATGTGGCGGGCACAGGAAGCAGCAACCCGGTCTCATCAAGGTCATGGGTGTTCGTGCCCAAAATACCGATATCGGGGTGTGCGGCCATATATGCGATTTGCATGGCGAACCGCTCTGGCATCGCGATGTCGTCACTATCCATCCGCGCCAACAACGGCGCGCGTGCATCTGCCAAAAGCGCGTTCAGGCTTGCCACCAGTCCTTTATTTTCGCGAACGATGAGCTGGATACGTGGGTCTTCAGCGGCAAGCGCGCGCAAAATTTCGGTACTGCCATCGGTTGAACCATCATCGACGATCAGGAACTCGAAATCCTCGAAATGCTGCTGCAATATGGATTGCACGCACGGATATAGATGCGCTGCATTATTGTAGACGCTCATGATGACCGAGAGTGCGGGTGCGGTTGCCATAGGGGCCTGATACGGTCTAATCGTCACGAATTGGTTTCCATCGGAGAGTTTTCATGCGCATCGCGCTCTATCAGCCGGACATGGCCGGCAATGTCGGGGCAGTGTTACGCACAACCGCATGCTTTTGTGTCCAATGCGACATCATTGAACCTTGCGGTTTTCCCTTTTCAGAACGTGCGTTGAGGCGTGCCGGTATGGATTATGTCGCGCATGCAAAGATCCAGCGCCACACCGACTGGTCGGCGTTTCTTGAAACATTGAACGATGCGCGCTTGGTGCTGATGTCGAGCAAGGCGTCAACCGCCCTGCACACATTCGCCTTTCGGCCAGATGATGTCATCCTGATGGGGTCGGAAAGCAGCGGAGCCCCGCCTGAGGTGCACGCACGCGCCGACGCACGTGTATATATTCCGATGGGCGCTGGATTTCGGTCCTTGAACATTTCGGTGTCGGCTGGCATCGCGCTGGCAGAAGGTCTTCGGCAGACCCAGCAATTTCCGGAAGGTGCAGTATGACTCTGGTCCTCGACAATCGGCAGCAATCGGCGCGCAGTTGGTTCGAATCGCTGCGCGACAGTATTTGCGGGGCGTTTGAAGCCATCGAACGTGAAGCCGGATCAGACGCATCATTCGAATATATCCCTTGGGATCGCCATGACCATGACGGTTCGCCCGGCGGTGGCGGCGTGCGCGGCGTGATGAAGGGGAAAATCTTTGAAAAGGTTGGCGTAAACGTCTCGACCGTCGGGGGCAGCTTCAACCCCGAATTTGCCAAAACTATTCATGGCGCGGCTGAAGACCCGAATTTCTTCGCGACCGGCATCAGCCTCGTCGCGCATATGGCCAATCCGCATGTGCCAGCGGTGCATATGAACACGCGCTATCTTGTGACGACGAAAAGCTGGTTTGGCGGCGGTGCTGATCTCAACCCGCCCATCCCGTACGAAGAAGACACGGCAGATTTCCACGCCCGCCTGCGTGCGGCATGCGCGCCTTATGGCCCTGACGTGTACGAACGCTATCGCAAATGGGCGGAGGATTATTTCTGGATCCCGCATCGCAACGTGCATCGCGGTGTTGGCGGCATTTTCTATGACCATCTGGAAAACAGCAGCGACGCGATTTTCGACCAGAATTTCGCACTGACCCGCGATGTCGGTGAAGCTTTCCTCGATATCTTCCCCAAGCTGGTGCGCCGCCGGATGAATCAGCCATTCACCGCCGAAGAAAAGCAGGCGCAGCGCCGCTGGCGCGGGCTCTATGCCGAATTCAACCTCGTATATGACCGCGGCACCACCTTTGGCCTGAAAACCGGCGGGAATGTTGACGCGATTTTGATGAGCCTTCCGCCCGACGTCGCGTGGGATTAATCCAAAATGCCGTTTAGCCCGATTGCCGATGGGGACCTTGGTGCCATTGTAACCTCGCTGGAAATGATCACGCGTCCGCCATTGCGCGCGCTGCCAGCTTCGGATTTGCGGTTAGAGCCATGGCACGCCCCGCATGCCGAAAAATACCGCACACTCTATCGCCGCATTGGCGAACCATGGCTGTGGTTCTCACGCCTTGACATGGACGACGAGACGCTGGTTGCGACCATTCACGACCCCAAGGTCCGGATTTGGGCGGTGGTCGATAGGCGGGGGATTGAAGTCGGTATATTGGAGCTCGACTTCAGAACCGATGGCGCATGTGAAATTGCCTTTTTCGGCCTGATCCCCGAACTCGGCGGCAAGGGCCACGGCAGATGGCTGATGGCCATGGCGCTTCAGCTGGGCTGGGCAGAGGCTGGCGTGCAACGCATGTGGGTGCATACATGCACGCTGGACGGTCCAACCGCGCTCGCATTTTACCAAAAGGCTGGCTTCACTGCCTATCAAAGGCAATTGGAGACGTTTACGGACCCACGGATCAGCGGGCTCATCCCGCGCGATGCAGCGCCGCATATTCCCATTATTGGGGTGCCGTTTGTGCGCCAAGCTGACGATTCACTGCCGTCACGGCGATGACATAGATAACGGCCTCAACCGCTGCGAAAAAAGCGCTGACCGCTGCTTCGACGATAGGCACGCCGCCCTCGCCCGCAAGTGCTCGGCATATCCCGGCGACTGCATCACCAGCGATCCCGGAAACCAGTCGTATAGCGACCGCGATAAACAGCGTCAGTATCACTATGGCCCAACCGCATTTGCGCGTTGTTTCCCAAGTCTGTTTCACCGCGTCTATGATGCCAAGCGCGGGTTCTTGTGCGATGACCGCGGGCAGCACGGCAAAACGGCCTGTGAGATAAAGGCCGGGAATGATGAACAGCAAAAACCCTGCAAATGTCGCCCAGCCGGTCAATATTGTCGCGGTTAGATATGGCAGGAACAAAGCGGCCGCGATAACAAGCGCGTCGCCGACTTTGGCCAATTTGCGTCCCGAAATCAGGACATAAAGCGCAAGGCTGCCATACATTGTGACAAGCATCGCCGGTAACAAGACCGGCCAATTCGCCTCGAAATAGCCGCTGAAAGCTGCAATGACTTTATTGGTATCATCAAAGCTCTCAAGGATGAGCGGTGGCGCCAGATAGCCAGCGATCCAGTTCGCCATGAAAATGAAAAAGCCCGCAATGGCGATAATGGCTTCACGGTGCGCTGCGAATGAAGCGCGCGCATCTTTTCCCACCGCACGATAATCAAGCTTCTTTTGCATATGAACTCCCTGACACATCGCGGCGTAGAGGCTGACATATCCGGTGGCAAGCGGCTTGCACCATGCTAAGCACCGCGCATGAAGATCGATTGCAATATTGATTGGGACGTTTCCGAAGGGCTAACCCCCTATCCCGAAGCCGTTGCCCGTATGGAAACATTGCAGGCGGCGATACGTGACGAAAACGCACGGGAGCTTATCTGGTTGCTGGAACACCCACCGTTATACACAGGCGGGACGAGCGCAGACCCGGCAGAATTGCTGAGCACCGCATTTCCCGTTTACGACACCGGACGCGGTGGACGGTACACCTATCATGGGCCCGGTCAGCGGGTCGGCTATGTCATGCTCGACCTTGCCAAGCATTGCAAAGATGTCCGCTGTTACGTGCATGCACTCGAGGGCTGGGTCATCACTGCGCTTGGCCGTTTCGGGGTGGGGGCACGCCGCGCCGAGGGCCGCGTTGGTATATGGTGCGACACCAAAAATGGTCAGGAAGCAAAAATCGGCGCAATCGGCGTGCGCATCCGCAGATGGGTGACGATGCATGGCTTTGCGGTAAATGTTGCGCCTGATCTGAATCATTTCGGCGGCATCGTCCCGTGCGGGATATCCGAATATCCGGTCACAAGCCTCGCAGACCTTGGCATTCACGCATCGCTTCAGGACTTCGACGCGGCCTTGCTCGCCAGCTTCCCCGACTTTCTCATTAACCTTGCCAAAGCGGGCGGAAATTGTACGGTCGCGCCGCAATAGAGATATGAGGACGATATGCGTTTAACCATCGTAGCACCTGCCTTTGCAGCCTTACTGGCATTGTCCGCTTGTGGCGGTGGCAAAGAGGACAATCAGGTAACCAAATCGCGGATGGATGACCTCGAAAGCCTTAAAGGCACGATCAGTGATGACATGATTAACACCGACGAATCCACCGATGAGGCACCTGTTGAAGCGATGCCCGTGCGTGCGAGTACCGATGCTGCAAAAGCAACGCCGGAAACAAGTGACGAACCAAAAACCGATGGTTCAGATGAACCAAAAATTGAAGAACCAAGCGAGCCAAAGTGATCTTAAGTAGCGCCATACAACTGCCCTGTGGGGCCGTACTCAACAACAGAATAGCAAAAGCCGCGATGACCGAGGGGTTGGCGGATACGCAAGGTGTGCCGACGCCCGAGTTGCAGCGCCTGTACGGTATTTGGTCTGACGGCGGCGCTGGTCTGCAGATTTCCGGCAACATCCATATTGACGCGGACCATTTAGAACGCGCTGGAAACGTCTTTTTCGGCGGACAGCCGGACGAGGCGATGATGGACGCGCTCAAATCGTGGACCAAGGCCGCGACCCGAAATGGCAACCATTTTTGGGCACAGATAAGCCATGCGGGCCGCCAGACCATGCGGGGTATCAATCCACGTCCAAAAGCGCCGTCAGCGGTCAAGCTGGGCCTGCCCGGTGGACAATTTGGAATGCCGGTTGCATTGACCGAGGATGAAATCCTAAACCTGATTGGCCGGTTCGGCCAAGCGGCACTGCATTGCCAAAATGCCGGGTTCACGGGCGTTCAAATCCATGCAGCGCACGGCTATTTGATCTCACAATTCCTCAGTCCAACGTCAAACCAGCGCAACGATCGTTGGGGTGGCAGCCTCGTCAACCGCGCCCGTTTCCTGATGTTCACCGTCAACACCGTCCGGACTTTGGTTGGCCCCGTATTCCCGATTTCGGTCAAGCTGAACAGCGCGGATTTCCAACGCGGCGGCTTTGCTTTTGAAGACAGCCTTCAGGTGGCCCGCTGGCTTCAGGATGCTGGCGTGGATTTGATCGAGATATCGGGCGGCACCTATGAGCAGCCTAAGCTATTGGGCATCGAGGGGATGGAAGCCGAAGAGACGCAAACCGTCGCGGAAACCACACTCGCCCGCGAAGCCTATTTCGTTGATTTTGCAAAAGCGATGAAGAGCGAGTTGACCATTCCATTGATGGTCACGGGCGGTTTCCGCAGCGCATCGGCCATGGAACAGGCACTTCGCAACAAGGCTGCGGACGTTATCGGATTGGCGCGGCCATTATGCGTTATGCCTGAAGCGCCAAAGCGCCTGCTCGGTGGCTTGGCGATGCTGCCCAAGGTTGAAAACCAGCTTAAGCTTCTGCCCGAGTGGTTATCCAGCCTTCGCAAGATCAAGGCCGTACGCGGGATTGAGGGCTTTGCGACCCAATATTGGTTTTACAGCCAGATATACGCGCTGGGACGTACCGGTCGGACTAAGCCGACCGTCACGGTTTTCGAGGCTCTACGCGAAGTAGAATCCTATCAAAGAAGCTGGCTTAAAGAGCGGCGTGCCGCGAAGGCTTAATCGCCTTCGCCGGGCTCAGCGCTGAAATATTTGTCGAACTTGCCTTCTTCGCCCTTGTGCTCGTCTGCGTCTGCAGGAGGCTCGCGGCTTGATGTGATGTTCGGCCATTCTGCGCTGTAGGTTGCGTTCAGCTCAAGCCATTGTTCCAAACCGCTTTCGGTGTCGGGCAAAATCGCTTCTGCAGGGCATTCGGGTTCGCACACGCCGCAATCGATGCACTCATTTGGGTTGATGACGAGCATATTGTCGCCTTCATAGAAGCAATCCACCGGACATACTTCAACGCAGTCCATATATTTGCAGCGGATGCAGGCATCGGTAACGACATAAGTCATTTGCGGAACTCTCCCATACACAACGGCGGATTAGCCGTTTCACTTCATCTGCCTATTGCGAGGCGCAGGGGGAAGTCAACGCCGGATTGCAACGAGTCGCCAATTTTTTAATCAATACGTTGATAGAAAAGCTGTGCCTCTGATGCAGGGCCACGCCGAACAGGGACAGACAGCAGCTTTAAAGTCAAAACAGCCTCGCCCAATGGCATGGTGATGATATCGCCAATGCGCACCGCGGCGCTGCCCTTTTCGATCCGGCGGCCATTCAACCGGATATGGCCAGCCTCCGCCCAACTGAGCGCGAGCGAACGGCTTTTGGCCAATCGCAGAAAGAAAAGCAGCTTGTCGATCCGCAACGTTTGCCCGACCTTTTAGAGCTTGAGGCCCTTGAGCGCAGCCAATTGCAAAGCCAATGCCGACGGCGGCGCACTTGGCTTTGGCACTGGCGGCGCGCGATCGGGCTTAGCCTTCGGCTTTGCCGAAGCGTGCGGCTTTGCCGAAGCGTGCGGCTTTGCCGAAGCGTGCGGCTTTCGTTCTGCAGCAGCATGCGGCCTGCGCTGTTCGGGCGGACGGGGCTTGGGCAAGCCCACCCAACGCCAATGCGTCAGCACGACGGGCGCTGCTTCTTTTGGCACGGATTGCTCTGGTGCGGCGGCGTCGGCGACTATTGCTTCAACTGCGGCCTCAGTTTCGGGCGTTGGCATTGCTTCGACTGGCGTGGTTTCTTCGATCACAGGGGTTTCGTCAGCCGGAACGGCATCAACGGACGCCTCTGTTACAACCGCCGCTTCAGCCGGACGGAAACCGGCGTCGCGCATCAGCGCTTTCAATCCGGCCTCGCTAATACCCAGCGAGGTTGCAAAGGCCATGTCCATGCCAAAGGCATTGTTCTGCCCACGCGCTTCATGCGCTTTTTTGATAACGCGTTCGGCCAAATCGATACGCACATATTCATCACCAATCCGCCGATAGCCGGCGTTTCTGGCCTCCGACGGGTTCGCAAAATTCCATGTCTTCAGGTGCACCGCGCTTTCGGGTGGAAGCACGGGCATGGCACGGCTGTCGCGTGCGGCAAACAAGGCGGCGCGCCATTTGGCGGCAGCGGGTTTCAACGCGGCATGGTGATAAATATCGAGCGCACCGAAAACGATTCCGCCCTTGCGTGCGGCGCCGCGGGCTTCCTTGGGAAGCGCGGCGATGGCGTCGGCAAGATAATGCCGACCCGCAATCCCGCCTTCATCCGCAAGACGCACGGCAAGCGCACGAACGTTGCCGTCGACATCGGCTTGCTGTGCCAAGTCGAGCAATCCGACAATGCCGCCCATCGCCTTTGCCAACTGGCTTTCAATCCAGCTTTCAGCGCGCGTAACAATCTCGCGCAGGGCATCGCCTTCCAGTCCGGAAACTGCCTTTACGGGCGTAAATGCAGGTTGAAGCAGCGTACGCCCCTTGGTCAATGTGCCTAGAAGGTCATTCTTCCAGAAGATCGAAGGTTTACCCTCCCCATCGGCTGCGAGCGAGAATTCGCTATCCTCTGCCATAGATACGTCCTTTGCCTTTTGTCTCAAATGCGCTGCCAGATGTCGTTCTGCGGCAGCCAATAATAATTTACGGTCACCCGCTTTTGCCGCCGGGTCAACCCGAAAGGCAAATCCTTGTAAAGCCCCAATGTCCTCGCCATCGACAAGAACACGATTATCCTGCTGGATTTCAACGGGTAACAGCCCGACATCGCCAGCACCTTTGCGCAGCAACATCGACGTGCGTTTATCGACAAACCGCTGACGCAGGGCATCGTGCAATGCGTCCGATAATTTTTCTTCCAACGCCCGCGCCCGTTCGGCCATCGCCGGGGGGTTCGCCAGCCAATCATTCCGGTGCGCGATATAGGTCCAAGTCCGCACCGCTGCGATTCGGGCGGACAGCGTGTCGACGTCGCCTTGGATGTTATCCAGCCGTGCCAGCTCATTTGCGTAGATGCCGTGCGGAATGACGTGCTCGCCCTGCCCCAGATATTGCCACAATGACGCGACAAAGCGGCTATGATGTTCCTCACCCATTTGCCGAAAATCGGGCAAGCAGGCCACTTCCCACAACCGGGCGACATCAACAGGATGCCGGATCAGCGATTTCACGTCGGGCATTTCGGCCAAGCGCTTGAGCACCAACAGGTCGATGACCTTGGGCGCGGGCAACAAGCCCGGAAGGCCCGGTTTTTTCTCAAGATCCGCAATCAGCGTCGCGATGTCGTTAAATCTTGGCTTTGCCTCGCGCCAAAATAGCCAGTCCAGCCGCGGGAAGCTGTGCCCTTCAATCGCCAGCACTTCTTCGGGGGTAAATTCGCTGCCTTCACCCGCGAGCGTGCCAAAGCTTCCGTCCCGTTGGTGCCGTCCGGCCCGCCCCGCAATTTGCGCCATTTCGGCGACGGTCAACCTGCGCCGGCGCGAACCGTCAAATTTCGACAGGCTTACAAAAGCGACATGTGCGACATCAAGGTTCAGCCCCATGCCAATGGCGTCGGTGGCCACAAGATAATCAACCTCACCCGACTGAAACATCGCCACCTGCGCATTGCGGGTGCGCGGCGACAAGGCGCCCATGACAACCGCAGCACCGCCGCGCATCCGGCGTAATGTTTCGGCGACCGCATACACCTGCTCAATCGAAAACGCGACGATGGCAGAGCGTTTGGGCAGCCGGGACAGCTTCTTTGCGCCGGCATAGCTTAACGTGGAAAAGCGCGGGCGAGAGATGATCTCCGCATCGGGCAGCAGCGAACGGATGATCGGGCGCAGGCTTTCCGACCCCAGGATCATCGTCTCCTCACGTCCGCGGGCATGCAGGATGCGGTCTGTAAAAATATGTCCGCGTTCGGGGTCCGCCCCCAATTGCGCTTCGTCAATCGCGACGAAGGCAAATTCACGGTGGATCGGCATGCTTTCAACGGTGCAGCAATACCAGCGCGCCTGCGGCGGCTCGATCCGCTCCTCGCCCGTAATCAGCGCGACATTTTGCGCGCCCTTAATCGCCACCAACCGGTCATAGATTTCCCGCGCCAGCAGGCGCAAAGGAAAGCCGATCATTCCGCTCGAATGGGCACACATCCGCTCAACAGCGAGATGGGTCTTGCCGGTGTTCGTTGGACCTAAAATGGCCGTGAGGGCTGAACGGACAGGAGGCAAAAGTTTAGGTGGCTGTCAATTCTGCGGCGAGTTCTTTCAGGGGAACTTCGGTGTTTGCCAATTGTTCAGCGGAAGGCGACAAGCCCTCTGTCACAAAGGCGCGACCTTGCACATAATCCTTGGTGGCGTTCACACAATCGAGGGCAATGACACGGCCCGATTTCAAATAGATGAGCGAAAAGCTGCGTGCGTCCAAATCGCCGCGTAGCACTGTTGTGTCATAACCCGCGCTGATGCCAACGGTTTGCAGCCTTAAGTCATATTGGTTTGACCAGAACCACGGCACCGCATGATATTCGGTCAGCGCACCCATTAAGCTTTTCGCCACCGCATTGGCCATGTCATTGGCATTCTGCACCGATTCCACGCGCATGATACTACCGCCAGCAAAGCTGTTGGCATGGGCCGCGCAGTCACCAATGGCAAAGATATCTGGCAAGGACGTCCGGCAATAAGCGTCAACATCAACACCAGCGCCGCCAGCGGCACCCGCCGTCAACAAAGGCGCAACCAACGGGATGATACCAATGCCAACGATAACCATTTGCGCGGGGATAACTTCGTCATCGGCCAAACGCACGCCGGTGGCGACTTCGTCTCCTTCAATCGCTGCAATGCCGACGTTAAGACGCAGATCAACACCATGGCTGCGATGTTCGGATTCATAAAAGCGCGACAACGGTTCGCCAGCAACCCGCGCAAGCACGCGATCCATCGCCTCCAGCACAGTCACTTTCTTACCCATTTTGCGCAGCACCGCGGCTGCCTCAAGCCCGATATAGCCGCCGCCGACAATCACAACGTCAGCGACATCATCCAGGCCTTCGACCATGTGATCGACATCGGCCCGGGTCCTGACAACATGCACACCGCGCAGATTGCCCCCTGTGACCGTCAATTGCCGTGGGTCGCCGCCTGTGGCCCAGATCATATGGCCATAAGTGATGACTGTGCCGTCAGAAGTCGTGACGGAATGCGCGGCAGCATCCACCGTCTCCACCCGCTGGCCAAGCAGCATATCCACCGAACGCTCCGCCCAAAACGCAGCAGGCCGGATCATGATGCGTTCAAACGCCTTGTCACCCGCAAAATAGTCCTTGGACAATGGTGGCCGCTCATAAGGATATTCAGGCTCAGCATTGACTATAGCGATGCTGCCTTCGAATTTTGCCTGCCGCAATGCGATAGCTGCTTGCGCACCGCCATGGCCGCCACCGACGATGAGAATGTCATAATGCATCGTTAAAGATTCGCTTCTTGGGTGAACATGAAATGAGCGGTAAGCAAAAGGTCAGCAACTGGCTAGTCCCATGCTTGCGGCACTATCAAATAAATGGCAGAGGATGGCGATGACTTTAGACTTTGCTCTCGGCGAAAATGCCGACATGATCCGCGATACCACCAAGCGCTTTGCGACGGATAAAATCGCGCCCTTGGCCACCAAAATCGATGCCGATGACTGGTTTCCACGGGAAGAATTATGGCCAGCCATGGGGGCACTTGGGCTTCACGGCCTGACGGTTGCGCAAGAAGATGGCGGCCTTGGCCTTGGCTATTTGGAACATGTTGTCGCCGTTGAAGAAGTCAGCCGGGCGTCTGCATCCATCGGACTGTCTTATGGCGCGCATTCCAATCTGTGCGTCAACCAGATCGCGCGTTGGGCCTCGCCCGAGCAAAAGGCGAAATATCTGCCCAAGCTGATTTCAGGCAAACATGTCGGCAGTTTGGCCATGTCCGAAGCAGTTGCCGGTTCAGACGTTGTTTCGATGAAGCTGAAGGCCGAAGCGGTTCAGGGCGGTTACATTCTGAACGGCACGAAATTCTGGATCACCAATGCGCCTTATGCCGACACTTTGGTTGTTTATGCTAAGACCGCGCCTGAGGCTGCATCGCGCGGCATCACCGCCTTTTTGATTGAGAAAGGCATGGAGGGTTTTTCGATCGGCCAGAAAATCGACAAGGTCGGGATGCGCGGGTCACCCACGGCGGAACTGGTGTTCAACGACTGTTTCGTATCCGAAGAACAGATGATGGGCCCGTTGCATGGCGGCGTTGGCGTGTTGATGTCGGGCCTTGATTATGAACGTGTTGTGCTGGCCGGGCTTCAGCTTGGCGTGATGCAAGCCTGCCTCGACGTCGTCTTGCCTTATGTGCGCGAACGCAAGCAGTTCGGCAAACCCATCGGCAGTTTCCAACTGATGCAGGCGAAGATTGCCGACATGTATGTCGCGCTCAATTCTGCGCGCAGCTATGTCTATAATGTCGCGCGGGCATGTGACGCCGGGCAGACAACCCGCTTTGACGCAGCAGGCGCAATATTGTTGGCCAGCGAAAACGCCGTGAAGGTTGCGGGCGAAGCCATTCAGGCACTGGGCGGCGCTGGCTATACCAAGGATTGGCCGGTCGAGCGTTATTGGCGCGACGCCAAATTGCTCGACATTGGTGCAGGAACAAATGAAATCCGCCGGATGTTGATTGGCCGGGAGCTGATCGGAGCAGCGTGAGCTAAAGATAACGCAGGAGTAAGCAGAATGAGCCGTCCGGTATTGGGTGTCATCGCGTGTAACCGCATGGTCGGCAGCGAAGTCGCCCAAGCCGTGATGAACCGCTATATCCGCGCGGCCATGACCTATGCCGATGTGGCGGCGTTAATCATCCCCTCGCTGCCCGACCTGATGACCGCCGCTGAAGTCGCGCCACGCATAGACGGCATAATGCTGACCGGTAGCCCGTCAAATGTCGCAACGCGGCATTATGGTGAGGAAGGCAGCGATGGCCCCTTCGACGATGGCCGCGACGAGATCGCGATGTCCATGGTCGACCGCATGATTGACGCGCGCAAGCCAGTCTTTGGCATTTGCCGTGGCTTTCAGGAGATTAACGTAGCGTTGGGCGGCACCTTGCGCCGCGACACGAGCGCGAGCGATGCGCTCATCCGCCATCATGCACCCGATGATGTCGATTTCGATGCCATGTTTGACCACCGCCATCCTGTTGAACTCGCAGACGGTGGCATGCTGTCCAATGCATATGCCAAAGGCGCCTTGGACGTAAATTCCGTTCATTTCCAAGGTATCGGCACGCTCGCGGATGGGCTGACGGTTGAGGCACGCGCACCCGATGGACTTATCGAGGCCTATAGCGCCCGACCCAATGGCGCCCCCTTGCTGGCGGTCCAGTGGCACCCCGAATGGGGCACAGAAAATGATGTGGATTCGCAAACCTATTTCCACCTTTTGGGAAAGGCGTTAAGAGGTAATCTGTGAACACAACCGTGACTCGTTATAACCGCTATCAAGCACGGATAGGCTTTTCGCCGTGAATTGAATTAGGGCGCTGCCCTATCGCTCCCCTCCCGCAAGCGGGAGGGGCTGGGGGTGGGCCTGCAACGGCTAGATCAGATGGATCGCCTGCGGCTCCCACCCTCCCCTAACCCTTCCCGCCTGCGGGAGGGGAATATTAAGGAGACCTTTTCATGCCCCGCAATTACGACATCGCCGAACTTCGCCGTTTAGACATCGCCCACCATTTGCCCGCGCAAGCCGATTGGCAGGAAATCGAAGACCTGGGCGGCAGCCGCATCATCACCCATGCTGAAGGCTGCTATATCCATGATGGCGACGGCAATCGCATTTTGGATGGGATGGCTGGCCTGTGGTGTGTCAACGCGGGCTATGGCCGCGATGAGCTTGCTGAGGTCGCGCGCGAACAAATGCTTGAGCTGCCTTATTATAACAGCTTTTTCAAAACCGCGAACGCACCTGCCATCTTGCTTGCCGAAAAGATTGCGAGCCTGACAGGCGGCCGCTTGCCGCATGTATTTTTCAATAGCTCCGGTTCCGAAGCAAACGACACCATATTGCGGATGATACGCCATTATTGGCAGGTGAAGGGCGAACATAGCCGCACGATCGTCATCAGCCGCCACAATGCCTATCATGGTTCCACCGTGGCGGGCGTCAGCATGGGCGGAATGAAGGTCATGCACGGCCAAGGCTTCCCTGCCCCCGGCATCTTGCCGATGGCGGGCATTGAACATGTCCGCCAGCCTTATTGGTATAATGAAGGCCGCGACATGACGCCGGAGGATTTCGGCACCGCATGCGCGCAAGCCATTGAGGACAAGATATTAGAAGTAGGCCCGGAAAATGTAGCCGCCTTCATTGGTGAGCCAGTACAGGGCGCTGGCGGCGTCATCATTCCGCCGGCCAATTATTGGCCGCAGGTGGAAGCAATCTGCCGCAAATATGGCATATTGTTGGTCTGTGATGAGGTTATCTGCGGCTTTGGCCGGACGGGTAATATTTGGGGCCACGAAACCGTTGGCGTAAAGCCCGATATCATCGCCATGGCCAAGGGGCTGTCGTCGGGTTACCTGCCGATTTCCGCTGTCGCTGTGAGCGCGGGGATCGTCAAGGTTATCAAAACCGGCGGTGATTTCGTCCATGGCTATACCTATTCGGGTCACCCCGTCGCATCCGCTGTTGCCTTGCGCAATATCGAGATCATGGAGCGCGAGGGACTGTTTGATAAAGTCCGGAGCGAAACCGGCCCCTATCTTGCCAAGATGCTGGCGACACTGAGCGACCACCCTCTGGTCGGTGAAGCCCGCTCGGTTGGCTTGCTGGGCGCAGTGGAGGTTGTTGCGGACAAGGCCACTGGCGCGCGTTTCGGCGGCGCTGAAGGCACGGCAGGGCCATTGGTACGCGATATCTGCATCCGCAATGGCCTGATGGTGCGCGGCATCCGCGACAGCATCGTGATGTGCCCGCCACTGATTATCACGCCGTCGCAGATCGACGATTTGATTGGCATCATTCGCACGTCACTGGATGAGGCGGAGCCGAAGTTGCGCGCGATCGGGTAGGTTATTTTCATCCCACTCCCGTCATGCTGAACTTGTTTCAGCATCTTACTTTCGGCGGCCAATAAGTAAGACCCTGAAACAAGTTCAGGGTGACGGGCATGGATGATCAGCGCGGCGGCCTCTTCTGGCTAGACAAACCACATCCAATGATTACCTAGGATCCCATGAAATCCAAAATGCTTCAGCGCACCCTCACGGCGGCTCTCACCCCTGCCCTGCTTCTGCAATTTGCGCCTGCACATGCCGCGGCCCCTGTTGCGGCAAAGCCCAAGTCACCTGTTCTCACATGCACGACCACGACACCAGAAGGCCTGTCCTATACCGTCATTAAGGCCGGCAAAGGTGAGCGGCCGAACGCCGAGTCCCGCGTCATGGTGAATTATAAGGGCATGCTGACCGCTGACGGCACCGAGTTTGATTCCGGGCAAGATGCCCAGTTTCCCGTTGGCGGCGTTATTCCCGGCTTTGCGCAGGGCCTGCAATTGATGCAGGCGGGCGGCAGCTACCGCCTATGCATCCCGTCAAAGCTTGGCTATGGCGAAGCAGGTACCGGCCCCATCTCGGCCAATGCAGATTTGGTGTTCGAAGTCGATTTGCTCTCCTTCAAAAACCCAGCGCCAAAGCCAGTCATTCCAGTCGCTGATCGCAGTTGTTCGCAAACCACGGCAACCGGACTGGGCTTTGACCTCATAAAGACCGGCGCGGGCAAGAGCGCCACCGATAGCGACATGGCGCTTGTCGACTTCACCGTTTTTGATGCCAGCACCGGCGTCGTGCAGCAACAGCGCGAATGGGAAAAAATTCCGTTGAGCCAAGCATCGCCCGTGTTCGGCGAGGGCCTGAAAATGATGCAGGCAGGATCAACCTATCGTTTCTGCATGCCCAAGGGCGCTGATTCCGGTCCCGAAAGCAATATCATAGTTACGCTATTGGATATCCGGCCTGCGCCAACCGCTGACAATTAAGGCCGATCGCGGCGGACGGGCTCTACGTCTAGCTTAACAGAACCACGGGGCTGTCCGCACGCCAGTGCATGCTGACCTTGTCGTCCCATGTGAAATCTTCTTGATCATGGCGTGACAGGTTTGGGCGGCTGACGCGAATCATCTGTCCGCCCCCAAGCTGGATTTCATACAGCGTGATATCGCCGAGATAGCTCATGCCCTTAATCGTGCCGCGCGCGAGGTTGTGGCCATCGGGCGCGTCTTGGGCGGCGGCGCGAACAGCTTTGCCTTTGCCGGGCACATGCAGGTAAATCTTTTCCGGACGCAGCGCGACCCAGACGTCGGCACCATGCGGCCCAGTGACACCATGATTGAGGTAAATTTTGCCAAGGCCGGGGCAATCCACCGCTGCCTTATCCGGTTCGTCCAGCGTCAACTTGCCCTCGAATATGTTCACGGAACCCACGAAATCGGCCACGAAGCGGTTTGCGGGATATTCATAGAGATCCGCTGGCGGCGCGAGTTGCGCAACTTCGCCTTTGTTGATGACGGCAACACGGCTTGCCATCGACAATGCCTCGTCCTGATCATGCGTGACGGTTACAAAGGTAATCCCGACCTTGTCCTGCAGATCAGCCAATTCAAACTGCATTTGCGCGCGCAATTTGGCGTCGAGCGCCGACAATGGTTCATCGAGCAACAGCACCTTTGGCCGCATCACCAGACTGCGCGCAAGTGCAACGCGCTGGCGCTGCCCGCCCGACATCTGGTCCGGCATCCGGTCTTCAAATCCGCCCAGTTTCACCAGCTCAAGCGCCTCGGCAACGCGGTCGCGAATTTCGCCCTTCGATACGCCCGATATACGCAGGCCATAGCCGACATTGTCGGTGACGTTCATGTGCGGAAAAACGGCGTAGCTTTGGAACACCATGTTCACGGGCCGCTTGTTCGGCGGCACAAGGCTCATATCCTGCCCGTCGATAAAAATCTGCCCCTCGGTCGGCATTTCAAAGCCGGCGATCATCCGCAGCAGCGTGGTTTTGCCGCAGCCAGACGGTCCCAACAGAACGAAGAATTCGCCTGCGAGAATATCCAGACTGATATTGTCGACAGCCGTCACCTTGCCAAAGCGTTTGGACACGTTGCGGATTTGAATGATGGGCTGTTTGGCTTGGGTCATAAGGATGATCTCTAATGGGTTTCCGCAATGCCCTTCACGCCCTGCAATTTGAGCGCGATGAAGGTCAGGATGACAGTAAGGAGGATGAGGATTGTCGACGCGGCGTTCACCTCTGGCGTGACCGAGAAACGGACCATCGAATATACCTTCACCGGGAAGGTGATCGTGTCCGGACCGCTGGTGAAAAAGGTGATGACGAAATCATCAAGACTAAGCGTGAAAGCCAAAAGCGCACCCGCCACCAACGCCGGCCGTATGTGCGGCAGCAAGACATCGCGAAACGCCTGCCATTCCGTCGCGCCGAGGTCCTTTGCGGCCTCTTCCTCTTCTTTGTTAAAACTTGCCAGCCGTGCGCGAACAACCATCGCAACGAACGGGAAACAGAATGTGATATGCGCAATCGTGATCGCGGAAAGATTGAGCGGCCATGGCAAGTCCGTTGGCCAGTCGACCTTTGCAAAAAAGATCAAAAAGGCGACGCCCAAACAAATCTCGGGAACGATAATCGGCAGGGACATAGTCCCTTCAACCAGCCCCTTGAACGGAAACCGGAACCGCCAGAGCGCAACCGCCGCAAGCGCGCCAATCACAAGGCTGACGATCGTCGCAAGCGTCGCGATGGTGAGCGAGTTGACCAACGCCTCAACCAGACTGTCGTTGTGCAGCGCTTTCTCATAATATTTGAGGGTAAAGCCCTTCCACACGACATTGCGCTTACTGTCGTTAAAACTGAAGACCATCAATATGATGAGCGGCGCGTAGAGGAACAGCATGGTCAATCCGACCCAACTGCGCATCCACAGCTTTCTGGTATATTCCAACGGCGCGATGGGGGTGCGATTGAACATCATCACGCCTCCTTCACTTTGTTCGCACGCATCGATTGGAACGCGATCAGAATGAACATTGCATAGATAAGCAGGAACGAGAGCGCAGCGCCGAATGGCCAGTCATTCGCGCGCTTGAATTGCCGTTCGATAACATTGGCGATCATCTGGCTATCTGTCCCGCCCATAAGGTCAGGGGTCAGATAGGCGCCAAGTGCGGGGATCAATGTAATCATCACGCCCGCGACAATACCCGGCGCGGCAAGCGGAACCACGATCTGCATAAAGGTTTTGAAATGCCCGGCGCCCAAGTCGAGACTGGCTTCAATCAGGCTTCTGTCCAGCCGGTCGAGCGCGGAATAGAGCGGCAAGACCATGAAAGGCAGATGGACATAAACCAGCCCAAGCACGACCGCGAAATTGTTGTAAAGCAACTGCACGGGCGTCCACGCCTCAAGCGGCTGCATTCCGACAATCGTGCGCAGCCAACTTGCGCCTTCCCACAGTCCGCCAAGGCCCTTGTTCATATATCCGTTGGTGCCCATCAGCGCCATCAACGCGTAAGTGCGGATCAACAGGTTGGTCCAAAAGGGCAGCATGATGCCAAGCAGCAACCATGGCCGCCATTTTGGCGCGGCGAAGGTAATCGCCATCGCAACCGGAAAGCCGATGATGAGGCATAAAAGCGTCGTGAGCGCCGCGACCGCAAAGCTTTTCAGGAAAATCGATACATACAGCCACTCGGTCGCGCGCTTGTAATTATCAAGCGTGCCGGAAATTTCAATGTCGGCAGGCCCGGCATTCTGCCCAAAGCTGTAAAGCCAAACGATAGCCATGGGCGCCACGAAGAACAGGGCGAGCCAGAACACCGGTGCCGTAACAACGGCCGCAAAAGATTTCTTCTGGCTTTTCCAGTCTTGCAGCGCCCCCGACATATCTTAGGCGGCCCGCACGCGGGTGAACGCCTCCTCATATTTTGGCTGAAGCTCTGTATTGAACTTTGCATATTCGCATTTCGCCAAAACATCTGCTGGCGGGAAGATGACCGGATTGTTCTTATACGCATCGGGCATCAGCGCCTTTGCGGCGTCATTTGGCGTTGGATACAAAATGGTTTCGGTAATCTTCTTACCAGCTTCGGCATCCAGCAAATAATTGATGAATGCGTGGGCATTTTTCGGATGCGGCGCGCCCTTGGGAATGCACAGATTGTCGGAGTTCAGCTGGCTGCCCTCTTTGGGGATGACAAAACCAATGTCGGAATCTTCGACCATCGCCTGCGCAATGTCGCCATTATACTCAAGCACCAGATCGACCTCGCCCTTAAGCAACAAGTCCTGACCATTGTCTTCATGGAAGGCTTTGATGTTCGGCTTTTGCTTAATCATCATGGCTTCGATGGCCTTCAAATCGGCATCGGTGAGGGCATTCACCGACTTGCCCATATATTTGCCGTGTAGCCGGAACATATCGCCCGCCTCGGACAACACCGCGATGCGGCCTTTATATTCATCGCTGTCGAACAGCACTTTCCAGCTGTCCGGCACCGCCTTCACCTTGGATTTGCGATAGCCAATGCCCAGCGCCAACCAGGTGTAAGGCATCGAATATTTGCGTGCCGGATCATAGGGAACATCCTGATAATCTTTGGCAACATTTTTGAAGTTCGGGATTTGCACCTGATCAAGCGGCATCAGCATATCGGCCGCGGCCATACGCTCCACAAAATCGTTGGATGGGACGATGACGTCATAGCCCGGGTTTCCGGCGCGCAGCTTAGCGAACAGTTCGTCATTGCTGGCAAACAGCGTCATGTTGACGTCGACGCCAGCGCTGTACTTATAATCCTCCAACGTGGTTTCACCGATATAGGTGTCCCAATTGTAGAAGTTCAGCTTCGCCTCCTCGCCATTGGCCAGCTTTTTGGCTTCCTTCTCACCGCAGCCAGCAAGCGCGCCGGTCAGCGAGAAACCAACAGCGGCAACGCCCATCCCTTTTAACATAGCCCGGCGGTTGCTGCCCGCGTGTAAAAACGTCTTAAAGTCCATGATTATTCTCCAGCAGAAACCTATCGTAACATGCGCATGCTGGACTATTAATGGGACTTAGAAAAGACCCTTTTTCCGACATGTTGCGGCGCAATTTTATTACGATTTAACGCAATTATTGTGCACCGCAACATATCGCTTCATTCAGCGCTTTTTCGCGTCGGCGTCGACCGCGGCTTGGACCGCCTTGTAGAACGCTTCACGCCCTTCGCCCACGGTTTCGGGGTCCGTCGCCTTTGGCCAATTGCTGTTGGACGCGATGATCAGATTCCGTTTGGGGTCAATGAAAATGCCCTGTCCGAAAATGCCTTGGGCAGCATAGCTGCCGTCATCATAGGTCCACCATTGATAGCCATAGCCCCTGCCAGCCATACCGATGTCAGCATGTTTGACTGTTGCAGATGCCAACCAGTTATCCGGCCAAATGCTCTGCCCGTTTATCTTGGCACCGCCCAAAACGAATAAGCCAAAACGGGCATAGTCACGGGTCGAGGCCTGAATGCAGCAGCCGCTAATTTCATGCCCGGTTGAACCCAAAAGCCAGCTTGCGTCTTGTTCCATGCCGTAAGGTGCCCAGACTTTTTCGGACAGATAATCGGACAGCTTTTTCTTGGTGGCAGAGCTGACCAACACGCCGATTAGGTTGGTTTCGCCGGTCTTATACACCCACTTCGTTCCGGCGGGCGCTTCACGCGGCAAATTGCGCATATAGCTGACCGTAACGTCCATGCCCTTTTCGGGCTTGTGCAGGTTGAACAATGCGACGTCGGATTTGGGATCGGCATAATCCTCGTTCCATTTTACGCCCGACGTCATCGTCAGCAGCTGCGCAATCGTCACGTCGTCATATGCAGAACCCTTTAGGTCGGGAATATAGGCCGAGACCATGTCGTCGACGCTTTTGATATAGCCGTCCTTGATAGCCGCGCCGACAAGCGTCGAGGTGAACGACTTGGCGACGGAGAAGCTTGTCCACTTGCCCTGTGCGTCAAAATCGAGACCGTATTTTTCAACACGGATCTTGCCATCTTGGACAATGACGAGGCCAGCCGTACGCTGCGCCTTCATATAAGCATCGACATCCATATCAATGCTCAGCGGTTCGCCCTTGGGCATGGGATAAACCGTATCACCCGCTTTGATGATGTTCGATTTCGCCAATATGGGAATGCGGTCCAATGCGCGGAAACCGGCGTCGCGCTGCTCAACGCTCCAGAAAAGCACGTTAGCGTCCGTCGGCAGGTGAGAGATGAGCGCTTTCATATCCTTGTCCGCGCTCGCCCAAAAACCGCCGACCGCAGCCGCGATCACAATACATATACCGAGTATCCATTTTTTCATCTTGCTCCCCCAGTGGTCATTTTTTGAGCAACGTTAATTCCGCCGCCCCTAAATCTACCTTCGCAATACATCAGATAATAGCGCGAAAGCGAAATGAATTTATCGCCACATCCATTGGCCAGCGCATTCCTTTACAATGCCCGACAGCAAAACATGGCATATTGCCGATAGCAGACATTGCGAAAGCCGCACCTGCGCCTTATGTATGTAATACACGCCGGTTAAACGGCTGAAATCTGGGCGACAGCCCGTTGGAGGAGCTCTTTCAATGCGTAACCAAGTTGTAAAATCTTTGCTATTAACCGCTGCAGCCCTCTCGCTTGCAAGCTGCGGCATCAACAGCGTTCCGACCGCCGAGGAAAATGCCAAGGCAAAATGGGCCGACGTCCAGGCCGCGTTTCAAGAGCGCGCCAACCTTATTCCAAATCTGGCAAATGTCGTCAAAGGCGCAGCTGCGCAGGAAAACAAAACGTTGACTGAAGTCATCGAGGCCCGTGCGCGCGCGACATCGCCAAATATTCAGGTCAATCCTGATGATCTGGCCAATCCGGCCAAGATGGCCGCTTTTCAGTCCGCACAAAACCAATTGTCGGGCAGCCTCTCGCGGCTCCTCGTATCGGTTGAGCAATATCCGCAGTTGAAGAGCCAAGAGGGCTATTTGAAACTGCAGGATCAGCTTGAAGGTCAGGAAAACCGGGTGCGCATCACCTTGCGCGATTATAACGAGGCTGTGCGTGGGTATAACACCACCATCCGCACATTCCCCGATATCATCGGCGCAAAAATCATTCACGGTGCGCAACCGATGATCCCATATCAAGCCACCACGCAAGGCGCGGAATCCGCACCGACGCTTGATATGGCGCCCGCAACTTAACCCCTTGTTGGGATTACACACATGAAAAAGGCCCTTGGCCTGCTGACAGCGATGCTTTTGGCCTTAACCGGCCAGGCAGGGCTTGCGCAAAACTTCCCCAAGCTTTCGGGCCGCGTTGTCGATGAGGCAAATCTGCTCGATCCACAGCAAGAAGCAGCGTTGACCGCCAAGTTGCAGGGGCTCGATACGCGCACCAAGCGGCAATTGGTGGTGGCCACATTAAACAGCCTCGAAGGCTATGAAATATCCGATTATGGATATCAGCTTGGCCGCCATTGGGCGATTGGGCAGGACGGCAAAGGCGAGACCGAAAAAGACAATGGCGCCATCCTGATTATAGCGCCCAATGAACGCAAAATGCGTATCGAGGTCGGCTATGGCCTTGAACCCGTCCTGACCGACGGCCTGTCATCGACCATCATTCGCAACGACATCACGCCACTGTTCAAGGCGGGTGACTTTGCCGGCGGCATTAACGCGGGGGTCGACCGCATCGTCACGCAGCTTGAGTTGCCGGCCGACGAAGCAGCCAAAATTGCGCAAGCGGCGGAGCAACGTCAGGGCCAGGGCGAAGGCATACCGTTCGGCGCGATTATCTTCGTCCTGTTCCTGATCTTCTTCGTATTTCTGCCCATGATTCGATCGACGAACGGTGGCGGGCGGAAGCACCGGCGCGGCGGCGTGGCTCCGGTCATCATCTGGGGCGGCGGCGGATCATCCTGGGGCGGCGGTGGAGGCGGCTTTGGCGGCGGGGGTTTTGGCGGGGGCGGCGGCAGCTTCGGC
>NKIR01000029.1 GCA_002255985.1 Sphingomonadaceae bacterium PASS1
CTGGGCGGGGTTTGAAACGCGGCTTTAATCTGCGTGTGCCATGGTTCGCTCGATGGAACTCTACTTCCTTTTTGCCGGGCAGGCGCTGTGCCTTTTCAGCCTCTGGGTGCTGGCGCGCCGTGATCTTGTGCGGCTGACGCGGCCTTCGCTGCGGGTGGAGGCCGTGGTCACTGGCTTTCGCTCGACCTGGGAAGACGGCAGCCGCAGCTATGCGCCGGTGTACCGCTTCACCAGCGCGGGCGGGGAGCACGAGGTGGTGGATGCGCTTTATCGCGGCGCGCAGACCCCGCCGGTGGGGACCGTGGTCCCTCTGCACTATCCTGCGGGCCGACCCGATCTGGCGCATGTGCCCCGGCCGCTGCTGTGGTTGGCGGTCTATGCGCTGCTGGCAGGGCTGGAGGTCTTGCTGTTTGCCTATATGGTGGGGTGGCTGGAGGGCTGACCGTGCGCGGCGCTGTTGGATTTGACGGCGCGCCGAGGCGGCTGGTGGGCAAGGCAAGTGGATCGCGCGGCCGGTGCGGCGCCGTTTGAGGGCGCTGCGGGAAGGACGTCGCTGGTCTGCATCGCTGGCGAATGGCCGGAAGGGGCAGGGTCCGATCCAGCTCGACCTTATCGGGACCAGACCCGGATGCCGGGGGCGGCTCGCGTGCCAGCCGGCAACCTGCTTCATGGGGCGGAGAGCCGAATGAAGCGTGGGCAGTGATCCACGGTGCGCGGCATCTGCCGGGCGAGGCCTTGGGACGACGCCCCGCCTTCAACCCGCAGCCCGCACCGACCGCGCTGGCCCTTGGCGTGAACGCCTCAGGCCAGAAGAGCGGGGGGAAGGCTAGCCTCGCCTGCTCCCGATCCGGGGAGGCATTTAACCTATTTGGTTTGTTTTGTCAAGATTGGATACCGCTTGCTGCATTCTGAGGTACGTTGCAGCTTTTGGAACTTAAAACCAAACAAGCAACTATGCCGTTATTGATCGAAAATTCTCGCGTAGAAATTCGTGGCATTTCAGCGGGCGCAAGTAGGGGGTTTTATGAGGCCGAAATTCGGTTTTAAAAAATTGACTAACTTGATTAGATACGATTTCAGTATCTGGCTCTGATAACCCGAGTGACGTTCCGGTAACTGACATGGCGCAACCATGGACATTGCTTAAGATAAGCTGCATGTTTTGACTCAGATATCCAAACCCCAAAAAGACTATCTGATCCGCGCTTGAGAGCGCAGTTTTCATCGCGGAGAGCTTTTCCCCATCCCGAGTTTGCTCGGTAAAAGTCCTAATATTCTTTGAAACTTGCAATAAGTTGGCCGTTTGAGGTGATCCGAATTGCACAATATTCGAAGTATCTTCCCAATACAAACCGCCGAGAGAGCCATATGGATGAAATATCTTAAGGCGTTTTGCAAGTTCACTGGCTGCGACATCGGAAATACCAAATTGGCTCGTGAGAATATTCGGTAATGCCCTCCGGATAGTTCGGTCATAATTAAAGCTTATGATTGAAATATTGTCAAAAATGATGTCTAAATTGCTCTTAGTAACATCTTGGACCAATATTTGCGCGAATCGCCCAAGCCAAGTCCCTCTAATCTCTGGCCAAGTTGGTTCAGAGGGTTGATCGGGTATTCGCAAGCAGCTAGCTTCCTCTGCGGAAAGTATCTGATAGGCAATAGCGATCTTTGCTACTTCCACTAAAAGATGGTCCGAGTTCTGCTGGTGTACAATATTGTCTATAGACAGCCCTAAGTGTGCAGCAGTTCGCACTCTCAGGGCCGCATTCACGTATTCGCGGAATTCAATTCCGTTTTGACCGGCTGCGGCCCCAAGGGCTCGGAGTATTTCCTTCGACCCACCTGAGACTTCGGAGTAGTCAATCCTGTAATCAAGTGCGTCTGCGATCCTCTGTAGCAAGGTCTCTCCGAGAGGAAGGCCCAGTTCAAAGCTAGCGCCGGCACCGACGACAAAAACAGTTTTTCGGCGAATCAAATTGACCTCCAATCAACACGCCGATGAACTGCGGTACCATCACTCCGCCGCGATCCCCGCCGCCTTGAACATGTCCGCTTCGTCCTCGATCACCAGCTCATTGGCCGCATCGCTGGTCTTCGCCTTGCGGCGCGAGTCGAAGCTCGACCACACGGTGTTCCAGTCACCGCGCGTGGCGGCCTTGGAGTATTCGGTGGCGCGGGTTTCGAAGAAGTTGGCGTGTTCCACGCCATTGAGCAGCGGGGTGAGCCAGGGGAGGGGGTGCTCCTCGATCATGTAGATCGGCTGGAAGCCCAGCTGGCCGAGGCGCCAATCGGCGATGTAGCGGATGTACTTCTTGATTTCCTTCGGGCTCATGCCCGGGACGGGGCCTTGTTCGAACG